>NZ_AKFJ01000013.1 GCF_000272475.1 Novosphingobium sp. Rr 2-17
CCAGCTCTACAATTGTTCGGGCTACGGCGATTTGTGCGTGAGACACCCCCAGCAATGAGCAGTACGTCTTCATGCCGTCGTACAACTGTTCGAGAGACGGCGAAGTGACAACCAGTTTCGCATTTCTTCCGGTCCGCATTTTGGCGGTGCCGCGTGCTTCCAGAATGCGTATTGCTTCACGAATCATCGCTTCGCCGGTGTGATATCGTCGCGCCAGCTCCCCTTCGCCGCCATACGGGCGAGAGGACGGCCAGCCGTCAGCCAGAAATTGTTCTTCGATCAGACGTGCAGTGCGTAACGCCCCCTTAGCGGCACCTGAGGATCGCCGAGAAGATCGGTGAATGCCCGTGTGCGTCCTCGGGCAGAGAAGTGTGCGGCGGCGCAATCGTGCGAGTGCCGGCGTAATCTAACGTCATGTTCTCCCCTTCCATTTTATCGATCGCTGATCGTGCTTGTTAAAAGTAGCATATGGACCGGCCAGGCCCGCCACAAGGGGGCTATGCGACAAAATTACGACACTGGGAGGCCGGTTTGTCCTCTGATCGCTTCCTCGGCAGCACTAGCGAACGTCTGCCGGTGCCCGACCGCAACAAATACGCCGACGTTCTTCAGCAAACTGCGGATCGTCGTTGTTAAACGTATCCGCGTGCTGACGAGCTGCGCTCGAGCTCCGAGCACGCCGCGCACCAGATGACTGTCGAGCGACTTCACCTTCACCTCTCGATACCAGCCTGTCCGTACGAGTTGGGCCAACCCGAGCGCGTCATTCTCATCTGTCTTGTTCCCTTGGACGCTCAGCCCCGCCTTGGCATGGCGTGCGTCCAGGCAGATCAGCGGAAGCCCGAGGGCTTTTAATGCATGCCAGAGCCAGGTCGAGAGCGGGCCCGTTTCGAAGCCGATCCGCTTGGCATCAGGTGCGCGCAACGCGATCACGGCGGCAAGCGTGGTCGGATCGGTCTTCACCTTTCCACGCCACATTTGCCGACCTTCCTCGTCGACTACGCTGACAGCGGTCTCTTTTGCGAAACGTCGAGGCCAACAAACTGCGTCACGACTATGCTCCTCCATTGGTATGACGATGGCCGAGTTTCTGCCTGTAAGATCAACGATGGCAACGGGCCGCCCGCAATTATGGTAGGTACATTATTCGGACACAGATTCACGATAGCAAGTGGCCGGCCGAGCTTCGCCCTCTAGGCGCGACCATTCGCTGGTACCGGCACATACATCCCCAACTTCCCCAAAATCGCGACGTCATGCTGTGGGCTTGCAAAATCAGCGCAGGCTGCGGCATTCTCCGCGCTTGCAGCATGGCGTATACGTCAGCATAAGGGTCGGGCCTTTCAGGCATCCTCCCCAACTTTATATGGGCTGGCCTTCGGGCTGGCCCTTCTTTTTGCAGGGCTATGAGCGGCATGTTGGGTAGGGCGGAGCTACGACAAATCGCCCGGGCCCGGCCGTTAATGCTCGGCCCCGGGCGGACATCTGGCTTCAAGATCAGCCGCCATTCGTCGACCTATCAAAAGCCGGTGTAATTGCTCTGACTCCATTACCAAGGTCATTGCCATCGCTCTGGCCTCGCGTTGAAATTCGCCAGCCGGCCCGCCACGGCTCTCCACGCTAGAGACGCTGCGTGGGGGATCCGCGCGGGCTAGCGCGAGTTGGGGCAGTGAGACAGCGGCGCTTTCTGATCATGCGGTGCACCAATATGGTTTTGGCAGGCACACGCGGGATCAGAAGTTTTGCTGATGGGGTTCGTTGCGCGGCGACAACTACGATGGCCGGTCGTGTTGCCTCAAGCAAAGATGTTCCCAAGGCGTTTACCGTTGCCTCATCAGAATGTTCCCATAGCCAATTAGGCTGGATCTTTCCATCCGTTGCCTGTTCGCGGGTTGCGGAGCGTAGCGAAGCGGCACGCGAACAGGCAATGGATGGAGCGCTCTCCGCGCCGCTATTCAGCCGCCACTGCAGAGGCCCCGAGGATCAGTGCGTCGGCCTTCGCCGCTCGCCACCGTTTGCGCTGTCGTTCGAAAGTCCTCAACTGGCCCGGGAGGTATAGGCCGGGATGGTCCGCGCAAAGCTTTTCGAACAAATCACGAGACGTTCGCCCCATGGCGCTTTCAAACAGGGCGGTCACCTCGGTTGCCGTCGCCGCGAAGGGATCGGCGCGCGTCCTCCAATTACGCAGTGGACGCGCCGGTTCCTTCAGGTTGCCGAACTGCCAGGCATCTTTGAGGCTGGCCAGAAAGTCCCCAAGCCGCGCGTCCGGCTGGATCGCCCCCTCAACCTGCTGTTCTTGTGAAAGATTGAGCAACTGCTGCTGACAATGACGCATGCGTGCGAGCAAATCGATGGGATCCAGGCTCGCCTGCATGGTCGACAACCGAGTCTTGATAGCATTGCTGACCCGGGCATCCGCAAGGAGGCGCTGACAGGGCGTGACCGGCTTATCGTAGCGCTTGATCACCTTGGCGCCACGGCGCTCCTTTGAGATCAGTTTAAAGGATGGTTGAAGCAAGTTCACGAACATGCGCGACGCGGCGTAGAGCTTCTCAAGAATTTGGAGCGCTTCGAGCCCCTCATATTGCCGATAGCCAACCAGCTTTCTGGCCACGGATCCGTTCTTCTGCTCTACCCACGCCTGGTCGTTTTTGTGATACGGGCGAGAGCGGGTGAACGTTATATCATGAACTGCACACCAGCCCTGAATACTTTCGTTCATGAAGACCGTGTCGTTGTCAGTATCCAGCCCAAGGATCGGCATCGGAAGTGAACGCTGCAGTTTGACCAGTGCCTGCACCAGAAGCCCTTGCTCGCGGAACGGAATCGGCACCGTCTCGGTCCACCCGCTGGCAATGTCCGTGAGAGTCAGGGTCTGGACAAATCTTCCATCTGCAGACGGACTCGAATGGGCCACCAAGTCGGCCTCAAAGAACCCAGGTAACGGGTCACCCCAATCGGCGAAGGTGCGGACCGGGACTGCCGCCTTCACTGCAGCCGAAGGCGGTGCCCGTCGCCGGCGCTTGGCCCCTTCGCGAAACGGCGCCAGACGGCGATCAATCGTCGCCGCACTCATGGTGAGGATCCCAGCCCGGATGGCTGGCAGCAGGGTCATGTGTCCGTGGCGTTCCATGGCCTCGACAAGCAGCGGCAGCATTGCGTGCAACCGTTTCCCGCAGACCCGGTCAGAGGCCTCCCACAGCGTCACCAGCGCGCTGTCCATTTCGTCGTTGTAGAGACGCAGCTCCGGTCTTGGCGCGCCCCGCTCACGCCGCCCTGTGGCGCCCAGGATGACCGTGCCGACACCACGCACTGAGGTGAGCAGGCGGCAGCGTTGGTCCGTGCCGGCCATCGTAACCAGCTGCTTGGTTAACTCCGCCACACGAACTCGAATATCGCTCCAGGCTTTGAGCAACGGCAGGATGATGCGCGCCAAATCGTCTTCGCCTTCCAGGAGCGTAAGAACGTTGCGTTCAAAGACGCTGCCGGCACCTTTAGGTACGACCAGCCCAAACGTTTTCATCAGCCCGCGTATCTGGTTCGACATCTGCACCCGCATCTTCATCAATTGGCGCCGGGCGGTGATCAGCGTCCTCATCAACATGCTGTCGAAGCCTTTGACGCGTACTTCCCGATAGAAGCCTACTTCAGCCAACTGCGCCAAACCGTCAGCGTCGTTTGCATCGGTCTTGTTGGCAGCCATATCGAGAGCCGCCTTGGCATGGCGCGCATCTATGCAGATCGCGGGCAATCCCTCCGCTATGAGCGCATGGTAAAACCAAACCGACAACGGTCCGGTCTCGAATACCACGCGTTTTGCATGAGGCGCGCGCTTGCGGATCACTTCTGCGAGCAGCTTTGCGTCGGATGCGCACTTGCCGCGCCAAATGCGCTTGCCATCCTGACGAACCGCTATCGAAGTGTCTTTCAGGGAGACGTCGAGTCCTATATGCTGATCCACGGTTGTCCTCCATTTGATGCTGGGCCCGGTCCAAAATCGTGAGCCCGTTCTTCATCTTGTCGGGGGGCAACCAGCCTTCCAGTAATCACGTGCATATGGCCAAGGGCTGCCGCTCCCGCGATTACGTCATGTTCGTGCTCGTTGGCGAAGATAGTCATAGATTGGGCCAACCCCGTCACCGAACCAACGCGCCGAGTGAAGTGGCGATGTCCACAAATCGCCCGCAAAGTCGAAATCGTCAGCCGTCAGACAATTCTGATAATGCGGCGTGTCAGCAGTAGGGTGGCCGCCAACGATATATTGAGACGATAACAAAAATTCTTTTGATGAACCCTCGATACTGTGTCTGGCGTTGCCATTCTCGACACGGCAGAAGCTCGGCTTGCTCACCGACGGTCACGAGGCCGAGGCGGCGACTTCAAAGGAATCGACATGAAAACGTCTTCTCCAGTAGTCCGCGCCCTGATCGGCGCTGCCTGCTTCGCCGCGCTCGCGCTGCCCGCTCAACCGCTTTTGGCAAAGACCGCCGTTGCGTCATCTCCAGCGGTTCCGGCACCGAACGACGCGCGACCGCGCAATATCATCTTCGTCCTCGTGGACGACCTTCGCTATGATGGCCTGGGCTTTCTTCAGCCCGGCGTGCTCAAGACGCCGAACATCGATCGCATGGCGAAAGAGGGCACCTACTTTCCCAACGCCGTCGTCACCTCGTCGCTGTGCAGTCCCAGTCGCGCGACGATCCTGACCGGCCAGACGGCGCGCAACCACGGCATCGTCGACAACAACGACAGTTCCGAAGCGGGCCTGACCTACTTTCCCAGTTATCTGCGGCAGGCCGGCTACCAGACCGCGTTTTTTGGCAAGTGGCACATGGGCGCCAGCACGGATGCGCCGCGTCCCGGTTTCGACAAGTGGGTGAGCTTCATCGGGCAGGGAAATTACTGGCCGTCCATGGTCAATACCGGCCAGTCCTCACCCAATTTCAACGTCGATGGCAAGGCCGTGGCGCAAAAAGGGTACATCACCGACGAGTTGACAGACTATGCCATGGACTGGCTGACGAAGGAGCGCGATCCCAAGAAGCCGTTCTTCCTCTACCTCAGCCACAAGGGCGTGCATTCGGATCCGCTGCCACCGCCGCGTTATGCCCATCAATACGACAAGACCAAGTTCACGCTGCCCGCCAGCGCTGCAAACACGCCGGAGCACAACGCCGGAAAACCTCTTTGGGTGCAGAATCAGCGCAATACCTGGCACGGCATCGATTTCTTCTACAACGCCGACGTACCGATGACAGAATACCTGAAGTACTATTACGCTACTCTTTCCGGCATCGACGACAGCCTCGGCCGGATCATGGCCTATCTGCGCAAGAACCATCTGGAGAAGGATACGCTGGTCGTGTTCACTTCCGACAACGGCTACATGATCGGCGAGCACGGACTGATCGATAAGCGCAACGCCTACGAAGCATCGATCCGGGTACCGCTGGTAGTGTGGGAGCCGGGAACGATCCCGGCTGGCAAAGTCAACGAGGGTCGTTTCCGCAATCTCGACTTTGCACCGACGTTCCTCGACGTTGCCCGCGCATCGCGGCCGCCGCAATTCGAAGGCGTCAGTGCGTGGAAGCTGTGGAAGGGTGTGCAGCCGATCTCCGCATGGAAGCCCGGTGATTTCATCTACGAGTACTTTTGGGAATACAACTTCCCGATGACCCCGACTACCTTCGCTATTGAGCGCGACCGGATGAAGTACATCCAGTATTACGGAGTTTATGATACCGAGGAACTCTATGACCTCAAGTCGGACCCGGACGAGATGCACAATCTCATCGACGATACGGCCTGGGGCTCCAGAAAGCAGGAACTGCGCGTGGCGCTCTACGACAAACTGGCCAACAAGGACGGCAAGCACCTCATTCCTTACGGCAAGCGCACGGCCCAGGGTTCGCTACGTCGGGGCATCGACGGATCCCACGCGGCCGACTTCCCGGCGGAGTGGTACATCAAGCCCAACCCGACCGACCGTTTCGACCCGATGATGCCGGACACCGCCGCCAAGCTGCAGGCGCAGGCGGGAGGGCGGCCGATGGTCTTCACGCCGCCGCTGGCCGAGGAACTGACGCGTCAGGTCGACCAAGGCGGCAAGGCGCAGAAATAGAGGCCGGATGAAACGTGCGCCAAGGCATCGACAGGCTGTGCTTGTCGATGCCTTGGTATGGTGTGGGTGCTCGCCTGGCTGGTGATTCCTCGTGGCGTCCAGTTCGACGACCGACAATCCGCGCTGCCCCTGTCTCCTCGCCCTTGCCTGGATCCACATCACCATGCTGGTGATCGTTCTGGCCGAGCCCGAACATCTGCGAGGAAAGTCGCATAGGGGTGTAAAGGAAAACTATCTTTCTCTACTTAATAGGTTGAGTATTAGCACTCCCCATGCCCGGGAGACGCTACATGACCAAGATTTCGTTCCGCCTCGTCCGCTCCACTTTGCTGGCGTCTGCGATGCTGGTTCCAGTCACTGCCTACGCCGCCGCCGATGCGCCGGATGCTGCAGCATCGGGGGAAATCGTGGTAACGGCCCGTTATCGCGACGAATCGATCCAGCAGGTGCCCATTGCTATCACGGCGGTCAGCGGGGCCTCGCTCAACGAGCGCGGGATCCACAATCTGCAGGACCTGAGCGCCACGATCCCTTCGGTCGATTTCCGCACCAGCGCATCGAACAAGGATCGGTCCGTCTTCGTCCGCGGCGTTGGTACGATCAGCACATCGCCAGGTGTCGAATCCTCGGTTTCCACCGTGGTCGATGGCGTCGTGCTCGCCCGGCCCGGGCAAGCGACGCTGGATGTCGGCGAAGTGTCCCGCATCGAAGTGCTGCGCGGGCCCCAGGGAACGCTGTTCGGCAAGAATTCGTCGGCCGGCGTCATCAATGTGGTCACCGCCGCTCCTTCGGAAGCGTTTCACGCCTATACCGAAGGCACCGCAACCACGGATGAGGAATATCGCCTCAAGGCGGGGGTGACGGGCAGCGCCGCGTCGAACGTCACAGCGCGCATCGATGGGCTTTATGCCAAGTACGACGGCAACGTCCGAAATCTCAACACGGGCAGCAAGGTCAACGGCTACGAACGCTACGGCGTGCGCGGCAAGATCGAGGCGCGGCCGACCGAGACGCTCAAGCTCAGCCTCGCGGGCGACTATCTACATTCCTATGATGATGCCACGAGCGTCTATACGAGCACCTCGCAGACGGCCTACCCCACCGGCACAGTCACGAATTCGGCACCGCTTGCCGCTTTCCTGTCGGGCGCCGGCATTACGCCCAGCGGATCCAACCGCGAGTTGAGCACCAACTTCGACACCAATGTTCGCGACAAGAATTATGGCGGATCGCTGACCGGTGAACTGCAACTGGGCGATTACTCGATCACTTCGATCACCGCCTATCGCGAGTGGAAGAACCGCCAGCATCAGGACAACGACGGCCTCTCGCAGCTGTCGGCGACTTTTCCCCAGATCGAGGACTACGGAAAGCTGGCCTCAAGCCAGCTCTCGCAGGAGCTGCGACTAACTTCTCCCAAGGGTGGCCTCATCGACTATGTCGTGGGGGCCTACTACATGCGCGCCAAGACGGACGAGACATACACCCGCACGGTCACGCGCCTGATATCGGGCACTGCCGTGCCGGTCACGGGCGTGGCGAATTACGGTGTCCTCAGCAAGAACTACGCCGTCTTCGGCGAGGCTAACCTGAACTTCACGTCCTGGCTGCGCGCCTTTGCGGGCTATCGCTCGATCTGGGACGACCTGAGCTACTACCATGAGCGAACGTCCACCAACGATCCGACGAACTCGGGTTCATCTTCGCTCGATATCACCTCGATCCGTGCCTATCACCAGTCCCAGGGTTCCACGTCACAGCGAGGGGATTCCTACCGCGGCGGTATCCAGGCCGACGTAACGCCTGCCACCCATGCCTATTTCACCTACGGGCGCGGCTACAAGGGATCGGCGTACAACGTCTATTTCAACATGCGCTCGCTTAATGCGACGACGCCACTGGACGAGATTGTGTTGAAGCCGGAAACTTCGGATTCTTTCGAAGCCGGCATCAAGGGTACGGCGCTCGACGGCCAGGTCACTTATGCAGTTGCCGTCTACCACACCAAGTTCCACAATTATCAGGCGAACTACAACGACGTGGTCGGCGGCGCCCAGGTCACGCGCCTCATCAATGCGGGCACGGTCGAGAGCAAGGGCGTGGAGCTGGAGTTCGGTCTGCACCCGATCCCGGGCCTGTCCCTCGATACCTCGCTCGCTTATACGGACGCCAAGGTCGTGCATTTCAACTGCCCGGTCCGCGCGCCGACGAGCTGCGATATCGATGGCCAGCCGCTGCCCTTCGCACCGAAGTGGAAGCTCTACAGCAACTTCTCCTATCGCTTCGCCTTGACGGATTCGCTCAATCTGGAAATCCAGAGCGATGTCTTGCTCAAGAGCAAGACGCAGTATTCGCTGACCCAGACACCCAGCACGGTGCAGCCTGGCTACGTGATCTGGAACGCCAGCGTTGCCTTACTGGGCGCCGACGACAGCTGGCAGGTGCGCGGTTTCGTAAAGAACCTCACCAACCAGCACTACGCCACGCTTCTGGCGAATGGTGTATTGGCGGGCACTTCCCGCTTCGTCCCGCGCGACGACAAGCGCTACGGCGGCATCATGCTGCGCAAGGGCTTCTGACGAGGCTTCCAGGGGGGGGCGAATGCCTTCCCCTGGATATTTGGGCTCTGTTGCAAAAACCGGC
>NZ_AKFJ01000014.1 GCF_000272475.1 Novosphingobium sp. Rr 2-17
CCCCGCCCCCGGCCCCGCCATAGCCGATGCCGCCCACCCGCTCGGCCATAAACAGGCCGGTGAGCAGGGCGCCGAGCAAGCCGCCGACGCCGTGGATGGCGAACACGCCAAGGGTGTCGTCCACGCCGATACGCTTGCGCATGATCCCCGACGCCAGGCGGCAGGCAAGCGCGCCGATCGCCCCGATCACGATCGCGCCGCCGGGCGAGACATAGCCTGCCCCCGCGGCGATCGTGGCAAGGCCAGAGACAGCACCCAAAGCCAGGCTGAGTGCGCCGGGCCGATGCCCGGTCACTCGGTCGAGCAGGAGCCAAACCAGTGCCCCGCTGGCGATCGCGGCGTGGGTGGCGATTATCGCTGCCGAAGCGTCGTCGGTGGCGGTTAGCGCGAAGCCGCCGGACTGCGCCAGGGTGCCGACCCACAGTAGTCCTGCACCGGCCAGCGCGAGCGAAGGGCTATGCGCCGCCGCCGCTCCCGGATCGCGGCGCGGGCCGATCAGCAGCGCCACCACCAGCGCCGAAATCCCTGCTGCGCCGTGGACGATCAGTCCGCCCGACCAGTCCAGCGCGTGGACCGAAGTTGCCAGCCAGCCGCCGCCCCAGATCCAGTGGGCCAGCGGCGCATAGACGATCAGGCTCCATAGCCCGGTGAAGGCGATCACCCAGCCGAACCGTGCCCGCCCGGCCCAGGCGCCGGTCATCAGCGCGGGCGCCAGCATCGCACAGCTCATCTGGAACAACACGAAGGCGCTTTCGGGCACCCCGGTTCCTGCGCGCACGTTGCCCAGTTGAATCAGCATCCAGGCGTTGCCCTTGCCGACAAAGCCGTGGCTCGTTTCACCGAAGGCGAGGGTATAGCCGGCGGCTACCCACAGCAGTGAGGCGAAGGCGGCCACTGCCCCGACCTGAAGCAGGACCGACACCGCGTTGCCGGCGCGCACCCGGCCGGCGTGAAACAAAGCGAGGCCCGGCAGCACCGTCAGCAGCGCGACCAGCGAGGCGGCCAGCAGCCAGGCGGTGTCGGCGCTGTCCGCCACGTCGAGCCGTCCGTCCTGCGCTGTCGCGAGGGTAGGCCAGCCGATCGCCACCATAAGCGCGAGCGCGCTGCCAAAGGTGTACCGGTTCAGCCCTGCCATCGAAAATTCCCCTGCCGTCCGCTTTGTCGCCACTCCGCCGCTTCGGGCAACCAGCACGGCGGGGATAGAGCAGGAAATGCCTTGGCGACAAGCGCTTACCGCGCGCTCCGGTGGATCGGTAAAAGCAAGCCGTCGTTCACGATCGGGTGTTCACAACCAGTGGTCGCAGGACCCTTGAAGCGCGAACCTCCCTCACGGTAAAGAGCCCCTATGCGACGTTCCAAATTCACAGCACGCCTTGCGGCGCTGGTTCCCACCGCCACCTTGATCATTGCTACCGCTGTCATCGCTTCGGGGCCGGCCCAGGCCGCCGACGATGACAAAGTGCCGTACTGGGCCTCGGTCGATGCCGAGATCGCCAACTTGCGGGTCGGGCCGGGCGACACCTACAAGATCGACTGGATCTATCGCCGCCCCCATTTGCCGGTAAAAGTCATCCGCCGCGAAGGGTCGTGGCGGCTGATCCAAGACCCCGACGGCACCAAGGGCTGGATGCGCGACCTGCTCCTTTCCCGCAACCGTGCGGCGCGGGTGAAGGCCGGCGCGCTCGTCGAGATGCACGCCGAAGGCAACGGCCATTCGCGCATGCTGTGGAAACTGGAGCCCGGCGTCATCGGCCTGCTGGGCGATTGCAAGGACGGCTGGTGCCCCTTCGACGCCACCGGCCACAAAGGCTTCGTCCGCGAAGATTCGCTGTGGGGCACCGGCGCTCCGTAAACCCGATCGTCGGCGGATAGCCATTTAAACCCCACAAACGAAAACCCCCGCCAGTTACGGCGGGGGTCATCTCTCTCAGCGTTGCGGCTGAACTCAGGCGAGTTCGATCGCCACTGCCGTCGCTTCGCCGCCACCGATGCAAAGGCTGGCGATGCCTTTCTTGAGGCCCTTTTCCTTCAGCGCGCTGATGAGCGTCACCAGAATGCGTGAGCCCGAGGCGCCGATGGGGTGGCCGAGCGCAGTAGCGCCGCCGTTGACGTTGATCTTGTCGTGCGGGATGCCCAGGTCGTGCATGGCGAACATGGCGACGCAGGCGAACGCCTCGTTCACTTCGAACAAGTCCACATCGGCCAGATCCCAGCCGACTTTCTTGAGCAGCTTGGTGATGGCACCCACCGGGGCAGTGGTGAACTTGGCCGGGTCGTGGGCGTGCGCCTCGACGCCGATCACGGTGGCGACGGGGGTGAGCCCTTTGGCGGTGGCGACGCTGGCGCGGGTGAGCACCAGGGCCGCCGCGCCGTCCGAGATCGAGCTGGAGCTGGCGGCCGTGATGGTGCCGTCCTTGGCGAAGGCGGCGCGCAAGGTGCGGATCTTGTCCGGGTTGCCCTTGCCCGGCTGCTCGTCGGTATCGACCACCACTTCGCCCTTGCGGCTCTTGACCGTGACGGGGGTGATTTCAGCCTTGAAGGCGCCGGTGGAGATGGCCTCCTGCGCGCGGCGCAGCGACTCGATCGTGAAGTCGTCCTGGTTTTCGCGGGTGAGCTGGTATTCATCCGCTGTCACTTGCGCGAACGAGCCCATCGAGCCGCCTTCGTAAGCGTCTTCCAGACCATCGAGGAACATGTGATCGTACAGCGTGTCATGCCCGGCGCGCGCGCCCGAGCGGTGCTTCTTAGACAAGTACGGCGCGTTGGTCATCGATTCCATGCCGCCAGCGATGGCGAGGTCGATGGAGCCGGCAGCGAGCGCCTCGGCCGTCATTATGACGGTCTGCATGCCCGATCCGCAGACTTTGTTGACGGTGGTGGCCTGCACCGACTTGGGCAGGCCTGCCTTGAGCGCGGCCTGGCGGGCAGGGGCCTGGCCCAGACCTGCCGGAAGCACGCAGCCCATATAGATGCGTTCCACATCCTCACCCGCGATACCGGCGCGCTCGACCGCGGCCTTGACGGCAGTGGCGCCTAGCTCGGTCGCCGAAACGTCGGCGAAGACGCCTTGCAGGCCGCCCATCGGGGTGCGGGCGTAAGAGAGGATGACGATGGGATCGGAAGCCGAAATCTGGGCCATGACGTATTCGCCTTTCAAATGACTGTTCCAGCGGAAGTGTTGCTCGCCGGATAGTGCTGCGCTGCACCAATTGCAATGATCCTGAGGCTGCTCTGGGTTAAGCGCCGGTCCTTCTCAGCAAGAGGGCCGCTCACGCTTATCCGTGCGTCCAGGTCGTTGCTATCATATGGCAATGTGTCACCCAAAATACCAGATGCGGCGGCGCGGCAGGGGGCTCTCGCGGCGTGGTTGTGCCAAAATTGCCGCAACGCCGTCATCGGTTTGTTGCAATGCGGTGAAGACTGACGGATTAATCCTCGCGGACACCTTGCGATGGTCGGTAGGCTGGCTTAAGAGCGCGCCCAACGATCCGGTCCGCGCATCGCGACGAGTCCGGCAAGCCGCACACGGATTAAGGCTCAGACCATTGACCGATCTGTCTCAATATCTGCCGATACTGATCTTTCTGGTGATCGCGCTCGCGCTGTCATCGGTGATCGTCTTCCTGCCGCTGGGCGTCGCTCGCCTCACCGGCACGCATCAGCCCAGCGCTGACAAGAACAGCGAATACGAATGCGGCTTCCCCGCGTTCGAAGACCCGCGCAGTCAGTTCGACGTGCGCTTCTATCTCGTCGCGATCTTGTTCATCGTGTTCGACCTGGAAGCCGCGTTCCTGTTTCCGTGGGCTGTTTCGCTCAAGCTGACCGGCTGGGCCGGCTGGCTGACGATGATGGTGTTCCTGGGCGAACTGGCTATCGGCCTTGCCTATGCATGGAAAAAGGGAGCTCTGGACTGGGAATGAGCACGCTCGTCAACAGCGCCGGACAGCCCCTTGTGGCTGGCGCATCGGCTGGCGGCGCGGTCACCGCGCCCAACCAGGCATTCTTCAACGATCTCGACCAGGAAGTGTCCGACAAGGGCTTCCTCGTCACCTCGACCGAGGAGTTGTTCCAGTGGGCCCGTACCGGCTCGCTATGGTGGATGACGTTCGGCCTTGCGTGCTGCGCAGTCGAGATGATCCACGTCAACATGCCGCGCTACGATATGGAGCGCTTCGGCGCTGCGCCGCGCGCGTCTCCGCGTCAGTCGGACGTGATGATCGTGGCCGGCACGCTATGCAACAAGATGGCCCCGGCGCTGCGCAAGGTCTACGACCAGATGTCGGAGCCCAAGTACGTCATCTCGATGGGTAGCTGCGCCAATGGCGGCGGCTATTATCACTACAGCTATTCGGTCGTGCGCGGCTGCGATCGCATCGTGCCCGTGGATATCTACGTGCCGGGTTGCCCGCCGACAGCCGAAGCGCTGCTGTATGGCGTGATGCAGCTCCAGCGTAAGATCCGCCGCGTCGGCACTGTCGAGAGGTGAGCGTTTTGACCGTCCTTCATTCCGCTCCTCGTTTTGCGTCGAACGACGGCGTGCTCGACACGCTGGTCGGCGCGCTGGGCTCGAAAGTCGTCGCCTCGAAGGAGGAGCATGGCGAGATCGTGCTCACCATCGCGCGTGACGAGATCGAGAACGCGCTGCGCAGCTTGCGTGACGATCACAGCTACCAGCAGTTGATGGAGATCGCGGGCGTCGATTATCCATCGCGGGCCGAGCGCTTCGAAGTCGTCTACATGCTGCTGTCGGTAACGAAGAACCACCGCTTGCTGGTGAAGGTTAACGCAGCAGAGAACACGCCGGTGCCCACCGTCACCACGCTGTGGCCGAACGCCGGCTGGCTGGAGCGCGAAGTTTTCGACATGTATGGCGTGATTTTCGCCGGCAACTCGGACTTGCGCCGCATCCTGACCGACTACGGGTTCGAGGGACATCCCTTCCGCAAGGACTTCCCGCTGACGGGCTATGTCGAGCTGCGCTATTCCGAAGAAGACAAGCGCGTCGTCTACGAGCCGGTGAAGCTGGCGCAGGACTTGCGCACGTTCGACTTCATGAGTCCTTGGGAAGGCGCGGACTACGTGCTGCCGGGTGACGAGAAGGCTTCGGACAAGCCTGCCGCTCCGGTGGTCGACAAGCCCAAGACCACCGAGGTCAAGGCTGATACCGGCGCAGGCGAAAAGGCGAACGACAAGGCCGCCGAGAAGGCCGATCCCGCAGCCAAGGCGGAAGGTGGCAAGTCTTCCGATGCTCCTGACGATACCGATAGCCGTCCCGCCAAGGAGGACGACAAGTGAGTATGCAGCTCGAGTCATCGCCGACCACCGGCGATGAGGTCATCACCAACTACACGATCAACTTCGGTCCCCAGCACCCTGCAGCCCACGGCGTGCTGCGCATGGTCATGGAGCTGGACGGCGAGATCATCGAGCGTATCGATCCGCACGTCGGCTTGCTGCACCGCGGCACCGAAAAGCTGATCGAGCACAAGACGTATCTTCAGGCGCTGCCGTACTTCGACCGCTTGGACTACTGCTCGCCATTGGCGATGGAGCACTCCTACGTCCTCGCGATTGAGAAGCTGCTGAACCTGGAAGTGCCGCTGCGCGCCCAGTATCTGCGGGTGATGTTCGCCGAGCTGACGCGCATCTGCAACCACATGCTCAACATCGGCAGCCACGTCATGGACGTGGGCGCGATGACGCCGAACTTGTGGTTGTTCGAAATCCGCGAGGATTGCCTCAACTTCTTCGAGCGGGCTTCGGGCGCGCGGATGCACTCGGCGTGGTTCCGTCCCGGCGGCGTCCACCAGGACGTGCCGCTCAAGCTGCTGACCGACATCGCCGACTGGCTCGACACCCGCCTGCCGCGTCTTTTCGAAGATGCGATGAGCCTGGTGGTGGACAACCGCATCTTCAAGCAGCGCAACGTCGATATCGCGATCACCAGCAAGGAAGACTCGCTGGCATGGGGCTTTTCCGGCCCGATGATCCGCGCTGCCGGCATCGCCTGGGATTTGCGCAAGTCGCAGCCTTACGACGTCTACGACCGCATGGACTTCGAGATTCCGGTCGGCACCAACTCGGACTGCTACGACCGTTTCATGGTCCGCGTCGAGGAAGTGCGCCAGTCGGCCAAGATCATGAAGCAGTGCCTTCGTGACATGCCCGAAGGCCCGGTTTCGTCCGACGATCGCAAGGTCGTGCCGCCCAAGCGCGCCGAGATGAAAAGCTCGATGGAATCGCTGATCCATCACTTCAAGCTCTACACCGAAGGCTTCCACGTTCCGGCTGGCGAAGTCTACGTAGCCACCGAAAGCCCCAAGGGCGAATTCGGCGTCTATCTCGTCTCGGATGGCTCCAACAAGCCATACCGCTGCAAGATCCGCCCGACTGCGTTCTCGCACCTGCAGGCGATGGACTTCATGTCCAAGGGCCACATGCTGCCGGACGCGACCGCGATCCTGGGCGCGATCGACGTGGTGTTCGGGGAGTGCGACCGTTGAGCAAGCTCTCGATCGCCGAGGCCATGATCGGCCACTACAACGCCCAGGATGCCGACGCCTACGTCGCGCTGATGACGGACGACGCTTGCGAGGCAGGCTATCGTGGTGCCGTCGTGCGCGAAGGCAAGGAAGGCACTCGCGAGGGGCTGAAGTCCATGTTCGCGCAGTTCCCCCAGAACCGCGCCGAAATCCAGACCGGGTACGAGCTGGGCGAATACGTCGTCCTGCACGAACGCGTCTGGCGCTCGAGTGATGCCGAGCCGTTCGACGTGCTCGCCGTCTACAGCTTCGAGGGCGATCTGTGCTCTCGGGTCGAGTTCATCCGGTAAGCGTGGGAGTGGGACCGATGACGAAATACAACACCGTCGAAATGATCCGCATCTGGGCGAGCCTGACGGGGCTGTTCCTCGTCGCGCTCTACTTTGCGGTGTTGTGGGCCGGCATCACGCCGCCATCGACGATCGCCATGCTGGCGACCGCGACCGGCGGTTTCGAACTTTTCTTTTTCGGCCAGGATCAATGGCTGAAGCGCAGAGGTAAGCATGGCTGACCGCTATATCGAACCCGATACGCCCGAATTGCGGGCACGTTGGGGCAATTTTGCCTGGACCGAAGCCAACGCCGCCAAGGCGCAGGAGATCGTTGCGCGCTATCCGCAAGGGCGCCAGCGCTCGGCGGTGATGCCGTTGCTTGACCTGGCACAGCGCCAGGTCGGCGCCGAGCTGAACACGCAAGGCTGGCTGCCGATCCCGGTGATGGAATACATCGCTGCCTATCTCGACATGCCGGTGATCCGCGTGGTCGAGGTTGCGACGTTCTATACGATGTACAACATCGCGCCGATCGGCCGCTTCCACGTCCAGGTCTGCGGCACCACGCCGTGCATGTTGCGTGGGTCGGACGATCTGCTCGCGACGTGCAAGTCGCGCGGGATGAGCAAGGGCCATATCTCGGAAGACGGCCTATGGTCGTTCACCGAGGTCGAATGCATGGGCAACTGCGCTTCGGCACCGATGGTCCAGATCAACGATGACAACTACGAAGACCTGACCGCCGATCGCCTCAACGCCGTGCTCGATGCACTGGCGCGCGGCGAGACGCCCAAGGCAGGCACGCAAGACCCGGCCCGCCACACGGTCGAGCCGGTCGGTGAACCCACCAACCTCGTGGCCATGTTCTCCGAGAACCACGACTATCGGAGTGAGTGGTAATGGCTCTTGCTGACAAGGACCGGATTTTTACCAATCTCTACGGCATTCAGCCGTGGAATCTGCAGGGCGCGACCGCTCGGGGCGATTGGGACAATACCAAGGATCTGATCGGCCGTGGCGCGGCTGCCATCATCGACGAGATGAAGGCGTCGGGCTTGCGCGGGCGCGGCGGCGCGGGGTTCCCCACCGGCATGAAGTGGTCCTTCATGCCCAAGCAGCCGCCGCTGGATCAGGCGGGCAATCCCAAGCCCAGCTTCCTCGTCATCAACGCCGACGAATCCGAGCCCGGTTCCTGCAAGGACCGCGAGATCATGCGCCATGATCCGCACAAGCTGCTGGAAGGCGCGCTGGTCGCCGGTTTTGCGATGGGTGCGCGCGCGGCCTACATCTACATTCGCGGCGAATACATCCGCGAAGCCGAGACGCTGTTCGCGGCGCGCGACGAAGCTTACGCAGCCGGGCTGCTGGGCAAGAACGCGGCGGGTTCGGGCTATGACTTCGACGTCTTCGTCCATCGCGGCGCGGGCGCCTACATCTGCGGCGAAGAAACCGCGATGATCGAATCGCTCGAAGGCAAGAAGGGCCAGCCCCGCCTCAAGCCACCGTTCCCGGCAGGGGCGGGCCTCTATGGCTGCCCGACCACGGTGAACAACGTGGAATCGATCGCGGTTGCCCCCACGATCCTGCGTCGCGGCGCTTCGTGGTTCTCCTCGTTCGGCCGCGAAAACAACAAGGGCACCAAGCTCTTCCAGATCTCGGGCCATGTGAACCGCCCGTGCGTGGTCGAAGAAGAGATGTCGATCCCGTTCCGCGAACTGATCGAGCGGCATTGTGGCGGCATCACCGGCGGTTGGGACAACCTGCTTGCAGTGATCCCCGGCGGCTCGTCGGTTCCGCTGGTCCCGGCATCTGAGATCATGGACGCGCCGATGGACTTCGACGGGCTGAAGGCGGTCGGCTCAGGCCTGGGCACCGCTGCCGTGATCGTCATGGACAAGTCCACCGACATCGTGCGCGCGATCAGCCGCATCTCGTACTTCTATAAGCACGAGAGCTGCGGTCAGTGCACGCCGTGCCGTGAAGGCACCGGCTGGATGTGGCGCATGATGGAGCGCTTGCGCACCGGCGATGCCCATATCGACGAGATCGACATGCTGCAGCAAGTCACCAAGCAGGTCGAAGGCCACACCATCTGCGCCCTGGGCGACGCCGCCGCGTGGCCGATCCAGGGTCTCATCAAGCACTTCCGCCCCGAACTGGAGCGCCGCATCGTCGAGCGTAACGGTTCCATCGCGGTGGCAGCGGAATGAACCGAGTGATCCGTACCCTCTCGACCACATTGGTGGTAATGGCGGCGGGGGCTGCCGGCGTGTCAGGCCTTCAAGCGAAAGACCGTGCGCCCTCCGAACCGCTGGCGCTGGAGGCCCTTCACAACTTCGCCGCCTGCGCGGTGAAGCGCACTCCTGAAGGCGCTTTGAAACTACTGTCGCTCGATCCGGAGTCGCCTGAGTTTCAAAAGGCGCGGCTTCGCTTTGCCAAAGGCCACTCGATGTGTGCTGGCGGAGGCAACCGGCTGGGGTTCAGCGGACTGATTTTGTCCGGCGACTTGGCCGAAGCGGTTATTGCAACCAAATATCCCGCAGGCGGACTGGTTGCCGCCGCGGCGCGTGCCAATCCGACGCCGGTGAACACGGTCGAAGCAATCGGCATCTGCGTGGCGAAGGCCAAGCCGGCCCAAGTCTCTGCGGTGTTGGCGACGGTGCCTGCATCCGAAGCCGAAGTAGCGGCGCTGCAATCGACCGCCGACGTGCTCCCCGGCTGCGTTCCGGCAGGAAAGACCATCAAGCTCAACCGGCCAGCGGTCCGCGCGATCTACGCACTGGGTGCGTATCGCGTGCTGGCTGGCACTCCCGAAAAGCCGAAAGCCTGAACATGCCTAAGGTTAAAGTCGACGGCGTTGAACTAGAGGTGCCAAATGGCGCCACCGTGCTCCAGGCTTGCGAGCTTGCGGGCAAGGAAATCCCGCGCTTTTGCTATCATGAGCGTCTGAGCATTGCCGGCAACTGCCGCATGTGCCTGGTCGAGGTGAAGCCCGGACCGCCCAAGCCGCAGGCTTCGTGCGCGCTGCCGGCCACTGAAGGCCAGGACATCCGCACCGATTCCGAGATGGTCAAGAAGGCGCGGGAAGGGGTGATGGAGTTCCTCCTCATCAACCACCCGCTCGATTGCCCGATCTGCGACCAGGGCGGCGAGTGCGATCTGCAGGATCAGTCGGTCGCCTATGGCCGTGGCGGCTCGCGCTATCACGAGCACAAGCGTGCGGTGACCGAGAAGTACATGGGGCCGCTCATCAAGACGACGATGACGCGCTGCATCCATTGCACCCGCTGCGTGCGCTTCTCCGAAGAAATCGCCGGCGTGGATGAGATCGGCGCGCTCTATCGCGGCGAATCCATGCAGATCACCACGTATCTCGAACATGCCGCCAAGCATGAAATGAGCGCGAACGTGATCGATTTGTGCCCGGTCGGCGCGCTCACCAGCCTGCCTTATGCCTTCGAGGCCCGTCCCTGGGAGCTGAAGAAGACGCTCGGCATCGACGTGTCCGATGCGACCGGCGCCAACATCCGCATCGACAGCCGTGGCCGCGAAGTGCTGCGCGCGCTGCCGCGCAATAACGACGACGTCAACGAGGAGTGGCTGAGCGACAAGGGCCGCTTCCAGGTCGATGGCTTGGTCAAGCGCCGGCTCGACAAGCCGTACTTGCGCCGTGATGGTCAACTGGTGCCGGTTAGCTGGAACGAGGCCTTCGCCGCCATCGCCACGCTGAACCCGGGCAATTCGATCGCCGCGATCGCGGGCGACATGGTCGATTGCGAGACGATGTTCGCCGCCAAGGCTCTGGTCGGCGCGCTCGGCTCAAACCTGCTCGAAGGTCGTCAGACCGGCATGGACTACGACACGGCCAGCCTGGCCGCCGTCAATTTCAACTCGACCTTCTCAGGTATCGAGACCGCCGACGCCATCCTGATCGTGGGTAGCCACGTTCGCTGGGAAGCGCCGAGCGTCAACGTCCGCTTGCGCAAGGCCGTGAAGCGTGGCGCCAAGGTGTTCCTGATCGGGCCGGAGTGGGAAACCACCTTCGGCGGCGAGTTCCTGGGCGAAGACTTGTCGCTGCTGGGCAAACTGCCGCAGCACGTCGTGGACGCGCTTTCGGGCGCCAAGCGTCCGGCAGTGATCGTCGGCGGCGCAGGGCTGGGTCGTGGCGGCCTCGGAGCGGCGCTGGCGCTGGCTGGACAGTTCAATCTGGTGCGCGATCTTGAGGACGGTTCTGCATGGAACGGCTTCAACGTCCTGCACTTCTCCGCCGCACGCATGGGCGGGCTGATGCTCGGCTTCGCGCAGAAGGGCGGCATCGCCGATGTGGTTGCCGCCAAGCCCAAGGTCGTGTTGGCTCTGGGCGCGGACGAGGTGGACTACACGCGTTTCGCCGGATCGATGATCGTCTATGTCGGCCACCATGGCGACAAGGGCGCGCATGCCGCGGACGTGATTTTGCCGGGTTCTGCCTTCACGGAGAAGGCCGGCACTTACGTGAACACCGAAGGCCGCGTGCAGTTCGCTGACAAGGCGGTGTTCGCGCCGGGTGATGCGCGCGAGGATTGGACGATCCTGCGGGCACTGGCCGATGCGTTCGGGGTTTCGGTCGGTTTCGATACTTTCGATCAGTTGCGCGCCGCGATGATCGCACAAGTTCCGGCGCTGGGTGTTGAGGGGCTGGCCGATTACGGCAGCGCCTTGCCCACCGGTGGCGGTTCGGCTTCGGGCGCGATCGCTTATCCGATCAAGGATTTCTACATGACGAACCCCATCGCCCGCGCCAGCGCGACGATGCAGCGTTGCTCGGCTGAGCTGCTGCACGGCGAGGAATTCGCGGAGGCGGCGGAATGACTTCGTTCTTCCAATCCCTTGGAATGACGCACGACTGGGCGTTCTTCGTCGCCACGATCTGCGGCATTCTGCTGATCGCGCTGCCGCTGATGCTCAGTGTGGCGATGATCATCTACGTCGATCGCAAGATCTGGGCCGCCATGGCGCTGCGCCGTGGTCCCAACGTGGTTGGCCCGTTCGGCCTGCTGCAGTCCTTCGCGGACGGTCTGAAGGTGTTCCTGCAGGAAACCATCATTCCCTCGGCGGCCAACAAGGGCTTGTTCCTGATCGCCCCGGTGGTGACGTTCACCGTGGCGCTGATGGCCTGGGCGGTGATCCCGTTCAACTCGGGCGCGGTGCTGGCGGACATCAACGTCGGCTTGCTCTATGTGCTCGCGATCAGTTCGCTGGGCGTTTACGGGACCGTGATGGCGGGTTGGGCTTCGAACTCGAAGTACCCGTTCTTCTCGGCGATGCGCGCTTCCGCGCAGATGATCTCGTACGAAGTCTCGATCGGCTTCATCCTGATCTGCGTCGTATTGTGGGCCGGCAGCTTCAATCTGAACGAGATCGTTCGGGCGCAGGAAGGCCACGTCTTCGGCATCCTGAACGGCTTTGGTTTCAACCCGCTGCTGTTCCCGATGTGGGTGATGTTCCTGATCTCGGGCATGGCCGAAACCGGCCGCGCCCCGTTCGACTTGACCGAGGCCGAGAGCGAGCTCGTCGCCGGTTACCAGACCGAATACTCGTCGATGGCCTTCGCCGCCTACTGGCTGGGTGAATACGCCAACGTGCTCCTGATGTGCGCGCTCAACGCGACGCTGTTCTGGGGTGGCTGGCTGCCGCCGATCGACTGGGCGCCGCTCTACCTGGTGCCGGGCTTCATCTGGTTCCTGCTCAAGGTCTTCTTCTTCTTCTTCGTATTTAGCTGGGTAAAGGCGACCGTGCCACGGTATCGCTACGACCAGTTGATGCGCCTGGGCTGGAAGGTCTTCCTCCCCGTATCGCTGCTGTTCGTGGTTCTCGTCAGCGGCTACCTCATGGCTACCGGACACTTCGCATGACCGTCGCACATCTCATCAAGAGCTTCACGCTCTGGGAGTTCGTGAAGGCGCATTGGCTGACCTTGAAGTACTTCTTCAAGCCCAAGGCGACCATCAACTACCCGTTCGAGAAGAACCCGCTATCGCCGCGCTTCCGTGGTGAGCACGCCTTGCGCCGTTATCCCAACGGCGAGGAACGCTGCATCGCGTGCAAGCTGTGCGAGGCGGTCTGCCCGGCGCAGGCGATCACGATCGAGGCCGCGCCGCGCGTCGACGGTTCGCGTCGCACCACGCGCTACGACATCGATATGACGAAGTGCATCTACTGCGGCTTCTGCCAGGAAGCCTGCCCGGTCGATGCCA
The DNA here is from genome assembly GCF_000272475.1 of Novosphingobium sp. Rr 2-17. Taxonomy (GTDB): domain Bacteria; phylum Pseudomonadota; class Alphaproteobacteria; order Sphingomonadales; family Sphingomonadaceae; genus Novosphingobium. The sequence continues at coordinate 13,051 of NZ_AKFJ01000014.1, forward strand.
TCGTCGAGGGGCCGAACTTCGAATACGCGACCGAAACGCGCGAAGAACTGCTTTACGACAAAGCCAAGCTGCTGGCGAACGGGGACAAGTGGGAGCGGGCTATCGCCGCGAACCTTGAAGCCGACGCGCCGTACCGATAGGGGGCCGCCGGCACATGATTCACGTTCTCGCCTTTTACCTGTTCGCAGTGATGACGATCGCGTCCGGCGCGATCACCATCCTGGCGCGCAATCCGGTGCACTCGGTGCTCTGGCTGATCCTGGCGTTCTTCAACGCCGCCGGCCTGATGATCCTGGTCGGCGCCGAATTCATCGCCATGCTGCTGGTCATCGTCTACGTCGGCGCGGTCGCGGTGCTGTTCCTGTTCGTCGTCATGATGCTCGACATCGACTTCGCCGAACTGCGCGCCGGTTTCGTTCGCTACTTCCCGTTCGGCGCTCTGGTGGCCGTCGTGCTGCTGGCCGAGATGGTTCTGGGCATCGGCGCCTACCGCGCCGGTTCGCTCAAGCTGGGCACGCCGGACGGCACTGCCGCACAGCCCGTGGGCACCAGCAACATCGAGGCGATCGGCGCGCTGCTGTACAGCCGCTATCTGTTCCTGTTCGAAGCGGCGGGCGTGATCCTGCTGGTCGCCATGATCGGTGCCATCGTTCTGACGCACCGCCAGCGTACCGACACCCGCGGTCAGAACATCGGTAAGCAAGTCCGCCGTCGGCCGCAGGACGCGACCGTCAACGTCAAGCCGGAAATCGGCCAGGGGGTCCAGTTGTGATCGGCATCGAACACTATGTCGTCGTCAGCTCGATCCTGTTCGTGCTCGGCGTCCTCGGCATCTTCCTCAACCGCAAGAATGTGATTGTCATCCTGATGGCGATCGAACTCATCCTGCTTGCGGTGAACATCAATCTCGTCGCCTTCAGCGCCTTCCTTCACGACCTCGCGGGTCAGATTTTCGCGATGTTCGTGCTGACGGTCGCGGCAGGCGAGGCCGCAGTGGGGCTCGCAATCCTGGTGATCTACTTCCGTGGACGCGGCACCATTGCCGTCGACGACGTCAACCGGATGAAGGGATAAGGCCTTGAACCCTATTCTCATCATCGTCTTCCTGCCGCTTTTGGCAGCGATCGTCGCGGGGCTTGGCAACAAGTCGCTGGGCATGGTCGTGCCCAAGGTGCTGACCACCGGCGCGTTGTTCATTGCCTGCGCTTTGTCGTGGCCGATCTTCATCAGCTTCCTGGCCGGCAATGCCGAGGCGCAGGTGACGCCGGTGCTCAAGTGGGTGGCGTCGGGCACGATGACCTTCGACTGGGCGCTGCGCGTGGATACGCTCACGGCGGTCATGTTGGTGGTCGTCACCTCGGTCTCCGCGCTCGTGCACCTCTATTCCTGGGGTTACATGAGCGACGAGCCGGATCAGCCGCGCTTCTTCGCGTACTTGTCGCTGTTCACGTTCGCCATGCTGATGCTGGTGACGGCGGACAACCTGGTGCAGATGTTCTTCGGTTGGGAAGGCGTCGGCCTGGCCTCGTACCTCCTGATCGGCTTCTGGTTTCGCAAGCCGTCCGCCGGCGCTGCCGCGATCAAGGCCTTCGTGGTCAACCGCGTGGGTGACTTGGGCTTCATGCTCGGCATCTTCGGCACGTATCTGGTGTTCGGCACGGTCTCGATCCCAGAGATCCTGCACGCCGCGCCCGGCATGGCCGGCTCGACCATCGGCTTCCTCGGCCACCGCTTCGATACGATGACGGTGCTGTGCTTGCTGCTGTTCATCGGCGCCATGGGCAAGTCCGCGCAATTGGGCCTGCACACCTGGCTTCCTGATGCGATGGAAGGCCCGACCCCGGTTTCGGCGCTGATCCACGCGGCCACCATGGTCACCGCCGGCGTCTTCATGGTCTGCCGCTTGTCTCCCATGTTCGAGACCAGCGAGACCGCGCAGCACGTCGTCACGTTCGTCGGTGCCGCCACCTGTTTCTTCGCGGCCACGATCGGCTGCACGCAGTGGGACATCAAGCGCGTCATCGCCTATTCGACTTGTTCGCAGTTGGGCTACATGTTCTTCGCGGCAGGCTCGGGCGCATATGGCGCGGCGATGTTCCACTTGTTCACGCACGCCTTCTTCAAGGCGCTGCTGTTCCTGGGCGCCGGCTCTGTCATCCACGCGATGCACCACGAGCAGGACATGCGGTTCTACGGCAACTTGCGCAAATCGATCCCGATCACGTTCTGGACGATGACGGCAGGTACGCTGGCGATCACCGGCGTCGGCATCGCGGGCGTTGCCGGCTTCGCAGGCTTCCACTCCAAGGACGCGATCCTCGAAGCCGCTTGGGCCAATGGTTCCTCGGTCAGCACCTTCGCGTTCTGGATGGGCATCTTCGCGGCGCTGATGACCAGCTTCTATTCGTGGCGTCTGGTGTTCCTGACGTTCTTCGGCAAGCCCCGCTGGGCCGGTTCGGAGCACATCCAGCACGCGGTTCACGACGCGCACGGTCATAACGATCATCCGGCGGACGAACATTCCGATGAAGCCGCACATGGTCACAACGCTCACGCGCACGATCACAGCCATGGTCACGACGATCACGCGATCGAAGGTACGGCGGGGTATCACCCGCATGAAAGCCCGCTGGTCATGCTGCTGCCGCTCATCATTCTGGCGATGGGTGCTGTATTTGCCGGTTACGTCTTCCAGCACGCGTTCGTCTCCGAAGGCGACGGCGAGTTCTGGAAGGGTGCGCTGGTGTTCCATGAGCACTTGATCCACGCGATGCACGGTGTGCCGGATTGGGTGAAGTGGGCGCCGTTCACGGTCATGGCGATCGGCTTCTTCATCGCCTGGTACGGCTACATCAAGAACACGGCGTTCCCCAAGGCGCTGGTCGGCCAGATCGGTCCGATCTACACCTTCGTCTATCGCAAGTGGATGTTCGACGAGCTGTACCATTACGTCTTCGTGGTCCCGGCCTTCTGGCTTGGCCGCGTGTTCTGGAAGGTGCTGGACATCGGCGTGATCGACCGCTTCGGCCCCGACGGCGCCGCCTGGGTAGTCGCGCAAGGCTCCACGTATGCACGCAAGGTCCAGTCGGGCTACCTCTACAGTTATGCACTCGTCATGCTGCTGGGCCTTGTCGGCGCCATCAGCTGGGTGATCGCGGGATAATATGATGAGTGGATTTCCGATCCTCAGCCTGATGCTGTTGGTGCCGCTCGCTGCGGCGCTCGCTTGCCTCTACTCAGATACAAAGACCGCGCGCATCGTGGCCCTGGCTGCGACGCTGGTGAACCTGGCGCTTGGTATCGTCCTTTGGCTGAACTTCGATGTCGGCGGCGCCCAATGGCAGTTCCAGGAGCGCCACGACTTGTTCGCCGGCTTCTCCTACAAGGTCGGTATCGACGGCATTGCGCTGTTGCTGATCGAGCTGTCGGTGTTCCTGATGCCGATCTGCATCGGCGCTAGCTGGAACTCGGTGCAACAGCGCGTGGGCGAATACATGGCCGCGTTCCTGCTGGTCGAAACGCTGATGATCGGCGTTTTCGCGGCCCAGGACTTGTACTTGTTCTACATGCTTTTCGAGGCGGGCCTGATCCCGATGTACCTCATCATCGGCATCTGGGGCGGCGCGGACCGTATCTACGCCAGCTACAAGTTCTTCCTCTACACGCTGCTTGGCTCGGTGCTGATGCTGGTCGCGATGCTGTGGATGGTTCACACCGCCGGCACCAGCGACATCCCGACGCTGATGACCTACAACTTCGATCCCAAGGCGCAGACTTGGCTGTGGCTGGCCTTCTTCGCCAGCTTCGCGGTGAAGATGCCGATGTGGCCGGTCCACACCTGGCTTCCCGCCGCGCACGTCCAGGCGCCGACCGCAGGCTCGGTAATCCTGGCCGGCGTGCTGCTGAAGATGGGCGGCTACGGCTTCATCCGCTTCTCGCTACCGATGTTCCCCGAAGCCTCGGCGTACTTCGCGCCGCTGGTGTGGGGCCTGTCGATGGCCGCCGTCGTCATCACCTCGCTGATCGCGCTGGTGCAGGACGACATGAAGAAGCTGATCGCCTATTCATCAGTCGCGCACATGGCGATCGTGACGATCGGCTTGTTCGCTTTCAACGTGCAGGGCCTCGAAGGCTCGATGATGGTGATGCTGAGCCATGGTGTGGTCTCGGGCGCGCTGTTCCTGTGCGTGGGCATTATCTACGATCGCCTCCACACCCGTGAGATTTCGCGCTACGGCGGCCTTGCCATCAACATGCCGCGCTACGCCCTGTTCTTCATGTTGTTCACGATGGCCTCGATCGGTCTTCCAGGCACCAGCGGGTTCGTTGGCGAATTCCTGAGCCTCGGCGGTATCTACCAGATATCGACTTGGGCAGCGCTGATCTGCACCACCGGCATTATCCTGGGCGCGGCTTATATGCTGTACCTTTATCGTCGGGTCGTCTTCGGCGAGCAGAAGAACCCCGATGCGGCAGCCCTGCCTGATCTCGACGCACGCGAAATCATCATGGTGACCGCACTTGGTCTCGCGGTGCTGTGGATGGGCGTCTATCCCGAAAGCTTCATGGCGCCGATGCGCGCCGATATCGCCGCGCTCGACGCACGGCTCGCCCGCGCCCGGCCCGCTGGAGACAGCGCGCCGACCGCCGGAAAACCAACACAAGTCCATGGGGCTGCGCACGAAGAAGCCGCAGCGCATGAGGGGGCACACTAATGGACTGGTCACAGTCGCTGCGCCTGATCGCGCCGGAAGAAACACTCAGCATCGCAGGCCTGATCCTGCTGCTGGTCGCCGCCTGGGGTGGTGACAAGGCAAGCCGCCTGATCTCGATCCTCGCCGTCGCCGCGCTGGTGGCTGCGGGAGCCTTCGCCGCGCCTGCACTGTGCGGTGGAGCGATGGGGCCGGACGCGACTGCGTTCTTCGGCCAGATCCACGCGGATGCCTTTGCGTCCTTCGCCAAGATCCTGATCTACATCTCCGCCGCCGTCGCGCTGATCGTCGCGCCTTCGTTCTTCGAGCGGGCCGGCGCGATGCGCGCCGAATATCCGGTGCTGATCGTGTTCGCTGCGCTGGGCATGGGGATCATGGTTTCGGCCGGCGATCTGATGTCGCTGTACATTGGTCTCGAAATGAACTCGCTCGCCGCGTACGTTCTGGCCTCGTTCCTGCGGACGGATGGTCGCTCGGCAGAGGCTGGCCTCAAGTACTTCGTGCTGGGCGCGCTGGCATCGGGCATCCTGCTGTTCGGCATGAGCCTGACTTACGGCTTCACCGGCACCACCTCGTTCGAGGGCATCCATGATGCGCTGCAGGGCGGCTTGTCGCACGGCGCGCTGTTCGGCCTGGTGTTCATGCTGGCGGGCCTTGCCTTCAAGATCAGCGCGGTGCCGTTCCACATGTGGACGCCCGACGTGTACGAAGGCGCGCCGACGCCGGTGACCACCTTCTTTGCTACTGCGGCCAAGGTTGCGGCAGTGTGCCTCACCATGCGCGTCATGCTGGTGGCCTTCGGTGGCCAGCAGGCCGCATGGCAGCAGATCGTGATCTTCCTGGCGCTCGCCTCGATCGTGATCGGTGCGCTGGGTGCGATCGGGCAAAGTAACATCAAGCGCCTGATGGCCTATTCGTCGATCAACAACGTCGGTTTCATCCTCGTCGGCCTTGCCGCGGCAACGCCGCAGGGCGCTTCTGCCATGCTGTTCTACCTCGCGATCTACATCGCGATGTCGATCGGCGGCTTCTTGGTGATCTTGATGATGCGCGACGAAGCCGGCAATCCGGTCGAGGAGATCAGCAACTTCGCTGGGCTGTCGCGTACGCGTCCGGGCCTGGCGCTCGGCATGTTGTGCGTGATGTTCAGCCTTGCCGGCATCCCGCCGTTCTTCGGTTTCTGGAGCAAGCTGTTGGTCTTCAACGCAGCGGTCAACGCCGGGCTAATGCCGCTGGCGTTCATCGGCTTTGCCGCCTCAGTCATCGGCGCGTTCTACTACCTCAAGGTCGTCAAGGTCATGTACTTCGACGAGCCGGCCGACGTGGTGAAGGGTGAGAGCGATTTCTGGCACAAGGCGATGCTGGTCGTCGCTTGCTTGGTCATGTCGCCGCTGGGCTATTTCCTGACGAAGTGGCTCGGTAGCCTGACGCAGACCGCGGCGAGCGCGCTGTTCATCGCGCCTTGATCCGTACTGTCGCGCAGACCGGCTCCACCAACGCGGATTTGGCAGCCGGTCTTCGCTCTGGACAGTATTCGGCGGAGGGTGATTGGCTGGTGGCCGATCGCCAGACTGCCGGGCGGGGCAGGCTGGGCCGGCCCTGGAACGATGGTTTCGGTAATTTCATGGGCTCGACCGTGGTGCGGCCCGCTTCGGGCGATCCGCCGACGGCCAGCCTGGCATTGATGGCTGGGGTTGCGGTCCACGAATCGGTGTCGCTTTTCCTGGATAAAGGGTGCGATCTCAGGCTCAAGTGGCCCAACGATCTGATGCTGAATGATGGCAAGTTGGCCGGCATTCTGCTGGAGATGGTCGCAGGCGTCGTCATCGTCGGCATTGGTGTAAACTTGGCGATCGCGCCGAAGGTCGAGGGGCGCCGAACCGTTGCGCTGGGCGATGGTTCTCCGGGACGCGATGCGTTTGCGAGCACTTTGGCTTCGAGTTTTGCGCGCGAACTGGGCCGTTGGCGCGAGACCGGCCTTGCTCCGCTGCTTCGACGCTGGCAATCTGCAGCGCATCCCATCGGCACGCCATTGATGGTCGTGCCCCCGGGGGAGGATAGAATAGAAGGCGCTTTCGCCGGGTTGGGCCAGGACGGCAGCCTTCTTCTTACATTGACGGATGGGTCGCTGCGCACGATCCACGCGGGCGACGTACTGCTCGCTGATGCCGCGTTTACAGGGAAGTCATAAAGCCATGCTGCTTGCCATCGATGCCGGCAACACCAACGTCGTCTTCGCTCTGTTCGAGTTCGGGGAGGGCGCTGACGCTACTCTGCGTGGGCGCTGGCGCATCGCCACCGATCCGCGCCGCACCGGCGACGAATACGCGGTTTGGCTGATGCAACTGTTAGCGCTGCGCGGGGTGGAGCGTAGCGCTATCGACCAGATCATCATCGCCACGGTCGTGCCGCGCGCGTTGCACAACCTCGAAATCCTGTGCCGCCACTATTTCGAGGTTGAGCCGCTCATCGCTGGCCAAGGCAAGGCAGCCTATGCCATCGACATCGACGTGGACGAACCGCGCTCGCTCGGTGCTGACCGCGCGGTCAATGCTATCGCTGCCCATGCCAAGCATTCGGGCGACCTTATCGTCGTTGATTTCGGCACCGCCACGACGTTCGACGTGATCGACTTCAATGGCGCTTACAAGGGCGGCATCATTGCGCCCGGGATCAATCTTTCGCTCGATGCGCTGGTGGGTAACACCGCCAAGCTACCGCGCATCGCCATCCAGGCCCCACGCGGCACCAGCGTGGTTGGCCGCAATACCGAGGATCAGATGTTGATTGGCGTTTTCTGGGGCTACGTCGCGATGATGGAGGGCCTGATCGCCCGCATTCGCGCCGAAATCGGCCGTCCGGCCAAAGTAATCGCCACAGGAGGACTTGCCGTGCTGTTCGATGATGCGACCGATATTTTTGATGCGGTCGACCCGGATCTGACGCTCAATGGCCTTGCCATCCTCGCACATAAGGCGGCTGCCCAGTGATCCCCGGCAAGGAACTGCTGTTCTGTGCCCTCGGCGGCTCGGGCGAGATCGGGATGAACGTCAATCTCTACGGCTGCCACGGCAAGTGGCTGATGGTCGACCTGGGCATGACGTTCTCGGGCAACGAGTATCCGGGGGTGGACCTGGTCTTCGCCGACTTGGATTTCATCGAGAAGGAGCGGGAGAACCTGCTGGGTGTGGTGCTGACCCACGCCCATGAAGACCACATCGGCGCGATCCCCTACTTCGCCGAAGAACTGGGCGTACCGCTCTACGCAACGCCATTCACCGCCAAGCTGATCGCGTCCAAGCTAGAGGAAGCGGGGCTGCTGAACGTCGTCGAACTGATCGTGGTCGATGATCTTGAGCAGTTCGAGATCGGCCCGTTCGGCATCCGCTATGTGCCGCTGGCGCACTCGATCGCCGAGGGCAACGCGCTGGTGATCGAAACGCCGTATGGCCGGATCTTCCACACCGGCGACTGGAAGCTGGATGACGAGCCGCAAGTCGGCACGCCAGCAACGGAGCAGGAACTGACCGCCATCGGCGACGAAGGCGTGCTGGCGCTGGTGTGCGATTCGACCAACGTCTTCAATTCGGAAGCTTCCGGTTCCGAAGGCGAGGTCTATCGCGGGCTGATGGAAGAAGTCGGGCGCCACAAAGGCCGGCGCGTGCTGGTCACTACGTTCGCATCCAACGTTGCGCGTTTGCAGACGCTGGGCGAGGTTGCCCGCAAGACGGGCCGCCAGTTATGTGTTGCCGGGCGCTCGCTCGATCGCATTATCAGTGTCGGCCAGGCGTGCGGCTATCTCAAGGATTTGCCCGAACTGGTCGATGTCGAGACGGCGATGGACTTGCCGCGCGACGAAGTGCTGATCGTTGCCACTGGCGGACAAGGCGAGCCGCGCGCGGCGCTGGCACGCATTGCCGATGGCAGCCACCCGATCAAGCTCGACAAGGGCGACGTCGTGCTGTTCTCCAGTCGCCAGATTCCGGGCAACGAAATCCCGATCGGTCGCATTCAAAACCGTCTGGCCGAGATGGGCGTCGTGCTCGTCACCGACCGGCAGAGCCTCATCCATGTGTCCGGCCACCCTGGCCGCCCGGAATTGGAAGCGCTCTATCGCTGGATCAGGCCCAAGGTGCTGGTGCCGGTCCATGGCGAAATTCGGCATATGAAAGAACAGGCGCGCCTGGGAATCGCCACAGGCATCCCCAAAGCGGTGTTCCAGAAAAACGGCGATCTCGTGCGTCTGGCGCCTGGCCCCGCCGGCAAATTCGGTGAAGTGCGGGCAGGGCGGCTTGTGCTGGATGGCGACATCATCGCTCCTGCGGGCGGCGAGGCGATCATCATGCGCCGGCGTATCGCGGCCAACGGCGTCGTCACTGTCGCGGCTGATCGCAAGGGCCATGTCCAGGTGGCGGCCATGGGCTTGCCGTTGGACGAGGACTACCCCGAATTCGTCGAGGAAGCGTGCCGCGATGTTGCCGATGCCTTAAGCCGCGCTCGCAAGGCCGATCACGACGTCCGCGTCGAGGCGGCGCGCCTTGCCGCTCGCCGCGCCGCGACGCGCTGGTCGGGCAAGAAGCCGCAAGTTCAGGTTCTGCTGCTGGAGGACTGACGATGCGCTGGACGTCGATGCTGGCAATTTATTCGCTGTTCTGGGTGCTCAGCGCCTTCCTTGTCATGCCGTTCGGCCTAAAGACGCCGGATGAAGTGGAGGGCCATGTCGTCGAGAAAGGCCACGCCACCAGCGCGCCGGTGAACTTCCAACCCAAGCGCATCGCCCTGCGGGCGACGATCCTGGCGGTGGTGCTGTTCGGCCTGTACTACGCCAATTACGTGAACGAGTGGATTACGCCGCAAGACCTCAATTTTTTCGGCACCCCGCCAGTCAAGGATCTGGGGTACTAAGGTGATCGCGCAGGAGGAGTTGAACCGTCAGCTCCTTAGGCGCTCGATGCCTTGTGCCAGCGCGACGTAGAGCTTGCCCATATCCGACGAGAGCAGCGTGACACCCAGCGCATTACCGTCGCGGGTGGAGAGGACTTGGCGCAGGATCGCTTCGAAATCGTGGATGTAGCGGCTGACTTGGGCGCGGAATGCGTCGTCGCGCTCGAAGATTTGCTGGATCGCCTTGGTTTCCGACGCGTCGAGCAAGCGTACGGCGCGGCGCGTGAAGATGCCGCGATCGCCGCGCAAGTAGGCCGCCCAGGCGGTGTCCGAAACCTCGCCCGATAGCGCGGTGGCGATGTCGATGGCGTTGGAATTAAGCGAATCGGTGATGAGCCCGGCGCGGCGGGCGAAGTCGTTGTCGACTTGCTCCTCGGCTTGCTCGCGCGCTTGTGACACGCGAGTTTCCAAGTTGCCGACGAGATCGTCCACTTTCACAATCTGATCGCGTAGTTGCAAGGTGGCTTCGCGGGTGACGCCCGACGCATGGGCGACCGCTTGTTCGAGCTGGCCTGAAATTTCCGCGACTTTGCCGCGCATGGCCTTGTCGATCGCCGCTGCGCTGTTTTCGCCCAGGGTGCTGGCGACGTTTTCGATACGAGCGGCGCTGTCGTCCTCGAGCGCGGCGACGCTTTGAGCAAGGGCCTCGCTCAGTGCGCCGATGGCGTTCGCAAGCTCATCCCCGGCGCGGCCGGCTGCTTGGCCAGTGGCCGCGTCGATGTCGGCGAGGCTGGCCTGCAGGCGACCGAGCAATGTAGCGTGGTCTTCCCCGCGTTGGGCCAAGGCGCCGTGCGCCGCGCTGAGGTTGGCAATCAGCGTGTCGAGATTGTGCCCTGAACTCTCGATACCGCTCGCCAGCGCCTCGCCGCTTTGGGCAGAGTGACGCAGTTGACCAAGCACCGCGGCCAGGCCGTCGTTCAGGCGCGACAAGCGATCCTCGGAGACCGAGAGGGCTTCGGGCAGGGCGCTGTGCGTCTGCTTGGCGCTGGCCTGGATCAATTCGAGCAGCCGCACGCTATCGGACGTCAGTTTTTCAACGTCGCCATCGGTGGCGGCGAGTGTGGCCCGCGCTGCCGTCAGCCGCTCGGTGAGAGCGGACAAGCTGGCCTTTAGGCTTGCTTCGGAAAGCCCGGCGTTACGCGCGATCTGGGCGATACCGGCTTCGTAACGGGCCAATTCGTCCGTAACGACAGCGGCGCTTTCACCCAGTGCGACGGCCTGCATACGGTGGCGTTCGAGCCGTTCGGCGATCGACCCGTCGAGTTCGCCGAGCATGTGCTGGAGGCGAGCGATGGCGTGGCGTTCCTGTTCGACCTGCCGAGACTGACGCTCCTCGGTGACGATTGTAAGGTGGCGGCTGCGTTCGGCCAGCGCCGCGTCCATGCGCTCTGCCTCGGCTACGAGCGTCGCCAGTTGCGCTGCCAGCGCGTCGTTGTTCGCTTGCTGGATGGCGGCCAGTTGTGCCGCCGCCGCCGTTTGTTCGGCCCCCAGATCGGCCATCGAGGTGCGCAGGGCTTCGGCAGCGCGATCCTCGGCGCTGCGCAGGGCACGGGCCACTACGTCGCTTTCGTCGCGCAATGCAACCAGGCGCGCGCGCAATGACGTCAGGCTCTGGGCTTCCTGCTCGTCGAGCTGGTGGCGCGTCCCTTCGATCTCGGCGGAGAGTGCAGCGGCGCGGGTGCGGATCGCTGCCAGCGCTTCGACCTCATGCCGATCGAGCTGGTGGCGTAGCGCTTCGCCGCGTTCGTCCAACGCCGCGAAACGTACGCCGGCCACTTGTTCCAGATGCTCGCACTTGCGGGTGAAGCCATCGAGCGTGTCGCCGACTTGTTCGCGTAGCACCAATACTTGGTTGGTGGTCGCGACGCCGGACTTTTCGAGCCGGTTAAAGGCCTCGATCATTTCCTCGATCTGGGCATGCGCGGTGCGCCCGGCATTCGCGATGTTGTTGGTGACGTCCTTGGCCGAACTGGCGATTACCGGCAGTTGCCCGCGCAGCTTTTCCATGTTGTCGAGCGCGGCGCTGCTGACGGTGCTGATCGAATCGACCCGAGCGCCATTGTCACGAACCAGATCCTGCAGTCGCTCGGCATTATGAGACAGCCGCTCGGCAGCCAGGCGGCCCAACGTTTCCAGATCGCGCGACTGCGCCGCGACGAATTCGCGCGCGAGGCTGAGTTCGCGGTTTACCGTGGTCAGCCGCCTTTCCAGCAGCGCCGATTCGGTTGAAAGGGTGCGCGCCACATTGCCGAATCGGGCCGCCTCGCGGGTGCTGTGCCGCATCGCTAGCAGCCAGCCCATGCCGATCAGCAGGACCGGCACCGCCCATTGCACGATCAACGCTGGGATTTGGGCCAAGGTTATGCCGGATTGCAGCGCTGGAAGGCTGGCCGCGATGAACAATGCGCTCCAGCCGAAGACGAGCGCCAGCGCGATAGCGGGAACAATCCATCCGCGCGAGGATGAGGGACTGTCTGCCTCATCCTCCGCCGCGATCCAGGCTTCGCTCCAGGGTTCGGCACTTGATGTCGGCGCAGCATCCGATCCCGGTTCGGTCGCCAAAGCTTCGCCCCCGTTGCCGTCAGTGGCGCCTGCGCCGAAAGCGATGATCCTGTTTTCCCCAACCATCCTGCCAGGATAACACGAGCGCGCCGGCAATAAAGCCCGCATTAACTCCTTGTGCCTTATCCTGGGGAAATGGCGTATGAAGCAGGTGCCCTCGAAGCGACTTTGACGGCTGCATCCGGCGGCGATCCGGAATTGTTCGCAGAACTGCGTACGTCCTACGTGGAAAGCGTGGAGCGTCAGGTCGATCTGCTCGCTCGTGCTCGCTGCGATGGCAACTGGGTGCTGGCGGCGATGCGGCTCAAGGGCCTGGCGGCCAGCTTCCATGCGGTCAAATTGTTGAAGCTGGCCGAAGAAGCGTTGCAAGCCGCGCCCGGCGAACCCGGTGTGGTGCGCCGATTGAAGGGATACCTCGCGGAGTTTTCTGCCGACTGATCGTAGCGGATCGCAGCAAGCCTGTTGGCACACGTCGCGCTGGCCCCTAACACGGGGTCTGCCGTTGGAGACTTATCGTTGCGGATCGCATTGCTGGCCATGATGGAACCTGCCGGGGCAGGCCAGCCTTTCGCGCGCGCGTTTTTGCGAGTTGCGGGCGCCAGCTTGGCCCAGCATCAGCTCGGCCTTGCCCTTGCTCTGGATTGCCAGCGCGTGATCTGCTTTGCGCGCACGGCCACGCCCGAACTGATCGCGCTCCAGCACGACGCCGAAGACGCCGGCCTGCAATTCGCGATCGCCACGGGACCGCGCCAGCTGGCCGGGCTGGTGACGGCCACTGACGACCTCGTTGTAGTGTCCGAAGGGCTATTCGTCGAACCCGGCGAAGCCGTACAACTATTGGAAAATCGTTCCTCGGTCGTCCTGGTGCAGCCGGTGGAAGGCGCGCTGGCGGCGGGGTTCGAACGCATTGATCTTAACCGCGCAACTGCTGGCATGATGCGCGTTCCGGGCCAACTGATAGAGCGGCTGCACGAACTTCCCGCCGACGTCGATGTGCCCAGTGCACTCACCCGGATCGCCTTGCAGGCAGGGGTATCGATGCACGATGTGCCGGCCCAGGCACGGGTCGGATCGGGATGGCGGATGATCCGCAGTGAAGCCGACGCCGTGACGCTGGAGAACGAATGGCTGCGCTCTCGCTTCGGGGATGGCGCGATCACGTCGCCCGGCCGTGCACTGGCGCGGTTCGCGATGGTCAACTTCGGCTCGTCGCTGCTCCACGCCGGCAACGCCAGCAATGTGCTGTCGGCGGGGGTACTGGCGCTGCTGGGGCTCGCGTTCGGGCTGGGCTGGTTCGGCCTGGGCTCGGTGGCGTTCGTTTTCGTATCGGTCGCCTGGGTCATTGCCGAGGCCAGCCGGCTGCTGCGGGCGGCGGAGCGCCATGTCCTGGGCCAATCGCCGCCTGCGATCCCGCGCGCCGATGCGCTGAGCTGGCTGGTAGATGCCGTACTGGCACTGTCCATCCTGTTCGAAATCCCGCGCTTCGTCGGGCAATCGATGCTCGCATGGCTCTATCTTCCCGCAATGCTGGCGGCTCTGCTGACATTGATGCCGCGGATCACGGCGGGCCGCGTGGCAAGCTGGATCTGCGATCGTGCCGTATTGGGACTGGCGCTTGCCGTCGCTGCCGCTTTCGGTCAGGTTGTGATTGGGGTGCAGCTGCTCACGCTGGGTTTGGTTCTAGTGGGTCTGCTGTTGCCCGGGCGCCGAAACAACTAACCAGGTCTTAACCAGGGACCGGTATTCTGGACGGATGATGGATCAAGCTGTCCAACCTGCAAGCGGCGAGGCCGTAGAGGCCACGTTGCGCGAAGACTTGGCGCGCGGCGATGCCATGTCTGGAACGGTGCAGCCGGTCCTTCGCCATCTGGTGGCGGCTGAGGACATGTCGATCTTCAACGACGAGATCCTCGCTCGCCTCCGCGCGATGCTTCGCAACCTGGCGGAGGAGCTTTCGGCGGCGACGGAGCCGGCTTCGGTCGACCATCTCGTCCGCGCTTTGCTGGATGAACCGGTCGTCTTGTCGCATGCCCACGCGCTCGCACTGGAATGGCAGCTTGCCGAGCGGTTGCAGGTCCAGTGCGCGGTGGATCCGATCGTTTCTCCCCTCGTGCAGGACTTGATCGCTGTATCGGAAGCGAAGACTCAGCCCTTGGCGATGGAGTTCCTGGCCGCGCAATCGCGGTGGTGCCACGCTCAGCGCCGGATGCTGATGCCGTTGGCAGAACTTCCGGCCCCTGTCCGCGCCGCTGCTATCGATGCATTGGGTCAGGTGACGGGCAAGGCATGGCCGAACGAAAACGTTGGCCCGTCGCACGCCGATGCGCCGGGTCGCGTGGACGTGGCTGGGCGGCTCATTTCGAGCCTGCCCGTCGGCCAAGCGCTCGACGTGACGCAGGCCGGCGTGGCGCTGTTCATTACGGCCTTGGCGCGGGGGCCTGGGATGCTGGGGTCTGGACAGGGCCGTGATGGCGCGATGCGTTCGACGACGGCAACGCAGATCGTGCGGCTGGCGTTGGGGTTGCTGGCGGCAGGCGTCGAGCCGGCAGGTGTGGAGCGGCAGCTTATGGTGCTGCATCCCGCAATCACGCCGCCCTCGTGGATCGCGCGGCTTGATGCGGTTTCAGCTGCTGCCCTGGTCGCTCACAGCGACCTCCTTCACGATCAACCGCGATGAGCGGCGGCGGCACCATTCTTGCCCGCGCCGTCAGCGACGCCCAGGACCGCCTGCTCAGTGCGGAAGAGCCGCTGGCCGGCCTGCAGCGCCGCTGCGGGGGTGAGTTGCCCGGAACGATCGCGACGCCCGAATTGCTGGCGCTGGTCCGCCGCGCTCGTCGGCACGGCCTTTCGCTGGCCCACAACGTCACTGCCCAAGACAACGGCGAGATCATAAGCGCCTGGATCGAGGTCGAGCCGGTGAGCGCGGCGGACGGCTGCGAAATCCGTCTGCGCAGTTGGCAAAGCACGGCCATGCCGTCTGACGACGGGGCCGCAGCGGAAGGGCGCCGTCGCGCGATCGACCGCCATCTGGCAGAACTCAGCGCCCAGTTGGATGCAGGCCAGCGGGTGCTGGCGGTGGTTTGCGATGCGCCCGATCTCCAGGAAGCCGCCCGCGCGCTGGAGGCTGCCATCGGGCAGCGCTGGACTGACGTTCTCATGCCGGAAAACGTCGCGCACCAGCAGCCGCTGCATTGGCGCTTGCTGGACGGCATCGGCGTTGTCGTTCCGGGGTCGCCACGCCGTTGGCGCGCGGCGCTGGTCCCCAGGGTGCGCCCCGGTTTTGAGCCAGCAGGCTTCGAACTGCTGCTGTTATCGGACGAGCCTTTCGCCGCCGAAGTAGCACCTAGGCCGCTGCCCACACCTGCCTCTCAACGCAGCCTCGTAGGTGATGATCTGGCGCCGGCGCTCCGACAGCCGATTGCCCGGATCATCGCCAATGCCGAGACGATCCGTACCCGCCTGGCCGGGCCGCTGCCAGATGCTTACGCCGAATACGCGGGCGAAATCGCCGGTGCGGGCAATTTGCTGCTCGGGCTGCTGGAAGACATGGCCGACCTCGAAGTGGTGGAGTCCGAAGGCTTCGCCGTCACCCCGGATCACATCGACTTGTCCGAAGTGGCGCGCCAAGCCGCAGGTATCCTTAACGTGCGGGCGCAGGAAAAGGGTATTACCGTCCAAACTCCGCCGTCGGACTCGATACTGCCAGCGCTCGCGGAATTCCGGCGTGTCCTCCAGATTGCGCTCAACCTAATCAGCAATGCGATCCGCTATGGCCCGGCGCATTCACGCATCGAAATTCGGGTCGAAGATCGCGGGGAGGTTGCGCGGCTGATCGTTGCCGACCAAGGGTCGGGGCTGAGCGCAAATGAGCAGGCACGCGTCTTCAACAAGTTCGAGAGGCTGGGCCGTTCCGGCGACGGCGGGTCGGGGCTGGGGCTTTACATCTCGCGCAGCCTGGCCCGCGCGATGGGTGGCGACTTGACGGTCGAAAGCGCGCCGGGCCAAGGCGCGCGCTTCATGCTAGATCTTCCTGCCGATCGGGACAGCCCCGCCGATCGGGGCAGCAAAGTCTAGCGAAAGTCTGGGGTCAGGTTCCCCGTCGCGCCAACCAGACCATGATGCCGCCAACTGTCGCGAGTATCGCGCCGCGTACTGCCCATGCCCGCTCGTCGAGCATGAAACTTTCCGCGGGCCACATGATGACCCCGGTGCCCTGGCCAAGCCACAGCAGTCCCATGGCAATGGCGAGCACGCCCACTACCATGGCAAAAATCCTGATGAACAATACCATATCTTCAGCGTCCCCCTGGATCGCACTGAAGGGTGCGACCAGCTTACGGCGAGATTGTGGCGGTTTGCGACGAAAGGGAAGAGGATTCGAAGGTAGGGGTTTCTACTAAGAAAAAGGCCCCCACTTTCGCGAGGGCCTCTATCAAGTACTGCAATTGCGGTGGTCGCCGGATTAGCGGCTTTCGAGCGGCACGTAGTCGCGCTGCGTCGGGCCGGTGTAGAGCTGGCGCGGACGACCGATCTTCTGGCCTGGGTCCGAGATCATTTCGTTCCACTGCGCGACCCAACCCACGGTGCGGGCAAGAGCGAACAGCACGGTGAACATCGTGGTCGGGAAGCCGATCGCCGATAGGATAATGCCCGAATAGAAGTCCACGTTGGGGAACAGCTTCTTCTCGACGAAGTACGGATCGTTGAGAGCGATTTCCTCAAGCCGCAGCGCGGTTTCGAACAGCGGGTCGGTAACCTTGAGTGCGTCGAACACTTCGCGAACGGTCGTCTGCATGACGGTCGCGCGCGGGTCGTAGTTCTTATAGACGCGGTGGCCGAAGCCCATCAGGCGGAACGGGTCGTTCTTGTCCTTCGCACGCTCGATGTAGTGCGGGATCTTGTCCGGGGTGCCGATTTCCTTGAGCATGTTGAGCGCCGCTTCGTTGGCGCCGCCATGGGCGGGGCCCCACAAGCAGGCAATGCCGGCCGCGATGCACGCGAACGGGTTCGCGCCTGATGAACCGGCAAGGCGAACAGTCGAGGTCGAGGCGTTCTGCTCGTGATCGGCATGGAGGATGAAAATCCGGTCCATCGCCTTTTCGACCGCCGGGATCACCTCGTACTCTTCCGCGGGCACGCCGAAGGTCATGCGCAGGAAGTTGCCGGTGTAGCTCAGGTTGTTGTCGGGGTAGAGGAAGGGCTGTCCCACCGAGTACTTGTACGCCATTGCCGCGATCGTCGGCATCTTGGCGATCAGGCGGTGCGAGCTGATCTTGCGATGCTCTGGGTCTGCGATGTCGGTCGAATCATGGTAGAACGCCGAAAGCGCGCCGACCACACCGCACATGATCGCCATCGGGTGTGCATCGCGGCGGAAACCGCGATAGAACGTGGCGAGCTGCTCGTGCAGCATCGTGTGACGCGTGATCGTCTGCTCGAAGTTGGCAAGCTCGTTACCCTTGGGCAATTCGCCGTTGAGCAGCAGATAGCTCACTTCCATGAACGATGAGTTCTCGGCCAGTTGGCCGATGGGGTAGCCGCGGTGCAGCAGCACGCCTTCGTCGCCGTCGATATAGGTCAACGCCGATTCGCAGCTTGCCGTCGAGGTGAAGCCGGGATCGAACGTGAACAGCCCCGTCTGGCCGTACAGCTTGCGGATATCGACGACGTCGGGTCCGACGCTGCCCTTCAGCACGGGGTATTCGTATTCCGCGCCTGCGGCGCTGAGTTTGGCCTGATCACCCACCAGTAACTTCTCCTTATGCATGCGACCCGGCGGGAACTCCTGCCTGCGCACCGATACGGGCGAGGCTTTCTTCCCTGCCGAGCAGGACGAGTACGTCGAAAATCCCGGGCGAGGTCGTTTGACCCGTCAGGGCTGCTCGCAGCGGTTGTGCGAGCTTGCCGAGGCCCACTCCCAGATCCTCGGCCATTGCTTTCAGGCTGCTTTCCAGGGCTTCCAGCGTCCACTCGGACGCATTGGACAACCGCTCGTGCATCGCGCCAAGGCGCGAACGCGCCTCGTCGGTGAGGAGCCCGACCGCCTTCTCGCTCAGGGCGAGAGGACGCTCGGCAAACAGGAAGGCAGCGCCTTCGGCAAGTTCGTTAAGATCCTTGGCGCGGACCTTGAGCACGGGCATCGCGCGTTCGAGCAGCGCGGCGTCGGCCTGTCCGCCCCCGCTAAGGCGCGGCAACACCAGACCTGCGAGGCGCGCATCGTCCGCTTCGCGCAAGTAATGCCCGTTGAGATTGTGAAGCTTGGCAAGGTCGAAGCGCGAGGCCGATTTGCCCACGGCGACCATATCGAACCATTCGATCGCCTGGTCGCGACTGATGATTTCCTCATCGCCGTGGCCCCAGCCCAGGCGCAGCAGATAATTGAACACCGCCTCTGGAAGGATACCGAGCTCGTCGCGGTAGGCATCGACGCCCAGCGCACCGTGGCGCTTGGAAAGCTTGGCGCCGTCGGCACCGTGGATCAGCGGCACGTGGCCATAGACCGGCACATCCCAGCCCATCGCGCGAATGACCACGAGCTGCCGGAAAGCGTTGTTGAGATGATCGTCGCCGCGCAGGACGTGGGTAACGCCCATGTCGTTGTCGTCGACGACGACCGCGAGCATGTAAACCGGCGTCCCGTCGCTGCGCAGGATGACGAAATCGTCGATTTCTTCGTTCTTTACGGTGACCGGGCCTTGGACGAGGTCCTCGATCGTCGTCTCACCGTCACGCGGGGCCTTGACGCGAACCACGTAGGACTGGTCTGCCGGCCATGTCGAAGGATCGGCATCGCGCCATTCGCTGTCGATGCGGAAGGGGCGGCGCTCGTCCTGTGCCTTCTGTCGGCGCGCGGCGAGTTCTTCCTGCGTCAGGTAGCAACGATAGGCGTGGCCGCTCTCCAGCATCTGCGCCGCGACTTGCGCGTGGCGATCGGAGCGGGCGAACTGGAATACCGGGGCTTCGTCACCTTCGAGACCAAGCCACGAAAGCCCGTCAAAGATCGCATCGATCGCCGGCTCGGTCGAGCGAGCGCGATCGGTATCCTCGATGCGGAGCAAGTACGTGCCACCATGATGCCGCGCATAGAGCCAGTTGAACAGCGCCGTGCGGGCTCCGCCGATGTGCAGATAGCCGGTCGGCGATGGCGCAAAGCGCGTGACGACAGGCCGTGCGGCCGTCGCTTCGCCCGATGCACTGCCGCTTGCCATCTACGTAACCTTCCTGTCCTATGCGTAACCATGGCGAGCCAGGCTGTAACCGCATCAAATCCCTCGCCAGCAGCACCTGAAACCGCTGCAATTCAGCATCGGCTTTGGAACAGCGCGAGCCACTTGTCGAGGGGTTTGGGCGGCTTAGAACGATTTCTTTCAAGCGCGGGTTTCGACCGGGGACCGTGGCTGACAGTCGCGTTCGGAGCGGGGATCGCGGCATGGTTCGGCCTTACCGGATTTGCACAGTGGACCGCGCTCCTGGCGGCCTGCGTCGCGCTCGCCACCATCGCCGTCGTTCCCTGGCTCGAGCCCCTGGAACTGCCTTATCTGCGTAAGGCGATACTGGTTTTGCCGCTTCTGGTGGCGTTGGGCTGTGCGACGGTCTGGGCGCGTTCCACGATGATCGGTGTCCCAGCGATCGAGCGGCCCATCGCCGGCACCTTCACGGCGCGCATACTGACTATCGAACACCAACCCGCACAAGAACGTGACCGGCTGGTGCTGGCGATGCGCGAGCCGGGAACGGGCAGGGCGATCAAGGTCCGGTTGAATGCACCGGCCCTGGAACAGACGCAGAATCTGGCAGCGGGCGACCTGATCCATTTCAAAGCGCGACTCATGCCGCCGGCTGCTCCCCTTCTACCGGGCGCTTATGACTTCGCGCGCACTGCGTGGTTTTCAGGGCTCTCGGCGACCGGTTCGGCCACAGGCGCGATCAACGTCGTCGAGCATGGGGCGGGCGATTCCCAGATCCTTGCAACGTTGCGCGACGCCTTGGCGCGCCATGTGCGTGCGCAAATGCGCCCAGCAGAAGCGGGGATTGCAACCGCATTCGTCACCGGCGATCGTGGCGGCATCAGCCAGAGCGACGCGGACGCGATGCGCGATGCAGGGCTGGCACATTTGCTGTCGATCAGCGGGCTCCATGTCAGCGCTTTGATCGGTGCGGTCTATTTCCTAGCGATGCGTTTGCTGGCGTTGTCGCCGTGGCTGGCATTGCGGCTGCGGCTGCCCATCGTGGCCGCGGCGCTGGGGGCGCTGGCAGGGGTCGGCTACACGATTCTGACCGGGTCGGAAGTGCCAACCGTGCGCTCGTGCGTCGGCTCGCTGTTGGTGTTGGGAGCCTTGGCGGCAGGGCGCGAGCCGCTGTCCTTGCGCATGCTGGCGACCGCGGCGTTCTGCGTGATGCTGCTTTGGCCTGAGGCAGTGACGGGGCCGAGCTTTCAGATGAGCTTTGGCGCGGTGCTGGCGATCGTAGCGCTGAGCGGGGCTGGCCCGATCCGCAAGTTCCTGGCCCCTCGCGAGGAGGGCCTGGCGATGCGCGGGCTGCGGCACGTCGGCTTGCTGCTGCTGACCGGTGTCGTGATCGAACTCGCGCTGATGCCGATCGGACTTTACCACTTCCACCGGGCCGGGGCTTACGGCGCGCTCGCCAACGTCATCGCCATCCCGCTTTCGACGTTTGTCGTCATGCCGCTGGTCGCGCTGGCGCTCATCCTCGACCTTGCGGGGATCGGCGCCCCGGTGTGGTGGCTGGCCGAGCAGTCGATCTCGTTCATGCTCGCGCTGGCGCACTGGTTCGCGGCAAGACCAGGCGCGGTGAACAGGTTGCCGGCTGCAGGGACCGCCGCGTTCTTGTTGTTTCTTGGCGGCGGGCTGTGGTTGGGGCTGTGGAGCGGGCGGATGCGGCTGCTTGGCCTCGTGCCCGCCGGAGTGGGGGCAGGGCTGCTGGCTCTGGCGCCGGCACCGGACGTGCTGATTTCTGGCGACGGACGCCACGTCGGTCTCGTCACGGCGAATGGCGAGCGCCTTTTCGTACTGCGCGACGGCGGCCCCGGATACGCGCGCGACAACCTGCTGGAGGTCGCCGGCATGGAAGGCGAGCCCGTCACCCTCGATACCTGGCCCGGCGCGCGCTGCAATCGCGATTTCTGCACACTGACGATCCAGCGAGAGGCACGCGATTGGCGCTTGCTCATTGGAAAAGGGCGTGACGCTGTGCCGGAGCGCGCTCTTGCGGCATCCTGCGACCGCGTTGACCTTGTGATCTCCGACCGCTGGCTACCGCAAAGCTGCAAGCCGGGCTGGCTCAAGATCGACCGCAACTTGCTGGGTCGCACCGGCGGGCTGTCGATCCGACTGGCAGACAGTCAGGTTCGATCGGTGGCTGACACCCAAGGCGAGCATCCGTGGTGGCGGCCTGCCGCTGTGCGACCCCGCCCGCCGCGCCCGAAACCTTTGGCTTCAAAGCCAAAAGGTAGGGATTGAGCGGGCCGCAAGGCAGTTGGGCAGTTGGCTGCTACGTCGCGCAACGACCCAGGTCCATCTTGTTCTTGCGATCAGTGATACCGTCGCAGCAGGCCTGCGAGCTTACCTTGTACTTCGACTTCGTCGGAGCCATAGATTTGGGGCTCGTAAGCGCCGTTGGCGGGGTCCAGGACGACTTTGCTGCCCTCGCGCCGCAGATACTTGAGAGTGGCTTCTTCCCCGCGGACCAGAGCAACGACAATTTCGCCATCGCGGGCGGTGTTCGTCCGCTTCACCAGTGCGAAGTCGCCGTCGAGAATGCCGGCTTCAATCATGGAATCGCCCGACACCTCAAGCGCGTAATGATCGCCGGCGCCCAATAGCGCTGCGGGGACGGAGAGGGTCGCCTGGCCTTCCAATGCCTCGATCGGGACGCCCGCAGCGATGCGGCCGTGCAGGGGGATCTCGATGACGTCGTTGGCAGCCTCGGGGATGCGCGGTGCCGAACGCGGGGCAGGCGCTGCGGGCTTTGCCGTCGATACCGACTTGGCCGACTTGCTCAAGGTGTCATCCGCCTGGCGCAGCACTTCCAGAGCACGGGCGCGATTAGGCAGGCGGCGAATAAATCCTCGTTCCTCAAGCGCGGAGATCAGGCGATGGACGCCCGACTTGGACTTGAGATCCAAGGCTTCCTTCATCTCTTCAAAACTGGGAGAGATGCCGCTGTCTTCAAGCCGGGCCTGGATGAACCGGAGCAATTCGTGCTGCTTGCGCGTCAACATGGTCGCTGCCTCTTTTTCTGGCCCTCAGCAGGCAAACGCCTGCAGGAAATGTTCTGAACCTGTGAACATTGAGGGAACAATTAAGCAACAGAATTCATCAGGTCAAGCGAAGGATCACGCAATGCCGCCGTTTTCGAGCAGGTATATGCAAACTTCCTCGCCTTTAGCGGAGGCAGGCGCTTTGACCGCCCGGTCGATGAAAGCGTTCGATGCGGCCAGAGACGCCATTGCGCCGCTATCCTGGACCGAGTGGGCAACGACGTGCTCACCATCCCAGGCCGCGCGCAGAAACTCGCGCCGGGCGCCACCGGGGCGTAGTGGCGCGCCGAGTCGGGTCAGAACTTTGAAGGGCAACGGCTTTTTGGCACCCAGCAAGGCGCGCAACAGCGGTAGCAGGAACAGGAACGCGGTAATCATGCTGGATGCGGGGTTACCCGGCAGGCCCAGAATGATCTGTTGGCGGCCACGCGCCTGCCGGGTCGCGATGAGGATCGGCTTGCCCGGCTTGATGGCCACGCGCCAGAAATCTATCTTCGCACCCCAGGCTTCGAGCGCGGGGCGGATGAGGTCATGATCGCCGACGGATGCGCCGCCGCTGGTGACGATGACGTCGGCGTCTTCGCAACGGGCAAACGCTGCTGCCAGTGCTGCGAGCGTGTCGCCGACTGGGCCGATCCGCACGGCCTCGACCGGCAGCGAGCGGACCATGGCAAGCAGCATCGCGCCGTTGCTGGCGGGAATCTGGTGGGGGGCGCAGGCTTCCGGGTCGTCCGCCAGTTCGTCTCCGCTATCGATGATGACCACGCGCGGCGCGCGACGAACCGGCAAATGTGCGTGTCCCGCAGCAATCGCCAGGGCGGATTGGGCTGGGCCGATACGCACGCCAGCGGGGAGAACGTCCGCCCCTTGCGAAAAATCCATGCCGCAGGGCCGGACATGCTTGTGGCCCGGCTCCGGCCCGGTGCCGGATAACGAGATGGTATCGCCGTTGCGGGCGATGTCCTCTTGCAGGATCACCGCGTGTGCGCCGGGACACAAGGCAGCGCCGGTTGAGATGCGGATGGCCTCCCCTGGGCTCACTTCGCCCGCAAATGGGTGGCCCGCCGCGCTTTCTCCGACGACGCGCCAGGGGCCGGTCAGGTCGCCTTGGGCTACGGCATAGCCGTCCATCGCGGACAGATCGGTGGCGGGTTGGGTGCGGCGGGCCTGGATCGGCTCAGCGAGATAGCGGCCCAGCGCGCCTTCGATATCGACACGCTCGATCGCGAGCGGTGTGGTCAGCGCGAGCAGTCTTGCCTGCGCTTCTTCCAGCGAGATCGGCGGGCTGCCTGCCATCAATCCGGCGCGCGCCATAGGCCGGACTTGCCGCCGCGCTTTTCGATCAGGCGAATGTCGCCGATAACCATTCCCTTATCGATTGCCTTGGCCATGTCGTAGATAGTGAGAAGTGCGACAGAAACCGCTGTAATTGCTTCCATTTCAACGCCGGTTCGTCCGGTGAGGGAGGCCGTTGCCATGGCACGGACGGCGCTGTCCTCGAAGGCGAAATCGAGGTTCACGGCGTCGAGCATAAGGGGGTGGCACATCGGGATCAGATCTCCCGTCCGTTTGGCGGCCATGATCCCGGCGATGCGCGCGGTGCCCAGGACATCGCCCTTGGGGGCATTGCCCGACCGGATCGCAGAGAGCGCCTCGGCAGACATCGTGATCCGTCCTGAGGCGATGGCGAGCCGCTGGGTTTCTGCCTTGCCGCCTACATCGACCATCCGCGCGGAGCCATCCGCATCTATATGGGTAAGCGACTTTCCCATGCTCAGGCGCCCGTCAGCAGCGCGCGCGTGGCCGCTTCGATATCGGGCTGCCGCATCAGGCTTTCCCCGACCAGGAAGGTGCGCGCGCCGCTAGCCGAGAGACGCTGAAGATCGGCGTGCGAGTTGATGCCGCTCTCGCTCACCAGAAGGGTGCCTTCGGGAGCGAGCGGCGCGAGCCTTTCGGTTACGCCGATGTCCGTGACGAAACGCTTCAGATCTCGGTTGTTGACGCCGATAAGCCTTGATTTCAAACGGCTTGCCCGCTCCATCTCAGCTTCGTTGTGAACTTCGACAAGGCAATCCATGCCACGTTCGAGCGCTGCTGCTTCGATTTCCGCCATCAGTGCATCGTCCAGTGCGGCGACGATGATGAGGATGGCGTCTGCACCGATCGCACGGGCTTCGGCAACCTGCCAAGGATCGATCATGAAGTCCTTACGGATGACCGGAAGCGTGCAGGCGGCACGCGCGTCCATCAGGAAGTCTTCGTGCCCCTGGAAATAAGGCGCATCGGTGAGGATCGACAGGCAAGCCGCGCCGCCGCGCTCGTAGGCAATGGCATGTTCGGCGGGGCGGAAATCGGGGCGGATAAGACCCTTAGACGGACTTGCCTTCTTGATCTCGGCGATCAGCGCGTAGCCATCTTGGGCCTTGCGGCGCAGCGCCGCTTCGAAGCCACGCGGTGCGTTGTTGTCAGCAGCGCGGGCGTCGAGGTCGTTGATCGTGGCGACGCCTTTGCGCAGGGCCACTTCCTCGCGCTTGGTATCGCAGATTTCGGTAAGCTTGTCGGACATGAGCGCGGCCTTAGCGCGTGGGCGGGCGGAAAGTCGAGATCAGATGTCGCGTCGGTCCGTGGATGAGGTGCGCGACATCAGGCTATCGCTGAGTCGTTGCGATCCAGCAGTCGAGCAAGGCATTCGCGAGGCCTTTGTCGATGGCTTCGGCAGCTTCCTCGATACCCTCGGACCAGGTCTCGACGGCACCGGCGACCAGCAGCGCGCCGGCGGCGTTGAAAAGCACGGCATCGCGATAAGGGCCGGGCTCGCCCAGCAGGAGGCTGCGCAGTGCCTTGGCGTTGTAGGCCGCTTCGCCGCCACGGATCGCATCGATAGGAGATACCGGCAGACCGGCTTCCTGCGGCGTCATCCGGCGCATGAACAATTCACCCTGCTTGATCTCGGCCACTTCGTTGCCGCCTGCGACGCTCAACTCGTCGAGCCCTTCATCGCCAGAGACGATCATCGAGTGGTCGGTGCCCAAGCGCAGCAGCGCCTCGGCGTAGATCGGAACGTACGCGGGCCGAGCGATGCCGACCAACTGGCGCGAGACTTGCGCGGGGTTTGCCAGCGGGCCCATGAGGTTGAAGATCGTGCGGCGGCCTAGCGATTTGCGAAGCGGCATCAGCCGGCCCATCGTCGGATGGTGCTTGGCGGCGAACAGGAAGCAGATGCCGATGTCGTTCAGCGTCGCCTCGGCGGTTTCGACCGCGCGGTCGAGGTCGAGGCCGAGCGCTTCCAGCGTATCGGCGGTACCGGCCTTGGAACTGGCGGCGCGGTTGCCGTGCTTGGCGACAGGCACGTCGCAGGCGGCGACTACCAAACTGACGGCGGTGGAGACGTTCAAGGTGTCGTGCCCGTCGCCGCCCGTGCCGCACACGTCGATCGCGTTGGCGGGGGCGTGGATGGGGATCATCCGTTCACGCATGGCGAGCGCTGCCCCGGCGATCTCGCTGGCGGTCTCGCCTCGCTCGGCCAAAGCGATGAGGAACGCGGCGATTTGCGCCTCAGGTACTTCGCCATCGAGGATCGCAGCGAAGGCAGCGTGGGCCTCGGCTTCATCGATCGGGTGCAGCGGATCGGGCAGCATCAGGCGCTCAGCCGCGCTGGGAGGCGGGCGTCGACCCCGGCGAGGCGCAGGAAGTTAGCCAGCATGGCATGGCCGTGCTCTGTCGCGATGCTTTCCGGGTGGAACTGGACGCCGTGGATCGGCAGGCTGATGTGGCGAAAGCCCATGACGTGGCCATCATCCGACCGTGCGTTCACGACCAGCGTCTCGGGAATGTCCTCGACGATCAGCGAGTGATAGCGCGTGGCGGTGAAGGGCGAGGGGATACCGGCGAAGACACCAGTATCGTCGTGCGTAACCGGGCTGGTCTTCCCGTGCATCAGGCCGCCGCGCACGACTTTGCCGCCAAAGTACTGGCCGATCGACTGGTGGCCCAGGCACACACCCAGCAGCGGCAACCCAGCATCCGCCGCCGCGCCGACCAGATCGAGGCTGATGCCGGCCTCGTTGGGCGTGCAGGGGCCGGGGGAGATCAGGAAGCCCTGCGCGCCGCTGGACAAGGCTTGTCCGGCCGAAAGCGCATCGTTGCGCACGACCTCCACCTCCGCGCCCAGTTCCATCACGTAGTGGACGAGGTTCCAGGTGAAGCTGTCGTAATTGTCGATGACGAGGATCATGGCGTGCCCTTTCGTTCAGGGCCATTCGCCGTTTTCTCGACGACGATCAAGGGGCCGAGCGGTGGCCCACCGTCTACCCGGCCATGCTCGGGGTCCCACAGCGAGGATACCGAGCCATCAAGGAACAGCGCGTTGGGGCATTTCAGACCGTCGCGGAAGTAGCGCGCGAGTTTGCCGAACGATACCGGCTGATCGGCAATCACGAAATGCGCGCGCCCTTGCGCATCGACGCCAACGCCGTTGCGCAGCTTGAGCGACGGTCCGTCTGCTTCGATCTTGGGATGTAGCTTGCCGGCGATGACCAGCATCGGGCCGGACTGGGTGCCGAAATCCGGCCGGTCGGTGACGTTATTGGCGAAGTCTTGCGTCGTGCGGATGGCCCAATGGCCCGCTGCATCGCCGTAGAACACGCCGTTGGGCATCAGGTGGAAGTTGCCCCAGCCCTCGTTGGTGTTGAGCTTGTGGAGGCGTACGCCATCCTGAGCGTAGTAGCCGATCGGATAGCCGGCAGCGTCGAACATGCCGCCGTTGGTGGCAAAGGCGACGGCGTGGCTCTTGGCCGGACGGCCCAGCGCCAGTTGCGAAAGGCTGCGGTAGGGCGCGCCGCCCTTGGGGCCAAGCACGGTGTGGATGGTGTGCCGGCCTGGCATGGCGGTGCAGTGGGTGAAGGTGGTACCTTCGAACGTTGCGCTCTCGCATGGTGGCGGGGGCGGTGCCGGAGGCTTGGGCGGCGCGTCCGAAGAGCAGGCGGAGAGCAGCAGAACGTTCGCGAACGCTGCGAGCCCGATCTTCAGCATCGGGTGGATACGCCGGACTGGATGAGATGGAGGCGCAGGGCCTCCAGCGTGCTGGCATCGACCTGATCTTTTGGCACGAGATGAAAGACCAACCTGGTCCTGAACATCATCAGCAGCCTGTCATCTTCGATCCAACTGGTGATCATGTGCCATTCGAAGTTGGCTGTGCCCCGCTCGTTCGCGATGCGTATGCCGGTTTCGTCAAATTCCTGCGTCGTCGGCAAGCCATCGAGATGAAGCTGCGACCATGTCTTGCGGGAGGAACGAGGGATACGCCACAAGGTGATGAGAACCAGAATGGCAATGACGACGCCCGCGAACGCCAGCGCGGCGGAGGCGCTCCAAAAGAAAACTTTGAGGGTTAGCCCATCGTCCATGGCCGCAAAGATCAGGATCAGGAGGGAGTAGGCGACCCACAAGCCGATGAATGCCCGCGTCAGGCCTCTCCACAGGAAACGCCTACGGATCATCAACCGGTTCGCGGCCAGATAGTCGGCATAGTCCACCGTGGTTGTGAAGCTGCCGTTCACTGCCCGAAGCCTGGCTCTCCGGCCACGCGTACTGCTTCGCGCGCGGCGGCGAACAAGGCCCCGCTCTTGGCTTCGCATTCGCGCTGTTCGTAATCGGGGTCGCTGTCGGCGACGATGCCGGCCCCGGCCTGAACGTGGAGTACGCCGTCCTTGAGGACGCCGGTGCGCAGGACGATGCACGAATCCACCGAGCCATCAGGCGCAAAGTAGCCGACACCGCCAGCATAGGCGCCGCGCGTTTCCGGCTCCAACTCGGCGATCACCTCACAAGCGCGAACCTTGGGCGCGCCCGAAACGGTGCCGGCGGGGAAGCCTGCGAATACAGCGTCGATGGCGTCGTGCTTGGCGGTGTCGAGTTGGCCCACCACGTTTGAGACGATGTGCATGACATGGCTGTAGCGCTCGATGGTGTAGCTGTCGGTCACCTCGACGGTTCCGGCGGCTGCCACCCGGCCCACGTCATTTCGGCCAAGGTCAAGCAGCATCAAGTGCTCGGCGCGCTCCTTGGGGTCAGCAAGGAGGCTGATCTCGTTGGCCTTGTCCTCGGCAAGCGTCTTACCCCTGGGCCGGGTGCCGGCAATCGGGCGGATGGTGACTTCACCTTCGCGCACACGGACCAGGATTTCGGGGCTCGATCCGATCAGCGCAAAGCCGGGCAAGTCGAGGAAATAGAGAAAGGGCGAAGGATTGATGCGGCGCAAGCTGCGATAGAGCGCCAGCGGCGGCAGCGGGAAATCGCAGGTAAAGCGCTGGGCCAGCACCACCTGGAAGATGTCGCCGGCCTCGATGTAGTCCTTCGCCTTGAGCGCCATCGCCTTGTAGGCTTCGGGCGACATGACGGGGGTCTGCACTGGTTCGGGCAAGTCGAGCGCGGCGGGAGCGGCTGGTGCCGAAACGGCGATCCGACGCAGGGTTTCGTCGATGCGGTCAAGCGCGCGATCGACCGCCTGTTCAGTATCCGCGCTGCCGGGCCACACCGGAGCGACGCAGAACAGCTCGTCCGAAAGACGGTCGAACACCAGGATCACGGAGGGGCGCACGAACAGCATGTCGGGCAGCGCCAACGGGCTTTGCGGTGCGCGCGGGAGCTTTTCGACGAGGCCAATGGTCTCGTAGCCGAAATAACCCACGAGGCAGGCCAGCGCCTTGGGCAAGGCATCGGGCATGTCGCATCGGCAGCTTTCGACCAGCTTGCGCAGTTCGGCCAGGGCGTCACCGGGCAGGGCTTCGAACGCCTCGCGGTCGGTTCGCCAGCTACGGTTGATCGCGCAGGCATGGCCATCGGCGCGGAACACGAGGTCAGGATCGAGGCCGATCAGACTATGACGCCCGCGCGTTTCACCGCCCTCGACCGATTCGAGCAGAAAGTCGCCGCGCCCGTCCTCAAACAGCTTAAGCGCAGCGCCGACCGGCGTTTCGGTGTCCGCGACCAGGCGCCGCCACAGCAGCGCCGGAAGCCCGCGAGAAAGCTGGGCGATGGCCGCCGACCGATTCGATTCGCGCTCCAGCGTCATGGTTGTCGTGCTTGGCTCAGTTCGCGGCGCCAGCGCCGGCGAGTTGGTCGCGCACGGCCTTGATCGCTGCCTCGTTGCGTTTGACGCCCACGTTCTTGAGCACCGCGTTCTGAAGCGAGCGGGCGTAAGCCTCACCCAACTGGGTGCCAAGTTCGGTGCGGGTGCTTTCGACCAATTGCGGCGCGTCGATCTTGCCGGGGACAATATCCTTCAGCATCACGACGAACCAGCCACGACCACCGGCAGCCGACTGCACCTTGATGGTGTTCTTGGCCATGTGGAACATCAGCGAGATGGGCGGCGGCACGTCACGACCGGCGCGCAGCGCAGCGCTCAACGTTGGGCGCGACATCACCACTTGCTGCACCGGAGGCAGCTTCTTGCCGCTGGCCGCCATGACTTGTTCCACCGTCTTGCCCTTGCGCATATCAGCCTGCATCCGGAGAGCGGCGGTCTTTGCGGCGCTGGAGCCGGCGTCGATCATCCAGGCGACTTTCACGTCGTTCTTGATCTGGGCGAGCGGCGCGGGAGCGGACGTTGCGATGTCGGTCACGTCGAACATCACGAACGTCTTGCCACGCTCAACCTCGGCTACCTGGGGCGCATCCTGGTTCATGCCGAAGGCGGTCGCGAGTACCGGCTTGAGCACGTCGGGCGCGGTTTGGCTGGGCTGGGCGTAGACTTGGCCGTTGGCCGTGATCGGTTGGGTCTGCTGAACAGTGGCATCGATGGACTTGGCCACTTCAGGCAGGTTCGCGCCGTTGTTGAACTGGTCTTCCAGCTTGGCGAGCATATCGGTGAAGGCGGCGCGGCGCTTTTCGACCGCGATCGTCTTGGACAGTTCGTCACGCACATCGGCGATCGTGCGCGCCGGCTTTTTCTGGTCCTCGTCCACGCGGATGACGTGCCAGCCCAGTGCGCTCTTTTGTGGCGCGGCCAGCTTGCCGACCGGCGCGGCGAACACGGCCTGTGCGACGGCGGGAGAGAACTGGCTGGAAAGCTGGTCGCGGCTGAAAAACTCGAGCTTGGCGGCTGCGAGGCCCTTTGCGGTAGCAGCGGCTTCCAACGACTTACCGGCGGATACCTCAGCGACCACTGCCTTGGCCGCAGCCTCGGTCGGCACGATCAACTGTGTGATCCGGCGATTGTCCTGCGCGGCGTATGCAGCCTGATTGGTCTTGAAGCGCGCCGCGATCTCCGCGTCGGTGGGCGCAGGTACGTTCTTGAGCACGTCCTCGCCGAATACGGCGTAGCGGACCACGCGGCGCTCCGGGCGGACGAACTGGTTGGAATGGGTCTTGTAGAAGGCGGTCAGTTGAGCGTCGGTCGGCTCCGCCTGCGGTGCGTATAGCAGCGAGGGCAGGGCGATCACCGAGCCGGTACGCGATTCTTCCAGCAGAGTGGCGTACCGTTCCGCCGCGAACTTGGGCAGGACAGTACCGAACTGGGCGCCGCCGATCAGCTCCTGCACCGTCATGTTCTCACGAATGTCGTCGCGCACGGCCTGCTCGGAGATGCCTTGGCGGGACAAGGCCTGACGGAACGTATTGGTATCGAACTTGCCGTCCACGCCCTGGAAGCCGGGGATCTGCGCGATCTCGCTGTCCACCGCACGGTCACTGACGATGATCTTGTTATCCTTGCCAAAGGCATAAAGCCCGGTGCGACCGATCAGGTCGTCGAGCACTTGGTCGAGCCCGCCTTGATCGACCAGCATCTTCATCGTCGCGTTGGGCGATTGCTGCTTGATGCGCTCCAGCGACTGCTTGGCCCCTTGTTCCAGCAAAGTGCTTTCGATCTTGACGCCACCGACGGTGGCAACGGCACTGCCGCTGGCGCCGCCACTATGCATCCCGGCGATATCGCCGCTGGCGAACGCGATCGCGATGACGCCCAGGACGAGTAGCCCAATCACGGCACCGACCTTGGAGGAGAGGAGAGAACGGAAAAACGAGAGCATGAACCGTGCCGATCAGCAGATGTCAGGGCGGGACGAGCATTCATCCCGAAACGGGGGCAGGCTTTAGGCAGGCTTGGGGCATCCTGCAATGGCGCTTCGTGTTTCAAGTATCGAAGCGGGGTGGCAGGATGGCCACAGAATTGCCGACAATGCCGAAAAGCCTGTGGGTTTTCTCATTCAGGCAAGCTAACGTATTTTGACAGTCGGGGCGGGCTCGCTTAGCTGCACCGCAACAACGGGATGCGATTCTCCGGTCAAGCCATAGGCGGGGCTGCCGGTCGGAGTTTCTTTCGCGCTCTCCCATAATTTAATTCAACCAAGGGCTTGCAATGGCTGGACTGCCTTACATCGTCGGTAACTGGAAAATGCACGGCACGCGGGCGATGCTCGGCGAAGTGCGCGCCATGGACCGGGCCGCCCAGCGTTTCCCCAAAGTGCAAGTGGCGATCGCGCCGCCGGCTACCTTGATCTACCGCGCTCGCGAGGCCGTGGAACTGATCGGCATCGGCGGGCAGGATTGCCACGCCAAGGAAACCGGTGCTTTCACCGGCGACATTTCGGCCACGATGCTGCGCGACGCCGGTGCGGACTTCACGATCGTTGGGCATTCTGAACGCAGAACGATTCATGCGGAAACCGATGCAGACGTCAAAGCCAAAGCGGAAGCGGCGTTCGCAGCGGGACTGGCCGTAATCCTGTGCGTCGGTGAAACCGAATCTCAGCGCGACGCAGGCAATGCCGAAAGCGTTGTTGGCGCCCAGCTTGATGGCTCATGCCCGAGCACCGAAGGCGTGGTGGAAAAGCTCTCCATCGCGTACGAGCCGGTTTGGGCGATCGGTACGGGCCGCGTGCCTTCGATCGACGATGTCGCAGCCATGCACGCTTCGATCCGGGCGAAACTAGTGGCGATCTACGGATCGGCTGGGGCTGACGTTCGCATTTTGTATGGTGGCTCGGTGAAGGCCGATAACGCCTCCGAACTGCTCGCCGTGCCGGAAGTGGGCGGTGCGCTTGTGGGTGGGGCCAGCCTGACCTCCGAAAGCTTCCTCGCCATCGTCGGTGCGGCCGCATCGCGGGGCGAAGCCTGATCCCTGATTTCTCCTGACTGACGTGCAACGCCGCTGGCGGGTTGCGCGTCGGCTTGCTTGCGCCTATCTGCGCGCTAACGAAACGCCGGCGTGTCCTGCGCCAGAAAGCTTGAATCGAAGATGCTGTTCACATTCCTGACCGTGGTCCAGGCACTGATTGCCGCGATGCTCGTAGGCATCATTCTCGTGCAAAAGTCCGAAGGCGGCGGCTTGGGCGTGGGTGGCAGTCCTTCCAGCCTGATGTCTGCGCGCGGAGCAGCGGACTTGATGACCCGCGGTACTGCGATTCTGGCGACGCTGTTCGTGGTGCTGAGCATCCTGCTGGCCGCCATGGCAGTCAAGGATACCACAGGCCGCGATATCGATACGTCGCTCAAGCGTGAGGTTTCGACAGGTACTCAGGCTCCGGCCTCGCAAGCGCCCGTCGACCCGCTCGCCGGCGCAGCGAATCCGGCGACCAGCCCTACGCCCGCAACTCCGGCCAAGGGCGCCGCAATCCCGGCCGACCCGCTCTCCGGCGCGGCCAAGCAATAAGCCTTTAGGCCACTCATTGTTAGCCGGACCGTCACCCGCGCCGACAGGCGCGGGGCGGTCCTTTACGTTTGACCTGTGGATTTCGGCACAGCGCGCGCTTGCGTTTGTGCCGCCATGCAATTTAAGGCCCGACTCCCATGGCGCGGCACATTTTCATTACCGGCGGCGTGGTCTCCTCGCTGGGCAAGGGTCTCATGGCGGCAAGCCTTGCCGCGCTGCTTCAGGCGCGCGGCTTCAAGGTCCGCATTCGCAAGTTCGATCCTTATCTCAACGTCGATCCGGGCACGATGAGCCCGTATCAGCACGGCGAGGTCTTCGTGACCGACGATGGCGCCGAAACCGACCTCGACCTGGGCCATTACGAGCGCTTCACCGGCGTTTCGGCGAACCAGGCGGATAACATCACCTCGGGCCGCATCTATCGCAACATCATCGCCAAGGAACGTCGCGGCGAATATCTCGGCGCGACCGTCCAGGTCATTCCGCACGTTACCGATGCGATCAAGGATTTCGCGCTCGCCGAGACCGACGATCTGGATTTCGTGCTGTGCGAGATCGGCGGCACCGTCGGCGATATCGAGGGACTCCCCTTCGTCGAGGCGATGCGCCAGTTGCGCAACGAACTGGGGCGCGAGCAGACCTGCTTCGTCCACGTCACGCTGGTGCCGTATATCGCCGCTGCGGGCGAGTTGAAGACCAAGCCGACCCAGCACTCGGTGCGCGAACTGACCGGCCTGGGCATCCAGCCGGACATCCTGCTGTGCCGTTGCGACCGTGAGTTGCCCGAAAGCGAGCGCCGCAAGATTGCATTGTTCTGCAACGTGCGTCCGCAGGCAGTGATCCAGGCACTCGACGCGTCCAACATCTACGCCGTCCCGCTCCAGTACCACCGCGAGGGGCTAGACGCCGAAGTGCTCCACCACTTCGGCCTGGAATCCGAAGCGCCCGAACTGGCCCGGTGGGACGACATCACCGATCGCTATCAGAACCCAGAAGGCGAAGTCACCATCGGCGTCGTGGGCAAGTACGTCGGCCTGCAGGACGCGTACAAGTCGCTAAACGAAGCGCTGGTCCATGGCGGCATGGCCAACCGGGTGAAGGTGAAGATCCGCTGGATCGACGCCGAGGTGTTCGAAAAGGCCGATTCCGAAATCGCCGCCGCATTGGAGCCAATGCATGGCATTCTCGTGCCCGGCGGCTTCGGCGAACGGGGAACCGAAGGTAAGATCGCCTCGGTCCGGTTCGCGCGTGAGCGTAACGTCCCATTCTTCGGCATTTGTCTGGGCATGCAGATGGCCTGCATCGAGGGCGCGCGTGCCGCTGGCATCGAAAAGGCCAGTTCGACCGAATTCGGCGCCACCGACGAGCCGGTCGTGGGCATCATCACCGAGTGGATGGGCGAGGACGGCCTCCAGACGCGCGCCGAAGGCGGCGATCTGGGCGGCACCATGCGCCTGGGTGCCTACAAGGCGATGCTTTCGGCCAACAGCCACGTCGCCGCGATCTACGACGCGACCGAGATTTCCGAACGTCACCGCCATCGCTACGAAGTGAATGGCGCCTATCGCGACGCGTTGGAAGGCAACGGCCTGATCTTCTCGGGCATGTCGCCCGATGGTCTGTTGCCCGAGATCGTCGAGCGGCCCGATCACCCGTTCTTTATCGGCGTGCAGTTCCACCCCGAACTGAAATCCCGCCCCTTCGAACCGCATCCGCTGTTCGCCGGGTTCATCGCCGCGGCATTGCAGCAGGCACGGCTGGTCTAAGTTCGAAGCTTCAGGTCCTAGGTCCCCAAAGTCCGGAACGTCAGCCGATCCAGGCCAGATAGCCCGAAATCGTGACGATCGAGGCAACCGTTGTGATAAGGATCACGCGGGCGGTCGCGCCGGGATCGCGGCGGTAGAATCCGGCGAGCATGAACGGCCCGGTCCCAGTCGGCAGCATGGCCAGCAGCACCGCTGCGTGCAGTGTCTGTGCGGGTAAAGCGAAGACATACGTTCCCAACGCCCATGCCAGTGCGGGCTGAACGATAAGTTTGAGCGCGACCAGTACTGTGGTGAAGCTTGTACCTAGAGGCGTTTCGTTGGGGCGCTTTTGGGCCAGGAACACGCCGAGGGCCACAAGCGCGACCGGCGATGCAGCCGCGCCCAGCAGTTTGAGGAAGACCTCCAGCGGGTGTGGCAGGGCCAGGCCTGTCAGCGGAAAGAAGGCGCCGGCAATTGGCGCGATGATAAGCGGGTTCGTCGCCAACGATTTCGCTACCCTCACGGCGATCCGCAACGGGTGACTGCCGGCGTGCAGCCGCAGTTCGATCACTACGATGGCGCCGGTGAGCAGCACGCAAGCAATGAAAATCGTGGCAATCAACGTCAGCGTTGCCCCGGGGGGGCCCAGCGCGGCGATCAACAAGGGCAGGCCGAGATACGCGGTGTTGGGATAGGAGGTTGCCAGCCCGAGAAGCGGTCCGTCCGTGTCATATCCGCTGCGCAGGCCGTGGATGATCTCGGTGACGGCGTAGACGATCGCGCAGCTCAGCCCGAACACGGCGACGAAGCCAGGCTGCCAAAGCTGGTGCCAACTGGATTGCGCGATCACTAGAAACAGCACGGCCGGTAGTGCAAGCCACACCACGAAAGTGTTGAATTCGCGCACCGCATCATCGCCGATCACATCGAAACGCCGGACCAGCCATCCGGCCAGGACCAGAGCAAAGACAGGCAGGACGATCCCGAGGACCGAGGTCATACGCGCATACGTGTTGGCATGGGCGGGTCGCTAGCGTCCCGCAGCCTTAGGGGCGAGCGCAAAGGTTGCAGCGCTGGCGTCAGTTCGTTGCGATTTTCGCAATCGAGAACGCACCAAAAAGGGCGGCCCGGTGCCCCGGACCGCCCCACAATCGCAGCGGCGCCCTGTTTAAGCAGCGGCGCTGTCGCTTGCCGATCCGCTTTCGACCACGGTCAGCGTGTTGCCGCCGATCGCGATCTTCTTGGGCTTCATCGCCTCGGGCACCTCGCGTACGAGGTCGATCACCAGCAAGCCATCTGCCAGGTCAGCATTGGCGACCCGAACGTAATCGGCGAGTTCAAAGCGGCGCTCGAACCCGCGCTGGGCGATGCCGACGTGCAGCATCTCGCCGTCGACGTGTTCGTCAGGCTTCTGGCCCTTGACGATCAGCAGGTTGGCTTGCGCGGTGATGTCGATGTCTGCTGGCTTGAAGCCGGCGACCGCTAGGGTAATGCGATAGGCATCGGCGGCGCGGCGTTCAATATTGAAGGGCGGGTACTTGTCGCCCGGGTTTGCGCGCGCCTGGTTTTCGATCATGTCGAACAGGCGGTCAAAACCCACCATGGAGCGGCGATAGGGCGAAAAATCGATACGGTTCATGACAAAAATCCTCCGATGAGCAATCTTCATGTGACCGAGGCCCGGAAACCCGGCACCTCGCAGAAAGAGACATCCCCGGTGGCGGGCTATGTCTCGTGCTCCTACATATGATAGCCTGCCCTGCTTTCAAGGGCGTCCTAAACGCAATCAGGAGTATCGAATGAGCCAACCCAAGATCGAAATCTACACCCGCTGGGGTTGCCCCTATTGCGTCAGTGCCAGGGCGCTGCTGGACGATAAGGGCGTTGATTACGAGGAGTATGACGTGACCATGGGCGGTGCCAAGCGTGCCGAAATGGTGGAGCGGGTGCCCGGCGCCATGACTGTCCCGCAGATTCTGGTGGATGATAAGCCCTACGGCGGCTTTGACGATATCAGCGCGTTGGACCGGGCGGGCAAGCTGGACGCTATTCTCGGACTGTAAGATGATGCGCGCTGCTTTGTTGCAGATGACCACCGGGATCGATCCTGAGGCCAACGCTGAGGTGATTTGCGCGGCCGTTTCGGAGGCGGCGGAGCAGGGCGCGGCGATGCTGTTTACGCCCGAGATGTCCGGTTTGCTCGATCGCAACCGCGACCGGGCGCGGGCGTCAATCAGGACCGAGGACGAGGATGTCGTGCTGTCTGCAGTGCGACAAGCTGCGGTTAAGGCGCGGTTATGGGTACATTTAGGGTCGCTGGCGATACAGCGCGAGGATGGCCGCTGGGCCAATCGCGGCTTCGTGATCGACGCAAATGGCGAGATCGCGGCGCGTTACGACAAAATCCACATGTTCGACGTCGATCTGGCGACCGGGGAGACGTGGCGCGAATCGAATGCCTACGCCCCCGGAGAGCAGGTAGTGACGGCGGAGACACCCCTGGGACGCCTGGGTCTGGCGATCTGTTATGACTTGCGCTTCCCCGCCTTGTTCGAGGCGCTGGGCCGGGCAAAATGCGATGTGATCGCGATACCCGCTGCGTTCACCGTGCCGACCGGCCAAGCCCACTGGCACCTCCTGCAGCGCGCTCGTGCGGTTGAGGCGAGTGCTTATGTCCTGTCCGCAGCGCAAGTCGGGGCCCATGAAGACGGGCGGCAGACTTACGGCCATTCATTGGCGATAGACCCCTGGGGCGACGTTTTGCTCGACATGGGTGGGAGCCAAGCCGGCCTTGGATTTGCCGAGATCGCTCCTGATCGGATCGCCGCCGTGCGTAGCCAACTCCCCAGCCTTGCCAACCGTCGTAAAATAGCGACATAGCGCGCTTACCATGATTGTCTTTGATCTCGATTGCCACGATGGCCCGCACCGCTTCGAGGGCTGGTTCAAGTCCTCTGACGACTTCGCGGAGCAGCAAGCGCGTGGGCTGATGACGTGCCCGCTCTGCGGGTCGGGCAATGTCGCCAAGGCGATCCAGGCGCCGAAGCTGGCGCGTAAGGGCAATCAACTGCCGGCAGCAGTTCCGGCCAGTGCGGAAGTGCCCCATCCGTCGGCTTTGCCGGGGCCGCCTGCGAAAAAAATTGCTCCCGCGCATGGCCCGGTGGCCGCTGGCCCGCTCCCCCCGCAAATGATGGAACTGGCGCAAAAGCTGGCGCAAGTGCAGGCAGAGGCGCTCAAATCCTCACGCTGGGTGGGCAAGAGTTTTGCCGAGGATGCCCGTGCGATGCACTATGGCGAGCGTGATGCCGAGATCATCCACGGCCAAGCCACTATTGCCGAGGCCCAGGAACTGGCCGAGGAAGGCATCGCCGTCATGCCGCTGCCGTTCCCCGTCGCGCCGCCCGATCAGGCCAACTGAAAACAGCGACATGTCGCGCGCCCGGATCAAGATACGGGTTGACGCGAAGCGAGCACCTGCCAATGCGTAGACCGTCGAGGTTCTTCGGTCGGGTTTTCCCGCGCCGAAGCTAAGACGGGAAGCCGGTGCGGGACTTGTCCCTAGGCCGGCGCTGCCCCCGCAACTGTAAGCGGTGAGCGGCGGTCCACCATGTCACTGGGGCTTCGTGCCCTGGGAAGACGGACCGTCGCGTTGACCCGTGAGCCAGGAGACCTGCCTCCGACGCGATAACGTCCACCGGCGGGGTGCCCGGTCTGGCCGCTTGCTCGTTCGCGGCCGGTGGTTTTTCCGGGCGTGGCTGCTCGTGTCTGGTCCTGTCACGTCCGCCCCACTCTTCGGGGTAGAAGAAAATGACTGTCACTGTAGCTACACTGGGGTTTCCCCGCATCGGCCCTCGCCGCGAGCTAAAGTTCGCGCTCGAAAAATTCTGGGCCGGCAAGACCACGCAAGCCGAACTTCTCGACACCGCCATGGGTTTGCGCACCGCCGCCTGGGCACGGCAAAAGGCGCTGGGGGCTGACTGGCTCCCCTCCAACGACTTCTCGCTTTACGATCATGTCCTCGACACCAGCGTCATGCTGGGCGCGGTGCCGCAGCGCTACGGCGCTGGAGAAGTGGGCCTTGAGACCTACTTCGCGATGGCGCGTGGAACCACCGGCAGCGATGAAGGCTGCGGCCATGCCCACGCCAATCCGCAAGGCAGCGTCACCGCAGGCGAACTGACCAAGTGGTTCGACACCAACTACCACTACATCGTGCCCGAGATCGAACCGGGCCAGTCGCTGCAGCTCGGCACTCTCAAGATCGTCGAGGAATACCGCGAGGCCAAGGCGCTTGGTTACGAGACGCGGCCCGTGCTGCTGGGCCCCGTGACTTGGCTCAGCCTCGCGAAGGGCCATGGCATCGATCCGTTCGACCGGCTCGACGAAGTGCTGGGCCTTTACGGGGAAGTGCTTGATCGCTTGGCTTACTCAGGCGCTGCGTGGGTGCAGATCGATGAGCCGATCCTCGTCACCGACCTCAGCGGCGTCCAGCGTGCCGCTTTGTCGCGCGCCTACGCGGCGCTCTCGGGCCATGGCGTCAAGCTGATGCTGACGACCTACTTCGGCGGACTGGACGACAACCTGCCGCTGGTCGCAACGCTGCCGGTCGCAGGGCTGCATGTCGATCTGGTACGTGCGCCTCAGCAACTCGACGCCGTGCTGCGCATCGTGCCGGAGGACTTGCTGCTTTCGCTGGGCGTGATCGACGGGCGCAACGTCTGGCGGGCTGACCTCGCCGCGTTGCTCGACCGGCTGGAGCCGGTAGCGGCCACGCGCGACATCGTCATCGCGCCGTCGTGTTCGCTGCTCCATGTTCCGGTCGACCTGGCGTCGGAAACTCGCCTCGATACGCAAGTTTGCGAATGGCTGGCGTTCGGGGTGCAGAAGGTGGCCGAACTGGCAACTTTGGCCAAGGCGCTCAACCAAGGCCGTGACAGTGTGGCTGAGGATTTGGCCGCATCAAGCCGGGCGGCGCAGGCGCGGCGCTCCTCGCCGCGCATCCACGATGCGACGGTGCAAGCGCGGATCGCCGCCATCACCCCGCAGATGCGCGAGCGTGAGGCCGCTTATGCCGACCGCGCGCGGGCACAGGCCGAAGTGCTAGGGCTTCCCCTGTTCCCCACCACCACCATCGGCTCGTTCCCGCAGACTGCCCAGGTTCGCCATGCCCGTGCCGAGCACACGCGCGGTAATCTGGACGATGCCGCCTACGAACGCTTCCTGCGCGAAGAGACCGAGCGCGCGATCCGCTGGCAGGAGGAAGTCGGCCTTGACGTGCTGGTCCACGGCGAGTTCGAGCGCAACGACATGGTCCAGTACTTCGGCGAGCAGTTGTCCGGCTTTGCCTTCACCGCCAGTGCCTGGGTCCAGAGCTATGGCTCGCGCTGCGTGCGCCCGCCGATCCTCTATGGCGATGTCTCTCGCCCGGCGCCGATGACGGTGGAATGGTGGCGCTATGCCCAGTCGCTAACCGACAAGCCGGTGAAGGGCAT
Organism: Novosphingobium sp. Rr 2-17; assembly: GCF_000272475.1. Lineage (GTDB taxonomy): Bacteria > Pseudomonadota > Alphaproteobacteria > Sphingomonadales > Sphingomonadaceae > Novosphingobium. The sequence continues at coordinate 53,442 of NZ_AKFJ01000014.1, forward strand.
GTTGACCGGACCGGTGACGATCCTGAACTGGAGCTTCGTGCGCGACGATCAGCCGCGTTCGGCATCGTGCCTCCAGATCGCGCTCGCCATTCGCGATGAAGTGCTCGACCTGGAGGCTGCCGGCTGCAAGGCGATCCAGATCGACGAGGCGGCCTTGCGCGAAGGGTTGCCGCTGCGTGCGGGTGAGGGGCAAGCCTACCTCGATTGGGCGGTGGACAGCTTCCGCCTATGCGCCGCCGGGGTTGCCGATGCGACCCAGGTCCACACCCATATGTGCTACTCTGAGTTCAACGAGATCCTGCCCGCGATCGCGGCGATGGATGCCGACGTGATCTCGATCGAGACGGCACGTTCGCAGATGGAGTTGCTGGAGGCCTTCGCCCGCTATCGCTACCCCAGCGAAATCGGGCCGGGTGTCTACGACATCCACTCCGCGCGTGTGCCCGGCGAGGCCGAGATGGTGGAACTGATGCGCCTGGCGCAGCAGCACCTGGCGCCCGAGCAGCTATGGGTGAACCCCGATTGCGGCCTCAAGACACGCGGCTGGGAAGAAGTGAAACCCGCCATCGCCGCGATGGTCACCGCTGCGCGTACGTTGCGGTCGGAGGTCGCGGCTGGCTCGGCACGAGCGGTCGTCGAAGGAGCAACCGCATAACCTGTCCGCGATAAGCGAACTGAGATGGGCGGCGTTCGCGCCGCCCATCGATAGCCCCCTATCTCAAGAGAAAACCCTGCATCATCTATCTCGGCTTGGATCAATCGTACGGATTGTGCGCTATATCCGCATGTGGTTTTATCAGACGGCACGAGTTGAGCAGGGCAAACCCGGTTGCCCGGCTGCCCCCAGTCGGTGCGGTGGCAGAATCGGAGATGGCGGATGGCGAACAAGAACGATCTCGAATTGTCGAGGCGCGGCGTGATGGTCGCAGGCGGCGCATCGGCGGCGCTCACCGCGTTTCCAGCGGTGGGAGCCAGTGGAGATTCTTCCGTGTCACAAGGGCTCCCGCAGCAAAAGCCCTCGACCATGCGCGTGTCGCTCAAGGTCAATGGCAAGCGGCAAGACTTGGAGGTGGATACGCGCACCACGCTGCTCGACGCCCTGCGCGAGCACATCCAACTGACCGGCACCAAGAAGGGCTGTGACCATGGACAGTGCGGGGCCTGCACGGTCTTAGTCAACGGCACCCGGATCAATAGCTGCCTGACGCTTGCCGTCATGCACCAGGGTGACAAGATCACTACGATCGAAGGGCTTGGAACACCCGAAAAGCTCCACCCGATGCAGGCCGCCTTCATCAAGCACGATGGCTATCAGTGCGGCTACTGCACGCCAGGGCAGATTTGCTCGGCTGTGGCGGTGATCGAAGAGATCCGTGCCGGCATGCCCAGTCACGTGACCGCTGACATCAAGGTCGCGGCGCCTTTGTCCAACGATGAAATGCGCGAGCGAATGAGTGGCAATATCTGCCGCTGCGGTGCCTATTCCAACATCATGGAGGCCATGGCCGAAGTCGCGGGGGAAAGGGCATGAAGCCGTTTTCCTACGAACGCGCGACGTCTGCAAAGGACGCTGCCGCCAAGGCTGCCCGCATTCCGGGGGCAAAGTTCATCGCCGGCGGCACCAACTTGCTCGACTTGATGAAGCTGGAGATCGAGGCGCCTGCCCACCTGATCGACGTCAACGGCCTGGAGCTCGATTCGATCAAGGAAACCCGTGACGGCGGCTTGCGGATCGGCGCGCTGGTGACGAACAGCAAGATGGCATCCGATAGCCGCGTCCGGCGCGATTATGCCCTGCTGACGCGGGCCACGGTCGCGGGCGCATCGGGCCAGTTGCGCAACAAGGCGACGACGGCGGGCAACCTGCTCCAGCGTACCCGCTGCCCCTACTTTTACGATACCAATCTGCCCTGCAACAAGCGCAAGCCCGGCTCCGGCTGCGCGGCGCTGGGCGGGGTAAGCCGACAACTGGGGGTCATCGGCACCAGCGAGGCCTGCATCGCCACGTATCCGGGCGACATGGCCATTGCGATGCGGGCGCTGGACGCCACGGTGGAAACGATCAAGCCCGATGGTTCGGTGCGCGCGATCCCCATCGCCGACTTCCACCGACTGCCCGGTGACACTCCGCATATCGAGACGGCGCTGGAGAAGGGCGAACTGATCACGGCGGTCACGCTGCCCAAGCCACTGGGTGGCACGCATATCTATCACAAGGTGCGTGATCGCGCGTCGTACGCCTTTGCGCTGGTTTCGGTCGCTGCGGTGATCCAGAGCGACGGCACCGGGCGCTTTGCCGTGGGTGGTATCGCTCCCAAGCCCTGGCGGGTCGAGGGGGCAGACCAAGCCCTGCCGCAAGGCGCGAAGGCCGCGACGGCTCAATTGCTGTCCGGCGCCAAGCCCACCGAGGATAATCGCTTCAAGGTCACCCTGGTTGAGCGCACGCTCGCCACAGTGATCGCGGAAGCCAGCGACAAGCGAGATGCAGCATGAAGTTCGGCGGGCCTACCACGGGCAAGAACCCGATCGACCAGCTCAAAGTCGTCGGCAAGGCTACTGACCGGATCGACGGTCCGCTCAAGACGACCGGCACCGCGCCTTATGCTTATGAGCGGCACGATGTGGCCGCAAATCAGGCCTATGGCTACATCCTGGGCGCAGGGATCGCCAAGGGACGCATCGCGGCGATGGACACGGCGGATGCACGCGCCGCCCACGGTGTGGTGGCCGTAGTGTCCACGCTCGACCAGGCGCCGTTGACGGTGAGTTCGTCCAACACCGCCCGCTTGTTCGGCGGCGCGGAAGTTCAGCACTATCACCAGGCGATCGCGCTGGTGGTGGCAGAGACGTTCGAGCAAGCGCGCCACGCGGCGGGGCTGATCCGCGTCGACTATGAGCGCAAGGACGGCAAGTTCGATCTGGCCGCGGTGGCTTCGGGTGCGCCTTCGGTATCCGATGATGGCAAGCCGGCGCCCGTCGATCGGGTGGGCGATTTCGACGCTGCCTTCTCCTCCGCGCCCGTAAAGCTCGATCAGACTTACACGACGCCTGACGAAAGCCACGCGATGATGGAACCGCACGCAACCATCGCGTCCTGGTCGGGCGACAAGCTGACGGTGTGGACTTCCAACCAGATGATCGCGTGGGCCAAAAAGAACCTCGCGGCAACTCTAAGCCTGGCGCCCGAGAATATCCGCGTTGATTCGCCCTACATCGGCGGCGGTTTTGGCGGCAAGCTGTTCATCCGTGCCGATGTCGTGCTGGCGGCGCTGGGGGCCAAGGCAGCCGGGCGGCCCGTAAAGGTCGCGCTGCAACGCCCGCTCATCGCCAACAACACGACGCATCGCCCGGCCACGATCCAGCGCGTCCGGCTGGGCGCCACGACTGACGGCAAGCTGACGGCGATCGCGCATGAAAGCACGTCGGGCGATTTGCCGGGCGGTGGGCCGGAGACGGCGATAGCCCAGACCAAGTTGCTTTATGCCGGCGCGAACCGCATGACGGCTATGAAGCTGGCGGTCATCGATTTACCCGAAGGCAACGCCATGCGCGCGCCGGGCGAGGCACCGGGCCTGATGGTGCTGGAAATGGCGATGGACGAACTGGCGGAAAAGCTGGGCATGGACCCGGTCGAACTGCGCATCGTCAATGATACGCAAGTCGATCCCCATGATCCCAAGCGCAAATTCTCGCAGCGCCTGCTAGTCAAATGTTTGCAAATGGGCGCCGAGCGTTTCGGCTGGAACGCACGTAATCCCAAGCCCGCGCAAGTACGGGACGGTTTGTGGCTGGTGGGTCTGGGTATGGCGGTGGGTTTCCGCAACAGCATGCTGACGAAGTCCGCCGCGCGTGCGAAACTGGATGGGCGCGGCCAAGTCACCATCGAAACCGACATGACCGATATCGGCACCGGCACGTACACGATCATTGCCCAAACCGCCGCCGAGACGATGGGCGTGCCCATCGAGCGCGTGACCGTAAAGCTGGGAGATTCCGACTTCCCGGCATCGGCGGGCTCAGGCGGGCAATGGGGTGCGGCCAACTCGACCGCTGGCGTCTTCGCTGCCTGCATGAAACTGCGCGAGGCGATCGTTCAGAAGCTGGGCCTCAATGCCGCCGACGTCGAGTTCACCGATGGCGAAGTGCGCTCGGGCACCCGGCGCGTCACCTTGGGAGAAGCTGTGGGCGACGCGGGCCTGTCAGCCGAGGACGGCATCGAATACGTCGATAACGTCGGCAAACGCGAACAGCAGTCCACTTTTGCCGGTCATTTTTGCGAGGTGGCGGTGCATTCGCTGACCGGGGAAATCCGCATCCGCCGCATGCTGGCGGTGTGCTCGGCTGGCCGTATCCTCAACCCCAAATCCGCCCGCAGCCAGGTAATTGGCGGTATGGTAATGGGGGCGGGGGCAGCGCTGATGGAGGAATTGGCCGTCGATAAGCGCTTCGGGCTTTTCGTAAACCACGATTTGGCGGGTTATGAAGTGCCGGTTCACGCCGACATCCCGCACCAGGAAGTTGTCTTTCTCGACGAGGTCGATGCCATGTCCACCCCGCTCAAGGCCAAGGGCGTCGGCGAACTCGGCGTCTGCGGCGTCGGCGCGGCGATTGCCAATGCCGTGTACAATGCCACTGGCGTTCGTGTGCGCGACTATCCGTTGACGCTCGACAAGTATCTCGACCGCTTACCGCAAGCGGTCTGACTGCCCGGCGACTTGGCAAGTGACGTGGCCGGAATGGGCGGCCACGTCACGATCGGGCTGGACTGGCCCGGCGTCCCTCGATAATGCGCGGGCGAGTGGTCCCGTAGCTCAGCCGGATAGAGCGACAGATTCCTAATCTGTAGGCCGCGCGTTCGAATCGCGCCGGGGTCACCACTTTCCAACAGCACTGTCAGAGCGTTTTCGAAGCAGGTGGAATCACCTGCTGACTCGGAAAACGCGGTGAAACAAGAAGCTAGAGCAACCGAGCCGATGCAATCGGATCGGAACTTGCTCTAGCCCGATTGCGGTGGCGTCGCGTCTGCGGTTGCCGCTGCACTCGCCGGCGCGGCGCCGGCAGGGCTTGCGACGCGGCCAGTGCGTTCCAGCTTCCCCCAGCCGACCACCCAGCCGCCGATGGCCGATGTCAGTGCCTTCAGCACGACCCAGTACATAACCTGGCGGTAGACGAAACGCTGGGCCAGCAACAAGTGGGCTGGGTAGCGCACGCGGTGTCCGTCGAGGCGATAAGCGACCCAGCCGCACAGCAAGTCGATCGCGGTGAAGGCTACCCAGTAGATCGCCATGGTGCCGACGTCCCCGCGGGTCTGCGCCCAGCCGTGAGCGAAGACGCGCAAGGTGGTGCCGATGATCGACAGCACGAGGGCAAGGTCGATCAAGGGCGAGATCGCCGCGAAGATGATCTGGAACAGCCAGGCTTGCGGCAGACCGACCAGCGCCAGGCCAGAAGGTTCACGCGTGCGCAGCACGGCGCGGTGCTTCCACAGGCACTGCAAAGTCCCGAAAGCCCAGCGGTAACGTTGGCGGGCAAGAGCGCCGAAGGTCTCGGGCGCCTCGGTCCAGGCAACCGCGCGCGGATCATAGGTGACGCGCCAGCCCTTGCGCTGGATGGCGATCGTCAGATCCTGATCTTCGGCCAGGGTGTCCTCTGGATAGCCGCCCACCGAATCCAGGGCCGCGCGGCGCCACGCACCGACCGCGCCTGGGATCACCGTCATGGCGTCGAACCCAGCGAGCGCACGGCGTTCGAGGTTCTGGGCAGTGATGTATTCCACCGCCTGCCAGCGAGTGACGAGGTTGACGCGGTTGCCCACGCGCGCGTCGCCGGCCACCGCGCCGATCTTGGGATCGGCGAACCACCGCACCAGGCGGCGGATGGTCTCGGGCTCGAACTGGGTATCGGCGTCCAACGCGATGACGACTTCGCCTGTGGCTTCCTGCAAGGCCCGGTTGATGGCTTTGGCCTTGCCGCCGTTCACCAGCGTCAGCAGCGTAACGCGGCGGTCATCGCCGAATTCGCGCGCGACGACGGCGCTGGTGCCATCCTTGGACCCGTCGTCGGCGACGATGATCTGGATTTCCGGATAGTCGCTGGCCAGCACTCGGGCGACCGAGGACGCGATCACGCGTTCCTCGTTGTAGGCAGGGATGATGACCGAGACGGTGGGTTCGTAGTGCGGCGGCTCCCCACGGCGGCGGACACTTTGAAAATAGGCGAGGCCAGCCATAATGACGGCGCGCGCAAGTCCCAGGGATATGGCAATGTAGAACAGCCACATCAGCGTGGTGGTGACGATCATCAGCGCGATGAAGCCGGCAACGTCGATCCGCACAGCCGTCAAGTCAGTCCCTGAGATCACCGGCATCGCCCGGGATTGCGGGATGCCGACAAGCTGGGAAGCGGTAACGAACGTATAGCCTTCGCTTTTCAATGTCGCGATGATGCGGGGCAGGGCCGCTACCGTCTGTGAACGGTCGCCGCCGCCGTCGTGGAGGAGAACGACATTGGTGGCGTTCTCCGGGGTGGCGCCGTGGACCTGGTCGATGACTTGCTGGACGATCGCATCGGTGCCGGGGCGCTGCCAATCGTTGGGGTCGACGTGAAGGCCGACCACGGTGTAGCCCGCGTTCTGCGCTTCCAGCGCTGGCCCCAGTTCATCCGGCGTGGTTGGTTCGGCGTCACCGAAATAGGGCGCGCGGAACAAGGTCATCGAATGGCCGGTATAAGCCTGGACCATCCGCTGGGTAGCATTCAACTGAAGCCGCGTTTCGCCCGGGCCGGCATTGGCAAGGTTAGGGTGCGTGTACGTGTGGTTCCCCAGTTCTCCGCCATCGGCGACGATGCGCTTGAGGAGGCCGGGGTTGGACAGCGCGTTCTCGCCGATGACGAAGAACGTGGCGGGGATGTGCGCTGCCTCCAACTGGTCTAGAATGCGCGGGGTCCAGGTAGGGTCGGGGCCGTCATCGAAAGTGAGGGCGATCAGCTTGGGGTTCGCACCGCCCGATCGGTGGACGACGTAGGGCGTCGGCAGGGACTGATACTGCTCCGAACGGATCATGCCTTCGCTGTCGAAGCCAAGCGCACGGCGGCCATCGCGCGGCGTGGCGGTGATGCGCAGGATTTCGCCGGAACCCTCGATGTCGGTGCCCGAAAGCGAGCGGGCGATCGTCAGGTTGGGGCGAGTGCCCTTGCGGAACGCCGCCAGATCATCCCAGAATCCCGAATCCTCGGTGCCCAGGCGCCACATTGCGATATTGCTGATGCCCATGCGCTTGAGCGCGGAGAGCTGGTTCCAACTGGTAGCGGCGTCCAGCATCCATATCGTGTGCTGCTGGTTCTTGTCGTCGGCATCGCCGTCCTGGTAGGCGAAGCCGGCATTGCCGCTGGCCTGATCGAAGGTGATGTTCGCGTCGCTATCGTGGGCTGCAAGCCATGCGTCCTCGATCGAGAGCGCGTCCGCTTCGCCGCCGTGCCAGTCGTAAGCATAGCTACCCAGCGCAACCACCAGCTTATCGGGCGCGATCGTGTGCGTGGCTTGCTGCACTTCGTGGACGAACCAGCCTTGCGCGGCGATCGGGCCTGCCACGCCGCCTTGCCAGTGCTGGTCGTAGGCCATCAGAATGACCTTGTCGGCCACTTGCGAGATGGTCTTGTACGGCCAGTCCGGATCGGCTGCGGGCACCGTCACGGACAGCTTGGCATCCTTGGGCAAGGCCTTGCGAAGATCGCGCAGGAACGCGACGTAATCGCCCATGGCGCGGGGAGGCAGTGCCTCGAAGTCCATGACCAGGCCCTTGTCCCCGCGTGAGGCGACGACCTTGGACAAGCGATCGGCCAATGCCTTGCGCTGCGCTGCGTCATGCATCAGCGCGGCGGCGCCGGCACCATCCCACTCCTCCGATCCGAAGTTCTGCACCATCGGCATCACTTTGAAACGGTGCTGGCCCGCGGCGAGAAACTGGTCGAAACGCGGATCGTTCTCGACCGTGACCTGATGCTGCGGACCGGCGACGTTTATGAGTGCGGGCACCACCCAGTCGAGATCGTTGGCATGGCGAGTCAACGACAGGAAGCTGTCATCGCTTCCGGGCAGGTAGAACCCAATCGAAAGCGGTTTTTGCGATGCGCGACCGGTCAGGTTCTTGGGCAACCACGAACTAAGCGTATGCCGTAACTTTGCCGTGACGAGCGTGGACGCATGGAGGCGCGGCGCGGGCAGTTCCAACTGGCGCTGGCTTGGCACCGCGACCAAGGTGGTGGCGAACGCGATGGCTGCCAGCAGGATAACGACCAGCAAGGCCGAAAGTCCACGGCGTGACCAGCGGCTGCGGCGACCGGTGGGATCGAAGAACACAGGCTTGGGCATGGGGTGTCGCACACTCTTTTCGTCGGGTTATGCCGACGCATTAGATCAATTGCCATGATCTGGCAGTGATCGCATTCTTAATTTTACGTCATGTCGCAGGCTGGCTTAATTGCGGCCTGAGATCGGGTATGGCGTTGCCCAGCGTGCGCAGGATCGTGTTCGAAAGGCGTACCGGGTCGCGATCGAGGTAATGGTCGCCGGATAAGCCGACGACTTGGGCCTGGGTGCGATCAAGTACCGGGCACAGGCTGCCTTTTTCCTTCAGACCGTAGATGCAGATCACCGGCGCCCAGTGCAGCGCGCGCATATTGGCGAGCGGCACGGCATCGGGTTTGTCCATATAGGCGATGCCCACCGGGTCTGCGCGATAATAGACGGTGGTCGCAGGAACGGTCAGTTCAATGGCGGCGATGCGAGCGCGCAAGTCCGGCGGCAGGTCAGGGGCAGCGGTGGCGACGATGTCGGCGCCGTAGGACTGGCCGGCCAGGATGATTCGCTCCGCGCCGGTGCGCTTGAGGGCCATCCGCAAGGTGTCGGCCAGGATAGCGTCCACTTCCGCCCTGGTCCGGTGATGGGCGAAGACCACCGGCGAGCTGAGGCCGATCACGGGCAGGCCATGCGCGGCGAGGCTTTGGGTGATGTCTCCGCTCATCCCGAAGTTGAAGCCCATGTCGCCCGAAAGGAACACTACGGCGGTGCGGGCCCGCACATTGCCTCCTGCTACGGGGAAGATGCGTATGGGCTCGCGTCCCAGCAGGCCCAGCTTGGGCGCATTGGCGGCAAGACCGCCGAGCACCGCCAGCACCAATGCCGCGATCCCCAGCCAGCGCATCCACCGGGGCCGGACCTTCTTGGGGCCAAGCCGTCGTTCTGAAAATCCGCTCATGCCAGTGCCTCCTGCACCGTCGGGCGGCCAGCCGGGGGGAAGCTGACCGACACCGACGGTGAGGCGACCCGGGACGTCTCCATCGTGGGAGCGTCCTTCGGGAACACGAATTGCTTGGGGCTTTCGCCGATCAGCCAGGAAAGGTCGCGCAAGGCTTGCACGAAGCTGACGCCTTTGGGGCCGGCGAGGTAGCGCGGCTCCCAGCGGGGGGCGAACTTCTCCTTGTAACCGCGCAGGCCACGAAAACCGTAGAAGTTCTCGCCGTGGCGGAACACGAGCGCGGCGGCCTTCGCCCAGGCCGGTGCCAGCCGCCGGCCCTCGATGCCTGAAAGCGGCACCATGCCCAGCGTGAAGCGCTGGTATCCGCGCGCCTTGGCCCACAGCAGCAATTGGACGAACAGGAAGTCCATCGTCCCGCGTGGCGCATCGCTACGATGACGCATGAGATCGACGGAGGCTTCTGCGTGGTCCTGCGTCAGCCACAAGTTGGCAAAGGCAACGATGCGCCCTTCCACCATGACCAGCGCCATATCGCACTGGCACAAGTATTCAGGGTCGAACGAGCCGAGGCTGAAGCCCTTCTCCTTTTGGCCCTTCGCCTGCATCCATTCGTCCGAGATCGCGCGAAGTTCGTCGAGGATCACGGGGACTGCAGCCCGAGGCACGATCCGCAAGGTAGTGCCGGCACGACCAGCGACATTGGCGGAGCGGCGCACGCTGCGCAGTTGCGGCGTATCGATGTCGAACTGAGGAAGATCGACGATCGCTTCCTCGCCATACTTCACAATCTGCATTCCCATGCCGATCGCGAAATCGAGCGCTGCGGGAGTGACTTCGTAGAGCATCAGCCGCCCTTGCTGCCGGTGCGACAGATCGCGGATCTTCCAGAGCAGTTCGCCCCAGGAGCCGGGATTACCGACCGGATCGCCCATGACGATCCAGCTCGCGCCGCGAATCTGGTACATCAGGAACGCGTCCTGATCTTCGGACAAGAGGAAGCGCTTGTCGCCGGTGAGGGCGAGCATTGCCTCGGTCCGGTTCGCGGTAGCCAGTATGGCGCGCACGGCTTCCCAGTCCAGCGCGTCGGTCGGCTCGCGGCGGCGGGGGGACGAAGGGGCAAGCAAGCGCCAGACAGCGAAACCGGCCAGGAATACCGCGCTTGCCAGCATAGCGCGCAAGTAACGCGGCGCATCGTCGCGCAGGGCGAATTGCCACCACAAGTCATCGTTGTACGGCACATGGCGATAGGCGAACAGACCGGTCCAGGCCGCCAGGCCCGCCGCCAGGGCAATGGCCGTGGACCATCCCGCCGTCAGTGGTTGCTCGGTCAGGGCTGTCCGGCGATAGAAAGCGCCGCGAATCAGGTGCAGCAGGGCGGCGACGGCGAGGCAGACGATTGCCTCCTCATAGTCGATGCCCTTGGTCAGCGAAAAGAACGCACCGGCCACCAGCAGCACGCGCGTCGCCAGGCAGGCGCCGTCCAGCCGGCGGTACAGACCGGGCGCGAGCAAAAGCAGCGCAGTGCCGACGAGGCTGGCCCCGATGTGGCTGGCCTCGATGAAGGGCAGGGGCAGGACATGCCCCAGCACGCCCATGCGGTCGTGGATTGCCGGCAGCGAACCGGACAACAGCAGCATGCCGCCGCCCAGGAACGCCGCCGAGCTGAGCAACAAGGGCGAAAGCGTGTCCGCCAGCGATTGCACGCCATCGACAAGCCGCGCCACGCGGCGGCGGCGCATGCCTTCGTGCCAGGCAAGCAGGATCACACCGAGCGCCAGAGGCAAAAGGTAGTAGATCAGGCGATAAGCGATGAGTGCCGCGAACAAGGTGATACGGTCGGTAGGAATGATGGCCAGAACTACGGCTTCGAAGATACCGATACCGCCGGGAACGTGGCTGATAACGGCGGCGATGATGCCGATCGAATAAGCCAGGACGAATAGCGGCAATTGGCTGGGATCGGCACCCGGGATCAGCACGAAGAAAGCCGCCGCCGCACATGTGATGTCGACCAGGGACACGCCGATCTGGGCCAGCAAGTCACGCGGGCGTGGCAAAGGTAGGCGCATGCCCAGCACCATCAGCGGACCTTGCTTGCGACCAGCCGCAATCACCAGCCCGGCAAGTCCCGCCAGGATCGCTGCTCCACCGATCCGCGCGCCATCCTGCGACAGCGTCATCACGCCGCCAATGTCCAGCGGCCCGGCATGAATGGTCATGGCCGCACCGGCAATGCAAGCCACGCCCATCCAGAACATGGCGCCGGCGATCGCAACGACTCGAGCGACATCCGGCCCATCGAGGCCGGCGGCGATGTAGATGCGATAGCGCGCAGAGCCGCCGGTCAGCAGCGAAAGGCCCAGGTTATGGCTCAGCGTATAGCTGGAAAACGACGCAAGCGCGGCCGTGCGCCAAGGCAGCGGGCGACCGATCACGCGCAGCGCGAACCAGTCATAGAAGGTGAGCGCGATATAGCTGGCGGCAGTAAACGCCAGGGCGAGCACGATCTGGTTGCCGTTCAGCGCATGGAGCGCGTCGCGCACTTGCGAGTAGCGGACCTGGTGGGTCAGCTCATCAAGGGCCTTGAAGCCCAGAGCGATGAGAAGAACCACCACGGCGCCTGCGATAAAACGCCGATACCGCTGCACGAAGGGGCGCAACCGGGCAAGCGGGCCGGCTGCGGCAGCGGACGTAGTCACGCCGGCACCTGCTGGATGCGGGTCCACACTTGCGACTTGCAGATCAAGCCGCCCAGGACGCAGCCTTTGACCTTCAGTTCAGTGCCGGAAAGCTGGTCGATCTCTGAATAGAAATGGCGCCCCAGGTCCGGCACATAGACCGTGCCGGTCCACACGCCGTTGCCGTGAAAGCGATAGTTTTCCAGCAACTGGGTTCCTACCAGGGACTGAAGGCCGCTGTCCTTGGCGTCGGCGCGCGCTTCCGGGCTACCCCAGGCAACCCGGCCACATAGACCCGGTCCGCACGGCGCGGTGTTGACCGCGACGGTCCGCTTGGGGTTCATCCAGACGCCTTGCGCATCGGCGGCGGTCAAGCCGGGCTGGGCGGCGGCGGGAACCGCCAGCGCGCTCAGGATGGCAAGTACGGGCATCAGCAGGATCGGTCGCACGGCGGTTTCCCTCAATTTCGACACCTGACTTACGCTCGTCGAAATTGCCGGGCGTTCGCTGGAACATGAAAAATCGGCAATGTTGGCATCGAGCTCTAAATTCAGAGGTTTCCCATGCGCCGCCCTCTTGGCGATCGCAGCAAATACGCGCACATAGCCAAGCAATGACCCACAAGATCCTGCTCATCGAGGATGACGTCGCCACGGCGGAATTCGTGGCAAAAGGCCTGGACGAAGAAGGCTTCACCGTTGATCGCGCGCACAACGGACGCGACGGCTTGTTCCTTGCGACCGACGGCAGTTACCACTGCATCGTTCTGGACCGCATGCTGCCGGGGCTGGACGGTATGGCCGTGCTGGCTGCTTTGCGCGGGGCAGGGGTTGAAACGCCCGTCATCATCCTGTCCGCGCTGGGATCGCCCGAAGATCGCATCAAGGGGCTGACCGGCGGCGCGGATGACTACCTCGTCAAACCATTCACCTTCGCAGAGCTATTGGCGCGCATCCGTTTGCTGGTCCGCCGGGGCACCGCCGCCGCACCGCCACAGCAGACCGTTCTGCGCTGTGAAGACTTGGAAGTGGATCTGCTCGCCCGCCGTGTCCGCCGGGGCGCGCGCACGATTGATCTGCAGCCGCGCGAGTTTCGCCTGCTGGAATTCCTGCTGCAGCATATCGATCAGGTGGTGACTCGTACGATGCTGCTCGAAGGGGTGTGGGAATACCACTTCGATCCCGGCACTAACGTGATCGATGTCCACGTCAGCCGCTTGCGCAAGAAAGTGGACGAGGGCGCGGATAAGCCGCTGCTCCATACCGTGCGCGGAATAGGATATCGAATCGGCGCCCAGCCGTGATTCGCAGCCCGTGGCGCTCGACCACCTTTCGGTTCGCCGCGCTCGTCTTCCTGTTGCAGATCCTGACGGCCGTGGCGCTGCTGTTCGCAGTAGGCGTGTTGCTGCGTGCGCAAGGCCGCTCGGAGGCGATCGCGATCGCCGAAACCTTGCGCGACGATCTGATGACGACTTACGAGGAAGGCGGTGTGCCGGGGTTGCAGAATGCGATCCAGATGCGGCTTTCGCGCCGGATCGAACGCCGTGCCGTGCTGTTGCTGGCAGATGCAAAGGGCAAAATCATTGCCGGCAACATAAACGCCATGCCTCGGTTCATTCCGCGCGAGCGCTATACCCAGGCAAAGTTGCTGCGTCCTGGCCATCTTGCGCCTGAGGCGATGCTGGTCGAGCAGACGCGATTGCCTGGCGGGGCCGTGCTCGTCACGGGCACCATCGTGGAAAGCCAATTGCAGTTCCTGATCCTGCTTGAACGTGCGAGCATGACCGCGCTGGGTTTGTCGTTCCTCTTCGCCGCGTTCGCCGCCTTCATATCCACCCAGTTGATCCTCCACCGGCTGGGCGCCACAATCGGCACGCTTGGCCGGGTGCGTGAAGGCGATCTGTTGCAACGCGTGCCTCGCGACGATGCCGGTGATGCCTTCGCCCACTTGTCGGACGAGGTGAACCGCACGCTCGATCGCCTGGCTGCGCTCAACGCCGAACTCAAGATTGCGACTGACGGCTTGGCCCATGACCTCAAGTCGCCGCTGACGCGTCTGCGATCCGCGCTCGACCGCGCGGCACGCCAAGTTACCGAGCCTGCCGCCGCCGCCAGCGTCGATCTCGCGCTGGCCGAAAGCGAACGGCTGATGGCGATGATCGAGACGGCCCTCAGCATCACTCGCGCCGAGGCCGGCATGGGCCGAGAGAGCTTTGCGTCTATCGACTTGTCCGAGATGTTGGAGACGATCGCCGAGATCTATGCTCCGCTGGTCGAGGATGCGGGCCGCGCCATCGTGGTCGATGCGCCGGCTGGGTTCGTGATGCCAGTCCATCGCCAGCTTATGGACCAGGCAATCGGTAATCTGGTCGATAACGCGATCAAGTATGGCGGCGGCACGATCACGCTGTCGCTTGAACCATCGGTCGGCGGCGGGGCGACGATCGGTGTCGCCGATGAAGGCCCTGGCATTGCTCCAGGGCAGCGTGCGCACGCACTCCAGCGTTTCGGTCGGCTGGACGAGGCACGCGGAGGTTCCGGGGCGGGGCTGGGGCTTTCGCTGGTGCAGGCCGTGGCGCACCTCCATGGCGGGGTGGTGAAACTGCGCGATGCCGAGCCGGGGCTGGAGGTGGCGATCACCCTGGCGCTCGTAACCCCGGCGCGCTGATCCGCTCTTGTGCCGATCACATCATCCCGGCAGTCTTGAAATCGAACAAATCGGTAGACTGGTTTACGGCGGCATGGCCTTTCGAGTCAGGCGCGCTTAAGCGGGGCTCGCGTTCTTCGCCGCATCCGGACTCTGAGTCCGACATCTGCCAGGGACTTCCTGATGTCATCAATGCGGCCGCATTCGGCCCCGACTGCCAATCGCGAGCCTGCCAACGTGGCTTTGCCGACCGTTCGTGTGCGGGAGCCCGATCACGCGCCTGCCGACCCGGCATTCACCAACCCGGCGCTGTGGCTTGATGGGGGCGTCCTGCGACGCCAGGTGATGGTGGCCATGCTGCTCAGCGTGGCCGTCCTAGCCGGGTTCATCCATGACGCGGGGCTGCACATCGATCCGACGCAAATCGGCCTTGTGCCCTATTATGTTGTCGGAGCAGTGCTGCTGGCGCTGCGGTTCGGATTGCCGCCTTCTAAATGGTCTTGGGCAGGGCCGGTATCTCGCTTCAGCGAGTATGCCGGGTTGTTCACGCTGATGGCGTTGATGGGCGCGACGGCCAGCTATCCGGTGGCTGGACTGACCCACGGCTATGCCGATGCCACGTTGCAGGGGATTGACGAAAGACTTGGTTTCGACTGGCTGTATTTGTACCGCGTCGTCGCCGCCCATCCTTTCCTGCAAGGGCTTGGCACGATCGTCTATCGCAGCATCTACGTCACGCCCGCGGTGCTGTTGTGGTGTGCCGCGAAGAACGCGGACCACAAGCGGGCTTACAGCTTCATGCTGCGCTTCTGGCTGGCGACGATCCTGACCCTGATCTTTTTCGCGCTGATGCCGGCAATCGGCCCGTTCTCGTACTTGTGGCACCAGGCTATCCCCTACATGCCGGAAAGCGAGCAATGGCAATCCGGCCTCATTCCGGCGCTGCGTGCCCATACGCTGCATGTCATTGACGTCGGGCACTTGCGCGGGATCGTCTCGGCGCCCAGCTTTCATACGGCAGCCGCCGTGCTTTATATCGTCGCCGGATGGCATATCCCGGCCTTGCGTTGGCCGATCGTGGCTCTCAATGTCGCGATGTTGTTGTCCACCCCGGTCGAAGGCACGCACTATCTGATCGACATGATCCTGGGCGCGGGCGTTGCCGTGATGGCGATCGCGCTGGCCCGTTGGTGGGAGCAAGGACTGGCCACGCGGGCGCTTGGTTAGCGTTCTGCGCGACATCGTCGAAATGCGACACATTGCCAATCTTGCTGAAATGTGACAGCCTCGTTACCGGCTTGATCGCTATTGGACGGATCGCTAGCCGGGCGCTCGCGGGCCAAACCGCCAACAAGAAGGGGTCGTTTCATGCGTCGGAAGGGGTTATATCGAACCGTGCTTCCCGGCCTTGGTGAGTGCGCGCGGGTAGACATGAGCGCCGGAGACGCGGCGCCTTACCTGGAACGGGACATGTACGTTCTACTCGGTTTTCAGCCGGGGTTTGACGATTTACCGGAACGATCGCCGGTGCCGCGCCTCAATGGATCGGCAGCCGAACTATCGTCTCTAAGCATTTGAATTCATAAACGTCCGGCCCCGATAGCCGGACATTTCGTGTGGGGCACGCAGCCGTCAGGCGCGGGGCCCCATGACGGCTTCCACGGCCTCGCTGGCTTCCATCCAAACTTGCTCGGCTGCGGCAAGATCCTTGGTCGCCGCAGCGTGCCGCCGTCCCAGCTCCCCGATCGCCACACCTTTCAGCTCGCCCTTGACGGCCGACGGGTCGGCCAACGCGGTATCAAGCTCGGCCAGTTGCTTCTGCACTTTGCCCATGCGCGTTTCGGCTTCGGTGACCTTGCGCTGCAGCGCCTTGAGTTGTTCGCGCGCCAGACCCGACTTGCGCGGCGTGCCGCCCTGGCGGTCGGCCTTGCTGGCTTTCGGCTGGTTGCGGCCCAGCACGAAGTCGATGTAGTCCGCCATCGAGCCATCGTAATCGACCGCAGTGCCGTTATCGACCAGCACGAGCCGGTCGGCAGCCAGCTCGACCATATGACGATCGTGGCTGACCAGGATCACTGCGCCTTCGAACTGGTTGAGCGCTTGCACCAGCGCCTCGCGGGCATCGACGTCCAAGTGGTTGGTCGGCTCGTCGAGGATGAGCATGTGCGGGGCATCGCGGGTCACCAGGGCCAGCGCGAGGCGCGCGCGTTCACCGCCGGACAACGTGCGGGTCGCGGCTAACGCGCGGTCGCCCGAAAAGCCGAAGCGGCCCAACTGTCCACGTACGACCAGGGGGGCTTTGCCCACCATCGCCCGTGTCATCAATTCCAGCGGCGTCGAATCGGCTGGCAGTTCCTCGACCTGATACTGCGTGAAATAGCCGATGCGAATGCGCGGCGAGTAGGACAGCGATCCTTCCATCGGCTCCAACTGCCGTGCCAGCAGGCGGGCGAGCGTGGTCTTGCCGTTGCCGTTGCGGCCCAGCAGCGCGATCCGGTCTTCCGGGTCGATCCGCAGGTTCAGCCGGCGCAGGATGGGCGCGTCCTCGGCGTAGCCCACGGCGGCCAGATCCAGTGTCACCAGTGGCGGGCGCAGTTCGTCGGGACTCGGAAAGTCAAAGCTGAGCGACGGATCTTCCGCCATCGCGGCGATCGGTTGCATCCGGGCCAGCATCTTGGCGCGCGACTGTGCCTGTTTTGCCGTGGATGCCCGAGCCGAATTGCGAGAGACGTAATCGGCCAGTTTCTTGCGCTGTGCATCCTGGTTGGCCCGTGCCGCTGTCGCTTGCGCCACGCGTTCGGCCCGCTGCCGCTCGAAGCTGTCGTAAGTGCCGGGATAAAGCGTCAGCTTGCCGGCCTGCAGGTGCAGGATGTGATCGACCACCGAGTTCAGCAAGTCGCGCTCGTGGCTGATGACCAGCAGCGTGGCGGGATAGCTTTGGAGAAAGTTCTCCAGCCACAACGTGGCTTCGAGATCGAGGTGGTTCGAGGGTTCGTCGAGCAGCAGCACGTCAGGCTGTGAGAACAGCAGAGCCGCCAGCGCGACACGCATCTTCCAGCCGCCCGAGAAGCTGTCCAGCGGCTGGCTCTGCATTTCCTCATCGAAGCCCAGCCCGACCAGAATCCGCGCGGCGCGGGCGGGGGCGGCATAGGCATCGATCGCGATCAGCCGCTCGTGCAAGTCGCCCAGCCGATCCGGGTCGGCGCAGGTCTCGGCTTCGGCTAGCAGTGCGGTACGCTCGACGTCGGCTTCCAGCACTGCTTCGAACGGGGTGCGCGTGCCGTTGGGCGCTTCCTGCGCGATATAGCCCAGGCGCGCGCGGCGCGGCATGTCTACCGAGCCGCCGTCGGGCTCGATCTCGCCGATGATGGCTTTCACCAACGTCGACTTGCCGGCGCCGTTGCGGCCGATCAATCCGATCTTGCCGCCTTGGGGCAGGGTGGCGCTGGCGCCGTCGAGGATGGCGCGCCCGCCAAGGCGCACGGTGATGTCTTTGATGGAAAGCATGGGCGTGCGCCTAGCAAAGGTGGGGCAGAAGCGAAACCGGCAGGCCGTAATTTCGCGTTGTGTTCACTGGGGTACATAAAAGCCGGCGATCCGCCCCGGTTCACCGCATTTCAGGGCACTGTTGCGACAATCCGCACCAACGGGGTCTTGCCACGCCGAATCACTTGTGATTCAAGGGTAACTATGCGGAGCATGCGACAAGATGCCAATTTGGGGCGAGACCGTTTGGTCCAAGGGCTGGCGCTCGCCGTGCTTTTGCTCATGGGTCTGTACGTCGCTGTCGGCCCTGGCGGCCTGCTGGCCTGGGGTGAGAACCAGCGAATGCTGGAGCAGCGTCGGACCAAACTTGCAGAACTTCGGGTTGAGCGTGAACAGTTGAAAAACCGCGTCGCCTTGCTCGATTCCCGACATGCTGATCCCGATCTCACGGGGGAGCTGCTGCGCAGTAACTTGAACGTCGCACGTCCTGACGAAATGGTGATGCTGCTGCCGCGCTGATCCACACGGGTTATGAAGCGGAAATGTTGCGGCGGCCATAATTTTTGTTTCGCCAGCGACATTTCGCCTGTCTTCGCGCTTTTGCTTTCTGGGCGCGCTGCCTATATGGCCGCGATACATCTCGCATAAACGATGGGGAGCCCACGTTGGCCAAATCTCAAAGTGAAGCCAAAGGCGCCGGCACGCAGGCCGTCGCTCCTGCAGACGACGAGGATTTCGCGCTGCACAGCTTGCAAAAAGCTCTTGTGCAGGATCGCCGTTACAAGGCGAGCAAAGAGGAACTGCTTCACTTTTATGAGCAGATGCTGCTCATCCGACGCTTCGAAGAAAAGGCCGGCCAGCTTTACGGCTTGGGCCTGATCGGCGGCTTCTGTCACCTCTACATCGGCCAGGAAGCCGTGGCGGTGGGTCTGCAGTCCGCGCTGGAAGCGGGCAAGGATTCGGTCATCACCGGCTACCGCGATCACGGCCACATGCTCGCCTACGGCATCGATCCCAAGGTCATCATGGCCGAGCTGACCGGTCGCGAAGCCGGCATCTCGAAGGGCAAGGGCGGCTCGATGCACATGTTCAGCGTCGAGCATAAGTTCTACGGCGGCCACGGCATCGTCGGCGCGCAAGTGCCGCTCGGCTCGGGCCTGGCTTTCGCGCACAAGTACCGCGAAGATGGCGGTCTCGCGATGGCCTACTTCGGCGACGGCGCGGCCAACCAGGGTCAGGTCTATGAAGCGTTCAATATGGCTGCCTTGTGGAAGCTGCCGATCATCTTCGTGATCGAGAACAATCAGTACGCGATGGGCACCGCGGTCAACCGGTCCTCGGCCGAGACTCACTTCTATCGCCGTGGCGCGGCGTTCCGTATCCCCGGCATGCAGGTGGACGGCATGGACGTGCTCGAAGTGCGCAAGGCCGCGGAAATCGCGATCGAATATGTGCGTGGCGGCAATGGCCCGGTGTTGATGGAACTCAACACGTATCGCTATCGCGGCCACTCGATGTCCGATCCGGCCAAATATCGCAGCCGCGAGGAAGTTCAGGGCGTGCGCGAAAAGCGCGACCCGATCGACCATGTGCGCGCCGAACTGATCGAGCAGGGCGAAACGGAAGACAGCCTCAAGGCGATCGACAAGCGCGTCCGCGCCGTCGTGGCCGAGGCTGCCGACTTCGCCGAAAACTCGCCCGAGCCGGCAGCGCCCGAATTGTATACCGACATTCTGGTGGAGAGCTACTGAGATGGCGATCGAACTGAAGATGCCCGCTCTCTCCCCGACGATGGAAGAGGGCAAGCTGGCCAAGTGGCTGGTCAAGGAAGGCGATGAAGTCTCCTCGGGAGATATTCTGGCCGAAATCGAAACCGACAAGGCGACGATGGAATTCGAATCCATCGACGAAGGCGTGGTCGGCAAGATCCTCGTCCCGGAAGGCACCGAGAACGTCAAAGTCGGCACCGTGATCGCCACGCTGTCCGGCGAAGGCGACGATGCGTCGTCTGAAACTCCCGCGCCGAAGGCTGAAACGCCCACGTCGGATGCAGCGAAGGCTCAGGAGCCGTTGCTGGACGAGAAGAAGCCCGCCGAAACCGGCACGGCCCAGCTTATCAGCGATGCCAAGCCGGCGCCGAACCCCGAAATTCCGTCGGGTACCAACATGAAGACCTCGACCGTGCGTGACGCTCTGCGTGATGCCATGGCCGAGGAAATGCGCCGCGATCCGCGCGTGTTCGTGATGGGTGAGGAAGTCGCCGAGTATCAGGGCGCCTACAAGGTCACCCAGAACCTGCTCGCCGAATTCGGCCCGACCCGCGTGATCGATACGCCGATCACCGAATACGGTTTTGCCGGCATCGGCACCGGCGCGGCGATGGGCGGCCTGCGTCCGATCGTCGAGTTCATGACGTTCAACTTCGCCATGCAGGCGATCGATCACATCATCAACTCGGCGGCCAAGACCAACTACATGTCGGGCGGCCAGATGCGCTGCCCGATCGTGTTCCGTGGTCCCAACGGCGCTGCGTCACGCGTAGGTGCGCAGCACTCGCAGAACTACGGTCCGTGGTACGCCGCCGTTCCCGGCCTGATCGTGATCGCGCCTTACGATGCGTCTGACGCCAAGGGCCTGCTCAAGGCCGCTATCCGCAGCGACGACCCGGTGGTCTTCCTTGAAAACGAACTGATCTACGGTCGTTCGTTCGAACTGCCAGAGCTTGACGACCACGTCCTGCCGATCGGCAAGGCGCGGATCATGCGCGAAGGCAAGGACGTGACCATCGTGTCCTACTCGATCGGCGTTGGTTTGGCGCTCGATGCGGCGGAAACGCTGGCGGGCGAGGGCATCGAGGCCGAAGTGATCGACTTGCGCACGCTGCGTCCGCTCGACAAGGAAGCGGTCCTGACCAGTCTGGCCAAGACCAACCGTCTCGTGGTGGTCGAGGAAGGCTATCCGGTCTGCTCGATCGCGTCGGAAATCATCGCGATTTGCATGGAAGAAGGCTTCGATCACCTCGACGCTCCGGTCCTGCGTGTCTGTGATGAAGACGTGCCGCTGCCTTACGCCGCAAACCTGGAAAAGGCCGCATTGATCGATGCTTCGCGCGTCGTCGCTGCCGTCAAGAAGGTCACGTACCGCTGACAGGTACGGGCGGCGGTATCGCCACCGCCGCCCGCAACCCCGTCGTGTGAGGAAAGGCTTGCGTGACTAACACCCCGCCTTCCTCCGCGAACGGGCCAGCCTCCACGAACGATGATGTGCTCGTGCAGATGTTGCCGAGCGCCGAGCGCCTCGCTCTCGTCTATGCCCCACAATCCGCGCGACTTCCCACGCTGGCGCTGTTTGCGCTCGATGCACGCGTTGCCGGCCTGTTGCGCAATTCGCGCGAACCCATGCTGGCGCAATTGCGGCTTTCATGGTGGCGAGAGACATTGCGGCAGGATGCCGAGAAATGGCCGCAGGGAGACCCGATCCTCAGCGCGCTACGCACCTGGAACGGCGCGCACACCGAGTTAGTCGCGCTGATCGATGGGTGGGAAAGCCTGACCGGCCCCGCGCCGCTCGGACCTGAGGCGCTAGATGGCATGGCACGCGGACGCGGCGATGCCTTCGCGGCGCTGGCCCGCGTTCTGGGTCGCCTAAAAGACGTGGAAGCCGCACGTTCGCTTGCGCGCGAATGGGCCTTGGCGGATCTCGGCATGCGCCTCAGCAATCCTGCCGAGCGGGAAGCAGCCCGCACTTTGCTTATGAATACGCCGCGCACGCAGGCCCGGCTGCCGCGTCCGTTGCGCCCCTTGCTGGTGCTGCACGGCTTGGCTCGCCGCCGTCTGGCGCGCGAGGAACATGGTGCTGCGATTTCCCCCACCGCGATGCTCAAGGCGCTGCGGTTGGGCTTGCTTGGCCGTTAAGCGTACTTAGTTAAAACCATGTAATTTCCCGAAGCACCTGCACTGGCCCTAAGGCGAGGGTGGGTGACAAGGGGTAATCGATGAATCGCTTTGTGCTGGGCGGTCTGGCGACGCTGGTTATGCTCGGTGTGGGCTTGTTCTGGTGGCAGGGTCGTGCCGAGGTCGAAAGGAAGGCGCCTCCCGCCAGCTCGGCCCCGCCAACTGCGCCTGCCGCACTGCCTTTGGCCACGATGGGCAACGCGGAAGGGCCGGCGCTGCCGGAAGCCGATGAGATCAGCCGCGAACAACGCCGTTTCGGGCGCTACGACCGCGACCATGACAGCCGCGTCTCACGCAACGAAATGCTCTCCACCCGCGCGGATGCCTTTCGTAAGCTCGATAAGGACGGCAACAACCTGCTGACGTTCGAAGAATGGGCCGTGGCGACCGTCGACAAGTTCGGCCATGCCGATGCGGACCGCGATCAGTACCTCAGCAAACAGGAATTCCGCACCACCGCGCCGCCGCCGATTAAACCGAAACCGAAGTGTATTTGCGAAAAGCCGAAAAAGGCAGAAATGAAGAAGCTGGACGCGAAGAAGGCCCTGAAAAAGGCCGAGAAACATCAAGAGGAGCCTTTGGCCTTGCCGAGCGCCTGACCCCGATCAGACCGCAGCCAGGCTTTCGACCCAAGGCGTGATCTCCGCCTTCGCGCGCTCGGTATAGGCTTCCTTGCGCTGCTTCTTCTTCACCTCGTGCAGCGGTGGGAAGAGGCCGAAGTTTACGTTCATCGGCTGATACGTGTCCGCCTCGGCATCGCCGGTGATGTGCGCCAGCAACGCCCCCAGCGCCGTCGTGCGCGGCGGCGTCTGCCATTCGCGACCAGCCAGTTCGCCGGCGGTCATCAGGCCCGCCATCAGGCCCACCGCCGCGCTTTCGACATAGCCTTCGCAGCCGGTGATCTGTCCGGCGAAGCGGACGTGCGGCGCGGTCTTGAGGCGAAGCTGGCGGTCGAGCAGCACCGGGGAATTGAGGAAGGTGTTGCGGTGCAGGCCGCCAAGCCGCGCGAACTCGGCATTCTCCAGCCCCGGAATGGTGCGGAACAACCGGACTTGCTCGGCGTGCTTGAGCTTGGTCTGGAAGCCGACCATGTTCCAGATCGTGCCCAGCTTGTTGTCCTGACGCAACTGGACGACTGCGTGTGGCCAGCGCCCGGTGCGCGGGTTGTCGAGCCCCACCGGCTTCATCGGCCCGAACCGCAGCGTATCCAGTCCGCGCTCGGCCATAACCTCGATCGGCATGCAGCCATCGAAGTAGGGGGTGTTCGCTTCCCAGTCCTTGAACGAGGACTTTTCGCCCGCGATCAATCCGGCGTGGAAAGCCAGGTACTGGTCCTTGTCCATCGGGCAGTTGATGTAGTCCTTCGCCTCGCCGCCCGATTTCGAGGGCTTGTCCCAGCGCGAGGCCATCCAGCACACGTCCATGTCGATGCTTTCGCGATAGACGATGGGGGCGATGGCGTCGAAGAACGCGAGGCTGTCGGCGCCGGTCGCACGGCCGATCGATCCGGCAAGCGCCTCGGCGGTGAGGGGGCCGGTGGCGACGATGGTGATGCCCGCTTCGGGGAGTACATCGATTCGCTCGCGGACGATCTCGACGTTGGGAAGGGCCGATAGGCGTGCCTCGACTTCGGCCGAGAACACGTCGCGATCGACCGCCAGGGCCGAACCGGCGGGCACTTGAGCCACGGCGGCGGCGCCCATTATGATCGAATCGCAGCGGCGCATCTCGTGGTGGAGCAGGCCAACCGCGTTCTTCTCGTCGTCGTCGGAGCGGAACGAATTGGAACAGACCAGTTCGGCCAGGCCATTGCCTTGATGGGCAGGGCTGCGCTCTCCAGTGCCGCGCATTTCCGACAAGCGGACGCGGTAGCCGCGACGACCAAGCTGCCAGGCGGCCTCGCTACCGGCCAGGCCGCCGCCGATGATGTGAACGTCATAAGTCATGGTGCCCGCGCCTACCCCTTCTTGGCGGAACGGGAAAGAGCCAGGGCCGATGAAACCGCAAGACAGGCGGCCCGGTCTGGTGGCATAGGGCCGCCAATGCCCAACCGTGCCATCATCGAACGCCGTTTCTGGCTCATCAGCAGCATTGCCACGGCGGTCGCCTTCGTGGCGCTGCAATCGAGCCCCTTGCCTGACTACTACGCGCTGGCTTTGGCGGTGGCGCCACTTCTGCTGCTGGCGGGCTATGTGCTGCTGCGCGGACGCGGTCGTGACACGCGGTTGCTGGCGATTATGTTGGCGCTGGAAGGCGTTGGGTCAGCGATCGGTGGAATGTACCCGACGATCGGGATCAACCTGCTGTTGCTCGGCTTCCTGGTCGGCCTCAGCTTGTTCCTGACGTATCGCACCGCCAATCCCGACCCTGATCGCAAAGTTGCGGCGGTAGTGTTGCTCCTGGGGACGCCAGCGCTATTCTTTGCCACTGGCAGTTCGAGCTCGATCTTTTTCGCGCTGGCATTGGGCGGCATGGCTGCGTCGGCCTGGGTCAGCGCATTTTCGAGGCCTCGCGTCGGCTTGGGCGCGGTTCTGATCGTGGTGGGCGTGGTGCTGGAGATCATGACGATCAGCGAGGGGCAGGACTTGCTGCTGCTTCTCGCCTGGGCGCTGTTCTACGTCGGCAACTTGTTGATGGCGATCGGCGTGACCAGAGAAGTTCCGCGCCACGCCAGCACGTAAGCCGCGGTCAGCCGGCGGTCGGCAGAACCAGCGCGCCCGCATCGTCGTAACGAACCGGGCCATACGCGATCACGGCAGATAGCGGCAGCGGCGCATAGATGTGCGGGAACATGGCACCCCCGCGCGAGGCTTCCCACTTCACCGCCCCGCCCAGGGCTTCGATATCGACCGTGGCGATGGCAAGGTCCGTCTGTCCGGCGAAATGCTTGTCCAGGGTTTCGCGCACTTGGGCTGCGGTCGACATGTGAACGTAGCCGTCCGCGAGGTCGATCGGAGCGCCAGTAAAAATCCCGTCGCCGAGCAGCGTTTCGAGCTGCCCGGCGGTCAGGATCTTGTAGGCGACGGTATCGTTCACGCGTCGTCTTCGTCGGTTGCTTCCGGAGCCTCAGGAGACTCGGCTGGCTGATCGGCGATCGCGGCGTCAGCGGCCAACTCGGCCACTTCTTCCTCACTCGGCTCATCCAGGCCGACGGCGCTGACGACATGCTCGTTGTTCGAGACGTTGAACAAGCGCACGCCAGCCGAGCCGCGCCCGATCACCCGCAGGCTTTCGAGCGGCAGGCGGATCAGCTTGGCCTGGTCGGTGACCAGCATCAACTGCTGCGCCTGGGTCGCCGGGAAGCTGGCCACCACCGGTCCGTTGCGACCGATATTGTCGATATTGGTGATGCCTTGGCCGCCACGACCGGTGCGCCGGTATTCGTAAGCGGACGACAGCTTGCCGTAGCCGTTGGCGCAAACGGTAAGGATGAACTGCTCGCGCTCGGCCAGTTCGGCCACCCGCTCTGCCGTCAGCGTCGGTTCGCCGTCCTTCTCGCCCTTCCAGGGAGCAAAGCGCAGGTACTGCTCGCGTTCTTCGGGATCGGCGCCCACGCGGTGCAGGATCGAAAGTGAGATGACCTCGTCGCCGTCCTTCAGGGTCATGCCGCGAACGCCGGTGGAGGTGCGGCTCGTGAACTCACGCACGTCGTCGCCGGCAAAGCGGATCGCCTTGCCCTGGCGGGAGGCGAGCAGGACGTCGTCGCTGGGTTCGAGCAGGGCCACGCCGACCAGGTAGTCGTCGTCACCCTCGTCGAAGCGCATCGCGAACTTGCCGTTGCTGGGCACGTTGGAGAATGCGTCCATCGCATTGCGGCGCACGTTGCCCTTGGCCGTGGCGAACACGACCGATAGCTTGCTCCACTCAGTCTCGTCCTCTGGCAAGGCGAGCACGGTGCGGATCGTCTCGTCCTTGTCGAGTGCGGGCAGCAGGTTGACGATCGGGCGCCCGCGCGTGGTCGGTCCGCCTTCGGGTAGGCGATAAACCTTGAGGCGATAGACCTTGCCGGCGGTGGAGAAGAACAGCACCGGGTTGTGGGTGGAAGTGACGAACATCGTCGTCACGGCGTCCTCTTCCTTGGTCGCCATGCCGGCGCGGCCTTTGCCGCCCCGGTTCTGGGCGCGGAAGGTGGAGAGGGGGGTGCGCTTGATGTAGCCGTCCATGGTGACGGTCACCACCATGTCCTCACGCTCGATCAGGTCTTCGTCCTCGATCCCGTCGAACGCGGCGGTGATTTCGGAGACGCGCGGCGTCGCATAGGCGTCGCGCACGGCCTGCAGTTCTTCGCGCATGACCGCGTAGAGCTTCACGCGGTCGGCCAGGATCGCCAGATATCCCTCGATCGCGACGGCGAGTTGCTTAAGCTCGTCACCGATCTCGTCGCGGCCGAGCGCCGTCAGGCGATGCAGGCGCAAGTCGAGGATCGCCTTCACCTGAGCTTCGGACAAGCGATAGACGCCGCCCGATTCCTCGGCGCTGGGCTCGATCGCCTCGATCAGGCGGATGTAGGGCGCGATGTCCCCGATCGGCCATTCCTTGACGAGCAAGCGCCCACGCGCCTCGGCAGGGTTCGATGCGCTGCGGATCATCCGCACCACTTCGTCCATGTTCGAGACGGCGACGACCAGGCCGAGCAAGATATGCGCCCGGTCGCGCGCCTTGTTCAGTTCGAACTTGGTGCGGCGGGTGATGACTTGTTCGCGGAACTGGATGAAGTTCTGCAGGATGTCGCGCAGCGACATGATCTCAGGCCGGCCGCCGCGGATCGCCAGCATGTTGGCGGCGAAGTTCGATTGCGCTGGGGTGCTGCGCCAGAGCTGGTTGAGTACGACCTCGGGCGAGGCATCGCGCTTGAGATCGATGACCACGCGCATGCCGAGGCGGTTGGACTCGTCGCGGATGTCGGAAACACCCTCGATCCGCTTGTCCTTGGCGGCTTCGGCGATCTTTTCCACCAGACCGGACTTGCCGACCTGGTAGGGAATCGAGGTCAGCACGATTGAGCGCGAACCCTTGTTCGATCCGCGCCCGTCCTCGATTTCATGACGGCAGCGCTGGATGATCGATCCCTTGCCGGTAATCGCCGCATTGCGTGCGCCGCCCTGACCCAGGATCATCGGGGCGGTCGGGAAATCGGGGCCGGGGATGATCTGGAACAATTCCTCCGAGGTGATCCCCGGATTTTCCATCATCGCAAAGCAACCGTCGATCACTTCGCCCAGGTTGTGCGGCGGAATGTTGGTGGCCATGCCGACCGCGATGCCGCCGGCGCCGTTGACCAGCAGGTTCGGATAGCGAGCAGGCAGGACCGACGGTTCGCGGCGCGAGCCATCGTAGTTATCGACGAAATCGACGGTATCCTTGTCGAGATCGTCCATCAGCGAATTGGTGACGCGGGCCAGGCGCGCTTCGGTGTAGCGCATCGAGGCCGGCGGATCGGGGTCCATCGAGCCGAAGTTGCCCTGACCGTCGATCAGCGGCAGTCGCATCGACCAATCCTGCGTCATGCGCGCCAGGGCATCGTAGATCGCGCTGTCGCCGTGGGGGTGATAGTTGCCCATCACGTCGCCGACGATCTTTGCGGATTTGCGATACGGTCGGCCCGCGACGAAGCCGCCTTCGTGGCTGGCGAACAGGATGCGGCGATGGACCGGCTTGAGCCCGTCACGCACGTCTGGAAGGGCGCGGCTGACGATCACGCTCATCGCGTAATCGAGGTAGCTCGTCTTCATCTCGTCGACGATATCGACGCGGGTGTACTCGCCCTCAGGGCCGGTGTTTTCGGTGATGTCGGTCTCTTCGCTCACGCGGATGATGTCGTTGTTACTGCGGGGGAGGGGCGATGAACTGCCCTAGGACATGCAGCCTATGAATGCCACCAGAAGCGCACATAGCCGCCGTCGTTATGATGCTTTTTCCACATTTAAGGTGGAGTCGCCCTCGCTAAGCGGCGAATCGCATTCAACCGGCGTTCACTGGGCAACCTTAATTGCGACGAGTGGTTGCCATTGGTCGAAATCGCCGCCAAATCGACGAAAAGCTTCGTCGCCCGTCCGCCCCCACGGATTGGCTGAGTTCGATGAAATGAGGAGTTGGCCTAGATGGCTCGCACGTTCCTGAATTCCCGTATTGCCCTGGCCGTCGCTCTGTCGAGCGGACTGATATTCACCGCAGCCTCGCCTGCCTTGGCCGCAAAGAAAGAGGCCAAGCCCGCCGGCCCCGATTTCTCGGACGGGTTCCGCAAGGCTGCGGGCCCGCTGCAAGCCGCGATGGACGCAGGCACAAAGTCGGTAAGCGGCGTCCCCGCCGGTAATGAAGCAGCGCGCGATGCTGCCTATGCTTCGGCCAAGCAGGCTATCGATACCGCACTGGGCGGCAATGCGAAGGCCGCGTTCGACGCTGCCGCCCCTGCCGCGACGACACCGGACGACAAGAACGCGCTCGGCACGCTGATGCGCAACTATGGCATCATTTCCAAGGATTTGGCCTTCAAGCAGAAGGGCAACCTGATGCAATTGGAAAGTGGCAAGGCCGCACCCGATCAGATCGGGCTGATGAACTTCGATGCCG
The DNA here is from genome assembly GCF_000272475.1 of Novosphingobium sp. Rr 2-17. GTDB lineage: Bacteria > Pseudomonadota > Alphaproteobacteria > Sphingomonadales > Sphingomonadaceae > Novosphingobium. The sequence continues at coordinate 82,029 of NZ_AKFJ01000014.1, forward strand.
GCGTGACCGCATACCAGCTTGCCGATTACCCTACTGCCGCGAAGTACTTGATGGCTGCGAAGGCAGCTGGCTACCACGACAGCAACAACCAGATCGACGCCATCATTGCCGATACCTATCGCAAGAGTGGAAATACTCAGGGCCTGCTGCAGATGGCGCAGGCCGATATCGCGGCGGCCAAGGCCAAGGGCACGGCGCCTAGCGAAGAAGCGCTGCGTAATGCGTTGCAGCAGACCTATTCGGCCAAGCAGGTCGGCCCCTCGACGGAATATGCAGCGATGCTCGCTCGCTATTATCCCTCTGCCTGGAACACCTCGATTTCAGTGGTTCGCCAGATGACTTCACTGCCGCGCGAGCAGAACCTCGATCTCATGCGCCTCATGTTCCTCACTGGCGCGATGAAGGACAAGAACGACTATCTGGAGTACATCGACAACCTCGATCCGCGCGCCTACCCCGGCGAAGCGCTCAAGGTGATGGACGACGGTATCGCCAAGGGCAAGCTGAGCAATGCGGATCTGGGCGCGGACCGCTCAACCGCGTCGGGCCGCATCAGCGGGGACAAGGCCTCGCTGCCCTCGACCGAGCGTGACGCCAACAAACCAGGCGCGACGGCGGCTTCCGTCATGGGTGCCGGCGACGTCTTCATGAGCTATGAGCAGCCTGCGAAAGCGGAAGGGTTCTACGCCAAGGCCCTGGGCCTTCCGGGCGTGGACGCCAACAAGGCTGCGCTTCGCCTTGGTATGGCCCAGGTCCAGCAGGGCAAGTATGCCGAGGCTCAGGCCAGCTTCGCCAAGGTCAGCGGCACGCGCGCTCCTGTGGCGCAGTTGTGGAACGCCTATGCCCAGAGCAAGGCCTCGCCTGCCGGTTGATCGATCGGATAGCCTACCAAATGAAAGGGCGGCGGGAGAAATCCCGCCGCCCTTTCATTTGTTGTTGTTGCTCCGCGTCGGAGATCAGACTGCGGGGGAGAACGTTCCTGTGGCGTCGTCCAGCAAGTGAAGCTGGCCGTCTGAGATCGCAAAGAAGCCCCCACGCAAACGAAGTTCGCCTTTGCCGACCTTGCTGCGTACGCACGGGAAGGTCATCAGATTCGTGAGGCTGACCTTGACCGCAGCTTGTTCCATCTCGCGCTCCGCCGTGCGACCAGTCGTGCCGTGCTTGGCCGCGACCGGCGCGCGCGCTTCGTCCAGCATCGAAATCCAGTCCGCGATGAAGCCGCCTTCGCCGCGTTCGGTGCCTTTTAGGTCTTGCGTCAGCGCTGCCTTGCAGCCGCCACACATGCCATGGCCCATGACCAGGATTTCTTTGACCTTGAGCACTTGCACCGCAAATTCCAGCGCCGCCGAAACGCCGTGAAGACCAGGCGTGGTCTCGAACGGCGGTACTAGCGCAGCGACGTTGCGGACCACGAACATCTCGCCAGGGTAGGTGTCGAAGATCTGGCTGGGATCGACCCGGCTGTCAGAGCAGGCGATGACCATCACTTCGGGTTGCTGGCCTTGGCTCAGTTCTTCCCAGCGCTCGCGGTTGGGGTTCCACGCACTGCCACGGAAGCGGCGATAGCCTTCGAGGAGGTGGTCGAGAACGGGGATGCTGGGTTCGGTCATGGGCGGCTCCTGCCGATTGTATCTGCTGGCGTTCCATAACCTGCCTGCCATGGCTGGCAAGTTCGTGCTGGCAACACCGGACGCATGACACTATCTGGGCTGGATGAACGACCTATCTTCCGTGCCCAGCCCAGAGCAGAACCCGGACCGGCCAACCGAACGCCAGCGCAAGCCGGACTGGATTCGCGTCAAAGCGCCGACCAGCAAGGGTTACGGCGAAACCCGCCAGCTCATGCGCGATCTGAAGCTCAACACCGTGTGCGAGGAAGCGGCCTGTCCGAACATCGGCGAGTGCTGGACCAAGAAGCACGCGACGGTGATGATTCTCGGCGATACCTGCACGCGCGCCTGCGCGTTCTGCAACGTGAAGACGGGTATGCCGGGCCGCGTTGATTCGGCAGAGCCTGCCAATGTCGCCGAACTGGCGCTGAAGACGGGTCTGCAGCACATCGTCATCACTTCGGTCGATCGCGACGATCTGCCCGACGGCGGCGCATCGCAATTCGTCAAGGTGATCCAGGAAATCCGTAAGGCAACGCCTTCGACCACGATCGAGATCCTGACGCCGGATTTCCGCAACAAGATGCGCCCCGCGATTGAGGCGATCGTCGCTGCCGGTCCGGACGTCTACAACCACAACCTGGAAACGGTGCCCCGGCTCTACCCCACCATCCGCCCCGGCGCGCGCTACTACGCCTCGTTGCGGTTGCTGGAGGAAGTGAAGCGGCACGATCCGTCGATCTTCACCAAGTCCGGCATCATGCTGGGCCTGGGTGAAGAGCGTTTGGAGGTCCACCAAGTGATGGACGACATGCGCTGCGCCGACATCGATTTCCTGACCATGGGGCAGTACTTGCGTCCCACGCCCAAGCACGCTGAGGTCAAGGAATTCGTCACTCCGCAAGCATTCAAGGCTTATGGCGCGATCGCTCGGGCCAAGGGTTTCCTGCAAGTCGCTTCATCGCCGCTGACGCGCTCCAGCTATCACGCGGGCGACGATTTCGCCCAGATGCGTGCGGCCCGCGAGGCGAAATTGGCGCGCAACGCGCGTTGATGACCGTAGCTTTCGAGATCTGACCCATGCCCGGCATCCACGAAACCCGCCGCCTGCCCTACAGTGCGGAACAGATGTACGACCTCGTCGCCGACGTAGGCCGGTATAACGAATTCCTGCCCTGGGTGATCGCCACCCGCGTCAAAACCGATGATGGCGTCGAAATGATCGTCGACATGCTGGTGGGCTTCAAGGCCCTGCGCGAGAAGTTCACTTCACGCGTCCAGAAGGATGAGCCACGCGAAATCCGGGTTCAATACGTCGATGGGCCGATGCGCGATCTCGACAACGTGTGGAAATTCCACCCGGTGGGCGATGATGCCTGCGACTTGGAATTCGACGTGCGCTTCACCTTCCGCAATGCGCTGTTCGAAAAGCTGGCCGGCCAGTATTTCGACAAGGCATTCCGTAAGATGGTCGCCGCGTTCGAGACGCGCGCGGCAGAGTTGTACGGCGCCAAACAGGCAGGCTGACGCGGCGGAGCCCGCGTTAGGGTAGCAGCAATTCCAGCGCGATCAACGCGGCCTGATGGCGGATTTCGCCACGGGTCTGGCCGTCCAGCAGCTTCTGCTCAGCGTTGACGTTTTCCTCGCCCCGCATTGCGCAAGCGAAGACGACGGTGCCAACCGGCTTCATCTCCGTGCCGCCGTCCGGCCCGGCAACCCCGCTGATCGCCACGGCAATGTCCGCGCGGCTATGCTCGATCGCGCCTTGGGCCATAGCCCAGGCCGTCGCAGGCGATACGGCGCCGAACGCGTCGATGATATCGGACTGGACGCCCAGCATCTCCATCTTCGCTTCGTTCGAATAGGTCACGAAGCCACGGTCGAGCACGGCGGATGAACCCGGAATCTCGGTCAGCGCTGCGCAGACGAGACCGCCGGTGCAGCTTTCCGCCACTGCGACCATCCGCCCCGCCGCCTTGTTCTCGGCAATGACGCGGGCGGCGAGCGCAGTCAGGTCATCGGCGAGCGAATGGGCATCGGCCATATCAGCGTGGCCCGTCGTCGCCGCAGAGCGAAACTTTGCCGATCCTGGGATTGGCCGCGCTGGCGACTTCGATCGACAAGGCGATGAGGCCGGCGGTGTTCTCGGGCGGCAAAGGCGCCAGCAAGTTGATCGCCGCATCCAGCTTGTCGCATGACTTGAGGGCGATGCGCTGCGAAACCAGCCCTTCCACAAAGACATCCGCCATTTGACGCAGGTTTTCGTCGGGAAGGTTGGCAGTCAGCCTGGCGGTATCGCTATTGCCACCCAGCGCTTTGAGCAGCGCCGGCTTGGCTTGGGGCCAATAGCGGGCCTTCTGGGTGCCATAACGCGCGGCCAGTTCGGCGCCGTGAGCGCGCAGGAACGAATCGGCGGGAAGCGTGGCTGCACAACGCTTGGCGGTGCCGTTGATGGCCTGGGGCAAGGCATAAGCGATCAACGATGTCGCCTCGTGCTTGGTCAGGCAGACAGGCTCTGCGGCGGAGGCAATGCCTGGCGCGATCACGAGCAAGGCGAGAGGGGCGAGGATCAATCGACGCATGAACAAGTCTTTCCTTTGTCGGTAGGCGATCAGACCCGTTCGAGGCTGACTGCCGCCTGCGCTGCTATGCCTTCACCCCGCCCGGTGAAACCCAGCTTTTCAGTAGTGGTTGCCTTCACGCTGATCGCAGTGATGTCAACGCCGAGGATCTGCGCGATCCGGGCGCGCATCGCTTCGCGGTGCGGCCCGATCTTGGGGGCTTCGCAAATGATCGTCACGTCCGCATTGCCCAAGGCATAGCCGGCCTCGGCCACGAGCTGTCCCGCGTGGGCCAGGAACATGTGCGAGGCCGCGCCTTTCCAGCGCATGTCGCTGGGCGGGAAATGCTGTCCGATGTCGCCCGCGCCGATCGCACCTAGCATCGCGTCGACCAGCGCATGAATTGCGACGTCGGCATCACTATGCCCTGCAAGTCCATGAGTATGTTCGATTTTTACTCCGCACAGCCAAAGCTCTTCGCCTTCACTGAGGCGATGGACGTCGTACCCGGTTCCTACCCGAACGCGGGGGGCAGGGGCGGCAAAGTCGGACGGGGTAGTCAGCTTGTGCAAGGCTTCGTCTCCTTCGACGAGCGCGACTTCGATACCGTGGGCCTGCGCCACCTGGGCATCGTCTCCGGCATTGGTGGCGCCGACCCAGGCACGATGTGCGGCGAGAATATCGGCGAAGCGGAACGCCTGCGGGGTCTGCACCCGGCGCAGCGCCGCACGCTCAGCCGTCGCGCCCATCAGCGATCCGTCCGCATGGGCGAGGCTATCGACAACCGGCAGCACCGGGATAGCGGCGGCTTGGGAAACAAGCGCATCCACCAGTCTCGCGACGACAGCGCGAGGCACAATCGGTCGTGCGGCATCATGGACCAGCACGATGTCAGGCGCGACGAGGGCGAGCACTTCGAGGCCAAGCCGAACCGACTCCTGCCGCGTGGCCCCGCCGGCCGTGAACTGGACGCCGCCAATGCCCTGCAACGCCTCGCGCGCGACAGCGTCGGCGCCAGCGGGAATGACTACGACGATCGACCGGCAGCCGACCTCTGCCAGCGCCTCGACCGAGTGCCGCAGCACGGGCTTGCCGCGCCACCGGGCGAACTGCTTGGGTAGAGGCTGCCCCGCGCGCAGGCCTTGGCCGGCAGCAACAACGACGGCGGCAAGGCTCAGAGCGCATTGTGACACGTTTTGCGACATGGCCGTGGCGGGTAATCGCTTGCTCGCACGAGGGCAATCCACTATGCGCTGCCTGTTTTTTAGGCAGCGCTGCACACTCCATGACCCATTTGCCCGATCCCCCGGCATTGATGCCGATCCATGTCGGTCCCGTGACGATCGACTGCCCGGTCGTGCTTGCGCCGATGACGGGGGTTTCGGACTTGCCGTTCCGCAAGATGGTGCGTGGCTTCGGCTCCGGCCTCAACGTCACCGAGATGATCGCCAGCCCGGCCGCCATCCGCGAAACTCGCGTTTCGCTGCAAAAGGCGATGTGGGATGTCATCGAAGATCCGGTGTCGATGCAGCTCGTGGGCTGCGAGCCCGAGCAGATGGGCGAGGCCGCCAAGCTGGTCGAAGACCGAGGCGCGGCCATCATCGACATCAACATGGGCTGCCCGGTGCGCAAGGTCGTCAATGGCGATGCCGGCTCAGCGCTGATGCGCGACGTTCCGCTGGCAACCAGGCTGATCGAAGCAACCGTGAAGGCGGTTAAGGTGCCCGTGACTGTGAAGATGCGGATGGGTTGGTGCCATGACAGCCTGAATGCGCCGGAACTGGCCCGCATTGCCGAAGACCTGGGCGCTAAGATGATTACCGTCCACGGGCGCACGCGCAACCAGATGTACAAGGGCGAGGCCGACTGGGCCTTCGTACGCCGAGTGAAGGACGCGGTCTCGATCCCGGTCATCGTCAATGGCGACATCTGCACGGTTGAAGATGCGGCGAACGCCCTCGATCAGTCGGGCGCCGATGGCGTGATGATCGGTCGCGGTTCGTACGGTCGCCCGTGGTTCCTGGCGCAAGTGATGCAGTGGTGGCGCGGGCAGGCCATTTCGGCGGACCCGGACTTTGGACAACAATACGAAATCATCCGTACCCACTACGAAGCTATGCTCGACCACTACGGTGAGGATACCGGCGTGAAGATGGCGCGCAAGCACTTGGGATGGTACATCAAGGGCATCCGTGGTTCGGCTGAATTTCGTAACAAGATCAACTTCGTAGACAACGCAGATCAAGTTCTGCGCGAATTGGCGGAGTTTTACGCGCCGTTCCGCGACGCGCAAGTTCCGGCAAACGCCGACGGGCAACGCCACGCTGCATGAGTATCGCGAGCCGGACCACTTTGCCGGATGCTCAGCGGCTGCTCGCTAGCCTGCCCCATGCGGTCGTCCTGCTCGAACCCGGCCTCCGCATCGCGTCCCTCAACCCGGCAGCCGAGCAGTTCTTCGGTCAGTCCGCACGGCTGCTGGTGGGCAGTTTTCTGACCGATATCGTCTCGTTCCCGGACCGCCGCCTGCTCGACCGGCTCGACGATTTCGAAACGCCGGTGTCGGCGCGTGAAGTGGAAGTGGCGCTGCGAGGCAAAGGCGTGCGCCGCATCGACGTGAATGTCGCTCCTGTGGCGGACACTCCTGGCTGGCAGGTCCTGACGATCAACGACAATAGTGCCGCAGAGGCTTTGGGCGACGATTCCGGCGGGCCCGACAACGCCGTCCTGCGCGGCCCGGAAATCCTCGCTCACGAAATCAAGAACCCGCTCGCCGGAATTCGCGGCGCCGCGCAATTGCTCGCCCGTAAGGTCGGCGACCGCGACCGTGCCTTGACCGACCTTATCACCGGAGAAGTCGACCGGATCGCCGGGTTGATTGAGCGGATGCAACGGCTTTCGGGGCGCACTACGCCACCGGTCGAGGCGTGCAACCTTCACGAGGCGGCGCGCCGCGCGATCGACGTGATCGAGGCCGCGAACGGGATCGTCGGCGCAAAAGGCCGCAAGCCAGTGCGTCTCGTCGAAGAGTTTGATCCCTCGCTGCCGCCTGTGCTGGGCAGTCCGGACGGACTGGTGCAAGTCATCATCAACCTGCTGTCGAACGCGATCGAGGCATGCCCCGATGGCGAGGATGCCCGCGTGACGATCCGCACTCGTTTTGCCAGCGGACTGCAGTTGCAGACGTCCGTTTCGGGCGCGCCGCTGCGGCTGCCTGTCGAAGTGCGGGTGAGCGACAACGGCCCCGGCATAGATCCGGCCATGCGAGATCATATCTTCGAGCCGTTCGTTACGACCAAGAAAGCCGGGCAGGGCCTAGGATTGCCGCTGGTGCGCAAGCTGGTGCGCGACATGAACGGGCGCATCACCCACGAACGCGACGACGAAGCGCGGCTCACCCACTTTCGCGTCCATCTGCCCCTGGCCCGCGAGCCCCGCACCCGGGCATCCAGAAAAAGGACCGTGGCATGAGCGTCCTGCTGGTCGAAGACGACATGTCCATCGCGATCGTCATTACGGCCGCGCTCGAAGATGAAGGCTTTTGCGTCACCCACTGCGACACGATCGCGGAGCGCGACCGATTGCTGGGCGAGCGCGCTTACCAGGCGTTGGTCACCGACGTTATGCTGCCCGATGGCGATGGGATCGACACGATCGATCGGGTGAGGGCGCTGCACCCGGACATGCCGATCGTCATCCTGTCGGCCCAGAACACGTTGGATACGGCGGTGCGCGCGACCGGCACCGGCGCATTCGAGTATTTCCCCAAGCCTTTCGACATCGACGAGCTGGCCCGAACCGTGCGCCAAGCTGCCGGCGCGTCGCAGAGCAGTTCCGCCGATGGCCAGGAGCCGTTGGGCGATGGACTCCCCCTGGTCGGGCGCAGCGCGGCGATGCAATCGGTGTTTCGCATGATTACCCGCGTGTTGCGCAATGATCTGACGGTCTTGATCCTGGGCGAGTCCGGCACGGGCAAGGAACTGGTGGCCGAAGCCATTCACCAACTCGGTAACCGGCGCGATGGCCCGTTCATCGCGGTGAACACCGCGGCTATCCCCGCTGAACTGATCGAAAGTGAGCTGTTCGGCCACGAAAAAGGCGCCTTCACCGGCGCGGTCGCGCGCCATGTCGGCAAGTTCGAGCAGGCGGCGGGAGGCACCTTGTTTCTGGACGAGATCGGCGACATGCCGATGCAGGCGCAGACCCGCCTGCTGCGCGCGCTGCAGTCAGGCACCGTGCGCCGTGTCGGCGGGCGTGACGAGATCCGCCTCGACACCCGCATTATCGCTGCCACCAACAAGGATCTGGAACCAGAGATCGCCGCCGGGCGGTTCCGGGAAGACCTGTACTATCGCCTCAACGTCGTGCCGATCCTGATGCCGCCGCTGCGCGATCGTCGCGATGATATCGATGTGCTGGCTCGGCACTTCCTAAAGCATGCGGCCAATGAAGGGCTGCCGCGCCGCCAGCTTACTGCCGATGCAGCCGAACTGCTCAGCCGCCAGCCATGGCGCGGCAACGTGCGCGAGCTCAAGAACTTCATCTACCGCTTGGCGCTGCTGGCACGCGAGGATGTTATCGACGCCGAAGCGGTACTGCCGCTGCTGACGTTCGAGACCAACCAGAACGACAATGCATTCGGGGTGGGTGAAGAAAGTCAAACGATCGAGGGCGCGGTCGCTCGTTGGCTCACGGCTACCAGGCCCGCGACCGGGACTATCTACGATAGCGCGCTGGCGGCGTTCGAACGGCCACTGTTCACCGAGGTTTTGCGCGAGACCGGCGGTAATCAGTTGCGCGCGGCGCAGGCGCTGGGCATCAATCGCAACACGTTGCGCAAGCGCTTGGTCGAACTGGCGCTCGATCCCGAGGCTTTCGCCCGCAGGATATGATGTTTGTAAAACCCGATTTCAGTCGGACCGAACCGCATTGCCGACATTGCCTCAAAACACTCTTGCATAAACGCAACAGTGCTGTTGTAACGGCGCAACGATGAAGCAGCACCCGGTTCAGAAGCGCGCATGGCCCCGCTGGTGGCGGCGGATGCAAGTTGCTGCGCGGCGGGCTAACTTTTTCGCGATTATCGAGGTGCTCTCGATCCTCGCGTTCTTCATCATGACCGGGGCGACATGGATCGCGCTCAATGATGGTGCAGACAAGCGCGAACTCCTGCCGTCGAACCTGACTGCGTCGCTTCTGGTGGGCACCCTGGTGCCGGCCATGGCGATCCTGGTGCTGCTGGGCCGCCGCATGGCGCTGCTGCGCGCTGCAGAGACGAGCGGCGGCACGGGCCAGATGCACGTTCGGCTGGTGTTTATCTTCTCGCTGATTTCCGCCATTCCCACGTTGCTGGTGGTGATATTCGCCTCGTTGCTGTTCCAATCGGGCGTGGAGTTCTGGTTTTCCGACAGTTCGCGCGGGTTGCTAGAGAACGCCAACAAGCTGGCGCGCGGCTTCTCCGAGCAAACTTTGCGCGATGTCGGTTACGATTCGGTAGCGCTGGCCGAGGATTCGCGCACGATGCTGAGCGCCTATCCCGTTGCCAGCCGTGAATTTCAGGCGTTCCTCGCCGACCAGGTATTCCGCCGCAAACTGGACGTTGCCGCGATCATCCAGATCGACGCCAACGGCCAGCAACGCACGCCGATCATTCTAAACCCCGATGGAAAGTCCGAGAACAACCGGATCAGCCCGCAGGACATCGCGCGTCTGGGCAAGGGCGAGCCCTACGTCGCTACGGCCAAGGACAACCGCATCATTGCCTCCGCTCCGATCGACCGGGAGTCCGGCGTATATGCACTGGTCGTGCGCAAGTCGGACTTGTTCTCGCTCAGTCAGGGCGAACGGGCGCAGAACATCGTCCAGGCCTACGAGGTGCTGACCAATCGCGCGCGCGTATACCAACTGCGCTTCAACGTGGCGTTGTTCGTGCTTTCGCTAGCACTGGTGGGCCTGTCGGTGTGGTTCGCGTTGCGCTTTGCCGACCGGCAAGTGAAGCCGCTGTACGAACTGGTCGATGCGGCGCGCCGGGTGGGGGCAGGCAACTACGCGCTGCGGATCGAAGGACGTACCGGCGCTGACGAGATCGGCCTGCTTAACCGCGCTTTCAACCGGATGACTGCGCAGATCGACAAGCAGACGCAGGCGCTATTGGGCGCCAACCGCCAATTGCACGAACGGCGGTTGTTCATCGAAGCCGTGCTGGAATCGGTTACCAGCGGCATCATCTCGCTCGACGAGGAAGGCCGCGTTCTGCTGATGAACAGCACCGCGCAAAAGCTGCTGGGCGAAAGCACCGACGACGTGCCGGAGGGTGTGCTCATCCAGACCCTCTCGCCCTCGATCGCGGCGATGCTCGATCAAGGCACCGTCGGCGGCATTGTCCAGTATAGTCGCGGCGGCGAGCTGTTGACGCTGGCGGTCAAGACCAGTCGTGACGCGACCGGTCACGTCATCACGTTCGAGGACATTACGCGACAACTGCTCGACCAGCGTACTGCCGCCTGGTCCGACGTCGCCCGGCGCATTGCCCACGAGATCAAGAACCCGCTCACCCCGATCCAGCTTGCGACCGAACGCCTCAGCCGGCGCTACCGCAAGCAGATCACCGACAATCCCGAACTGTTCGACGACCTGACCCGGACGATCATTCGGCAGGTGGGAGATTTGCGCAAGATGGTGGATGAGTTCTCCTCGTTCGCCCGCCTGCCCAAGCCGATCTTCCGCGCCGAAGATCCGATCTCACTCACCCGCCAGTCCTTGTTTCTCCAGGAAGTCGCGCGGCCTGACATCGCCTTCACGTTCTCCAGCAACAACGAACCCGTGACGATCGCGTGCGATCGCCATCAATTCGGCCAAGCCATGACCAACGTGCTTAAGAACGCCGTCGAGGCGATCGAGGCACGCGCCAAGGAAGCGCCCGAAGACTACAAGGGCGCGATCGGTGTCGAGGTAATTGGGGGAGAGGGATCGATCCAGGTGCGCATCACCGACAATGGTATCGGTCTGACGCAGGACCGTGAGCGCATCATTGAGCCGTATGTGACCACGCGCGAAAAGGGCACGGGCCTGGGCTTGGCGATCGTCAACAAGATCGTCGAGGAACACGGCGGCGAAATGACCTTTACCCCTGCGGACGGTGGCGGCACCACTGTGACCATGCGCTTTGCCGAAGACCCGTTGGCGCGCGAAGAACCAGGCCGCAAGCCCGAGGCTGCCGAATGAACCATCCCCACTCCCTGATTTTGACCGCTGAGAAGAACTGACCATGGCCCTGGAAATCCTGATCGTCGACGACGAGCGCGACATTCGTGAACTGGTCGCTGGTGTGCTGAGCGACGAAGGCTACGAATGCCGTACCGCCGGTGACAGCAGCGCTGCGCTCGCGGCCGTCGACGCGCGGCGGCCTTCTCTGGTCCTGCTCGACGTGTGGCTCCACGGCAGCCCGATGGACGGCCTGGAAGTGCTGGACGCGATCAAAGCGCGCGAGCCGGAACTCCCGGTCATCATCTTTTCCGGCCACGGCAACATCGACACCGCCGTCGCCGCGATCAGCCGCGGCGCGATGGATTTCATCGAAAAGCCGTTCGAGGCGGAAAAGCTGTTGCACCTCGTCGCTCGTGCTACCGAAACCGAACGCCTGCGCCGCGAGAACGCCCAGCTCAAGCAAGGCTTCTCGTTCAGCGAGGAATTCACCGGTTCGAGCGGGGCGATCAATCAGGTCCGCGCCACCTTGAAGCGGATAGCCAACACCGGTAGCCGCTTGCTGATCGCCGGGCCGGCGGGATCGGGCAAGGAAGTGGCCGCCCGCTTGCTCCACGCCTGGAGCCCGCGGGCGACGAACGCGTTCGTCAGCGTCAATTCTGCCCGTATAACCCCGGAACGCTTCGAGCAGGAGCTGTTCGGCGAGGAAGCAGACGGTTCGCTGGTGCGGCCCGGCCTGCTCGAAATGGCCGATGGCGGCACGCTGTATTTCGATGAAGTGGCCGACATGCCGCTCTCCACCCAGGCCCGCATCCTGCGCGTGCTCACCGACCAGGCGTTCGTGCGCGTCGGCGGCAGCCGCCAGATTCGCGTCGATGTCCGGGTGGTGTCATCGACATCGCGCGATCTCGAAAAGGAAATCGCCGAGCGCCGTTTTCGCGAGGATTTGTTCTATCGCCTCAACGTGGTGCCGGTTTCGATCCCCGCGTTGCGCGAGCGGCGCGACGACATTCCCGCGCTGGTGGATCACTTCTTCGCCCGCTATGCCAACGAGCAGGGCGTGCCGCCGCCCACGGTCGGCAACGAGGCGATGACCGCGCTCCAGGCCTACGAATGGCCCGGAAACGTGCGCCAGTTGCGCAATGTGGTCGAGCGCACTGTGATCATGACCCCGCGCGAGAAACTGGGTCGGATCGAGGCGGACATGCTGCCACCGGAAATTTTCAGCAACCGTGGCGGCGGCGAGCCGGGCGCCGCAGTGATGATGAGCGCGCCTTTGCGCGAGGCGCGCGAGAGCTTCGAACGTGAGTACCTGCGGGTCCAGATTCGCCGCTTTTCGGGTAACATCTCGAAGACCGCGTCGTTCATCGGCATGGAACGCTCGGCGCTGCACCGCAAACTCAAACTGCTGGGCATGGCGGATCGCCGGGAAGGCGAAGAAGAGGGCGACGAGGAGGTCTGATTCCAGATTCTGAAAATTCGCGTTTACTGCACTGCAGCGAAGCGATAGATTTCGAATCGAGCACGGTCACGCTCACCCCGGGACCAGATCGCGGACCGCATAAGCGGCCGCCAAAATATAAAGGAGCATAATATGGCTGGTCGAACTCTGACAGCGCGCCCCAAACCGGCGCCGGCTGAAGCAGAAAAAGTGGAATCCAAAGCTGCGGTCGCGCCAGTGGGTTCTTCTGCGGGCAGTCCGGCCGCTACTCCATCGTCCAGCGGCGTGTCAGCCGGGACGTCATCGTCCGGCAAGGGCCAGAACCTCCAGGACCAGTTTCTCAACCTTCTGCGCAAGAATAAGACCCCGGTAACTATGTTCCTGGTCAAGGGCGTAAAGCTGCAGGGCATCGTCACTTGGTTCGATAATTTCTCCATCCTGCTTCGGCGCGATGGCCAGGCGCAGCTCGTTTACAAGCACGCGATCTCCACCATCATGCCCTCGATGCCGGTCGACGCCCGCCAATTCGGCGCCGGTGCAGAAACCGGCAAAAAGACGCGCGTACTGCAGGACGTGTTCCTGTCCAGCATCCGCAATGCGGGTGTTCAGGTCACGATGTTCCTCATCAACGGTGTCATGCTGCAGGGCCGGGTCGCCGCGTACGACTTGTTCTGCATGCTGCTTGAGCGCGAAGGCTATGTGCAGTTGGCCTACAAGCATGCCGTCTCGACGATTCAGCCCGTGACTCCAGTCGATCTTCAGGCGCATGAAGAAAACGACGATTAAACGGCTGAAGCGGAATTGATTTGAACGATGAACCCACGGGCGAAGTCACGCATGGTGCGCGTGCCTTCGTAGTCTACCCACAGATGCGGGGAAGGGGAAACTTAGACCCCGCATCCCGGCTTGAAGAGGCGAAAGGTCTGGCTCTCGCCATCGGACTGGTCGTGGCCGATGCGATTACCATTCCGATCCGAGAGCCGCGCGCCGGCACTTTGTTCGGCGAAGGCCAGATCGAAAATATCGCGATCGGCTGCACTCAGAACGATGCTGAACTGGTGATCGTCGATGGAGCACTGACCGCGATCCAGCAGCGCAACCTCGAAGAAAAGCTCAAGCGCAAAGTCATCGACCGGACCGGCCTGATCCTTGAGATTTTCGGCGAGCGGGCGGCGACCGCCGAAGGTCGCTTGCAAGTCGAACTCGCTCATCTCGATTACCAAGCCGGTCGCCTCGTACGCAGTTGGACGCACTTGGAGCGCCAGCGCGGCGGCTTCGGCTTCCTGGGCGGCCCAGGCGAAACCCAGATCGAAGCCGACCGCCGCCTTATCCGCGATCGCATGGCCAAGATCCGTCGCGAACTGGAACAAGTGCGCCGCACGCGCGGCCTCCATCGCGAACGGCGAGAGAAAGCGCCATGGCCGGTGATCGCGCTGGTGGGTTACACCAACGCCGGTAAATCGACGCTGTTCAATCGCCTGACCGGCGCCAGCGTGATGGCGCAGGATCTCCTGTTCGCCACGCTCGACCCGACGATGCGCGCGATTCGTCTGCCCGGCGTAGAGAAGGGCATCCTGTCCGACACCGTGGGCTTCATTTCTGACCTGCCGACGCAACTCGTCGCTGCCTTTCGCGCGACACTGGAGGAAGTCACCGCTGCCGACGTCATTCTCCATGTCCGCGATATCGCCAACGCCGATACCGACGTACAGAAGCGCCAGGTGCTCGACGTTTTGGCTGATTTGGGCGTGGTGCCGGGCGAGGCGGACCTCAAGAAAACAACAGAGACTGCCAGCGAACCACTCATCCCGATCATCGAGGTTTGGAACAAGTGGGACTTGCTCGAGCCCGATCACGCACACGAACTTCGCCAAGCCGCTGCCCGCAGCGAACAGACGATCGTACCGCTATCCGCGCTGACGGGGGAAGGGTGCGACAACCTGCTTGAGGTTGTCGGCCACAAGCTGACCCTCGAAGCCAAGCTATGCACGTTCCTGATCCCTGCCGCCGACGGCCAGCGTCTAGCCTTTCTCCACGCCCGCGGTGACGTAGTGGACGAGGAAAATGCGGGCGAGGGGGCGGACGGTCCGCTGCTCAGGCTGCATGTTCGCATGACGGAGCGCGAATTGGGGCGGTTTCAGGCGCTTTAAGCAGGGACCGGTTAGGGGGCGGGTGGCGCCGTCAGGGTGCTTTACTTCTCGTTGCGCTTTACGGCCTGCCAGTACGCTTCCTGGTCGTCGAGCGACAGCGTGCTGAACTCCTGGCCATCGTCGGTTGCCAGTGTTTCCATGGCCCGGAACCGGCGTTCGAACTTCGCGTTCCCGGCGCGTAACGCGTCTTCTGGCGAGATGCCGTTGAGTCGCACCAGGTTCACAGCGGCAAATAGCAGATCGCCGGCTTCTTCGAGTTTCTCGGTTGCGGACGCAGTTGCCAGCTCGCCCATTTCCTCGATCAATTTCTCGGCGGCGCCGGCGGGATTGGGCCAATCGAACCCGACGCGAGCGGCACGCTTCTGAAGTTTTTCGGCGCGCATCAAGGCTGGCAGTGCCACGGCAACGCCATCGATCGCGCTGGTTGCGCCACCAGCGGCGCGCTCGGCGGCTTTGATCGCTTCCCAACGCTCTGCCTGAGCGTCGCCAGAGCGGTCGTCACCGAAGATATGCGGATGGCGCGTTTCGAGCTTGGCGGAAATTGCGGCGGCGATGTCGGCGAAAGCGAAGTGGCCGAGTTCTTCGGCCATGCGCGCATGGAATACGACCTGGAGTAACAGATCGCCAAGCTCGTTGCGCAGCGCGGCCATGTCATCATGCTCGATCGCATCGACGACTTCGTAGGCTTCCTCGATCGTGTATGGCGCAATCGTAGCGAATGTCTGGACGCGATCCCAATCGCAGCCGTTTTGAGGATCACGCAAACGCGCCATGATCGTCAAAAGGCGGTCGATTTGCTGGTGAGTAGTTTTAGTCATATGAGATTGATAATATATATTATGTTAAATGATGGATGCAATGAACGCGAGGGGACTTGCTGAACACATTTCTATCGCACTCCTAGAAACGAAACGATCGTCATGACGGCTATGATAATCGCCCCCCAAATCGCGCCGTACTTCAGGACGCCGCTGAAACCCAACCGTCGTATCAAACCGCCGCGTGTCGCGAGCACCAGGCACGCCAGGATCGAGATTACCGATGCGATCTGAGCCGCAAGGATCACGGCGAGACGACCATCCCATCGAACCCAACGCTAACGTGTGGGGGAATTTCGGCGCAGAGCGTTGCGTAGTCCATGCTCTTGTCGAGATGCGTCAATACCGCAGCCTTCGCGCGAGACGCTTCGATCAGTTCGAGCGACATCGCCAGATGAGCGTGGGTTGGATGCGGTTCGCGGCGCAGGCAATCCACGATCAGAACATCGCAGCCATAGCACAAATCGACCATGCCCTTGGTAATCTCACTGAAGTCTGTCGCGTAACAGACTGCTTTTCCGTCACAATCAAACCGATATGCGATAGAGTGCGCTGGCCCGTGAGGCATCTGGACATGCCCGATCCGGAAACCTTCACAAAGCCGGACGGTGTCGAGATTGTCGAGCGCGATCAGCGTGGGATAGCCGAACTGGCCGGCGAACACATAGCCGAACCGCTGGCGCAGACGCCGGACGGTCTCGGTATCGGCATACCCAGGGATCGGTCCGGCACGACCGTAGCGCAGTGGGCGAAGATCATCGATGCCGTGGCAATGGTCGGCGTGATCGTGCGTCCAGAACACCGCGTCGATCCGATGGACGTCGTTGGCGAGCAACTGCGAGCGCAAGTCCGTCGGCGTATCGACGAGAATTCGTGCGCCCGCGTCGCTTTCTAACAAGATGGACACGCGCGTTCGCCGGTTTTTCGGCTCCTGAGGATCGCATGCCCCCCAATCGGCGCCGAATTCGCCGCCCAGGCGCGGAACGCCGGTGGATGTTCCGGTGCCTAGGATCGTCACTTTCACGCGCGCTTCGCCTTTTGGAACAGCGCGAAGAAATTGCCCGTGGTCGATCTGGCGAGTTGCTCATACGAAATGCCGCGCAGATCGGCGATGAAGCGCGCGGTCTCAACGGTATAGGCCGGCTCGCAAGGGCGCCCCCGATGCGGAATAGGCGCCAGGAATGGTGAGTCCGTTTCGACCAGTAAGCGATCCTCAGGTATCGTTGCGGCTACGGCCTGCAAGTCTTTGGCATTCTTGAATGTTACGATCCCGGACAAGCTGATAGACAGCCCCAGATCAAGGACTTGTTGACCGAATTGGGCGCTGGCAGTGAAGCAATGGATCAGGGCCGGAAAGGCACCCTTCCCCATTTCATCTTCCAGGATGCGAACAGTGTCGCTCTCGGCCTCGCGCGTGTGGATAATGATCGGCAGACCGGTCTCACGAGCGACTGCGATATGGGTGCGAAATAAGGCTTGCTGCACCGCACGATCGGACTTGTCGTAGTAATAGTCGAGGCCGGTTTCACCGATGCCGATGACGCGCGGATGGGCTGCGGCTTCGAGCAAGGCCCCCTCGCCCAGATCCGCATGTTGATCCGCTTCGTGGGGGTGGATACCGATCGAGGCCCAGACGTCCAGCTCTCGCTCCGCCGTCGCGACTACCTGCCCCCATTCGCGCTGACGTGTCGAAATGTTGAGAAAACCGCCGAGCCCGGCAGCGCGGGCGCGGGCAAGGACGGCGGGCTGGTCCTCGGCTAGGCCTTCGTATTCCAGATGGCAGTGCGAATCTATGAGCATCAAGCCACTTCTTCCTCGGGCAGTTCCAAACGCGGGAAGACGCCGACTGGCTTGTCGATCCGGAAGCCTGAAGCGACAAGATCGACCAACCATTCGGGGTTTTCAAGCGAAGCGAAGACCCGCTCGTTTGCTGGAACGCCCATTTGGTCGAGCAAAGCATCGATTGAGGTAGGCACGACGGGGCGCACCGCGATCGCCAGGGCGCGCACGGCCTGGAACAACGTCATCAGCACCGCTTCCATGCGGACCGGGTCGGTCTTGCGCAGAGTCCACGGCGCCTGTTCATCGACATACTGGTTGCACGCGAACACGGCGCGCATCCATGCTTCCAGACCATCGCTGAAAGCCAGGTCGGTAAAGGCGCGGCGTAAGCCGGCGATGCCCAGATCGACGGCGGCGAATAGGGCTTCGTCCGCATCCGAAAGCGGAAAATCTGCCTTCAATATGCCATCCATGTTCTTGAAAATCATGGAAAGGCTGCGCTGAGCCAAGTTACCGAAGCTGTTCGCCAGCTCTGCGTTGGCGCGCGTCACGATGGCTTCGGGCGAGTAAGATCCATCCTGCCCGAACGCGACTTCGCGCAGCAGGAAGTAACGCAGCGGATCGACACCATACGTCTCGGCCAAGCCGATCGGATCGGTGACGTTCCCGAGCGATTTGGATTCTTTCTGCCCGCGATTGAGCAGGAAACCGTGGCCAAACACTTGCTTGGGAATCGGGAGCCCAGCACTCATCAGGAACGCGGGCCAGTAGACCGCGTGGAACCGCACGATGTCCTTGCCAATGAGATGAAGGTCCGCCGGCCAGAACCTGGCAACGTCGCCGGTCTCATCGGGGAAACCGAGGCCGGTCAGGTAGTTCGTCAGGGCATCGACCCAGACGTACATGACGTGGCCTTCGCTGCCCGGCACCTTGATGCCCCAATCGAAGCTGGTGCGCGAAACCGAGAGATCGCGCAATCCGCCCTCAACGAATCGGGCGATTTCGTTCCGGCGGCTTTCGGGGCGAAGGAAGTCGCTCGAGCCGTAAAGCTCCAGCAGGCGGTCCTGGTATTTCGATAGCCGGAAGAACCAGGTTTCCTCGACCGTCCATTCGACCGGGGTGCCTTGGGGGGACAGCTTCGCGCCATCTTCTCCTACGATGAGTTCGCTTTCATCGTAGTACGCCTCGTCACGGACCGAATACCAACCTTCGTAACGGTCGAGATAGAGGTCACCGTTCGCTTCCATGCGCCGCCACAGTTCCTGGCTGGCCTCATGATGACGCGGTTCGGTCGTGCGGATGAAGACATCATAATCGATGTTCAGTGCGTCGCACATCGACTTGAAATACCCGGACATTTCCGTCGCCAATTCCATCGGTGTCTGGCCGACGTCACGGGCTTTCTGGACCATTTTCAGTCCATGCTCGTCCGTGCCGGTTTGAAAGCGCACGTCGAAGGCTTCCGCCTTTTTGTAGCGGGCAATGACGTCGGCGGCGATCGCTTCGTAGGCATGGCCGATGTGGGGCTTGCCGTTGGGATAGCTGATCGCGGTGGTGATGTAATAAGGCTCGCCCATGCGGCGTCGCGCTTCCTGTTCGTTGCTGTTAGCGAGCCGCTTCTCTAGGCATAGCGGTGGACGCCAGCAACCCGCCAATTTCCATGACGAGCAGGCCGGAATCGAAATTATAGGTTGGCGCCTGCGTGGCCAGCTTGGTCAGCACGGCATAGGCCTCGATGATGCGCACTTGCCGATTGAGCGGCGCTCGCCCCAGTTCGGCAGCAAGCGCGGTGCGGGCAAGCTCCAGCACCGCCAGTTGCCGGCCCCGCGCCGGGCGCGCGCCCATTTCGTCGGCCAAGGCGCCGCGCAAGTGAAAGTCGGGATCGCCGCGCTCCAGGATGTCCTGCATGAGCCGGTGGAGCGCGCCCAGATCGTGCTCGACGAAAGCCAGGGCTACGCCGGGCGACCCATTCGCAGCGTCAATCGCTGCCAGGCGTGCGGCCGGATTGCTCTGCGGAAAGTCATTGGCGATCATCGCATCGATTTCCGACGCAGACAGCGCGGCGAAACGCAGGATTCGGCACCGTGACCGGATCGTCGGCAGCAAGCGGCCAGGCTGGTGAGACACCAGCAGGAAGAAAGTGCCGACCGGAGGCTCCTCCAAGGCCTTGAGCAGCGCGTTGACCGCGCCTTTCTCAAGATCGTCGGCGGGATCGATCACGATTGCGCGCCGGTCGCCCAGCGTGGGCTTGGTGGACAGACGGCGGATCATCTCGCGCACCTGGTCGACGGTGATGTTCCGCTTGGTCTGGTAGGGTTTGCCCTCAGCCTTCTTCTTGGCCTCGTCGTCGTTGGCGGGCAGGTGTTCCAGGATATGGATGTCAGGATGGGCAGCGACATCAGGACGCGCGCCGCCCGGTTCGCGCACGAGTTCGGCAGCGGCGGCGCGGGCGAATTCGTGTTTACCCAGCCCCTTGGCGCCCGCAAGCAGCCAGGCATGGTGCATCCGTTCTGACTGGATGGCGGAGATCCATTCCCGCCATGCCGCATCTTGACCGATGAAGGGCTTGTCCGCGTTCATGCGAGCAGCGGCGCCAGCGCCTGAAGGACCAGAGTGTGGGTCTGTTCGGGCGTGGCGTTACCGTCGATCCGGGCGAAGCGGGCAGGTTCGGCATCGGCCAGGGCGCCGAAAGCAGCGCCTACCCGCGCATGGTAGTCCCCCCCACGCGAACCGATGCGGTCGCTGTTGCCAGCATCGCGCAAGGTTAGGCGTTGACTGGCGATATCGGACGAAACCTCGATCAGCACGGTCAGGTCGGGCAGCAGACCATCGCTGCCCACTTGGTGCAATGCCAGGATGTCATGGTCAGACAACCCGCTGCCCCCGCCCTGATAGGCGCGGCTAGAATCGAGATAGCGATCACAAACGACCCACGCGCCGCGCGCCACGGCAGGGAGGATCAAGCGATGGACGTGATCGGAACGCGCAGCGGCGAACAGCAGTGCCTCCGCGCGCGGGTTCCAGCTTTCACCGCCATCCCCCGTCACGCCGTCGAGAAGCAGCGCGCGGATCGCCTCCGCTCCCGGAGTGCCCCCCGGCTCACGTGTAACGACGACTTCCAGCCCGCGCGCGCGCAAGGCATCTGCGAGCATCCGGGCTTGGGTGGACTTGCCCGCCCCCTCCCCGCCTTCGAGCGCAATGAACTTTCCCACCATCATGAAACGAGGTGGATAGCCCCTGCGATCAGTCTGTCCAGAGCCCCGCCCTTGGCCACGTCACGCCCAGCATAGAGAGGCACCCGGCCCGGCGCGAGACCGGCGACGTTGATCTCCAGTTCCGCGACCTGATCGCCCTTACGAATCGGCGCCTGCAACGGGCCTTTGTAACGCACCGCGAGCGTTATCTTCTGGTGGCCACCTGTGGGCAACGTCGCGTGAACCTCGCGGTTGGCCACGAGCGGAACGCTTTGCGCATTACCGTCCTGCACCTGGGCGCGGGCGATCGTCTGACCTTGATCGAACAAGTGCCGAGCCTGCCAGGCGGAAAACCCCCATTCGAGCAATGCACGCGCAACGTTGTCGCGCACTTTGGGCTTGGGGGAGCCGGCTAGCACCATCACTAGCCGCCGGCCATCGCGTTCGGCAGTGCCCAGGAAGTTGTAACCGGCCTCGCGCGTGTAGCCGGTCTTGATGCCGTCCGCGCCGGGCACCACGCCCACAGTGGGATCGTGGCTGCGCATGGCGACATCGCGCCAGAACCAGTGCTTCTGGCCCGAAAACTCGCGATACAGCGACGGATAGCGCGTAATCATCGCATCGGCGAGCCGCACAAGGTCGCTGGCGGTCACGTAAGTATGGCCGTCATCCATCCACCCATTGGGCGTGTTGTAATGACTGCCCGTCATGCCCAGGCGCCTGGCGGCATCGTTCATCTTCGCGGTCCACTGCGGCACGCTGCCGGCGTAGCCTTCGCCTAGAACGATGGAGGCGTCATTGGCGGACGCCGTCATGATCCCATGGAGCAAGTCGCGCGTGGTCGGCCAGTCCTTGCGGGTGAGGTACATGTTGGTGCCCTTGGCGAACCATTCCTTCTCGGTCTCGGGCCGCTCGTTGAAGCGGCGATCGAGCGAGAGACGGCCTGCCCCGATCTCTTCGAACGCGACATAGGCCGTCATCACCTTGGTGACCGAGGCGGGTAGGAAAGGCACGTCTGGCCGGCGCTGGACGAGCACTTGGCCCGAGCCGATGTCGACCAGCAGGCTGACCGGGATCTGTGCCAGTTCAGGCGGGGGCACCGGTACCGGCGCGCTAGCGGCGGCAGAGGCAGGCGCAACGGAGGAGGCAACGCTCACCGGTAATGCAAGCGCGAAGAGCAACGACACGTAGTACTTCAAGACTGGTATTCTCCCGCGCGCTGGCAAGGCGCCTTGATCGCGCGACTGACCGGGCCGTTTGCCCCCCGGTTAGTTCACGTTCTGGATTCGCGCGTCCTTATAGCCCGCCCGCTTCGCCTTCTCCAGCGCTCCTGCGGCGCTATCCCGGTTGCCGTAAGGCCCTAGGTACACGCGCCAGAAAGCACCGGATTTGGTGACTTTTCCGCCGAGTTTCGCCGCCAGTCCGCGCGCATTTGCCTCCAAGGAGAACGCGCCGACCTGTACGATAGCCGCGCCGCGTCGCGCCGCCGGTTCGCCCACCCGCGCAGGTGCAGCGGAGGGGGCGGCCTTGGGAGCGACCGGTTTTGGTGTGGGTTTTAGGATAGGCTTAGGCTGGGCGGCTTTCGGTGTCGGCGGTGCGACTGGGGCCGAAATCGGCGAGGGCTCGCGTGCGCCCCCTTCCGGTCGGATCGGCGGGCGGTTGACCGACATCTGTGCCAACGCCTCGGCAGGAACGCCAGTCGGCATCGCGGGAGGGATCGATGGAGGTGGCAGTAGTGGCGATTGGTCGGCCAGCTTGCGACGCAGAACCTTGAGCAAACCCTCGGGCGTCTCGATCCGTTCCGGCGCACTGCCACCGGAACGCAACAGCGCACGCTCCTGTTCGGGCGGGTTCACGCGGCGCACGCGTACTGGCGCGTTCGATCCAGGCGCAACGCCAAGTTGCTGGGCGGCCAACGGCGAGAGTTCGGTCAGGACGTCATTGAGCATCGGCCCGCGCTTGACGATGCGCAACAGGATCGTGCGCCCGGTATCGAGCGAGGTAACTTCTGCATAGCTGGGGATCGGCAGCGTCTTGTGCGCTGCGCTGACACCGGCGAGCGATCCGTCGGTCCCCACGTCGGCCTTGCCCACGGCATCGTAGTTCATCTGATCGGTAGGCGTCCATACGGTGCTGCCGATGGTGAACGGATCGCCGACCGTGACCGGATAATCGGCTGCCGGCCCGGTGACATGGATCGGTGCAGGCGGCACGCCACCGCCTTTGTCCTTTGCCACGGCAGGGCCGCTACTCAGTACGATCAACGCCGCCAGCATCAGCGCCGCCGATCGGTTAATGGGAAATCTCATCTGCAAGCAACCCCACGGACATCGCGTAGTAGTTCGAGCAATTGTACTGGAGGATGACCCGATAATTACCGGTTAACAGATAAGCCGGGGTGCCGGGGCCATCGGGCTGGAACAGGCTGGCAAGCACACCGTCGCCGATCGACGCTTGAGGCATCACACCCAAGGCGCGCCATTGGCCCACGGTCTTCCACTGCGAATGGCGCGCGTGAACCTTCTGGCAAGTCGGGGCGGATAGCTTGGTCGCAAAGGTTTCGGGACGCAGCCCTGCAGGCAGGCTGACCCGCACCCCCCAAGGCTCGCCGGGACGCCAGCCGGCATCGCGAAAATAGTTCGCGATCGAAGCCAAGGTGTCCGCCGAGTTGGAAAAGATGTCGGCACGCTGATCGCCATCGCCATCGACGGCAAGTCGCAGATAGACGCTGGGGAGGAACTGCGGATAGCCGAATGCCCCTGCCCAGCTTCCCTTCAACTTTTCGGGCGGCACCCCGCGATCGACCATCTTGAGCAACGCGATCAACTCGCCCTCGAACAAGTCCCGGCGGCGGCCTTCCCAGGCCAGCGTCGCCAGCGAGCGCGCCAGATCGAAATCGCCGACATAGCTGCCGAAATTGGTCTCATGCCCCCAGATCGCGAACAGGATCGGGGCCGGCACCCCGTAGCGCCGCTCGATCGCCGGCAGCATCGGTGCCAGTTGCGCATACCTAGCCTGGCCGCGTGAAATGATCGAGGCGCCGAGATGCTGCGCCAGATACGGCGCCAGCGGCGGCGGCGTGGCGCTTTGGCTACCAGGCTGCGAGGTATCGAGCGCGATCACACGCGGATTGGCGGCAAGCCCCGTCAGCATCCGCCCAATCGTCGCCTCGCTCACCCCCTGCGCCCGCGCGTGAGAGGCCACCGTTTGCATGTAGGCGTCGAAGCTTTCGGACTGGGCGTTGGCCTGCATGGCCGGCATCGGCAGGATCAGCAGGCCGGCAATCAACGCCGCACCACGCAAGGACATCAGGGCTCGCATCAGCGATAGAACGCGCGTCATCCGCGAAGGCTTCGCACAAACCGCACCACTTGCAAATGACCTGCCCTCCCCCGGCAGTGGAAAGCCACCGCACGCCGCGCTCCATCCACCGAAAGTGCGTCTATAACACTTTCGTCACATACGCCCCCTTGCGCCACACAACGGTTGGGCTATGCGCGGAACCCGAACGGACAGGTGGCCGAGTGGTTTAAGGCAGCGGTCTTGAAAACCGCCGTGGGTGCAAGCTCACCGTGGGTTCGAATCCCACCCTGTCCGCCAAAAACCATTATATTTTAGTTGTTTAGCGGCGTTCACTGGCGGCATGGCGATTTTTGCGCCCACTTTTAATTGCGCTGCCTTGGAATCACCAAGGCGATTGTGAAGCTCTGACATGGATATCGGCGCTGATTCCCATGGTGGTTTAGAAGGCCAAGCGGTCTGCGCTGCGTTTATATGAAACTTTTGAGTGGCGGCTGTCGGATGCAGCTATATTGCCGGATTTGGTTCGCCGGCAGCAGCCGGATGCAATGGCATCTGTCAGCTTGCCCCGACGCCAGAGATATCATGGGCGCGAGTAGCTGACCCATCGCACCTTTGAGGCTAACGTTGGACAGATCGCTCGTCCCAGACCGCGAGCACTTCGCCTGTCGCCACATTCTCTATGCGAACTTCCTCAAAGTTCGCAATCAAGACGCACATCGGGCGGTGAGCCGCTCCTGCAGGTTGAATGCAATGCACGGGAGCTGCCGCAGCGGCATTTTCTAGCTTTCCGATCAACCGCAGAATTAAACCAGCCGACGCATCCCAGTCTTTCGTCGCTACGCGTTCGACCGTTTCAAACCCGCGTTGTTTGGCTCGACCAGCCGCAGCACTGAGTTGAGCGATAGCCAGCGTTTGCCCAGGCGGCGGGGTTGGGGAAACAGGCTGTTCGGCGGTAGCGGCTGGCAATTGGACTGAGCATTGGGCACGCGATGACCACGGTCGTTCGATCCAGAACCCTGCGAGTGTTGCGTCGTCTTGTTGCAGTCCCCATTCTTTCGCAGGCCAGGTTGCCGGCTTTGCCCAAATACGAATCACGCTGGCATCTTCGTTTATTTGCCAACCCATCGCAGTGTTGGAGGTCTGAACCGAGGGCCCTGAGCAGCCAAAGGGCAACGTCAATTCAAAACGCTTATCTGCCGCATCCATCACGCTTTGGGGCATTGGCGTTCCGGACGCCTGCGCATCAGTGGCCTGCCTGGCGAGTTCAAGCAGTTCGGCGCGGCCCAATGTCCGTGGAGGATTGGGCGCTGCGACTGGCTCGGGTGGCGATGAGCTCACGACGGTAGGCGCAATAGTGGCTTTTTGATCAGAAACCGTCGAGCGCCCTAGCAGAAAGCCTGTGCCTCCAACCAAGGCGGTCGCAAGCAGACCGGCCGCGATGACCTGCCTGCTTCCTCTGATGCTCGGTTCGTGCATATGTCTTTGATAGCGAAACCTTCTGTGAGCTCCAGACCCAATTGTCTTTTTCTCCATTGACCTTGACAGCACGCGACCGGCACCCGAGGCGTCAGGTATGAGCCTCGACCAAGTCCTTACACTTGTCGTTCTGGGTGCCGTGGTGGCTGCGCTGATTTGGGACAAGGTGCGCGCAGACGTCGTTGCCCTGACGGGTGCTGCCGCGTTGCTTATGACCGGCGTGGTGCGTCCCGTTGATGTTCAGGGTGCGTTCGCCAGCCCTGCTATCATCGCGTTGGCATCATTGTTCGTGATTGCTTACGCGTTGGAGCTGTCCGGTCTGCTGGACCGGGCGATCGCTGCAGCAGTATCGATGTGCCGACGGATGGG
Organism: Novosphingobium sp. Rr 2-17; assembly: GCF_000272475.1. Classification (GTDB taxonomy): domain Bacteria; phylum Pseudomonadota; class Alphaproteobacteria; order Sphingomonadales; family Sphingomonadaceae; genus Novosphingobium. The sequence goes on from NZ_AKFJ01000014.1 coordinate 107,933, forward strand.
GGTCGCGGGCATGTGGCTGTTGTTGAGCATGATCGGCTCGGTATCGTGTTTCCTTAATTCCACCCCAATCGTGGTGCTGGGCGCGCCGGTCGTGCGCGATGTCGCCACCGCGCTGAACCTGTCGCCCAAGCGGTTTCTAATTCCACTGTCCTACATCACGATCCTAACCGGCTGCTGCACGCTGATCGGCACGTCTACCAACCTGCTGGTCGATGACATGGCGCGCCTGGCAGGCCAGCCTCGCTTTGGCATATTCGAGATTACGCCCGTCGGTATCCCGATGGCGCTGGCAGGCGGCCTGTACCTCTTTCTTGTCAGCAAACGGCTTCTGGGCGGTGTGCACGAACTGGAGGCCGGCGATGCCCCGGCGGATGCGATCGCTCAAAACCAGATGGGCGGCGCACAAGTAGGCGATCCGCAATTGTTCGCCGAACCAAGGCCGCTCAATCCGACCAAGGCGGCAATAGCGCTTGGCGTGTTCATCGGCGCCGTCGCCCTAGCGACCGCGAACGTGGCACCCATTGCAGCGACCGCATTTGCAGGCGCCGTACTTCTTATCCTGCTGCGGGTAATCAGCGCCGACGAAGCCTATGGCGGACTTCGCCCGCAAATTCTCATCCTCATCGCCGGCATGGTCGTGATCGGCATTGCCATGGAACAGAGCGGCCTTGCCGCTGGCGCATCGAAGCTGCTGATCAGCAGCGTCCATGGCCTGAGCCCGCTCGTGACACTCATTGTCCTTTACCTTTTGACAATGGTGCTGACCGAGTTGTTATCCAATGCGACGGTGGCCGTACTCATTACGCCCATTGCCGTCGCCTTGGCGGAGAGCCTGGGCGTCAGTCCGCGCCCCTTTCTAGTCTGCGTAATGATGGCGGCGAGCGCTGCGTTCGCCACTCCGTTCGGCTACCAGACCAATGTGATCGTCTATCAGATGGCGGGCTACCGCTACATGGACTTCGTGCGCATCGGCTTGCCGCTCAACCTCATCACCTTTGTGATCGCCATTATGGCCATCACGCGCTTCTTCCCCTTCTGATCGGACCGAACCTTGCGGGCCAGCTTTGAGCGCCGTAGCTAGCAGCGGGATGATAAAGGCGCTCGGTTCTGCTCCTCCTTGACTCATATGTGGACGACCCCCAC
>NZ_AKFJ01000015.1 GCF_000272475.1 Novosphingobium sp. Rr 2-17
GAACGGCGGGCCGATCCCGCCGTTCGCGCGCGTGCTCGTCAGAAGTTGACCGACGCTATGGCACCGAACGTGCGCGGCGCCGTCAGCTTGGTCGTCGCTCCGCTGATGCCGGTGGGCACCGAGGTTACGGGATCACCCGCCAGCGACACTTCGGTCATCGTCGAATAGCGCTTGTCGGTCACGTTGCGCACATAGCCACCGATCGAGAACTTGCCGTCGCTCGACGTCCAGGTGGCGTTGAGGTTGGCAATCACCAAGCCCTTCTCGCGAATGAACGAGGTGCCGCCATAACTGGCCGCCAGCGCCGTGATCGTCCCCGCATCGTGGGCGGACAAGTAACGCCCATCGGCGCTCAGGTTCAGGTTCGACCCACCCGAGAAATCGACGCGGTGGCTGTAGATCAGGTTGGCGGTAAACGGCGGCACGTCCGCCACCTCGCTACGCGAGATGAACGTTTTGAACTCGGCCGAGCTATCGACATACCGGGCGTGAGTATAAGCCAGGTTGAGCGCGATCCGGTCGTTAGACGTGGCCTGAAACACCGTCTCCAATTCGCCGCCATAGATCCGCACCGGCGAAACCAGCGTGGCGAACGCCGTGAATATGCCCACCCGTTCGTCCACATCGACGCCGGCGTTCTGATAGCCGCTGTAGTCGTAGTAGAACGCGCTGGCGTTAACCTGCACCTTGTTCCCCAGGAACCGGTTCTTGCTGCCGATTTCGTAAGCCTTGAGCGTCTGGTCCTTCAGGTCGAGGATGTAGGGCTGTCCTTGGACGTCGGAAGTCGCTGCCACGTCGCCCGGGGTAAAGCCGGTCGAGAACGATGCGTAAAGCAGGTTTTGCGGGCTCAGATCGTATTCGGTGCGCGCCTTGTACGTCCAGTTCTTGTACTTACGCCGACCGTTGTCGAGGCTGTAGGGTAGCGACAGCGTCTGTCCGGTTCCGCCGTCGGTATAATTGAGCCCGACGTTGATGCGGGTGGTGTCATACCGCAGGCCCCCGGTAACGCGCCAGGCATCGGTAAGCGAATAGGTCGCCTCGCCAAACACGCCGAACGCCTTGGTTTCCTTGGTAGTGTCGGACGCGAAGGCGAGCGGCTCCCCCGGCAGGTTGAAGCGGACCGTGTTCGAGTTGGACAGATCGTTGTAGTAATTCAGCGCGCCGACTTGCCACTTGAGCGGCCCAGACCCGTTCGAGGTCAGCCGCGCTTCGTTGGTCCAGAACTCGTCCTTGGGGGTCTTGAGCGTCTGGAGGATGGTGAATCCGGGGCCGATGCCGACGTTCAGGGCGTTCTGCTGCCAGGTTCGTACCGCTGGAATATAGGTCAGCGTGGCAAAGCCCATGTCCCACTGCACGTTGGCCCAGAACTGATGGAAATGGTTCTTGCCCGCCCCGACCGGGTTGATGTTGGGATCGGTGGACGTGAAGTAGAGTTTTCCGTTCTGGTCGTATGCCCCGGCGCTGCCGCCCGTCGCATCCTCGTTGTACTGGATGGCCGCGCCCAGCAGAACTTTGAAGTTATCGCTCGGCTTGAGCAGTAGCTTGACGCGCAAGTTCTTGCTGGTGCGCTGGCCCAGGCCGTTGTCCTGATCGAACCCATCGCGATGGTAGTAGTCGCCCGCAACCCGCAGGCCGACCTGGTCGGTCGCGATCGGTACGTTCACCGCGCCGCTGAAATGCTGGAGATCGTAGTTGCCTGCTTCCGCCAGCCCGAAGACCTGGAACGTGTCCAGATTGGGGTCGCGAGTATGCGCGGCGACAACGCCGCCCGTGGCGCTGCGACCGTAGAGCGTGCCTTGCGGGCCGCGCAGGATTTCCACGCGGTCGAGGTCGTAATTGCCGCCGATGCCTTCGTAGATGTCGTCGGTATACACGGCGACCGAGGACGCGTTCGAGGTGATGCTGCCGCCCGATCCTACGTTGGAGCGAATGCCACGGATGACGATGCCCGCGCCGACCGTGTCGGTGCCGCCGCCTGCCGTGGTGGGTGCCGCTTCCGCGCCGCCGCCATTGATGCCCGGTGCGTTCTCCAGGATGTCGCGCAGGAGAAATTTGCCTTGCTGGCGCAACTCGTCGCCGGTCTTCACCGTAACCGAGGCCGCAGTGCGCTGCACGTTGGACGTGCGGCGCTCCGCCGTGACGATGATGTCCTGGACGCCTGCTACGGGTTGGGCAGGTGCAGCGCTTTCTTGTGCATGAGCCGAACCGGACGCTGCGACGGCGAGCACGCCGGCGCTAACAGCGAAAAGCAGCCGAGCTTTTGCGCAAGTTGCCATTTTTGACATTATTATCCCCCCAATGTTTTAATTTCAGGCGAAATAGTTGCCCTATTTCGCGCGATCAATTTTATTAAAGCTTATTGATTTAAAGCTAAAATCTGCATGAACTGCAGCGTATTAGCCAAATGCAATTTGTTGTGATGTCGCGTTTGATCTGCACGGCATATGCCTGTGCCATCCAAGATGGATGTGCCTTCTCGTCTCCCAATCATCGAACTCGTTATCGAGTCGCGTCTATTTCTCTTGATTCCTAATATGCCGGAATACATTGTCAATTATCTGGGCGCCAAGGCTCGGAGATTTGGTCTCGACCCGCCGAACTGTAATGATTGAGCAACACGCGAGCCCAGCGAACGCGCGCGTTAGAGCGTTTTCGAACCAGATGGGATCATCTGGCGACTCGGAAAACGCGGTAAAACAGGAATCTAGAGCGATCGGTCCGATGCAATCGGAACGGATTTCGCTCTAAGCTGGCAGGGAAGTGATGGCTGCGACGGCAGATCGGGTTTTTTCGGTATTCGAGTTGTTCACGGTCGATCAGCCCGAATGGACGGTCGAGGCGATCGCATCCCGCCTGCAGCTATCGACCAGCACAGCCTATCAATATGTCGGCAGCCTGGTGAAGGCCGGTTTCCTGGTGCCTGGCATTGCCGGCATCTACATGATTGGCCCGGCCGTGACGGTATTCGACCGCACCGTGCGCATGACCGATCCACTGACGTGCGTTGGTCGCGACGTCTTGAGGCAGCTTGTGGACGATAGCGGCGAACGGGCGATCGGGCTTACCTGCAGGCTCTATCACCAGCGCGTGATCTGTATTCACCAGTATGCGCCGCGACCGCCCGACCTTGGAATCAGCTACGAACGCGGTCGCCCCATGTCGCTGCTGGCAGGTGCATCATCCAAGGTCATCCTGGCCCATTTGCCGGTGCGGACGCAGCGGTCTTTTTTTGATGCCGACACGCAGTCTTTCGTGGCGGCGGGGCTGGGTCCGGACTGGAAAGCCTTCAAAAGCCAAATGCTGGCAATTCGCCGGACGGACGCACTGCTTTCGATCGGGGAAGTCGTCCCTGGCGCGATGGGTATCGCTGCCCCGATCATGGGGATGGAAAAAGCCGTTCTGGGCAGCATCGGCCTCGTGGTGGAGGAGCAGGCCATCCAGGCCGATCCAGAGCGATTGCAGCGGCTGAAGATGCTGGTTGCCCAGGCTGGCGAGGCGGTAGGGGCGGCGCTGCGCACGAGCTGGGAAAGCCGGGGCCGCTAAACGCTTCGGACGATGCGATCCCGCTTGGCATGGCTGATATGTTTCCCCATGGTCACACTATGCAAGCATCGCAGCCTATTCTCGAAATTACCGGCCTCACCAAAACCTACAAAGGTGGTTTCACCGCGCTTCGCGGCGTGGACCTAACCATCCGGCGCGGAGAGATTTTCGCGCTGCTTGGCCCCAATGGAGCAGGCAAGACCACGCTGATCGGTGCGGTCTGCGGGTTGGTGCGTCCAACTTCGGGCACTATCCGTGTCTTCGGCGAGGATATGGGGCCCAACTGGCGGCACTTGCGCGCTCGCATCGGTCTGGTCCCGCAGGAGCTGGCGACCGACATGTTCGAGCCGGTGATCCGCTCGGTCCGGCATTCGCGAGGGCTGTTCGGTCTCAAGCCCGATCCCCAGCATATCGAAGGGGTTCTTCGGGCGCTGAGCCTGTGGGACAAGCGTGACGCCCAGATCCGGACACTTTCCGGTGGGATGAAGCGCCGCGTGCTGATCGCCAAGGCGCTCGCCCACGAGCCGGAATTGCTGTTCCTCGACGAGCCCACCGCCGGGGTCGATGTGGAACTTCGGCGGGATATGTGGCGCCAGATCGCGTTGCTGCGCGAGCGTGGGACGACGGTGATCCTCACCACCCACTACATCGAGGAAGCCGAGGAGATGGCTGATCGCGTCGGCGTGATCCGCGATGGCCAGATTCTGATGGTGGACGAAAAGAAGGCGATGATGGAGCGGCTGGGGCGTACCGAAGCGTTCATCGCGCTGGCGCAGCCGCTGGGGCAGTTGCCGCCGCAGATTGCCGCTTTCCCGGTTACGCTGACCGACGAAGGCCGCGTCCTGTGCTATCGCGGCGGCGGCGGGGAGGGCGCAAGCGCGGGTACGTCCGAGGTGGCGGAACTTACCAAGGCACTGACCCGCGCGGGCATCGATTACACCGGGATCGACATCCACGAATCGAGCCTGGAAGACATCTTCGTCAACTTGCTGGAAGGGCCGGACGCCTTGAATGCCTCGGCACGGGGAGCAGGGGAATGAGCGTGTTCAACTTCCGCAGTGCTTGGGCGATCTACAAGCAGGAACTGATGCGCGCGTTTCGCACCGCGATGCAGTCCATTCTGGCTCCGGTGCTGACGACGACGCTGTATTTCGTGGTGTTCGGCGCGGCCATGGGCAATTCGGTGCAACATGGCCTGGGCGGTGTGAACTACGGCGCGTTCATCGTGCCCGGGCTGTTGCTGCTGACACTGCTCAGCGAAAGCACCACCAACGCCAGCTTCGGCATTTACATGCCGCGCTTTACCGGCGCGATCTATGAATTGCTCTCCGCCCCGGTCGGCATTGGCGAAACCCTGGTGGGCTTCGTTGGCGCGGCGGCAACCAAGTCGCTGATCCTGGCAGCCATCATTCTTCTTACTGCGACGCGGTTCGTCGATTACCACATCGAGCACCCGATCTATGCGCTGGGCTATATCCTGCTCGTGTCGGCCAGCTTCTCGTTGTTCGGGTTCATCCTGGGGATCTGGGCCGACAGCTTCGAGAAGCTTTCCATCGTACCGCTTTTGATTCTCACCCCGCTGACGTTCCTGGGCGGCACCTTCTATTCGATCCAGGTCTTGCCAGAGCCTTGGCGCTCGGTCGCGATGGCCAACCCAGTGGTGTATCTCGTCAATGGGCTGCGCTGGACGTTTTATGGCACTTCGGATGTCTCGATCGGCATTTCGCTGGGGCTGACGCTTCTTTTCCTCGCATTTTGCGTCGGGCTGATCGCATGGATCTTCCGCACTGGGTGGCGCCTTCGCACGTGAACGGTTAGTGTGCATCGCAACATGACGAAGCGATTGACCGTTCTCGCCGCTGCCGTGCCGCTGCTACTGCTTGCCGTTGAGGCCCGGGCCCGGGTTCCCGAGCTTGAACAACACGCAGTAGAGCCCACGCTGCCGCTCCCGCCGCCTGTTCTGGTGCCGATGCTCCCCCCTGCGTCCGAATACGTGCCCTTTATCAAGGTGCCCGCCCCCAGCCTGTCGCCGCCGGTAAAGGCCATGATCGAGGAAGCCATTCGCGCTGACGATCAGGCCCAGGTTGCCGCCATGGTCAAGATCGCGATCAAAACCCAGCCTTACGACGAGGGGGAGATCAAGGCGCTGCAGAAGGCTTATCAGGACCGCAAAGCGAAACAGGCAGCGGAAAAATCCGCCGCCGACCTCAAGCGCATCCGCGAAGCGGCCTTGCTCCAGCTCTGGAAAGGCCAGGTTGAAGTGGGAGCGTTCCGCTCGACCGGCAATACCAGCAACTTCGGTTTCAGTGCGGCGGTGAAGTTCAACCGCAAGGGCATCAACTGGGAACACATTATCCAGGGTAACGCCGATTACCAGGAAGACGCCGGCACGGTTTCCAAGGAACAATTCAGCGGTAGCTACCAGGCCCGCTACACCCTGAACGATGCGCTGTTCACCTACGGCAAGGGGATGTACGAGCGCGACAAGATCCAGGGTTACGAGAACCGTTATTCGCTCTCCAGCGGTCTGGGTTATCGGGTCATCAAGACCAAGGCGATGACCTTATCGATCGAAGCCGGTCCCGCGATCCGCCAGACCGAATTTGTCAGCGACCCCAGCGAAACGTCCTGGTCGGTCGCGACCTCGCTCGATTGGGCCTGGACGATCAGCCCGACGATGAAGCTGACGCAGGACGCCAGCAGCTATATCGGATCGGATAACAGCACCTTTACCTCGAAGACCGCGCTTGAGGCCGGCATGACCAAGCGGCTGAAGCTGAAACTGTCGTACCAGTTCGAGCACGAAGGCTCGCCGCCCGATGGTTCGCTCAAGACCGACACGGTGTCACGCTTCACTCTGGTCTACGGGTTCTGACGATAGTAGGGGCGGGGCCATGAGACCCCGCTTCGACTTTTCCATCAGCGCCACCGACGGCAAGGCCCGCACCGGCACCATCCAAATGCGCCGCGGCGAAATCCGCACGCCGGCGTTCATGCCGGTCGGCACCGCGGCCACGGTCAAGGCGATGAAGCCGCAGGATGTGCGCGCCGCCGGTGCCGACATCATCCTGGGCAACACCTACCACTTGATGCTGCGCCCCGGCGCCGAGCGCGTCGCGCGGCTGGGCGGACTGCACAAGTTCATGAACTGGGACCGCCCGATCCTGACCGATAGCGGCGGCTATCAGGTGATGAGCCTGGCCGCCTTGCGCAAGATCACCGAGGGAGGCGTGACTTTCGCCAGCCACATCGACGGCTCGCGCCATATGCTCTCGCCCGAGCGCTCGATGGAGATCCAGCGCCTGCTCGGCTCGGACATCGTCATGTGCTTCGACGAATGCCCCAAGATCGATCAGCCACGCGACGTGATTGCCCGTTCGATGGAAATGTCGATGCGCTGGGCGAAGCGCAGCCGCGATGCGTTCGACACCGGCGGCGACCATGCCGAGTGCTCTGCCCTGTTCGGCATCCAGCAAGGTGCGCTCGACGAAGACTTGCGGAAGACGAGCGCCGATGCGCTGACCCAGATCGGCTTCGACGGCTACGCCATCGGCGGCCTGGCGGTGGGCGAGGGCCAGGAAGCGATGTTCGCGACCCTCGACTTCGCGCCCGGACAATTACCGGCAGGCCGCCCGCGCTACCTCATGGGCGTCGGCAAGCCCGACGATCTGGTCGGCGCTGTCGAGCGCGGCGTCGATATGTTCGATTGCGTGCTGCCCACGCGTTCGGGGCGCAACGGACAAGCATTCACCTGGAACGGCCCGCTCAATATCCGCAACGCCCGCCACGCCGAAGACACCGGCCCGATCGACCCACGCTGCGCCTGCCCGGTCTGCGCCACCTACTCGCGCGCTTACCTGCATCACCTCAACAAGGCCGGCGAAATGCTGGGCGCCATGCTGATGACCGAACACAACTTGTGGTTCTACCAACAACTCATGCAATCCATGCGCGACGCCATCACTGAGCAGCGCTTCGAGGCATTTGTGGTGGAGTTTCGGCGGGATTACTTTCCCACCTGAATTATAAACCGCATATTGCCTTGAACCGCCGACTGGATAGATTGACGGCCGTGCGTGCATCATAGCGCGGTTGCGGGGGCGTCAGTGGGTAAAACTATTCTTCTTTGTTCGGCGACATTGGTTTCCGCTCTGATCTTCAGCTCTCCAGCACTGGCGGAAAATAAAGAGGCGGAGCTGTTTGGGCAGCTTCCTCAAGTCGAACAAATGAGCTTGTCGCCCGATGGCAAAAAGATCGGGATGATAACGCCTCAGGACGGTCGCTCGGTTCTTGTCGTTGTGGATACTGAGACTGGCGGAGACCTGAAAAATATATTGGCTTCACCCAGCAGAAGTGAAAGGCTTACCTCCTGCGGATGGGCTACCAATACGCGTCTTGTATGCGACATGTCGATCGTCACTGTCGCGATGGGAATGCGACTTGGCTTCTCTCGCCCCCTTGCCGTGAACTTCGATGGCACCAAATTTGCGCAGTTGATGCCTGCGACTACGACGAGCAGCCTCTACCTAGCCCAGTTCGGCGGTCGTCTGATTGATTGGAATGTACCCGGGAAGCCCGGCCACATACTGATGACCCGAAATTTCGTGCCAGAAACGACTACGGGGACGCTGGTTAAGCGTTCGGGGGAGGGCCTTGGCGTCGAGGACATCGATGTCACCTCAGGATCTCGTCGCACTATCGAACCGCCACGCAAGACAGCTTCGAGCTATATTAGCGATGGCCAAGGCAATGTGCGCATCATGGGCCTGGACAAAGCCAGCGACACGGGCATGCTGGCTGGTCGATCACATTACTTCTATCGAACTTCAAACAACCGGGACTGGCAGCCGCTATCCGAGGCACAGGAAGTTGATAACAAGACCGTTGGATTCGTGCCTGAGGCAGTCGATGCCGCAAAGAATGTCGTGTACGGGTTCGATACTGACAAGGATGGCTTGGCTAAACTCTACAGTGTTTCTCTCGACGGCAGCCAGAAGCGTGATGTAGTGGTGTCACGGTCCGGCGTGGACGTAGACGAGCTGATCCGCTTCGGACGTACTGGACGTGTCATCGGGGCAAGCTACGCGACCGATCGCAGGACGGTCCAGTATTTCGATGAAAACCTCGAAGAGCTGGGTGCTGCACTATCCAAGGTGTTGCCCGGTAATCCCTCGATTTCCTTCATCGATGCAAGTGCCGATGAAAACGCGATTATCCTGCTCGCCTCATCCGATACGAGTCCGGGTACGTTTTATCTCTACGACAAGACGACGCATAAGTTGGGCGAAATTCTGCGTTATCGGCCTTCTCTGTTCAATGTGAAATTGTCCGAAATGAAGCCCGTTACTTTCGCTGCTGCAGACGGCACGATGATTCCGGCCTACCTGACTCTTCCGCCGGGCAGTTCCGGGAAGGGCCTGCCGGCTATCGTAATGCCCCATGGAGGCCCGTCGTCCCGTGACGAATGGGGCTTCGATTGGCTCGTTCAATTTTTTGCCGCCCGTGGTTATGCCGTACTTCAACCCAATTATCGCGGTTCCTCCGGTTATGGAGCCGGTTGGTATCAACACAATGGCTTCAAATCATGGAAGTCGGCGATCGGCGATGTTGACGATGCAGGCCGCTGGCTTGTGAAGCAGGGTATCGCGTCGCCGGACAAGCTAGCGATCGTGGGATGGTCTTACGGCGGCTATGCCGCCCTTCAATCGCAGGTGATCGATCCAGACTTGTTCAAGGCGGTGGTGGCGATCGCGCCGGTGACGGACCTCGATGCATTGCGTGAAGAATCACGTGCTTTCACCAATTTCAACCTCGTGGACCAAATTATCGGGCAAGGCACTCACGTCGAGAGCGGGTCGCCAGCGCGCCACGCAGCCAATTTTCATTCACCCGTTTTGCTGTTCCATGGCGATCAGGATCAGAACGTGTCCGTCTCTGAATCTCGGTTGATGAAGCGGCGTCTCGAAAGCGCTGGCAAATCGGTTCAGTATGTCGAATTCGCTGGGTTGGCCCATCAACTCTACGATACGACCGCACGTGTCCGCATGCTTTCGATGAGCGACGCGTTTTTGCGTAGCACTTTGGGGATCAAGTAACGCGATCGCTTGATAGACGGTTGCAATGTTGGACAGCGGGACGCTTTGCGGGCAAGCTTCCTGCGGATGCGTCCTTACTGCCGGAGTGCGGTGGAGCGCTTAAAGCCCTAAGCCATTAAGGAGCGCAGATGGCGACCGTTGCAATTGTCAGCCAAAAAGGCGGATCGGGGAAGACCACGTTGGCGCTGCATCTGGCCACGTGTGCTGCTTACGATGGGCGGCGCAGTTGCGTGATCGATATGGACCCGCAGGCGACCGCCGCTGCCTGGGGTGACTGGCGGGGCAGCTTTCTGCCCGAGATTGTCACCTGCCCACCGGCGCGACTGCTCAGTACCATTCTGAAGGCGCAACGTGGCGGCACGGACTTCATCGTGCTCGACACCCCCCCGCAGAGCGACATGGCCTCTCGTGAGGCGGTACGGGCGGCGGATCTGGTGCTGGTGCCGACGCGGGCCCGTGCGTTCGATCTTCACGCGCTGGAAGCGACGGCGCAACTGGTCTCATTCGCGAACAAGCCGGCGCATGTGGTGCTGAATGCTGTCCCCTCGCGCGCGACGCGGTTGCTTATCGATACCAAGGCTCAGGTAGAGAAACTTGGGCTATCGGTATGCCCGGTCCATTTCGGGGAGCGTGCCGCTTTTCACCGCGCTGCGGCATCAGGTGAGGTCGCTTCCGAAGCAGAGCCAGAGGGCAAGGCTGCGGCGGAAGTCGATGCGCTGTGGGACTGGGTGAGCGCTGAGCTGAAATTGAGCCCTGTCAGCTAAGTCGTCAGCTAATCCGGGGCAAGCCCATCACGCGGTGGCCATCACGCGGTGGGTGAATGATCCTGCAATTCTTCGCCACCCAGCGCCACCTGCAGGCGGGTGCCGACGTAAGACACAAAACGACCTGAGCGCGTATCCAGGAAACCGGCGCCTATCTCACAAGCGAAACGACGGGCGGTATCGAGGTCCTGATACCATTTTCCGGTGCGGTGCGGGGTGATGAATCGATAGCGGGACATGATGAATGTCTAATGCCCGACTTAAATCGAAGTTCCGTGACAAACCCCTGCAAACATACAATTTTTTATGTCTGACGGGCTTACGAAAAGGGCGGCCCCGAAGGACCGCCCATCGATATTCCAAGACTGGAAGGCCGGATCAGCGCGAGTAGAACTCGACGACCAGGTTGGGTTCCATCTTTACCGGATAAGGCACTTCGTCGAGCGTGGGAACGCGCACGAAGGTGACCTTGTCGGTGCCGTCGACGGCAACGTAATCAGGGATTTCACGCTCGGGCAGGTTCTGCGCTTCGACGATCAGCGCCATTTCCTTGGCCTTGTTGCCCAGGCTGATGATGTCACCGACCTTCACGCGACGCGAGGCGATGTTGCACTTCACGCCGTTGACGCGGATGTGGCCGTGCGAAACGATCTGGCGGGCCGAGAAGATGGTCGGCGCGAACTTGGCGCGATACACAACCATGTCCAGGCGCTGTTCGAGCAGGCCGATCAGGTTCTGACCGGTATCGCCCTTCAGGCGGCTGGCTTCCTGGTAGGTGGCCTTGAACTGCTTCTCGGTCACGTCGCCGTAGTAGCCCTTGAGCTTCTGCTTGGCGCGGAGCTGGAGGCCGAAGTCCGAGATCTTGCTCTTGCGGCGCTGGCCGTGCTGGCCGGGGCCGTAGCTGCGGCGGTTAACCGCGCTCTTGGGACGGCCCCAGATGTTCTCGCCCATACGACGGTCGAGTTTATACTTGGCGCTTTTGCGCTTTGACATAAGTCATCCTTCATTCTGCTCGCCGCAGTGCCGGAGTGGCCCGCGATCCTTCGTTTTTCCGGAGCGCACCAACCGACCAATTTGCCGGGTGCGGCCGCCGCTTCACCGGAAGTGCGGGGCCGAAGAACACGACTGCGCAAAGCAGGCGTCCTGTGAAGGGGTGGCCCATACGGGCTAGGAGATAAAAGTCAAGCGGTGGAGCCCAGGCGGCCCCCTATTCCGGCAAACGAGGCTTGCGATTGCCACCCAAAGCGCTGAGGACGCCGCGCATGGTCCGCACTTCCAGGTTGTTCCAGCCGGGCTTGGTTAGCATGTTGCGCAAAGTCAGCCGAGTGGCGGCGGCGCGGCTGTGGGGGAAGAAGTACTTGGTCGGCTCCAGCAAGGCTTCGAACTGGCCGATCATGCCCTCCAGTTCCGCTTGCGGCGCAGGGGGCAGGAGTTCTTCAACCGTGGGCTGCGCGAGCGAGGTGCCTTTCGACCATTCATAGGCGCACAGGATCACCGCTTGCGCCAGGTTGAGCGAGGCGAATTCAGGATTGATCGGAACCGTCAGGATCGCACGGGCGAGGGCGACATCCTCGGTTTCCAGCCCCGAACGCTCCGGCCCGAACACGTAAGCGGAGCGGCCCTGTGCCGAATGAACCTCACGCGCGGCTTGCTCCGGGGTGACGACGGGTTTGGTCACCCCGCGTTTGCGCACGGTGGTGGCATAGACGTGCGAACAATCGCTGACGGCTTCGGCCAATGTCTCGAAGACTTGGGCGTTTTCCAGCACACCATCGGCGCCTGCCGCTGCCGGGCCGGCGGACGGGTTGGGCCAACCGTCACGCGGCGATACCAGGCGCATTTCGGTGAGCCCGAAATTGAGCATCGCCCGGGCGGCCTTGCCGATGTTTTCGCCAAGTTGCGGGCGGACCAGTACGATGACCGGCTTTTGCACGTTTGCGTCCATGGCTCAGCCCTCGGCTATTTCGCGGACGGAGCCGGCGAAATCCTCGAAGTCCTTGGCTTCGTTGAACGCGCGATAGACGCTGGCAAAGCGGATGTAGGCGACGGAATCGAGCTGATGCAGCCCTTCCATCACCAGTTCGCCGACCGTGCGAGAGGATACCTCGGCCTCGCCAAGCGTCTCGACCTGACGCTGGACGCCCGAGACGAGCCGGTCGATCGCCTCGCGATCGATGCCGCGCTTACGACAGGCGAGGGCCACCGATTGCTCGATCTTCATCCGGTCGAACGGCTCGCGGCGTGGTTCGCCGCCATCGCCCGCGCTCTTGAGCACGGTAATCTCGCGCAGTTGCACCCGCTCGAACGTGGTGAAGCGGGCGCCGCAGCTCGAACACTGCCGACGCCGACGAATCGCGGTAGCGTCCTCGGTCGGGCGGCTGTCCTTAACTTGCGAATCGTCGTTGGCGCAGAAAGGACAGCGCATTCAACCAGGTACTTTCTTGAAAAATCCGCGCGTCAGTCAGGCCGGACGCGCTTGTAGAACTTATAGCCAGCACCCGCTGCAAGGCCGACGGGGATCGAGATGTATGGCAGAAATACCGCCGCGACGGCACCGGCAGCGGCCCAGGCCAGGACTGGCTTTGTCGAGGGATGGGCGAGGCCATCCTGCAACATTCCGGCCAGTTCCTCGCGGGCATCTTGGACGAAAGTACCTTCGTGGTCAGGGCGCTGCTCGGTCATTTTGGTCAATCCTCGTAGATGGGGAAGCGATCACACAGCGCTTCAACGCGCGCGCGCACGTTCTGCTCCACCTGAGCGTCGCCTGCTTCGCCGCACTTGGCAAGTCCATCGAGGACGTCGGCGACCATGTTGCCGATCTCGCGGAATTCTTCGGGGCCAAAGCCGCGGGTCGTGCCGGCGGGCGATCCCACGCGGATGCCGCTGGTCTTCATCGGCGGCAGCGGGTCGAACGGAATGCCGTTCTTGTTGCAAGTGATGCCGGCACGCTCCAGCGCCTCGTCCGCGTCGCGACCGGTCACGCCCAGCGGCGAGAGGTCGATCAGTGCGAGGTGGGTGTCGGTGCCGCCCGAGACGATCGCGGCGCCGCGGTTCTTGAGCGTTTCGGCCAGAACCTGCGCATTCTCGATTACGCGCGCGGCGTAGTCCTTGAACTCGGGACGCAGCGCTTCACCGAAGGCGACCGCCTTGGCCGCGACGACGTGCATCAGCGGGCCGCCCTGCAGGCCGGGGAACACCGCCGAGTTGATCTTCTTGGCCAGCGCTTCGTCGTTGGTCAGGATCATGCCGCCACGGGGCCCGCGCAGCGTCTTGTGGGTGGTGGTGGTGGCGATGTGCGCGTGCGGGAAGGGCGAGGGGTGCAGGCCGGCTGCGACCAAGCCTGCGAAGTGGGCCATATCGACCTGGAAGATCGCGCCCACCGCATCGGCGATTTCGCGCATACGCTTGAAATCGATGATACGCGGATAAGCGGAGCCACCTGCAATGATGAGCTTGGGGTTGTGCTCGCGCGCAAGTGCCTCGACCTGGTCGTAGTCGATCAGGTGGGTGTCCTTGCGCACGCCGTACTGCACGGCGTTGAACCACTTGCCCGAAAGCGCGGCCCTCGCGCCATGGGTGAGGTGGCCGCCGGCATCCAGGCTCATGCCCATGATGGTGTCGCCCGGCTTGATCGTCGCCAGCAGCACCGCGCCATTGGCCTGCGCGCCCGAGTGGGGCTGAACGTTGGCGAAGCCGCAGTCGAACAATTGCTTGGCGCGCTCGATCGCCAGCGTTTCGACTTCGTCCGAAGGCTCGCAGCCCTGGTAGTAGCGCTTGCCGGGATAGCCCTCGGCGTACTTGTTGGTCAGCACCGAGCCTTGCGCTTCGAGCACGGCCTTGGAGACGATGTTCTCGGACGCGATCAGTTCGATCTGCTTGCGTTCGCGCTTTAGTTCATGGCCGATCGCGGCGGCGACGGCGGGGTCGCTTTGTGCGATCGTATCGGTGAAGAACCCGGCGGAGCGGATGGCGGTTTCGACGGTCATGTTGGTTGGACCTCTTCGATCAGAATGCAGGGTGGGAAAGCTTTTCGACGCGTCCGGCGTGGCGTCCGCCGCCGAACTGGGTCGAAAGGAACGCGTCGAGGCAGGCCTTCGCCATGTCCTCGCCGGTCAGGCGTGCGCCCATGGCGATGACGTTGGCGTCATTGTGCTCGCGGGCAAGGGCGGCGGATAGCGGCTCGGAGACCAGGGCGCAGCGGCAGGCCGAATTGCGATTGACCGCGATCGAGATGCCGATGCCCGAGCCGCATAGCGCGACGCCGAACTGCACGGTGCCGTCGGCGACGACCGAGGCCAGCTTGTAGCCATAATCGGGATAGTCCACCCGATCGGCGGTCTCAGGGCCAAGATCGGCGACCTCATGACCCAATTCGATCAGATATTCGCGCAAGACGGCCTTGAGGTCGACGGCGGCATGGTCGGAGGCAATCGCAATACGCATGGGCGAGGGCGTGTCCTACTCGGCAGGGATTCGTTCCACGCCCCTTAGACGTGCGCTAATTGCAATACCACCATTGACGCGGTCACAAAATTTCGTCGGCGTTCTTGATCGGTGCGCGAGGGCGCGCCGGAATGTCCGCGATCGGGATCGGACCGATCAGTTCGCCATCATCCCATTCGACATGGCGATACCGGCGGGCGTCGATGCCGAGTTGGTCCAGCGGCGTGTAAACGTAGCGGCTGAAGGCATAGACGGTCTTGGCATTGCCAAGCGCCTGTCGGGCTTTCGCAACCGGAACCAGAGGCTTGCCATAGCCGCCGTCCGACCACGAATCGGACTTGGCGGGGTTGGCCAGCACCACAAATGGAAAGGGGCAGTCTGGCCTGGCGAACTCCAGCTTGCAGCCTTGCGAGATCACTACGGCAATCGACTCGTGCGATGCCAGCAGGGCGGCCCTTGGCGTATTCGCAACGGTATGGCTGGCGTAGCGAAAATCCTGCGGTTGCGGAATCCACACGTCGGTCTGAAGCTCGTACCAGCCGACGGCTGCGACGATCACGGCGACCGCTGCGGCGAACCCTTGTTCAATCCCGCGGCGAGCGGTTTTCCAGTTCGCCAGCGCGGCGGCGGCCAGCAGGACCGTGAAGGTGGCGCACCAATGAAGCGTGAAATCCGAGGTGATCGGATGAATTGTGTCGGCCAGCTTATAGGCGATCAAGGTCGCGGGGACGATGACCAGCGCCAGCCGGGTCGCGGGATTTCGCCAGGTGCGCACGACGCCCAGGGCGATCAGGCATCCCATCAGGCTCGATCCGATCGGCGCGTCCTGCAGGATCTGAAGGTCGATACTGGAAGCATAGTCCTCCAGCGAGAGCGGCTGAATCCACGAAATGTCACCGGCATGGGCACGCAATTGCAGCACCGCGATGATCAGCACCCAGCCGGAGAGAGCCATGATCGCCAGCCCTGACACCAGCAGCGCCGTGACCTTGCGGCGCTCGATCTTACCGGTGACGGTCCATTCCACCAGCGCGGCCAGGGCGGCGATTGGCGGCCAGAGCAGCATCGTGGTGTGACAGTAGATCGCAACCACCGCGCCGCCGATGAACGTTGCCCAGCCGCGCCGCGCTTTGGGGCCATCTGCCACTGCGTAGATCAGCCCCGCGAACGAAACCGTCACGGCCAGCTTGGCCAGCACGTAAGCGCGCAAATACTCCGACTGGTAGATGTCGGACGGGCCGACCGCGAACAGCACCACCACCAGAACTGCCGCGAACCCGCCGTAAACGCGGCCTGCGATTTTCGCCAGGAGGGCCATTTGTGCCAGCGACAGTAGCAGCGGCAGTAGCCGGAGCGCCGCGTCGTTCGCCGGAACCACGCCGCGCCACAGCTTCAGGACCGAGTAGAACAGCGGCGGATTGGTTTCGCGCACCATCCACCAACCCCACAGCTCACCCCACGAGCGCTGCGAGAAGTACATCGAGGCGTACTCATCGAACACCATCGGCGAGGCGGATTGCCGCAGTCGCAAAGCTATCGCCAGCGCAAAGGCGGCGAGAAGCAGGGCTGCGATCAGAACGCGGCGGGGCTGGGCGCTCGATAGACGAATGGCGCTATGCTGGATCACTTGGCTTTTGGCAGGGCTTCGGGATGAGCCTTGAGGTATTCAGCGACCTGAAGTGTGAGCTCTTCGGCTTTGGTCTTGGTCAGGTCAGCCACGTCCTTGAAAAATACGGTGTTGGCCTGGGCAACAGTCGGGTCGGACAAGATTTCGATACTGCCTTGGAGATAGCCGCGACCGCTTGGCGTCTGGGCAAAGGCGCGCACGTCGCGCAGTTGTTGGGCGCTGAACTTTCGTGCGTAAGCAACCGCGATAGCTTCCATCTGATGAGGCAAAAAGCGCTGGACTAGCGGGCGCAACATCGTGGGCACCGAATCTAGGTAATCGTCGATGATCTTGCGCAGGCCGGGATCGGTGATCTTATCGAAGCTCATGCTCGTGCGGTATTGCTTGAGAATCGTTTCCATCGTTTTGGCCATGGTTTCTTCCCGCTGCTCGGGCGGCCAGGCGATGGTCACGATTTCGCGCGCGATGGTGAGGCTTTCCGGCGATACCGCAGCGGCCGGCGCCGAGGGCGCAGGGGTTTGTGCGCACGCCACCTGCGAAACCAAAAGCAGTGCGATGCCCGCGCAGGTCGCCAAAGTCGAACGAAACGTCATGGATGCCCCCACATGCCCGATCCGGGCGCGAACTCTGTCTAGAACAGGTATTTGCGGAGACAAACCAAAACCGCGCAAAGTCCCCTTTCCCAAAGCGCCCAACAAAAAGCCCCGCCGGAGCGGGGCTTTTCGCTTACTGGTCGAGGAACGAGCGCATCTTGCGGCTGCGGCTCGGGTGCTTGAGCTTTCGCAGCGCCTTGGCTTCGATCTGGCGGATACGTTCGCGGGTGACCGAGAACTGCTGGCCGACTTCTTCCAGCGTGTGATCGGTGTTCATGCCGATGCCAAAGCGCATGCGCAGCACGCGTTCTTCGCGTGGGGTCAGGCTGGCAAGGACGCGCGTGACGGTTTCCTTGAGGTTGGCCTGGATCGCGGCATCCACTGGGATGATCGCGTTCTTGTCCTCGATGAAATCGCCCAGGTGCGAGTCTTCCTCGTCGCCGATCGGCGTTTCGAGGGAGATCGGCTCCTTGGCGATCTTCATCACCTTGCGCACCTTTTCGAGCGGCATGCTCAGGCGCTCAGCCATTTCCTCAGGGGTCGGCTCGCGGCCTTGCTCGTGGAGGAACTGGCGGCTGGTGCGGACCAGCTTGTTGATCGTCTCGATCATGTGGACCGGGATGCGGATCGTACGGGCCTGGTCGGCGATCGAGCGGGTGATCGCCTGGCGAATCCACCACGTTGCATACGTGCTGAACTTGTAGCCGCGGCGGTACTCGAACTTGTCGACGGCCTTCATCAAGCCGATGTTGCCTTCCTGGATAAGGTCCAGGAACTGCAAGCCACGGTTGGTGTACTTCTTGGCGATCGAGATCACGAGCCGCAGGTTCGCCTCGACCATTTCCTTCTTGGCGATGCGCGCCTCGCGCTCACCCTTCTGGACCATGTTGACGATGCGGCGGAACTCGGGGAGCGCCATGCCAGTAGCAGCGGCGATGTCGGACACTTCGGCCCGGATACGCTCGACCGGATCGGCTTCGTTCTCGGCGAAGGCAGCCCACTTCTTGTCCTTCTTGGACATCGAGGGCAGCCAGGTGTCGTCCAGTTCGCGACCGACGTACGTTTCCAGGAAGTCGGCGCGCTTCACCTTGTGACGCTCTGCCAGACGCAGCATCTGGCCGCCAAGGGCAGTCAGGCGACGGTTGAAGGCGTAGAGGTTGTCGACGAGATATTCGATCTTGGTCGCGTGGAAGTGAACCGCTTCGACTTGCGCGGTCAGTTCTTCGCGCAGCTCGTTGTAGCGGTCTTCCTTGGCGGCGGGGAAGCCGATGCCCAGGGCCAGCGCTTCCAGGCGCTCGGACTGCAGCTTTTCGAAAGTCTGGAACAGATCGGTGATGAACGCGAACTTTTCCAGCGCTTCAGGCTTGAGCGCGGCTTCCATCTGCGCGAGCGAGAGGGTGTTGTCCTCTTCCTCGTCGTCAGCGGGACGCGGAGTACGACGCTCGTTGCCGTCCTCGTCCTCGCCTTCGGCTGTTTCTTCCTCGACGTCCTCTTCTTCCTTGAAGGAAGGGCCGGCAGTCGCTTCGCTGATTTCGCCGTTATCCTCTTCGCCGTCCTCGTTGAGGGCTTCGGGCGCCGGTTCCTTCGAAAGCATGGCGTCGAGATCGAGGATCTCGCGCAGTTGCATTTCGCCGTTGTTGAGCGCTTCGGACCACTGGATGATGGCGTGGAAGGTGATCGGGCTTTCGCACAGGCCCAGGATCATCATGTCCCGGCCCGCTTCGATGCGCTTGGCGATGGCGATTTCGCCCTCGCGGCTGAGCAGCTCAACCGCGCCCATCTCGCGCAAGTACATCCGCACCGGATCGTCGGTGCGCTCGATCGTTTCCTTTTTCTTCGGATCGGCGACCATCCGCTGCGACACTTCGTCGCCTTCTTCCTGCTCCTCGGCTTCGCGCTCTTCCTCGGCAGGGCTATCCGCGTCATCGTCGGTTTCGACGATGTTGACGCCCATCTCCGAGATCGCGGCCATGATGTCCTCGATCTGATCGGTGGACATCTGATCTTGCGGCAGAGCCTCGTTCAGCTCGTCATACGTGATGACGCCGCGACGCTTGGCGCGCGCAATGAGCTTCTTGATCGCGCCCTCGTTGAGGTCGATCAAGGGCGCATCCGTGCCCTCGTTCATGTCGCCGGTGTTATCGTTTTTGCTCATTCGTCCGCCGTTGTCTCGTGTCGCCCTGGCGTAAATTATACGTTCAGGACGCCTGTCTGGTCGCCATTTGCCTGAGGCGGTCGTCAAATTCCAGCTTTCTCTTGAGCAAACGTTGCTGTTCGGCAAACGCGTCCTCCGAGATCTCGTTTTCGAACCGTGCGGTCGCGCGGCCCAGGGCCGCTTCCAACGCCGGACGTTCGATCAGAAGTTCGACCGCCTGACCCAGTTCCGCCGCTGCCTGGTCGGGGTCTGCAACGGCTGAAAGGAAGCCGAACCGCATATCCGAATATTCCGAAGGCGAGGGCGGCTCGAGGCCGTTTGCACTCAATATGGTCGTAAGTGTCGCCGTTTCAAGCGGAGCACCGGCGCCGCAGCACTGGACGATCGCCATGAACCGGGGATCGAGGCCGGGCGTGCGGGACAAGGCCTCTCCGTGGCGGTGGATCAATTCGGGCCATCGCATCAACCCGGCGAGCACGGCGGCAGACAAGGCGTCGCGCGAACCGCCGCCGGCCGTGGCCTTGCGCAGCCGATCAAGCGATTCGGGGGTGGATGGCTCGGGCGCAGGGCGACCGGGCTGCCAGCGTCCTGCACGAGATTGAGCCTGACGCGGCGCGCGCGGCGCGGACGGCTGCCAGCGATCCTCGCGGCGAGGGAAGGCGAACTGCGAATAGCGCTCGTTCAACTCGCGGCGATAGAGGCTGGCGATATCGGGATGTGCGATCGTATCGACGTGCGCCATCAGCCGCGCCTTGAGGCCAGCCTTGGCTTCGGGGGTGTCGAGCGGCAGCAGGTCGCGCTCGGCTTCCCACAGCACTTCGAGCAGGCCCCGCGCTTCGGACAGCAGCGCCTCGATCGCAGCGCTGCCTTTCGCCTTGATGAGATCGTCCGGGTCCATGCCTTCGGGCAGGCGAACGATTCGCAGCGAGTGCGCTGGGCGCAGCAAGGGCAGGGCGCGGGTGATCGCGCGCATCGCGGCGCGCTGTCCGGCGGCGTCACCATCGAAGCACAGGATCGGCATTTCGACATGGCGCCACAGCAGTTCGATCTGCTGTTCGGTCAGCGCGGTGCCCAGCGGCGCGACTGCCTCGGCGATCCCGGCTGCCGCCAGCGCGATGACGTCCATATAGCCTTCGACCACCACCATCCGCCCTGACTGGCGCGCGGCAGGCGCGGCGCGGTGGAGGTTGTAGAGGGTGCGCCCCTTGTCGAAGAGCGGGGTATCCGGCGAGTTCAGGTATTTGGGAGCGTCGGTCTTGTCCTTGGCCAGGATACGCCCGCCGAATGCGATGGTGCGACCACGCGCATCGGCGATCGGCAGCATCAGCCGGCCCCGGAAGCGATCGTAGGGATCGCGGCCCTCTACCTCGATCCGCAGCCCCGCCTCGATCAGCTTGGGTTCGGGATACTGGCTGAGCGCAGCCTTCATTGCCTGACGCCCCTCCGGCGCATAGCCGAAACCGAAGCGCTGGACGGTGAGGGCATCGAAACCCCGCGTGGCGAGATAGGCGCGCGCCGCCGCCCCTTCGGGAGCGCTGAGGGTGTGGACGAACCACTCCTGCGCGCTGGCCATCACGTCGTGCAGGCTGTCGCGCTTTTCGGCGGCCTGGGCGGCGTGCGGATCGGGCGCGGGCACGTCCATCCCGGCTTCCAGCGCCAGTTCCTTCACCGCGTCCATGAACGCCAGGCCCTGGTGATCGGTCATCCAGCGGATGGCATCGCCGTGCGCGCCACAGCCAAAGCAGTGGTAGAAGCCCTTCTCGTCGTTGACGGTGAAGCTGGGCGACTTCTCGTTATGGAACGGGCAGCAGGCCTTGTACTCGCGCCCGGCCTTCGTCAGCCGGGTGGAACGGCCGATCAGCGCCGAAAGCGAGACGCGCGCGCGGAGCTGATCGAGCCATTGGGGGCTGAGCATCCAGCGTCCCTAGCGCCTTTGCGCAAAGTTGAGCGAGACGCCGGACATCGGGCTCAGCTCAGCGCCGCCTTCACCCAGCCACTGGCTTTGCCCATGTCGAGCACGGTGCCGTGGCGGGCCTTCAGTTCGGCCATGACTTTGCCCATGTCCTTGATGCCGGTCGCGCCGGTTTCGGCCTTGATCGCCTCGATCGCGGCCTTGGTGTCTTCCTCGGAAAGCTGGGTGGGGAGGAATTCCTCGATCACCAGCAGTTCGGCCTGCTCTTCCGCGGCCTTTTCCGGGCGACCGCCTTCGGTGAACAACTGGATCGACTCGCGGCGCTGCTTGACCATCTTCTGCAGCACGTCGACCGCCAGCGCATCGTCGTCGGGCAGGGTGGTGGCGGTGCGCAGTTCGATGTCGCGGTCCTTGAGCTTGGCAAGGATCAGGCGAATGGCGGCCAGGCGCGGCTTGTCGCCCGACTTCATGGCGGAAATCTGCGCGGCCTTGAGCGTATCGCGAATCATTGTAAGGTTATCGTCCTGACTGAAATGGGAAAGCGCGCTGGAAGCCGCTTTGGGCAAAAGTAGCAAGCCACACGGCAAATTGCACCCTCTTGCCTTGACGCGACTGCCACTCGTCTCTAGCGGGCGGGCCTTAGCACTTATACCCTGAATGCCGTCAACGGAGCGACCCATCATGGCCGACACCGCATATTCGCTTGCGCCCAAACCTGAAGGCGCGACCGGCGTGCTAGTCCTCAGCGACGGACACGTCATATGGGGCCGTGGTTTCGGCGCGACAGGTGAAGCCGTGGGCGAGGTGTGCTTCAACACTTCGATGACCGGCTACCAGGAAGTGATGACCGATCCGTCCTATGCTGGGCAGATCGTCACCTTCACGTTCCCCCATATCGGCAACGTCGGCGTCAACGAGGAAGACCTCGAATCGCTGGTCGATGGCGCGCTGGGCGCAGTCGTGCGCGAAGACGTGACGGCGCCGTCCAACTTCCGCTCCAAGGGCGACTGGGGCCAGTGGCTGGCGGACAAGGGCAAGATCGGCTTGTCCGGCGTCGATACCCGCGCGCTGACCCGCCGCATCCGCAAGGGCGGCGCGCCCAATGCAGTGATCGCGCACAACCCGGACGGTCAGTTCGACATCGCAGCGCTCATCAAGCGCGCGCAGGACTGGCCGGGCCTGGAAGGCATGGATCTGGCCAAGCTGGTCAGCCGCCACATCCAGGAGGGCTGGGAAGGCTCCACCTGGACGCTCGGCAGCGGCTACGGCCAGTCGCCCAGCGACGAGCGCCCGCACGTCGTCGCGATCGATTATGGCGCCAAGGACAACATCTTCCGCAACCTGGTGAAGGCCGGCGCGCGGGTGACGGTGGTTCCGGCGGAAACCTCGCTGGACGACGTCCTGGCGCTGCAGCCTGCCGGCGTGTTCCTGTCCAACGGTCCGGGCGATCCCGCGGCGACCGGCATCTACGCGGTGCCGGTGGTGCAGGGCTTGCTGGAGCGGGACGTTCCGGTCTTCGGCATTTGCCTGGGCCATCAGATCCTGGGCCTTGCAGCCGGTGCCAAGACCAGCAAGATGTTCCAGGGCCATCGCGGCGCCAACCACCCGGTCAAGCGCCTGGGCGACAGCGTGGTCGAGATCACCTCGATGAACCACGGCTTCGCGGTGGACAACACCTGCCTGCCCGACACCGTGGAAGAAACCCACGTCTCGCTGTTCGACGGCTCCAACTGCGGCATCGCCATCAAAGGCAAGCGCGCCTTCGGCGTCCAATACCACCCCGAAGCCAGCCCCGGCCCGCAGGACAGCTTCTACTTGTTCGAGAAGTTCGTGGGGATGTTGGGGTGAAGCGACGGACGATCCTGCTTTCTGTAGTAGGCGTCCTGCTGATGGTGAATGCAGGGTATTTTTGGTGGAGCAGCCGATTTTCCGACCAGTCATCTTTCGCGCAATGGGTAATCTACATGCCTGAGTTAGAGGCGTCCCAACGTCTTCATCCTACTAACTTTTTGGCGACGTCGGATTCGCACGATGCACGATATAATGTGTGGGATAACGGTGGCAGCACCCCAGTGCATCTTCTCGTTCGCGCAGCTTTGATATGCAAGGCAAAGGGTTGGACACTAGCGACCTATCCTTTCGGCACTGCTAATCCAACATCGGATCAGCCAGTCCAGATGCCCGACCGCCTCTATCTTGTTGAGCTAGATAAGCCGCAACGAGCCTGTTTGCGGCGTAGCCTTCCTAAAGGTTATGCGTTGGCTCAACTGAAAAAACCTGTCGTAGCCACCGGAATAGGCTGGGGTTCCGACGATTTGCAACTCATGCCGCAGAGCGCGGCCCGAAAGGCGCAGGCTGACTAAATGCCCAAACGCACTGACATCTCCTCGATCCTCGTCATCGGCGCTGGTCCGATCATCATCGGCCAGGCTTGCGAGTTCGATTATTCGGGCACGCAGGCGATCAAGGCGCTGAAGGAAGAGGGCTACCGGGTCGTCCTGGTGAACTCCAACCCCGCCACGATCATGACCGATCCCGAGATGGCCGACGCCACTTATGTCGAGCCGATCACGCCCGAGATCGTCGCGCGCATCATCGAGAAGGAGCGCCCCGATGCGGTGCTGCCGACGATGGGCGGCCAGACCGCGCTCAACTGCGCGCTGGCGCTGTTCAACGACGGCACGCTGGAGAAGTACGGCGTCAAGATGATCGGCGCCGATGCCGACGCCATCGACAAGGCCGAGGACCGCCAGCGGTTCCGCCAGGCGATGGACAAGATCGGCCTGGCCTCCGCCCGCTCAGGCGTTGCGCACACGCTGGACGAGGCGCTGGCGGTGCTGGAACGCACCGGCCTGCCCTCGATCATCCGCCCCAGCTTTACGCTGGGCGGCACCGGCGGCGGCATCGCCTACAACAAGGCCGAGTTCGAGACGATCGTGCGCTCTGGCCTAGATGCCTCGCCGACCACCGAAGTGCTGATCGAGGAATCGCTGCTCGGCTGGAAAGAGTACGAGATGGAAGTCGTGCGCGATCGCCACGACAACTGCATCATCATCTGTTCGATCGAAAACGTCGATCCGATGGGCGTCCACACCGGCGATTCCATCACCGTCGCCCCGGCACTGACGCTGAGCGACAAGGAATACCAGATCATGCGCTCGGCGAGCATCGCCGTGCTGCGCGAGATCGGCGTCGAGACCGGCGGCTCCAACGTCCAGTTCGCGGTGAACCCGAAGGACGGTCGCCTGATCGTCATCGAGATGAACCCGCGCGTCTCGCGCTCGTCGGCGCTAGCTTCCAAGGCCACCGGCTTCCCGATCGCACGCGTCGCCGCCAAGCTGGCGGTCGGCTATACGCTGGACGAGATCACCAACGAGATCACCGGCGCCACCCCGGCGGCGTTCGAGCCGACGATCGACTATGTTGTCACCAAGATCCCGCGCTTCGCCTTTGAAAAGTTCAAGGGCGCCGAGCCGCTGCTGACCACCGCGATGAAGTCGGTCGGCGAAGTCATGGCGATCGGCCGCAACATCAAGGAATCGATGCAGAAGGCCCTGCGCGGCCTCGAAACCGGCCTTGACGGGTTCAACAGCATCCCGAGCCTTCAAGGGGCAGGGCGCGACACCGTGACCGCCGCCCTTTCGCGCGCGACGCCCGACCGCCTGCTGGTGGCCGCGCAAGCGTTCCGCGAAGGCTTCACCGTGGAAGAGATCAACGCGATCACCCACTACGACCCGTGGTTCCTGCGCCAGATCGAAGAGATCATCGCCGAGGAAGCCAAGATCGAGGCCGATGGCCTGCCGATCGACGCGCAAGGGATGCGTCGCCTGAAGGCCATGGGCTTTTCCGACAAGCGCCTCGCCAAGCTGGCGGTGCGTTCCGCGCATGTCGCGGGCGGGCTGGCGGAAACTCAGGCCAAGCGCTCGGGCCTGCTCCATGACGCCTTGCGCGCCATGGTCGGCGCCACCAGCGAGGAAGAAGTGCGCCAGTTGCGCACCAAGCTGGGCGTCCACCCGGTGTTCAAGCGCATCGATAGCTGCGCTGCCGAGTTCGAGGCCGTGACGCCGTATATGTACTCGACCTATGAGGCACCGATCTTCGGCGAGCCCGAGAACGAGGCCATGCCGTCCGATCGTCGCAAGATCGTGATCCTGGGCGGCGGACCCAACCGCATCGGCCAGGGCATCGAGTTCGACTACTGCTGCGTCCACGCCTGCTTCGCGCTGGCCGAGGCCGGTTTCGAAACGATCATGGTCAATTGCAACCCCGAGACCGTCTCGACCGACTACGACACGTCGGACCGCCTGTACTTCGAGCCGCTGACCGCCGAGGACGTGCTGGAAATCCTGCGGATCGAGCAGACCAACGGCGAACTGGTCGGCGTGATCGTCCAGTTCGGCGGGCAGACCCCGCTCAAGCTGGCGCAGGCGCTGGAAGATGCCGGCATCCCGATCCTGGGTACGTCGCCCGACGCGATCGACCTGGCTGAAGACCGCGAGCGCTTTGCCGCGCTGGTGACCAAGCTGGGCCTAAAGCAGCCGGAAAACGGCATTGCCCGCAGCCGTGACGAGGCCGTCGCCGTCGCCAATCGCATCGGTTACCCGGTGCTGATGCGCCCCAGCTACGTGCTGGGTGGCCGCGCGATGGAGATCGTCGATAGCGAACAGCAACTCGACGATTACATCACCACCGCAGTGCAGGTCTCGGGCGACAGCCCGGTCCTGATCGACCAGTACCTTCGCGATGCGATCGAGTGCGATGTCGATGCGCTGTGCGATGGCGAGCAAGTCGTCGTCGCCGGCGTCATGCAGCACATCGAGGAAGCCGGCATTCACTCGGGCGACAGCGCCTGCACCTTGCCGCCGTACTCGCTGCCCGCCGAAATCATCGCGGAGATGGAGCGCCAGGCCGAAGCGCTGGCCTTTGGCCTCAACGTGCGCGGCCTGATGAACATCCAGTTCGCGGTCAAGGATGGCGAGGTCTACCTCATCGAGGTGAACCCGCGCGCCTCGCGCACGGTGCCGTTCGTGGCCAAGGCACTTGGCCAGCCCGTCGCCAAGATTGCCGCGCGGGTCATGGCCGGTGAGAAGCTGTCCACCTTCCCGCCGTTCAAGCGCGACTTGCCGTACATGGCGGTCAAGGAAGCGGTGTTCCCCTTCGCGCGCTTCCCCGGCGTCGATCCCGTGCTCAGCCCGGAGATGAAGTCCACCGGCGAAGTGATGGGAATCGATCGCGATTTTGCTACGGCCTTTGCCAAGGCGCAGTTGGGAGCGGGCACGAAGCTGCCGACATCCGGCACTGTGTTCGTCTCGGTGAAGGACACCGATAAGCCGATGATCCTGCCCGCGATCCGTACGCTGGTGGAGCACGGCTTCCGCATCGTCGCCACGGCGGGCACGCAGCGCTACCTGGCCGAAGCTGGGCTGCCGGTCGAAGTCATCAACAAGGTGGCTGAGGGGCGTCCGCACATCGTTGACAAGATCGTCGATGGCGAGATCGCCTTGATCTTCAACACCACCGAAGGGTGGCAGAGCCTCAAGGATTCCCAATCCATCCGCGCTTCTGCGCAGACGGCCAAGGTCTCGATCTTCACGACTGCCGCGGCCAGCGTAGCTGCAAGTGAAGCGATTGCGAAGACGAGCGGGAGCCAACTTGAAGTGCGTTCGTTGCAGGCCTATTATAACTAAGATCGATCTTGCCTCCCCACATCATTGCAGATCGGCCCTGACCTAACTCCGTCGTGTGTTGGACCAGGGCCGGCAATGAGTCGCCGGTAACCGGGGTGGGACAACGGCAAGAGACAGGAGGAAGTGATTTAGATGGCCAGTGTCGAAAAGCTGCCAATGCTCGCAGTAGGCTACGAGCGGATGTCTGCGGACCTCAAGGCGCTTCGCGAAGAGCGTCCTCGTATCGTCGATGCTATCGAAGAGGCGCGCGCCCACGGCGATTTGTCCGAAAACGCGGAATACCACGCAGCGAAGGAACGCCAAGGCCAGGTAGAGGCCACGATTGGCGACCTGGAAGACAAGATTTCCCGCGCCCAGATTATCGATCCGACGACCTTGTCAGGCGACCGGATCATTTTCGGCGCGACAGTCACCATGCTCGATGACGATGAAAAGCCGGTTCGCTACCAGATCGTCGGCCCTTACGAGGCGGACGCGAAGGAAGGCCGGATCAGCTACAATTCGCCGCTCGGCAAGGCCATGATCGGTCGCCGTGTGGATGACGAGATCGAAGTGACCGTGCCTGCGGGCGAGAAGTTTTACGTAGTGCAACGGATCGAATTCATCTGATCCGACCTGCTACCGCTAAAATGATAAAGGCCGGCGATTTCGCCGGCCTTTTTCGTATTCAGTGGGGAGTCGAACTTAACCTTCCGGCAGTTCCGGCTCTAGCAGACGATGAAGATGGACGATGACGTACTTCATCTCTGCATCGTCGACAGTGCGCTGGGCAGCCGATTTCCAGGCATCCTGAGCCGAGGCTCGGTCCGGAAACACGCCAACGACATCCATCGAAGACAGATCAACAAATTCCAGGCCGCGCGGATCCTTGACCCGGCCGCCCATGACGAGGTGGAGCTTCTGCATATGAGAGGCCGCTTTCGTGGGAGTGGGAGAGGTGGCCGCTATATGTTTCGTCGCCCGGAAGGGCAAGAGCAGCGACGCGGCGTTCGAACATTTTGCAAATTGCGTTCGAACGCCGGTACGCTGGTGTTGGGATGCTTCAGTGTCCGATGCGGTCGCGGATCTTTTGGGCCTTGTTCAGGGCACGGGTGGATTGCTCTGCGGCGACATCACCCAGTTCGTTCGCCTTGCGAGCGGTTGCGCGACCAAGCGAGGCAGCCGCGGCAAGAGCGGCCAAGCCGTACTTCTCAAGGCTATCAGCAGCCGCGCTGCCCGCTTTTTCGGCCTGCTTGGCGAGCAGGCTGGCTTTCTGACCGGCATCGTGGCCCAGTTCCTGAGCTTTGTCGCCGGCTTCGCGGCCAAACACGAGCGAGGTGGCGCCAGCGGATTCGGCAAGCTTTGCGGCACGGTTGAACCAGCGACGGGTCGTCCCGCGCGGGATCAGGGTGCTGACGGCTGCGCCCACGGCCAAGCCGCCCGCGACAACGATGACGGGGTGACGCTTGACGAATGACACGATTTTATCGGACGGTCGCTGCGCCGTGATCTTAGCCGGCAGCTTCGCAACGTTGCCCGTAGTGGTCGCTACGGCGGTCTTCGGCTTGGCAGCCTTGTCGCTTGAATCGATCTTGCTCACCTTCCAACTCCTTATCTTCTGATATTCACCTGGAGGCGG
This sequence comes from Novosphingobium sp. Rr 2-17, assembly GCF_000272475.1. GTDB lineage: Bacteria > Pseudomonadota > Alphaproteobacteria > Sphingomonadales > Sphingomonadaceae > Novosphingobium. Next base: position 28,438 of record NZ_AKFJ01000015.1, read on the forward strand.
AACCCATCGTCTTCTGGACCCAGGCAATTATGGGATTACGGAACAGCCAAAGCACCAGCGCGGCCAAGGTTCCGCCGACTACGCCTGGATGCTCCTCCACCACGGCGACCGCCTCGTCGAAGATGGTGCGCGCCTGTTCGACTGCCTCGTCGGCAATGCGACCGGCCAGGCCGCGTTCCTGGAGGTCGGCCTTGATAAGCGCGTATTGAGCGTCGAACTCTGCCTTGGCTACATCCCGGGCAGCGCGATCGGACATCATCTGCCGCGCAGACATGCTCATCCCATTTCCTCCCTGCCGGAAACGGCAGCCATCAAGCGCTGAATCCCCGTTCGTGCCCGTAAAACGCACAGAACGGCGATGACCAACAGAAGTGCTGTAACCGCCCCCATCGCGCCCCACGGACCCAACAAAGGTCCCAGCGCAATGACGCTGCCCACCACCAGGGCCATGACGGCAAAAAACACCAATACGGCCGCAGCAATGAACAGAACCAGGATCGTGCGACTTTCAGCCGCTGCATAGGCGGCCCGCGACTTCTGAAAGGCGATCTCCGCTTGCGCGAAGGCCTTTGCCTGGCTCACCAGAAGTCGGAGATCTTCCGTCAGCGTCGGGTCATCGTCAGGATAGCCGGCCTCGTCATGAACTTGACTGCCATCATCCTGATCGACGACCGCGACCGGCTCCATCTCGCTATCCACCGGCCATCGCCCATCCAGGACTGTCGTGCTCACTTGCCCCGGAACACCCGCGCGACCAAATACCCGGCTGCGGCTGCCAGGCCGATGGCCAGTCCAGGACTTTGGCGAACGAATTCGCGTGCGTCCTCGCTCAGGTCTTCCAGCGATTTTTCATCAAGCTTGGTGGCTGTATCCTTCAAGGACTGCGATGCGCCGCGCGCGTATTCGCCGTACTTAGGGCCGACTTTCTCGTCGAGCAGAACCACATTGTCATCGATCAGCTTGGACAATCCGACGATCGCCTGGCTCGTCTTAGCCTTGCCTTCTACCGCGTATTCTGCGGCTTTGACTTTGGCATCGGCGGCGAAGGAATTGGCTTTGTCGCGCGCTTCCTCTGACTTCACCTTAGCTTCGCTGGTCCATTCGTCTTTGGCCTGGGTGATCTTGTCGCGATAGTCTCCGGCCAGTGCCTGGGCTCCGGCCTTGGCCTCTTCGACGGCCTTGGTGAAGTGATTCTTGGCAGCGTCCGTGCCAGTTCCGGTGGGAGCGGTGGGATCGACCATGGCGGCATTCCTTCCTGTTAAAACCTGGGGCAGGCTCGGTCTTTATAAGCGCATAAGTGAACAGAGTCACTGAACCTGCCTCTCGTTGCTGCAACGCAACTTGTCACGCGAAGTTCCCCTGCTAAAGACCGCGAGGTGGGCGCGCTCGCGCGTCATCCGGAGGAGAACCGCTCAAATGACCGCGATTATCGACATTCACGCACGCCAAATTCTGGACAGCCGCGGCAATCCCACCGTCGAAGTGGACGTGCTGCTGGAAGACGGCAGCTTTGGTCGTGCCGCAGTTCCCTCAGGCGCCTCGACGGGTGCCCACGAAGCGGTCGAGTTGCGCGATGGCGATAAGAGCCGTTACCTGGGCAAGGGCGTCCTCAAGGCGATCGACGCGGTCAACGACGAAATCGCCGAAGCCTTGGTCGGCACCGATGCCGAAGACCAGCGCGAACTCGACATGACCATGATCGCGCTCGATGGCACCGAGAACAAGAGCCGCCTGGGTGCCAATGCCATTCTGGGTACCAGCCTCGCGGCTGCGAAGGCTGCGGCCAACGCACGCGGCCTGCCGCTATATTCCTATGTCGGCGGTGTTTCGGCGCACTTGTTGCCGGTGCCGATGATGAACATCATCAATGGCGGTGAGCATGCCGACAACCCGATCGATTTCCAGGAATTCATGATCATGCCGGTCGGCGCGGGTTCGCTGGCCGAGGCGGTGCGCTGGGGTGCGGAAATCTTCCACACCCTCAAGAAGGGCCTGCATGAGAAGGGCCTTGCAACCGCCGTGGGCGACGAGGGCGGCTTTGCTCCCAACCTTGCCAGCACCCGCGATGCGCTCGACTTCGTGATGGCTTCGATCGAGAAGGCCGGCTTCAAGCCCGGCAGCGAGATCATGCTGGCGCTCGACTGCGCTTCGACTGAGTTCTTCCGTGACGGCAAGTACGAGATCAGCGGCGAGGGCCTGAGCCTGTCGCCGGTCGCCTTTGCCGACTACCTGGCCGACCTGACCGAAGCCTACCCGATCATCTCGATCGAAGACGGCATGAGCGAAGACGACTTCGAAGGCTGGAAGGCGCTGACCGACAAGATCGGCAAGAAGGTGCAATTGGTGGGCGACGATTTGTTCGTGACCAACCCCAAGCGCCTGACGATGGGCATCGAGCAGGGCCTGGCCAACTCGCTGCTGGTGAAGGTCAACCAGATCGGCACGCTGACCGAGACGCTCGAAGCCGTCTCGATCGCCAACCGCAATGGCTACACCGCCGTCATGTCGCACCGCTCTGGCGAGACCGAGGATTCGACGATCGCCGACCTCGCGGTTGCGACCAACTGCGGTCAGATCAAGACCGGCTCGCTCGCGCGTTCTGACCGGCTTGCCAAGTACAACCAGCTCATCCGTATTGAGGAAGAACTGGGCAAGGCTGCGCGCTACGCCGGCGCCGGCGCATTCGGACGCCTCGGCGGCTGATAAATAAGCACCGGGTAGAGAGCGACTGCTTCGGCAGTCGCTCTCCCATGGCCGGATCGCGGCTTTGTGTGGAACGAGGATGCGGTAACCGGCGTAGGGTAATACCTCCGGGTCAGCGGGCCGTATGTCTGCTTGGCGATAGCGGTCTCGTTACCGGGCCCCGACCTTCGCCAACGGCGTGTCGCCCAAAAGTACGATCGAGCGTGACGCCGAAGCGAAGTATTCGAGCATGGCGGCATAGCCGCGTGCGCTTAGTTTGACGTAAACCCGGCGGGCATCGCCCAGGTCCGCCTCGCGCACCAGAAAGCCCTGTTTCTCCAGTATCGAGATCCAGCGAAGCGCGGTGGTGGATGGAACCGCCGATCCGATGCATGCGCTGGTCACTGAAACGCGGCGACGTTCTTTGGTGGCGATGAACAAGTCCAGCATGATATCCCAGGCCGGCTCGCCGAACAGGTCTTCCGATTTGAAAATCTTGGTTCGCCGACGACGGTCATCGTACGTCTGACGCGCCAGTTCGGCCCAAACCGGGTGGTCCTGGCCTGCTGATGCCTTACTTGGTTCTCGACCGTCGGTAGCCTCCGCCGCGACGCCGAAGGCCGAATCTGGATTTTCTCCAATCTCCAGTTCTCTGGCCATAGCCAGAAGTTCGTTGGCGAGACCGATTAGACGGTTGGCCCTGGCACGATTGCGCATGAGTTGGTCCATATTCTCCATCGAGCACGGATCATCAGTGCTGGTCGCAACGAGGCGCCTGAGGCCAAAGCCCCACCGAAACGCACATTGCGATGATTGCCCCCAATGTAGCGAAGTGAAACCAGCAGGTCGCTGAGGTAGCCACCAAGGTTTCTCTCACCACGGGAATGACCATAGGCATCGATGCGTACCGAGGTCTTGTTGAGCTTAATCCGATTCGGAGCCTTCACGCCTGAGATCGAACTCTCGGCAAAGGGCCTGGATCGCTGCATCCAGGTGAGCGACGGCCACTAGCGCGCCGATTTCCTCGGCCGGGATGATGAGCGCATCGAGTTTAAGGACCAGCGACTTGGCGATGGTGACGTTTTGCACGCTTTATTTCTCCAAGAGGTACGGATTTTTCCGTGCCAAAGTCCTGCTTTCTAGGACCAATTTTGAGCGACCCGCCGTTTGCAACGGCATGTTTGTTAAAAAGTGCCTCCATTTTAGATCAAAAATGGAGTTAACGCAGCATATTTATTCAAAAGCAATCGATTGAGCACTGTCTTCCGGTGGCTGTATCAGAAATGAACGAAGTGTAAGATAGTTTCGATAGCGTTTGTGCAGCAAAAAATCACGCATTTTTACGGATTTCACATGAGGTTATGTCGAATAAGTAAAAATGCATATCAATAATAATTTAAATTATGGATAAATACTTATAACGATAACAAAATTGTTGCGTCGTTGTTATGTGGGCAACCGCGTTGCCAATGGTCGGCTTATGACGCCGAGTTATGCCGGTGACGTGAAGTTTCTGGCCTCCAGGTACGCATCGAACGGTTCCACAATCGAACTCGAAGACAACGCTTCGTCAGGCTTCTGCGCTTAGGAGATGGTTCGGCAGCCACGGGTCCGCGTGGCGACATGCGAAGACGGCGCCGGCTTTCGCGACAGGCAAAGGGCAAGCGCTGAGCTGGCCTGATTTGCTACCCGCGAATGGGATCGATCGCCGGTTTTAACGTGGGGTTGGCGACGGCACCAAGAGCGCGCCGCCAACCCGTAATGATAGGGCGGTCGGTTTCAGGCGCCGAACTTTTCCTTCAGATCGAACAATGCGATCGCGGCGCGGGCTGCTTCGCCGCCCTTGTCTTTTTGCTCGGGGTCGGCGCGGACGAGCGCCTGAGCTTCGTTTTCTACGGTCAGCACGCCGTTGCCGATTGGGATGCCGTCCATCGTCAATGCCATGATCCCGCGTGCGGACTCTCCGGCGACGATCTCAAAGTGGTAGGTTTCGCCCCGGATCACGACGCCGATGGCAACGTAGCCATCATAATCGCCAGTGCTGTCTGCGAGTGAAATCGCGGCGGGTATTTCCAGTGCGCCCGGCACGCGGATAATGTCCGCCTTGTGGCCGGCTGCTTTCAGCGCGGCACGGGCGCCGCTGACGAGGAGGTCGTTGAATTGCTCGTAGAAACGCGCCTCGACGATCAGGAAACGGGCCATGTTATTGTGCTCCTTGGGATTTGCAGCCGATCGGCCGTTCGCCGACGATGTTAAGTCCGTAGCCTTCCAGCGCGACGAGCGAGTGTTGGGTGTTGGTCAGAAGCACCATGTCGTGAATGCCCAACTCTGCCAGAATCTGCGCGCCGACGCCATAGTCGCGCAGTTCTTCCAGGTCCGGGGTTTCGCCGGCGCGGACGCGTTGCTTGATGTCGATCGTGCGGGACATGAGCATGCCCATGGGCCGGTTGATGAGGACGATCACGCCCGAGCCTTCCTCGCCGATGATCTGCATCGATCGATGGAGTAAGTCACCCCGATCGCTGTTCTGTTCGCCCAGGATATCGGAAAAGATCGAAAGCGTGTGCATGCGAACCAGCGTCGGCGTGGCCGGGTCGATGCGGCCTTTGACCAAGGTCATCGTCTCATCGCCGGTGGCGCGGTTGAAGTACGTTCGAGCGGTCCATTGCCCGCCATGGCGCGATTCGAAGCTGAGTTCGGCGCGCAGTTCGACCATGCGGTCATGCTTGCGACGATAGGCGATGAGATCGCGGATGGTGCCGATCTTGATATCGTGCAGCCGTGCGAAGGAGACCAGGTCGTCCATCCGCGCCATGGTGCCATCGTCCTTCATGATCTCGCAGATCACGCCCGACGGGTTGAGGCCGGCAAGGCGCGAAATGTCTACTGCGGCTTCGGTGTGACCGGTGCGCACCAAAACCCCGCCTGTGCGGGCGCGCAGCGGGAAGACATGGCCCGGCGTCACGATGTCATCGCGCGACTTGGTGCCGTCGATCGCCACGGACACCGTCCGTGCCCGATCCGCGGCGGAGATGCCCGTTGTCACGCCGTCGCGCGCTTCGATCGAGACGGTGAAGGCGGTTTCATGGCGCGTGCCATTGTTGCGGCTCATCAGGTCGAGGCCTAATTCGTCGATCCGCTGGCTGGTGAGGGCAAGGCAGATCAGGCCCCGTCCGTGGGTGGCCATGAAGTTGATGGCGGAAGGCGTTGCCATCTGCGCGGGAATGATAAGGTCCCCCTCGTTCTCGCGATCCTCGTCATCGACCAGGATGAACATGCGACCGTTGCGCGCTTCGTCGATGATTTCCTCGATAGGCGCCAACACTTCGCGGTCGTCGTTCGCGAACAGGACCCGCTCCAACTTGCTTAGGGTGTGGGCGGTGGGGTTCCAGTCCGGCTCGGTGCAATCACGCAGGGTATTTGCGTGCAAGCCGGCTGCGCGGGCGAGCCCAGCCTTGCTCATGCCGCCGTCGACTATCAGCCGCCGAACGCGATCAATCATGGTGTCAGCCATTCCGAATGCCATCCTCACATTACGATGTGATCGACGCTATGCTAAGTTCACATTATAATATCAAGGTGCTTTAGAGTGACGTCCGGGGCGGGGCGTTCATTCGGCGGGCATCATCGGGTAGCGGGGCCGGCGTCGCCGGTGTCGTCGGCCCGGCTGCGTTCCGCTTCGGCTCGGCTGCGCTTGCGTCGGTCGAGATCGCGCAGGGTCGGAACTGCGTCGTCCACCAGGTCGGCCAACACCGCGCCTCGTTGACCCGCCGGGCGGGTGTGGCCGGTCGTCGTATCGCAGAATGTCTGTCGCTCAATCTCGGCATTCAGCAAGGCGCCAAGCAGGACGCCGTAAGCCGACAAGAACAACCACATCAAGAACACGACGATAGCCGACAGCGATCCGTAGGTTGCGTTGTAGTCGCTGATATAGGCGACGTAAGCCGAGAAGCCGAAAGATACCGCGATCCACAGCAGCGTCGCGACTAGCGATCCCGGAGCCAGCCAGCGCCATTTGGCCGGGCGCCGATCCGGGCCAAAGCGCATGATCATGGCGAAGCCAGCGGTGCCAAGCGTGATGGCGCCGGCCCAAGTGAGCAGCTTAAACAGAAACTGCGTCCATTCCCCAAGATATGTGCTCGTCTGCGTTTGCAGCCAGGCGAATGCACCACCTGCGATCATTCCGGTCAAAGCCAGAAATACCGCTGCCAGCGTCAGCCCGGCTACGCGCAGCGTCAGGGCGATGATGCCGCGGGTTTCACGTTCCTCGTTAATGATGTTGAGCGCACTTATCATGCCGCTGGCCGCCCGCATTCCCCCGTACAACGCGAAGAACAATGCCACGATCAGGGCAAGGCCGGTAACGCCCGTGCTTGTGGTTACGATCTCGATCAACTGCGATTCGAGCATCTTGGCCACCTCGGTAGGCACAATCCCGACAATGCTCTGCATCTGGCTGCGCACAGTGCTGACATCGCCGACCAGGCCGTAGATCATGACAGTAGCTGCGATGAGCGGAGTAATCGCCACGAAGGTATAAAAGGCTAGACCTGCCGAAAGCAGTCCCAGTTCGTGGAACCCGATCATGACCCAGACGCGCTTCAGGATTTTTGTCCAAGCCTTTGTCGGTAGATCAAAAGGAGAATTCGCTTCGGCGCCCGGAACGGGCATTTCAGGCGATGGAGTTGTGGAAGCCGCCACGCTGGGGGTGGCAGATGCGTTACTATCCGCCATAAGTGCATACCTCTTCGGGAACTTTTTCCAGTTCAGCGCGATGAACTTCGGCAGAGGGGGGTATGGTCGGCGCCCCGCTAATTCGGTCGGCCAAGGGGGGACGCATCGCGGTTTTCATGTCTGGGCAAATGGATCACCGACGCCTTGGTTCCCGTCACTTTCGTGCCGGTGTCGGGCTTGCCGCTCTTTCGATAAGTCTTACTCTGGGCTGTGCTTCGGCATGGGCGCAGCAGTCGCCGGCGAGCACGGCTCCGGTGGTGGACAAGACGGTCGAAGCAGAGGAGCTCGAAGCCGGTAAACTGGCCGTCCCGAGCCCGCCGGCAGGTGCAAACTTGCCTGATGTGCCGACCATCGTTCCCGATGGCGAGTTCAACGCGGCTGTTCCCAAACTCGATGCGACCGACGATCCTGAACTTGATAAGCCACTTGAATCGATTGACGCATTCGAGCGTCGGCTGGCGGCTGAGCAAACGTCTCCGCAGGTCGACAAGGGCAGTGCTGAAATCCCCCAAAGCGCACCAGTCACCAATGCGGCGCTCGCTGATGGCGACAAGGCCGAACAAATCGGCGATGCTCCAGTACGCGATGTCGAATTAACCAAACCGCTTCCGGCTCTCGACCAGTTCGAAGTCGCCCCGGTTCAGTTCGCCGAGGACGCGCCCTCTGACCGCGAAAACGTCGAAGTGCGCTATCGTCTCGATCTCCAGGGTCTTGATGTCGCAGACAGCGAGACGAACACCGACATGAAGGCCGAATTCAACGCTCTTTCCGCGCTCAAGAAGGGCGGCGGCAAGGCTGCCAATACGGCGATGATCAATTCGCGGCTGACCGAAGACAGCAAGCTGCTGGAAACGGTACTTGCGTCCGAGGGATGGTATTCGCCGGTGGTTCGCAGCCGGTTGGACTTGTCGCGTGACGATAAGGACCAGACACTTGGTGCCGTGATTTCCGTGACGCCGGGCAAGCGATACACGTTTTCGGATATCGTCATCAAAGCTGATCCCACCGTGCCGCCGACCTTGATCCGCGATAATCTGGCGCTTCAGCCAGGCGAGCCGATCGTGGCGGAGCGGGTCCAGGGTGCTGAGGCGAAGGTGGCGGTTGCCTTGCCGGAAAATGGCTATGCATTTGCCTCGGTCGGCGAGCGTGACATCCTGTTGGATCAGGACGTAGGCAATGGCGTCTACACCTTGCCGGTAACGGTTGGCCCTCGCGGTCGCTTCGGCGGTATCACGACCGATGGCGACCTGGCGTTCGATGCCGATCACATCCAGGTGTTGACCCGATTCAAGCGCGGGCAATTGTACGACAGCCGCAAGGTGGACGATCTGCGCAAGGCGCTGGTATCGACCAGCTTGTTCTCCACGGTTTCGGTCGAGGCGGTCCGCACCAACGAGGCCGTGGGCGACGGCACCGAGTATGTGACACTTCACGTCAAGCAGGATGCCGGGCCACCACGCACGATCTCCGGCTCTGTGGGTTATGCCGCGGGCGAGGGGATTACAGCGCAAGGGACCTGGACCCACCGCAACATCTTCCCGCCCGAAGGTGCGCTCATCGTCAATGCCACGGCGGGAACGCGCGAGCAGGGAGCAGGGGTAACCTTCCGACGGTCCAACGCCGGCAAACGCGATCGTACATTCGAGATCGTGGCTGAGGCGTTCCACAACGACTACGATGCATACAGCGCGTACACCAGCCGCATCGCCGCGCGTGTCAGCCGGGATTCGACGCCGATCTGGCAGAAACGCTGGACGTATGCCTACGGGGTAGAAGCGCTCGCGACAGCCGAGACGGATTATGACCCAGCGACGAACGGCCGCAAGCGCAACATGTACTACGTCGCCGGGGTCAACGGGCAGATCGGGCTGGATACGAGCGACGATCTTCTCAACCCCACCAAAGGGTATCGGGTAACCGCGCTGCTTCAGCCAGAGGCAACCGTCCGCAACGGTTTCGATCCGTATTTCCGGGCCCGCCTGGAGGGATCGACCTACTTTTCGGTGACTGACAGCCTGGTGCTGGCAGGGCGCTTGCGCTTTGGCACCATCCAGGGCGCGAGCCTTTATGACATTGCACCTTCGCGCCGGCTGTACGCGGGCGGTGGCGGTTCGGTGCGTGGCTATTCCTACCAGGGGCTGGGCGAACAAGCACCAGACGGCAACCCCGTTGGCGGGCGAAGCCTGAACGAAGGATCGTTCGAAGCGCGCTATCGCTTCGGCAACTACGGCGTCGTCGCGTTCATCGACGCCGGGCAATCCTACAAGGAGAGCCTGCCGCAGCTTTCGAACTTGCGGTATGGCGTGGGCTTGGGCGGGCGGTTCTACACCAACTTCGGGCCGGTCCGCCTCGATGTCGCGACGCCGGTAGGGCGCAAGCCCGGCGAATCTCTCATCAACATCTACGTTTCCATCGGGCAGTCCTTCTGATGGCGACCGAGACCGAACAAGCCGCTGTAACCGAAATCGAAACCCCCGTGCAGCATCGCTCGCGCTGGCGGCAAGTTCGCATCCGCATCGCCAAGACGATTGCCGTCGTAGTGCTGGGGGCGCTGGCTTTGGTCGTGGCGGTCGTGCTGGGCATCAACACCGGGCCGGGCCGCCGCTTCGTGGCCGACCAGATCGCCGGCATCCAGTTCGAGAACGGCATGCGCATCCGCGTGGGTCGTATCGACGGCTCGCTGTACGGTGCGATGGTGCTACGGGACTTATCGGTTCGCGATACCAAGGGCGAGTTCCTGTTTTCGCCCGAGGTCCGCGTCGATTGGCGACCGTTCGCTTATCTGGACAGACATGTGGACGTGCGTAGTGCGACGGCCCAGCGGATGATCCTGCGCCGCTCGCCCATTTTCAAGAAGACGCCGCCTAGCGAGGGCCCGCTACTTCCCGACCTGGATATCGACGTTGGCCTGCTGCGCATCGACCGCTTCGTTGCGGAGGCGCCGGTCTCGGGCAAAGTACGGATCGCCACGGTGTCAGGCCGCGCCCACATCGCCAACGGGCGGGCACAAATTTACGCCAAGGGCGGCACCATCGCCGTCGAAGGCAAGGAAGGCGGCGATCGCTTCGACGCTGTTCTGGATGCGGTGCCAGAGCGAAACAAGCTCGACATCAAACTCGACCTCGAAGCTCCGACAGGGGGCCTCATTGCCACGATGGGCGGCTTCAAGCAGCCCATGTCGCTCAAGATCGATGGCAAGGGCGATTGGGCGGCGTGGAACGGAAAACTCGATGCGAACCTGGGCGCGGGTGAACTCGCCCGGCTGGGCGTAACCGCGCGCAACGGCACGTTCGCGATCAAGGGGCCAACCCGGATCGCCCAATTGTTCACCGGACCGACGAGCAGCCTGCTCGGCCCTATCACCAACGTCGATTTTACCGCAGCGTTTGAGAAGCGGCGGGCCAAGCTTGCGGGCCGCGTATGGAGCGATGCGTTCGACCTTGTGCCGGACGGCGAGATCGACCTGGCCGACAACACGTTCCACGACCTCAAGCTGGCCTTCGCGCTGCATAAGCCTTCGGCCATCGCGCCAAACCTGAGCGGCGACGGGATCAATGCGCGGCTGGCTCTCGATGGTGCCTTCGCCACCCCCAAGGTCGGCTATGCCATCACCGCACGCCGCGTGGTCATGAACGACATGGGGCTGGAAGGTCTATCGGCGCGCGGCGCCGCGACGGTTGATGCCGACCACATCCTGATCCCGGTTGCCGCCACCGTTCGTCGGATCACCGGACTGGATAGCGTCGCCGGTGGCACGCTCGCCAACGTCAGGCTCAATGGCGATGTCGCGATCCAGGGCACCCGCGTTTTGTCCGACAACATGCGAATTCGATCGGACCGCATCGATGCCAGCCTGATCCTTGCCGCCGATATGAGCAAAGGGCTCTATACCGGCGCAGTCAATGGCCGCATCGACAACTACCGCCTCAACAGCGTTGGCATCTTCAACATCAATACCGACATGAAACTCAAGAGCGAAGCCCAGGGCTTTGCTCTCGAAGGTACGGTGCGGGCGCGATCCACCAAGCTGTTGAACGATAGCCTGCAGACGTATCTGGGCGGCAACTTCGCGGCGTCTTCCTCCGTGCGCTATGGCGCGGATGGGGTTGTCCGGTTCTCGCGCGTGCGGTTGACGGCGCCTGAACTGCAAGTGACGAACGGGCAGGGCAGTTGGTCTCCCGACGGCCGCCTGTCACTCGCCGCCAACGGCACCTCGCGGCAATATGGCGCGATCGGCGTCCGGGTTACCGGCACCATCGCCAATCCGGATGCTCACGTTACGGCGGAGAAGCCGGGCCTCGGCATCGGTCTGGCCAATCTCGATGCGCATATTACCGGCGCCAAAAATGGCTATCGTTTCGACCTCAAGGGCGACACTGACTATGGCCCGCTGCTTGCAGATGTGACGCTGGGCCTTGGCAAGGCCACTGAAGTTCAGATCAACAGCGCCAATTTGTCCGGTGTCGATTTCGCGGGGCGGCTCGTCCAGACTAGTGCTGGGCCATTCTCCGGCCAGTTGACCGCGAATGGCAATGGTATCGGCGGCCTCCTGCGCCTGGATGCCGAAGGCAAATATCAGGCAATCGACTTCAACCTTCGCGCCAAGAATGCCAACTTCGCCGGGGCGGCCCAACTCTCGATCGGCTCTGCCATCATCGACGGACGCGCGGTGCTGTACGACAAGCCTACGGTCGTCGCCGACGCGCAGCTTGCCGGCACCAGCATCGGTAGCTTCGACATCGCGGCGGCGCGCGTTCTGGTCGATTACCGCGACGGACGCGGCCATGCCAAGGGCCTTGTCGAAGGGGTCAGCGGGGTGCCTTTCCGCCTCGCCATCAATGCCGATCTCAAGCCGGAACTGTGGCGCGTGGCACTGGATGGACGCGTGCGCGGCCAAGTGCTCAAGACCAGCGCGCCGGCGCGTATCGTGCCCAAGGCGGGCGGCTATGAACTGCTGCCAACCTCGATCGCTTTTGGCGGCGGCTCTATCAAACTTGCCGGGACTTATGGTCCGGGCATCAAGGTTCAGAGCCGGATGGAGGGCATGGACCTGGCGCTCGTGAACGCCTTCGTCCCCGGCTACGGCATTGGCGGTAAGGCCAGCGGCAGCTTCGATTTCGAGCAGGCCAATTCCGCCGCATTCCCCCGCGCCGATGCCCGCCTGACGCTCGATGGTTTCACCCGGACCAGCTCCAGCACCGTCAGCCAGCCGGTCGACGTGAATTTCGTCGGCAAATTGCTGGCCGATGGCGGTGAGGCGCGCGCGGTATTCCGTCGGCGCGGAACCGTCATCGGTCGCATGGAAGCCAGTCTACGTCCTCTCGGCGCCGGCCAAGGATCGTGGACGACGCGGTTGATGGATGCGTCATTGGGTGGCGGGATCCGCTACAACGGCCCCGCTGACACCTTGTTCTCGTTCGCGGGCACGGCCGGGCAGACGCTCTCCGGCCCCATCGGAGTGGCGGCGGACTTTACGTGCAAGGTGTCCGACCCGTGCATCAACGGCGTCGTTATCGGCAAGGACATGGTCTACGAAAACCAGGCCTACGGCACCCGCCTCACAAAAATGAATTTCTCCGGCAAGTTCACGGGCAATTCGTTCGAACTCACCTCGCTGTCCGCCAAGGCCGGCACCGGCAACGTCAGCGCGAGCGGTCGTATGAGCCTGTCTGCGGATGCAGGCTATCCGATGGACCTGACCGTGAAGTTGGACAAAGCCCAACTTGCGCGCAGTGACGCTCTGGCAGCTAGCGCGACGGGTACTGTTCGCCTGACCAAGAGCGCCGGCGAAGCGGCATTGCTGTCGGGCGAAATTCGCCTTCCCGAGACGCGCTACCAGATCGTGCGCCAAGGCGCGTCCGAAGTGCCGCGCCTGACGGGTGTGCGTTTCAAGCCGCCCGTCGGTCCGCAACGCATCACGGGCGATGAACCAGCACCGTCGGCAAGCAGTGCCTTCGCGCTGATCCGGCTCGACTTGCGCTTGAAAGCGCCGGAAAAGCTTTACGTCTCGGGCATGGGTCTTGAATCCGAATGGAGCGCCAACTTCACCGTCACGGGCACCAGCGCCGCGCCGGTGGTGGCAGGCGATATCGAACTGGTTCGCGGCACCTTGGGCTTTGCGGGTCGCTCGTTCGAGCTGAGCGATGGCAAGATGACGTTCACCGGCGGCGAGACCATCGATCCGACGATTTCGTTGACCGCGACTGAGGACATTGATGACGTCACCGTGACCGTCACTGTTAGTGGCCGGTCGAGCAATCCGTCGATCGACTTCTCGTCCTCACCCTCGCTGCCCAACGACGAAGTGCTGTCGCGCATCCTGTTCGGCAGTTCGGTCGCCAATCTGTCGGCGATCCAGGCCGTGCAACTAGCCTCCTCGCTCAATTCGTTGCGGGCCACCGGTGGCGGGCTCAATCCCTTGGGCAAGCTGCGCTCGGCAGCCGGCATCGATCGTCTACGGATATTGGGGGCTGACGAAACCACGGGCCGTGGCACCTCGCTGGCAGCGGGCAAATATCTGACGGATGATATCTACGTCGAGCTCATCACGGATGCGCGTGGCTTCACTGCGACGCAGTTGGAAGTCAGCATCACCAAGTGGCTGTCGGTACTGAGCCAAGCCGGCGGATCGGGCGTCAACAGCCTGAACATACGCATCAAGAAGAACTACTGATGCGCACGGTGCTGGTTCTGGTGGCAACATCGCTCGCGCTGGTCGGATGCAAGCGCGAGCCGGATTTTGCCGAACGCTACGATGCCGCCTCGTCGCAGATCAAGCAGACGGCGAAGGAGATCGATGCCCAGGTGTCTGGAGCGCCGCCCTCGGAGGATGCGGAAGGTGGCGCTGCCGGCGCGCGCTAGATTTGCTGAGCGAAACTTCCGTAGCGTCCGCGATGAAACAGCATCGGGTCGTCTTCGCGCACGGTTTCCATGCGCAGGACTTCCCCCAGCACGAACCAGTGGTCTCCCGCCTCGGTGACCGAATAGAGCCTGCATTCGATCACGGCGAGCGAGTTGGCGATGATCGGCAGGTTATGGTCTGAGATGACGTAATCGACGCCGAGGAACTTCGCCTCGCCCTTGGCGCTGACCGCGCGGCAAACAGGCTGCTGATCGGCACCCATGATGTTGACCGCGAAGTGCCCGGCCTTTTCGACCAGGGGCCAGGAAGTGGACGACTTGTCGGGGAAGAAGCCAACCAGCGGAGGGTCGAGCGACACCGAGGTAAAGCTGCCGACGACGAGGCCAGCGGGCTTTCCATCGACAAGCGCGGTGATGATGCAGACGCCGGTCGGATAACTTCCCAGCACCTTGCGGAAGGCGGCGGGGTCGATGATGATATCACTCACGCAACTGTGTTCCTTGGTCTTCGGACGGCTGGCTAAGACGCCCCGGCGTGTCCCATCGAATGCCTGGAGGGGTATCCGAAGGGTGCCGCCAGGACGGTCGTTCGATCTCTCGTCGCATAGATCGCGGCATCGCGGCAAGAGAGTGTAATCAATGACCATCTGCCGGGAGATTTTGCGACACGACATTGCTGTAAACAACCGTTTAATCGCTCGATTAAAAATACCTTGCCATCGCTAGCCCGGTTGGGCAGTTGAGGTGGTAACCTGGCAAGGCGCAAGACCTGCCGAGATGTCGAGGAAGGACGAGGAATGCGCTTGATCGATCATTTCGTTGTAGGTGGAGTGCGCAGCCCGTCCGTTCGGCACGGCGACATCTTCGATCCCAACACAGGCCAGATTCAGGCCCGCGTTGTCCTTGGCGATCAGGCAGTTCTCGATGCGGCGGTTACGGCGGCTCAGGCGGCTCAGCCGGCTTGGGCGGCGATGAATGCGCAGCGCCGGGCGCGTGTGTTGTTCCGGTTCAAGGACTTGATCGAGCAGAATATGCAGAGCCTGGCGGAACTGCTGTCGTCCGAACATGGCAAAGTGATCGACGATGCCAAGGGCGACATCCAGCGCGGCCTGGAAGTGGTGGAGTTCTGCTGCGGCATCCCCCAGGCGCTCAAGGGCGAATACTCGCACGGCGCCGGGCCGGGGATCGACGTCTATTCGATGCGCCAACCGCTCGGTGTAGGTGCGGGGATCACCCCGTTCAACTTCCCCGCGATGATCCCGCTTTGGATGTTCGCGCCTGCCGTCGCCGCCGGCAACACCTTCATCCTCAAGCCCTCCGAGCGCGATCCGTCGGTGCCCAATCGTCTGGCTGAGCTGTTCCTCGAAGCCGGCGCCCCCGAAGGCGTCCTGCAAGTGGTTCATGGCGACAAGGAGATGGTGGACGCGATTCTCGATCATCCCGGCATTGCCGCCGTCAGCTTCGTCGGGTCGTCCGACATCGCGCAGTACGTGTACAGCCGGGGCGTTGCCGCTGGAAAACGGGTGCAAGCGATGGGCGGGGCCAAGAATCACGCCATCGTCATGCCCGACGCCGACATGGACCAAGCGGTGGCCGACATCATCGGTGCGGCGTACGGTTCGGCAGGAGAGCGCTGTATGGCGCTACCGGTCGCCGTGCCGATCGGCGAGAAGACGGCTGAAATCCTGCGTGAAAAGCTGGTGAGCGCGATCGCGACGCTCAATGTCGGCATCTCGTCCGATCCGCAGGCTCAATACGGCCCGGTCGTCACCGCGATCCACAAGCGCCGTGTCGAGGACTGGATTCAGACCGGCGTCGATGAAGGCGCCGAACTGGTCGTCGATGGGCGCGGCTTCAGTCTGCAGGGCTACGAGGACGGGTTTTTCGTCGGCCCCACGCTGTTCGATCGCGTTACGACGGAGATGAGCGCCTATCGCGAGGAAATCTTCGGGCCGGTCCTGCAGATCGTGCGGGCGAAGGACTTCGAGGAGGCGCTGGAACTGCCCACCCGCCACCAATACGGGAACGGCGTCGCCATCTTCACCCGCAACGGCCATGCCGCGCGCGAATTTGCGGCGCGGGTGCAAGTCGGCATGGTAGGCATCAACGTGCCGATCCCGGTGCCCGTCAGCTACCACAGCTTCGGCGGATGGAAGCGGTCGGCCTTTGGCGACCACAACCAGTATGGCATGGAAGGGCTGCGGTTCTGGACCAAGACCAAGCTGGTGACCCAGCGTTGGCCGGACGGCGGCGCGGGCGACAGTGCCTTCATCATTCCCACCATGGGGTAAGGGGCGACTGGAACGACCAGATAATCGCGGGCGTTTTGCAGGCACTCGCAGCAAGCAAGGGAAAGTCCCATGATCCAGTTCCGTCGCACGTTGTCCCTGACCGCCGTCGCGCTGGTGCTGGGGCTCGGCGCTTGTTCCAAGCAACCTGAGCCCGCGCCGAGCGAGAGCTCGGACGTTCCCACCGAGGTGGTCGCCGAACCCGATGCCGCCCGCACGGACGCCCCCGTTGCCGCGCCGGAGGCAAGCGAGGCGGTCGCCGCCGATGTCATCCCGCCAGCATTGCGCGGACGCTGGGGACTGGTCGCGGGCGATTGCACCGGGCCTGCCGATGTCGCCAAAGGTCTGATGACGGTCAGTGCGGGCCAGCTCAAATTCTACGAGGCGGTCGCCAATTTGACGAACGTGAAGTCCGCCAGGGCGGACGCCGTGACGGGCAATTTCGACTTTTCGGGCGAGGGGCAAAGCTGGACGCTGCAAGTGGCGCTGACCAGCCCCGATGGCGGCAAGACGATGGTCCGCAAGGATACGGGGCCGGACGCCGCGCCTCAGCCGCTTCACTACAAGAAATGCGCCTAAGCATACGGGACTACATATGAGCGAACAATTTGGGCTAACCGACGACCAGATCGCGATCCAGGAAACAGCGCGTAAATTCACCGCTGACCGCATCACGCCGTTTGCTGCCGAGTGGGATGCGGCTGCGCATTACCCGGTGGATGTGTGGAAGGCGGCAGGCGAACTGGGCTTCGGCGCGATATACGTGTCCGAGGAAAGCGGCGGCATCGGCCTTGGCCGGCTGGAGGCGGCGCTCATCATGGAGGCCATGGCCTATGGCTGCCCAGCGACCAGCGCTTATATTTCCATCCACAACATGGTCGCCTGGATGATCGACCGTTTCGGCGGTCAGGAACTCAAGGACCGGTTTTTGCCCGGCTTGACGACGATGGAGACGATCGGGTCGTATTGTCTGACCGAACCAGGTTCCGGCTCTGATGCTGCGGCGCTGAAAACCACGGCGCGGTTGGATGGCGGGGACTATGTGCTCAATGGCACCAAGCAGTTCATTTCGGGCGGGGGCTACAACGATCTCTACGTGGTCATGGCGCGCACCGGCGAGCACAAGTCACGCGGGATATCGTGCTTCGTGGTGGAGAAGGGCACGCCCGGCCTCAGCTTCGGAGCGCCTGAAAAGAAGCTGGGCTGGAATGCATCGCCCACTGCGCAAGTGATCTTCGAGGATTGCCGCATTCCCGCTGAAAACCGCATCGGCGCACAAGGCGACGGGTTCGGCTTTGCGATGGCCGGGCTTGACGGCGGACGGCTGAATATCGGCGCTTGCTCGCTGGGCGGGGCGCAGCGCTGCCTTGATGAAGCCGTGGCCTATGTGAAAGATCGTCGCCAGTTCGACCAGCCGCTCGCCGAGTTTCAGAACACCCAGTTCTGCCTGGCCGACATGGCGGCGGAGCTGGAGGCAGCCCGCGCGCTGCTCTATCTTGCTGCCGCCAAAGTGACTTCGGGCGCACCCGACAAGACGCGCTTTTCGGCGATGGCCAAGCTGATCGCGACCGACACCGGCTCGTCGGTGGTGGACCGGGCGCTCCAGTTGTTTGGCGGTTACGGCTACTTGCGCGATTATCCGATCGAGCGGTTCTGGCGCGACCTGCGGGTTCATCGTATCCTCGAAGGCACCAACGAAGTCATGCGCATGATCGTCGGTCGTGACATGCTCAAGTGATGCTCGATCCGGGGGGAATGATCGTGACCGAAGAACTGCTGACGCGGCGCGAAGGCGTGGCCGGGATGATCTCGCTCAACCGGCCCAAGGCGATCCACGCGCTGACGCTGGGAATGTCCGAGGCGATGAGCGCCGCACTGCGCGCGTGGGCAGACGATCCGGCGGTGAGGGCGGTCATGATCGATCATGCCGAGGGCAGGGGCTTCTGCTCGGGCGGAGACATCGGCCTGCTGCGCCAGTCCGCGCTGAACGACGGTGGTGTGGCCGGGCGCCAGTTCTTCTTTGAGGAGTACCGCCTCAACCACCAGTTGTTCACGTATCCCAAGCCGGTGGTCGCCTTCATGGACGGCATCACGATGGGCGGCGGCGTCGGCATCTCGCAACCCGCGCGATACCGGGTTGCCACGCCCAATACGCGCTTCGCCATGCCCGAGACCGGCATCGGCCTGTTCCCGGATGTGGGCGGCGGCTGGTATCTGTCGCGGCTCGATGGGCGGCTCGGCCAATTCCTAGCGTTGACGGGCGCGCGACTGGATGGGGCGGAGTGCTTGTGGGCGGGGCTTGCCACACACTATCTGCCAGCCGAAGCGCTTCCCGACGCCAAGGCCCGCATCGCTGCCGGACATGGGATCGACGGCGTTCTCGCTGCGCTGGCGGTTACTCCGCCAGCGCCGAAAATCGCCGCCCATGCCGCTGCGATCCGTCAGCACTTCGCCTCGGATCGGCTGGAAGATATCCTCGCCTCGCTGGGACAGGATGCTAGCGAGTGGGCGGCCAAGGAATGGGCCATCTTGCGCACCAAGAGCCCGCAGGCCTGCAAAGTCGCGCTGCGGCAACTGGCGACGAGCCTGACCTTGGACACCTTCGCCCAGAACATGGCGATGGAGTACCGCATCGGTGCCCGCGTGCTGTGCCTGCCCGACTTTGCCGAGGGCGTGCGCGCGGTGATCGTGGACAAGGACAACGCGCCGCGCTGGAACCCCGCCATGCCTGAGGGCGTGACGCCCGAGCACCTGGATGCGATCTTCGCACCCTTGCCCCCTAAAAAGGAATGGACCCCGTTATGAGCTATGAGACGATACTGGTCGAAACCAAGGGCGCGGTCACGCTTGTCACCCTCAACCGCCCGAAGGCGCTGAACGCGCTAAACTCCGTGGTTCTGGGTGAGCTGATCGACGCGTTCTCCGCGTTCGAGGCGGACACGGCGCAGCGCTGCGCGGTCATCACTGGATCGGGCGAAAAGGCCTTTGCCGCCGGCGCCGACATCAAGGAAATGGCCGACAAGCCCAGCGCCGAATTCTACGCGCAGGATTTCTTCTCGGGCTGGACGGACAAGCTGGTCAAGGCTGTGCGCAAGCCGTGGATCGCGGCGGTCAACGGCTTTGCGCTGGGCGGCGGTTGCGAACTGGCGATGATGGCGGACTTCATCATCGCGTCCGAGAATGCCAAGTTCGGCCAGCCCGAAATCAAGCTGGGCGTTGCGCCGGGGATGGGCGGCTCGCAGCGCCTGACGCGAGCGGTGGGCAAGTCCAAAGCGATGGACATGTGCCTGACCGGACGGATGATGGATGCCGCCGAAGCAGAGCGCTCGGGCCTTGTCAGCCAAGTGGTGCCGCTCGCCGATCTCATGGATACGGCGCTGGCCTCTGCCCAAGTCATCGCTGGCATGCCGCCGCTGGCCGCGATGATGAACAAGGAACTCGTCAACCTCGCGTTCGAAACCACGCTCGACACCGGCATCATTATGGAACGCCGGATGTTCCAGGTGCTGACCGCGACCGAGGACAAGGCCGAAGGCATGGCTGCGTTCGTCGAGAAGCGGCCTGGCGTGTGGAAAGGCAAGTGACATGAAGATCGCCTTCATCGGCCTTGGCAACATGGGCGGCGGCATGGCCGCCAATCTGGTGAAGGCGGGGCACGATGTGCATGCCTTCGACTTGTCCGCAGACGCGCTCGCCAAGGCCACCGAGCATGGCTGCGCCACGTACACCGCTGTCGCACCCGCTGTCGAAGGGGTGGAGGCGGTCGTGACCATGCTGCCGAATGGGGCGATTGTGAAGGCCGTGCTGACCAGCGATGTGATCGGCAAGGCGCCCGCCGGTGCGCTGCTGATAGATTGCTCGACGATCGATGTCGCGACGGCTCGTGAAATCGCGGCACTCGCTGGAAGTGCAGGCTACCAGATGGTCGACGCGCCTGTCTCCGGCGGGATCGCGGCGGCCAATGGCGGAACGTTGACGTTCATGGTCGGCGGGACCGCGCAGGCGTTTGAGCGGGCGAGTGCGGTTCTTGAGCCGATGGCGAAGGCGGTGATCCATGCGGGCGAGATCGGCAGCGGGCAGGTTGCGAAGATGTGCAACAACATGCTTCTGGCGATCCACATGATCGGCACCTGCGAGGCGCTCGCGCTGGCGCAGAAGGCCGGGCTCGATCCGCAGACGTTCTACGAGATCAGCTCCAAGTCCACCGGCTACTGCTGGTCGCTCAACGATTACACCCCCGCGCCTGGCATCGGTGCGGCAAGCCCGGCGGACAATGGCTATGCTGGCGGCTTCGCGTCGGCGCTTATGCTCAAGGACTTGCGCCTTGCCATGGCCGGCGCGGTCGATGCCGGGGCGATGGTGCCGATGGGCGAGCACGCCACCGAAATCTACGAAGCGTTCGTGAACAGTGGCGGCGGCGGCAAGGACTTCGGGGCGATCTTTACGACGCTGTAGGGCTGGGCGCTGCTGTAAGGCTGGCGCGGCGCCGCTCTACTTCGAATTGGGGCAGTTTCATGCCCTTGGTGCGGCTGGTCAGGTGGAACTGGCGGCACAAAGGGCAGCGATAAGGCCGGAGCGCAATATTAGCCCGCTCTGCCACTGCCAGCGCTTCGGCTTCAGAGCCATAGCGTGACTTGCGGGTACAGATGCCAGGTCGGCTGCGCACGTCAGCGCAGCAGCCCAGGGCCCAGCAGCGTCAGCAGCTTCACGTCGATCGCATAGCCCGTCGCGCGCCATGTCGCGATGGCGTCGTCGATGTCTGCCAGCGGCACGCGGTGGACCACGATGTTTTCATCGTCCACACCGCCGCCCGCGCCGACCTTTTCGACATCATGGGCGCGAAACAGGGTGAAGCTTTCGCTCACCATGCCGGGCGATGAGAAAAACTCGCCCGCCGATTCCATGCGACCGGCGCGGTAGCCCGTTTCTTCCTCCAACTCGCGCGCGGCGGCGACAGCGGCGTCTTCGTCTGCGGCATCGTCCTGATCGCCGACGAGGCCGGCGGGCAGTTCGATGCAGCGCTTGCCCAGCGGCACGCGGTACTGGTCGACGAGGATGACGTGATCCTCGCTATCGATCGCCAGGATCACCGCCGCGCGAATGCCGCGCGCGCGGCTGACGTATTCCCAGCGGCCCCGGCGTTTGGCGGTGATGAACCGCCCTTCCCACATCGTCTCTACTGGCTTGTCGGCATCGTAGTGGTCGGAAAGCGGCGCGTTCGTCGTCATATTTCGATGAGCCTGTCGGGCAATTCGTTCACGTCATCGTCGGCGCGTGGCACGTGCAGCGCCAGGATTGCACCGACGCGGTCGATCGCCGCGACCATGGCATCGGCCACTTGGCCTTTCTTGAGTTCCACCATCATTGCCGACATGGCGTCGGCCCAGACGGTGGGATCGACTTTGCTGGCGATGGCCTGATCGGCGACGATCTCGGCGCGATGTTCGCGCATCGACAGATAGATCAGGATACCGGTGCGGCCAGTCGTTCGCATCTCGGCGCCGATACGGAAAGCGCGGACTGCGTGGGCGTGGACGCGCTGGGTGCGGATCGGGGCAGGGACTAGCCAGAACTTTAGCGGCGGCCACATTTGCAGCAACAGCATCGCCGCGAACTTGATGGCCGCTACGCCGGCGGCCAGGCTGAACAGCAGGCGCGGGCTCCACTCATGGCCCCAGTCTGCCAGGAGCCGCTCGTACAGGCCCATGTAGAAATCCGGCGCGATCGCCAGCGCACCCAGCGCCAGGAACGCGACGAAAGCCGCCCACGCCAGCGCGACGTCGGTGTAGCCGTCAGAGCGGTCGGTCAGGATCGTCACGATTTCGCCGGAACTGAGCAGCTCCGCTTGCGCCACTGCGGCGCTGATCTTGGCGTGGTCCGCCTCGTTGAGATAAATCGGGTCTGCCATCGTTACCAGCTCCCGCTCGCGCCGCCGCCGCCGAAGCTGCCACCGCCGCCAGAAAATCCGCCGCCGCCTCCTCCGAAGCCGCCAAAACCACCGTCGCCGCGATCGTCGTCATCGCCGCCGAAGCCGCCGGGAAGCCACACGATCGGGCCACCCCAGCCGCTGCTTCGGCGTCCGCCGCCGCCCATCGAGCGCAAAATCGGCAGTACGAAGAAGAAAATGGCGAACAGGATGAAGATGACCGTGCCGATCGAGATGTCGCCGCCTTGATCGCCGCGCGCTTGATTGGCTTGCGCTGCGATCTTCTGCGCCTGATCGGCGGGCAAGGTCAGTTGCTTGACGAGGGCGTCGGTGCCCGCTTCGATCCCGCCGGGAATATCGCCGGCCTTGAAGCGAGGGATGATATTCTGGTTGATGATAATGAACGACAAACCATCGGTGATGATCGGCTCAAGACCATAGCCGACCTCGATCCGCACCTTACGCTCATTGGGAGCGACGAGCAGGATCGTGCCGTTGTTCTCGCCCTTCTGCCCGATCCCCCAGGACCGCCCGAGCTGATAGCCGTAGTCGGATATCTCGTAACCGCCCAAGTCCGGCACCGTCGCCACGACCAGTTGGCGGTGGGAATTCTGCTCCAAAGCCGCCAGCTTCTGCGTCAGGCGCGCTTCCTCGTCCGGCGGGATGACGTTGGCGGCATCCACCACGCGCCCGGTCAGCTTGGGAAACTGCGGGTCCGCCCAGGCCTGAGGGGCGAGGGCGAACCACAATGCCAGCAATGCGGCCGCCAGCGCGGCCCTCAGGCGGTTCACGAGATCAGATCTTGCCCTGGAGGTCCGGGGCCTTTTCCGCACCCGGCGTCACCGACTTGTAAGGCACCATCACCGAAGCGCCGCGCAGGCGTGCGCCGATCATGGTGGGGAAGGTGCGAACCTCGGTGTTATAATCCTGCACCGCGCCGTTGTAATCGCGGATGGTGATGCGGATGCGGTTTTCCTGGCCCTCAAGCTGGCTCTGGAGCATCTGGTAGTTCTGGTTCGATTTGATGTCGGGATAGGCCTCGACGCTGGCGAGCAGGCGGCTGATGCCGCTGCCAAGCTGGGCCTGAGCTTGCTGGAACTGCTCCATCTTCTGCGGATTGCTGAGGTCTTCGCCGGTCACCTGGATGGAGGTAGCCTTGGCGCGTGCCTCGGTAACGCCGACTAGGATGCCCTTTTCCTGCTCGGCTGCACCCTTGGCTACGGCGGCGAGGTTGGGGACGAGGTTGGCGCGCTCCTGGAAGGCGGCCTCCACGTCGGCCCACTTGGCCTTGGCCGCTTCCTGCTTGGTTGGGATCGAGTTGAAACCACAGGCGGACAGCGACAATGCGGTTGCCAGCACCAGAACCGTGCGGCCCTTGCGGGCGGCGTTCGACAGCGTCATCGGCGAAATTCTCCTCTCGCGCGCCGGCGCATGACCGGCGGCCTCCGACCGTTAGATAGCGCGGCGGGAGGGCGGTTCAAGCGGCACGGACAGGATGCAGCGAATCTTCCGCAACCCTGTCAACCTTAACAACCGTTTGAGAGCGGCAGTGGTCTGTGCCAAAATGGCGGCTTCACGGCCCAGCGAAACCGGAGTGATCTAGCGCATGCCCCTATTGGACGAATTCAAGAAATTCATTGCACGCGGCAATGTGCTCGATCTTGCGGTCGGTGTGATGGTCGGCGCTGCGTTCGGCAAGATCGTAACGTCACTCACCGAAAACGTCATCATGCCGGTGATCGGCTGGGCCTTTGGCGACATAGACTTTTCGCGCTACTTCCTGCAGCTTGGTCAGATTCCGGCCAGTTACAAGGGCAGCGCTACCGACTACGCCGCGCTCAAGGCCGCTGGCGTAACCATGATCGGCTATGGCGAATTCATCACCGCCGTCATCAACTTCCTGATCATCGCCTTCGTGCTGTTCCTGCTGGTCCGCTCGATCAACACCATGGTCGACAAGGTGAAGAAGGAGCAGGAAGCCGCGCCTGCGCAAGCTCCGGTCGATCCGCAGCTCGACACGCTCAAGGAAATCCTGGTGGAACTGCGCAAGCGCGAAGGCTGAGCAGGCAAGCCTTTGGCTGGGCGGGACGATTCCCGTTCACACACTCACTTCACATTCACGTCCAAGCGCCTATATGGGTCGGTGCCGGTTTCGACCGGATATGATGATAAACTGCGCCGTGTAATAGACGCAGCGGACCCGGGGGCGGTACCCGGCGGCTCCACCATCACCCGTCCCGTTCGGAGCGATCCGGCGGGGCTACCCTGTTGTCGCAGGGGTGATGACGGGGCCGAACTAGGATCGACGTGTGTTCAAAAGCGGTGTTTTCATCCGGGCTGAGTAACCCGTTCAAGGCTCAAAACTCATAAGTGCCAACGACAACGAAGCACTTGCTCTCGCAGCGTAATTCTAGGGGCTAACGCCCTGAAGTTACAAAGTTAGAACACGGTTGGACCCACCGGGTAACAGAAGGGATTCCAGGGGCCCGGGGTGAGCCTTGCAACAGAATCACCCCACCTTCCAACATGCATGCAGCGCGCCTCGGCCCGGAGCGGATTGGCGGTTTGCCATCATCGCTGTTGCCAATCGCGTCCCGTTGCGTCATATATTGAGCATTCCTCCCCGGGACAGCTTTGCCATAAACGTTTCGTATCCGCCGTTGGTGGTGTGTGCGCGCAAAGCAATGTGAGGAATCCATGACAGACAGGATCGACCGTTCCGGTCTCCAGATCGACACAGGCCTGATACGTTTCGTCGAGGAGCAAGTGCTTCCGCCGATCGGGCTGGATGCTGCCGCGTTCTGGAGCGGCTTCGCGGCGCTGCTGGCGCAATTCGCGCCGCGCAATCGTGCGTTGCTCGCCAAGCGCGACGATCTGCAGGCGCGGATCGATGCCTGGCACATCGCGCGTAAGGGTAGCCCGATCGACCAGGGCGAATACCAGGCATTCTTGCGCGAGATCGACTATCTCGTGCCCGAGCCGGCGCCGTTCGCCATCGAAACCCAGAACGTCGATCCCGAAATCGCCACCATGGCCGGGCCGCAACTGGTCGTGCCGGTCCTGAACGCCCGCTTCCTGCTCAACGCCGCCAACGCGCGGTGGGGTAGCCTTTACGACGCTTATTACGGCACCGACGCGCTCGACGCCGCGCCCGCGCAAGGGCCGGGCTACGACCCGATCCGTGGCGCTGCCGTCGTCGCGGCGGGGCGTGCGTTCCTCGACAGCGCCGTGCCGCTGAAGCACGGCTCGTGGGCGCAGTTCGATCGCGGTCAAGGGTTGAACCTCGCCGATGACACGCAGTACGTCGGCGATACTGACAAGGGCATGCTGTTCACCAGCAATGGTCTGGCGATCGAGGTCGTGTTCGATCCGGACAGCCCGATCGGCGCGACGGACCCGGCGGGTATTTCCGACATCGCGCTGGAAGCCGCGCTCACCACCATCGTCGACTTGGAAGATTCGGTCGCGGCGGTCGATGCCGACGACAAGGTCGCCGCTTACACCAACTGGCTCGGCTTGATTCGCGGAGACCTGAGCGAGACCTTCCAAAAGGGCGCGAAGACGATCACGCGCGAATTGGCGGGCGACAAGGCGGTCACGCTGCGCAGCGGCGAGCGGGCGGTTCTGTCCGGCCGATCGCTGTTGTTTGTGCGCCATGTCGGTCACTTGATGACCAACCCGGCGATCCTGCTGTCGGATGGCTCCGAGGTTCCCGAGGGCATCATGGACGCGGTCATCACCTGCGCGATTTCCAAGCAGGACATCCTGGGGCTGGCCAAGTACGGCAACAGCCGCAGCGGCTCGATCTATATCGTCAAGCCAAAGATGCACGGACCCGAAGAGTGCGCCTTCACCAACGACTTGTTCGACGCGGTCGAGGATCTGCTGGGCATGACGCGCCATACGCTGAAGGTCGGCGTCATGGATGAGGAGCGGCGCACCTCTGCCAACCTGGGCGCGTGCATCGAAGCGGTGAAGCAGCGCATCGTCTTCATCAACACCGGCTTCCTCGATCGGACCGGAGACGAAATCCACACCTCGATGCGGGCAGGGCCGATGATCCGGAAGAGCGCGATCAAGGGCTCGGCCTGGATCGCGGCTTACGAGAAGCGCAACGTTGCGATCGGCCTCCAGCACGGGCTGTCCGGGATTGCTCAGATCGGCAAGGGCATGTGGGCCGCGCCGGACAAGATGGCGGACATGATGGCGCAGAAGATCGGCCACCCCCGCACCGGCGCGAACACCGCCTGGGTTCCGTCTCCCACCGCCGCCACGCTGCACGCCACGCACTACCACCAGGTCGATGTCTTCGGCCTGCGCGCCGAGATCGCCCAGGAAGCGATCCCCAGCCTGGACGAGTTGCTGACGATCCCGCTCGCCGCTGGCGTCAACTGGTCCGAAGAGGAAGTGCGCGAGGAACTGGACAACAATGCGCAAGGCTTGCTGGGCTATGTCGTGCGCTGGATCGACCAGGGCATCGGCTGTTCCAAGGTGCCCGATATCGATGACGTCGGGCTGATGGAGGACCGCGCGACTTTGCGTATCTCCAGCCAGCACATGGCGAACTGGCTGCTGCACGGTGTCTGCTCACAGGACCAAGTGATGGATTCGCTCCAGCGCATGGCGGCTAAGGTGGATGCCCAGAACCAGGACGATCCGAGCTATGAACCGATGGCCGGCAACTGGGATCGCAGCATGGCCTTCCAGGCCGCATGCGACCTTGTGTTCAAGGGCGCGGAGCAGCCTAACGGGTACACCGAGCCGCTGTTGCATGGCTGGCGACTCAAGAAGAAGGCGAGAGTCCCGGTTTCCTTGACTTTGTAAAGGGCCGGGCCTATCTGCCGGCCTTTCCATCCTTACCGATTTCAACGGGAGTGCCCATGGCGCGCGTTACTGTCGAAGACTGCGTCGACAAGATTCCCAACCGCTTCGACCTCGTCCTGCTTGCCGCACAGCGTGCGCGCGAGATTTCGGGCGGTGCCGAACTGACCGTCGATCGCGACCGTGACAAGAACCCGGTTGTGGCTCTGCGCGAAATCGCAGAGCAGACCGTGCGTCCTGCACAGCTGAAGGAAACGCTGATTTCCTCGATGCAGCGTGTGCTGCCTGACGACGACGACGAAATGGACGACATCGGCTCGCTCAGCCAGTCGGCCGAAGCGCTGCGCATCACTGCCTCGGCACCGACGCGCAACACCTCGCTCGGTGGCGATTACGACGGTTGATCGTTTTCGTTGACTGATCCTGGCGTGACGTCGACGATTTCCAGGTGACTGGAAAAAAGAGCAAATTGCCCCGCATCGCAGGGTATTCCGGGGGACTGGTCGTCAAGGCCGGTCCCCTTGTTGATTCGAAGCCCGCGACCGACGAGCCCGTCGCTTCGGGTGGGATCGTGGCGATCTACAGCGTGAAGGGCGGGGTGGGGAAAACCACCTTCGCCGCCAATCTGGCTTGGTGCTCGGCACAGGCAGGCCGGCGCACGCTGCTGTGGGATCTGGATGCCGCGGGCGGCGCGGGATTCCTCTACGGCATAGAGCCCGAGGCCGATCATCCAGCATCCGATATGTTCGCGCGCCTTCGCTCTCCCAAGCGCCTGATCCGTTCGACCGCTTGGGATGGATTGGATATACTGCCGGCGGACGAATCGATCCGCGCGCTAGACAGCCAGTTGCTGCGGCTGGGTAAACGCCGCCGCGTCGCCAAACTCGCTGAAGAACTGGCGGCGAGTTACGATACCATCGTCCTCGATTGCCCTCCGGTGTTGAACGAACTGTCGGCGCAGATCATGCGGGCGGCAGACCTGGTGATCGTGCCATTGCCACCGTCCCCGCTTTCGGCTCGCGCCCTCGATCTCGTTCGGCGCGAAGTGGCAGGCGACGGTCGCAATCATCCGCCGATATTGCCCGTGCTCTCCATGTTGGACTTACGCCGTGCGCTCCACCGCGAGGCGCGCGATGCACAACCGAGTTGGCCGGCGATTCCCTATGCGAGCGTGGTGGAGCAATGCGCCGTTCGCCACCTTCCGGCAGGCGCCCTGGCACCGCAAAGCCCCGCCGCGCTGGCATTTGCGCGCCTGTGGAGTGCGATCGCCGCCAAGTTGGAAGAGCGGATCGGGGCAAGAGCCTGAACGCTGGGCACTGATCCAACCATGACGCTACCATAAAAAAGAGGCGCCGGGATTGCTCCCGGCGCCTCTCCTGCATTCTCCCAAGGGAGAACCGTATCCATTCACGCGCCTTGCGGTGCGGTCCCACCCGAAAGCCGGCGACCGGCCTTGGGGATCGACGAGCCGCCGACCGGGCGAACATTCACCGGCCCACGCGGCGTATCAGGACGGTCCAGCTTGCCGTCGGCGATCAACTGCTTGATTTCCTCGCCCGTCAGCGTCTCGTATTCAAGCAGTGCCTTGGCAAGCAGGTGAAGCTGCTCTTCGTTGCCCTGCAGGATGTCAGTCGCACGCTTGTGAGCGCCATCCACCAGGCTACGGATCTCGCTGTCGATCAGCTTGTTGGTATCACCCGAGCTCATCGTACGCTGTGAACCGCCGTACCCCAGGTAACCCTCTTGAGTTTCTTCGTACTGAAGCGGGCCGAGCTTGTCCGACATGCCCCACTTGGTCACCATGCTGCGAGCCAGGCTGGTGGCATAGCGTATGTCTGACGATGCGCCGGACGATACCTTGTCATGTCCGAAGATGATTTCTTCAGCCACACGACCACCCATGGCGACGGCGAGGTCTGCATGCATCTTGTCGCGGTGATACGAATACCGATCACGCTCGGGCAAGTGCATGACCATGCCCAGCGCTCCGCCGCGCGGGATGATCGTCGCCTTGTGGATCGGATCGTGCGCCGGTTCATGAACAATGACCAAGGCATGGCCAGCCTCATGGTAGGCCGTCATCTTCTTTTCGTCGTCGGTCATCACCATGGAACGGCGTTCCGCGCCCATCATGACCTTGTCCTTGGCGTCCTCGAACTCCTGCATGGCAACCAGGCGCTTGTTACGGCGCGCGGCAAGCAAGGCAGCCTCGTTGACGAGGTTGGCAAGGTCGGCGCCCGAAAATCCCGGTGTACCGCGCGCGATCACGCGCGGATTGACGTCGGGCGCCAGCGGCACCTTCTTCATGTGGACGGCGAGGATCTTCTCGCGACCATCGATGTCGGGCACGGGCACCACGACCTGGCGATCGAAACGACCGGGACGCAGCAGCGCGGGATCGAGAACGTCGGGGCGGTTGGTCGCCGCGATGATGATGATGCCTTCGTTGGCCTCAAAACCATCCATCTCGACCAGCAACTGGTTCAGCGTCTGCTCGCGCTCGTCGTTGGAATTGCCGAGGCCATGGCCACGGTGACGACCGACCGCGTCGATTTCGTCGATGAAGACGATGCACGGCGCATTCTTCTTGGCCTGCTCGAACATGTCGCGCACGCGGCTGGCGCCGACGCCCACGAACATTTCGACGAAGTCGGAGCCTGAAATCGAAAAGAACGGTACGCCTGCTTCACCAGCGATGGCACGCGCCAGCAAGGTCTTGCCGGTGCCGGGCGAGCCGACCAGCAGCGCGCCCTTGGGGATTTGGCCACCCAGCTTGGAGAAGCGGGTAGGATCGCGCAGGAACTCGACGATTTCCTCCAGTTCCTCGCGCGCTTCATCGATGCCGGCGACATCGTCGAAGGTCACGCGGCCCGAACGCTCGTTCAGGAGCTTGGCCTTGGACTTGCCAAAGCCCATCGCACCCGATCCGCCGCCCTTTTGCACTTGCTTGAGCAGGAAGAAGGCGATGCCAACGATCAGCAGGAATGGCAGAGTTTGCGCCAAGATCCACAGCAGGACGTTGCCTTGCTCGGCTTCCTTGCCGGAATATTTGACTTCGTTCTGTTGCAGCAACTGAGCGAGGGTGGTGTCGCCCGGAACCGGGATAGTCGTGAAACTATCGCCGTTCTTGAGCTTACCGTCGATGCGGTTCTCAGCAATTTCGACCGAAGCGACCGATCCTTCGGTGACCTTGGTACGGAAATCGGAATAAGGGATGGCCGATCCGGTCGTCCCGCGCTGGCTGAACATGGATACCACCATCAGCAGTGCCAGGAAGATACCTCCCCACACGAGCAGGCTCTTGACCCAAGGATTGCCGCTAGGCTGGTCGTCGTTCATTTTTGTTGGAACCGTCCTTTCGAGACTCCAATGTAGGCGCTACGGTTTGAATCTCAAGCCAGCGTCACCGTATACAGTAATCGATATGGCGGTTTGTGGGAAAGCTTGTTCAAATTGGTTCGGCGAGACGGGATGTCGGCACTTCCGGCAGGCTGCCGACTGCGGGGCGCGGTATGGCCAGGGCAACGTGCAAAGCCAAGCAGGGCGCGCTATCCGACTGCCATGAATAACCGCCCCCTGATCCATCCCGTCTACGCCAGCATGGGCGCCACGGTGTTCGAGCACATGTCCGCGCTCGCGCGCGAAACCGGGGCGATCAACCTGGGACAGGGATTTCCGGACGGTCCGCCACCGCCTGCCTTGCTCGATGCGGCGGCGCGCGCGCTGCACGAGAAATCGAACCAGTATCCGCCCAGTGTCGGGCTGCTGGAGCTGCGCCAGGCGGCTTGTGACTTCTACGCGCGGCGGCAAGGCCTTGATCTTACGCCCGGTGAAGTTTGCATCACCTCTGGTGCAACAGAAGCGATTGCCGCCGCCGTGCTGGCACTGATTTCCGAGGGAGACGAGGTGATCGTGTTCCAACCCGCCTACGATGCCTACGCGCCGATGGTGCGGCGGGCAGGCGGGGTGCCAGTCTCGGTGCCGCTGACGCCGCCGCTCTTTCGTTATGATCCGGCGGCGATCGAAGCGGTGATAACCCCCCAGACCCGAGCGCTGATTCTCAACGATCCGCTCAATCCCGCGGGCACCGTTGCCAGCGCCGACGAACTCGCTGGTATCGCGCGGATATGCATGGAACACGACCTCGTCGCGATCTGCGATGAGGTGTGGGAGGGCGTGCGCTTTGACGGAATACGGCATCGTTCGCTGATGGCGTGCGATGGGATGGCGACGCGCACCGTCAAGATCGGCTCGGCGGGGAAGATTTTCGGCCTGACCGGCTGGAAGATCGGCTGGATGATCGCACGAGGAGAACTGACAGCGGCGCTGGGCCATGTTCACCAGTTCCTGACCTTCACCACCGCCGTGCCGCTGCAATGGGCCGTCGCGCAGGGGCTGGCGATGGACGATCTGCTGGACGGCATCCAGGCCGGCTGGGCCGCTTCGCACGACCGGCTCACCGCTGGGCTGAAAGGTGCCGGCTTTGCCGTGCTGCCTAATGCGGCAACATGGTTCGTCTGCGTGGACCTGACCGCCTCGGGCATCGCGTTGTCCGACCTTGAATTCAGCGAGCGCGCGGTTCGCGAAGCCGGCGTCGCGACGATCCCGGTAAGCGCGTTGTACGAAAGCGACGGCGCGCCGACAAACTTGGTGCGCTTGTGCTTTACCAAGCCCGATGCCGTACTGGACGATGCGGTGGCGCGATTGGTTCGGTGGAAGCAGGCGCTTTAGATGCCCGCGTTGGATTGGCGCCCGATGCGCGCTCATGACATCGGCGGGGTGATCGATGTCGCCCGCGCCAGCTTCCCCGATCACTTCGAGGCGCGCGCGTGTTTCGAAGAGCGGTTGGCGCTGTTTCCCCAAGGCTGCCTCGTGCTTGCTCAAGCAGAAGCGGTGAAGGGCTACGTGATCGCCTATCCTTGGCCGAAGGGTGCGATCCCGCCGCTCAACTCGCTGCTGGGGCAATTACCGGATGCGCGCGACAGTTTCTACCTGCATGACCTCGCACTGCATCCTGACGTGCGCGGGCAGGGCCATGCCAGCCCTGCAGTAGAGCAGGTCGCCCGCGAACTGCGTGCGGCGGGTGGGCACGAGTTCGCCCTCGTCTCGGTGAACGGGACGAAAGGCTTCTGGCGGTCGATGGGGTTCGATCCCGTCGCAGCGAGCGCCGATATCCAGCGCAAGCTGGAGAGTTACGGCGAAGGGGCCGCCTACATGATCCGCAAGCTGTAGGGATTACGCGTTCAATCCGCCGCTCACACCGATGACTTGGCCGGTAATCTTCGCCGCGCCGTCGCTGCACAGGAACAGCGCGAGCGGGGCGATGTCGTCGGGTGTCGGCAGGCCCAGCCCGGCGCGTTTGGCGGCCTTGCTCATACGTTCCGCGCCCATTCGCTGCGCGCTTTCGGTGCCTTCGACGAAGCTGGGGGCAATGGCATGGGCACGCACCCCGTCGCGCGCGGCTTCGACCGCAAAATTGCGGATGAAGCCGATAGTGCCCGCGCGCGCAGCGCCTACCAGCGCCTGGCGCGGCGCGGCGTAGATCCCGGCGTCCGAAACGAACGCGATGATCGTGCCGCCTTCCTGCGCCAGGAAATCGTACGCGGCGTGGGCCAGGCGTTCGATCCAGCCCACCGAAACGTTGAGAAAGTCTCCGAAAGTTTCCGGCGAAGTATCTGGAAACAGGCCAGTAATACCCAATGGGCCAGTGGCAGTGCAGTCTATTACGGCGTCGATACGGCCATATTGCTCGACCACTTCGGCGACCAGCGCTTCGGCGGCGTCCTCTTCCCAGATATCGGTGGCAAACCCGTCGATTTGGCCGAGATGGGCCAAGCCCGTCACCAGCGTATCGAGCTTTTCCAGGCTCCGTCCGTGAACCGCGACGCGCCACCCTTGCGTCAACGCCAGCTGGGCGATCGCACTGCCGATCGAGCCTGAGCCGCCGGCAATCAGCATCAATCTGCGGTCAGTCATCGTTCCCGTATGTGGCGCGCATGTCTTCGGGGGCAAGGTCGGAGAACTTGGTGATCCGCGCCTCGAAGCGCAGACGCACCTTGCCGGTGGCGCCGTGGCGCTGCTTGGCGATGATAAGTTCGGACAGGCCGGTGATTCGCTCCATCAGCGAACGCCACTCTTCCCACTTGGCCCGTACGTCCGGCGGATCGCTCTCGGTTGGTTCCTTGGGTTCAACGGAGCGGGCGTAGTAGTCCTCACGGTAGACGAACCAGACCATGTCGGCGTCCTGCTCGATCGAGCCGGATTCGCGAAGGTCCGACAGCATCGGGCGCTTGTCCTCGCGCTGCTCCACCGCGCGGCTGAGCTGGGACAAGGCGATCACGGGAACGCTCAATTCCTTGGCGAGCGTCTTGAGTCCGCGCGAAATCTCGGAAATTTCGTTCACGCGATTGTCGTTGGCGCGGCCTGACCCTTGCAGGAGTTGCAAGTAGTCAATGACGATGAGGCCGATGTTATGCCGACGCTTGAGACGCCGGGCACGGGTGCGCAGCGCGGCGATGGTGAGGCCGGGCGTATCGTCGATGAATAGCGGCAGTTCCGCCAAGCGCTGGCTGGCGAACGAGAGTTGCTGGAAATCCTCCCGGCTGATGCGACCGACGCGGAGGGCTTCCGAACTGATGCCCGATTGTTCGGCCAGGATACGCGTGGCGAGCTGGTCCGCGCTCATTTCCAGACTGAAGAACGCGGTCGCTGCACCGACCGACTTTTCGACGGTGATTCCATCCGCCAGATCGCGCTGGAGCCGCGAGGCGGCGTTGTAGGCGATGTTGGTGACGAGCGAAGTCTTGCCCATGCCTGGACGTCCGGCAAGAATGATAAGGTCGGAATCGTGCAGGCCGCCGATCTTGCTGTTCAGCGAATCGAGGCCAGTGGTCTTGCCTGAGATGTGGCCGCCAGAATTAAATGCTTTTTCAATCGCTTGAATTGCAACCCTGGTAGCTTGTCCGAAGTCTTTCGCCTCGTTGGCGCCGGATGCGCCTTCCGCGACTTTGTAGAGCGCGGCCTCGGCCTGCGAAATCTGCTCCATCGGTTCGACCGACTCGGACGTATCCATCGCCCCTTCGACGAGGCCACGTCCCACCGAGATCAGTTCGCGCAGCAAGGCGAGGTCGTAGATCTGCTCGGCCAGTTCGCGCGGGGCGAGCAAGCCCTGGCCGTCAGCGGTCAATCGGGCGAGGTAGGAGACGCCGCCTAGTGCCTTGAGCGATTCGTCAGCCTCGAAGTAAGGGCGCAGCGTGACCGGGGTGACGACCGCCTTGCGATCGAGCAAGTGCAAGATGCGCTCGTAAATGCGCGCGTGGACGGGTTCGAAGAAGTGCTGGGCGCCCAACTGGGTGGGCAGTTCCTCGATAACGCGGTTGTCGATCAGCACCGCGCCCAGGAACGCGGCCTCCGCTTCGACGTTTGCAGGAAGGCTGCGAACTGTTGCTTCGGCAGGAAGGGGTAGTGTGAGAGCGGTGACCATAAGCGCCCGACAATGGCCTGCGACCGTGCCGATGCCAAGCATCGGCATGAGCCATTTTAATCCACAGCTTGTGGAAGGCTTGCCCGGCCCCGCCCCAACCGCGTAGAGGCCATTGGATCATGGCGGACCCGCGCATATCCCATATCGATCTAGACGATGCGACCATTCTATGGCGCAACGCAGATATCGAACAGGAACGACAGATCGCCATGTTCGATCTGATCGAGGACAACTTGTTCAAGCCGGTCCGTTCGTTCGAGGCAGGGCATGAGGGGCCGTATCGCCTCCATCTTTCCGTGAAAGACGGACGGTTGTCGCTTGAAATCGCGGACGAAGGCGGCGTGGAACTGGAAACGCTAGTGCTTGGACTGGCGCGGTTCCGTCGGCCCATCCGCGAATATTTCGCGATCTGCGAAAGCTATTACCAGGCCGTTCGTAAGGCGACGCCGCAAGAGATCGAAACCATCGACATGGCCCGGCGCGGCATCCACAACGAAGCGGCTGAGATGCTGGTCGAGCGGCTCGACGGCAAGGTCGAAACCGATTTCCCCACCGCCAGACGGCTGTTCACGCTGATTTGCGTGCTGCATATCCGCGGCTGAAGGGGGCACATTTTGGCGGCTAGAAGAAAGGGCAAGGCGGCCCGGCGCGGCGGCGCGGGTTGGGGCTTGCGCATTGTCGGCGCGCTGGTGCTGATCGCCTTGATTGGCAGTGCGTGGGGTTGGTGGCATCTGCGTCATTGGACGCCAGAGCGCGGCACTTTCCCGACGCAGGGTGTCGAGATCGGTGTGAACGATGGCGAGGTCAGTTGGAAATCGCTCAAGGCGATCGGCGTGGACTTCGCCTATATCGACGCAAGTGCCAGCGCCTTCGCGCGTGACCCGGCTTTCGTGACGAACTTCGAAGCGGCCAAGGCAGCCGGCATGCAAGTGGGCGCGCTTCACCGCTACGACCCATGCCAGCCTGCCGGCCCCCAGGCGGCAAACTTCGTCACCACCGTGCCCCGCGACACAGCGCTGCTGCCGCCAGCGGTCGACCTGGACATAGAGGCCGACAATTGCCCCATCAAAGTCAGCGAATCGCGCGTCGAGAGCGAGCTGATGACGTTTCTCAACCAAGTCGAGACGCATGCCGGAAAGGCCGTGATCCTCAAAGTGTCGCCTGCCTTCGAGGCGCGCTATCACGTCGTGGGCAAGATCGATCGCAACTTGTGGTTGGTGCGTGATCGCTTCATGCCGACGTATGCCTTGCGGCCATGGACCCTGTGGACGGCCAACGGGGCGCTGGCGAACGAAGTTGCGCCGCAGGGGCTTCGCTGGGTAGTGGTGCGGCCATGAGCCAGATTACCAACCTTGCGGCCACGCGCGAGCAATTGCTGATTGCTGCCCGTGCTGCCGCACAAATCGCTTACGCGCCGTATTCGGGTTTTCACGTCGGTGCCGCGCTTTTGTTGTCCGACGGCAGGATCGTTACGGGCGCCAATGTCGAGAACGCCAGCTATGGCCTCGCGCTGTGCGCTGAGACGGTCGCGGTCGCCAAGATTCTGTCCGAAGGCCGGCGCGGGGGACTGGAAGCTGTCGCAGTGACGGGCGGCGCGCCGGGTGCTCCTGGGCAAGCGACGGTCACGCCTTGCGGGCGTTGCCGCCAGGTGCTCAACGAACTGGCGGCGCTGGGCAAGACCGACCCCATCATATGGTGCGACGGGCCGGACGGAGGCTTGGAGCTGCGCTTGTCGGAACTGCTGCCCCATGCGTTCGGGCCCAGCGACCTGGGCCTCGATCAAGCCTGATCCGCTAGGCGGCTCAGGCGGCTTCCCGCTCCACCAGCCATTCCAGCAGCGCACCCAGGCAATCGCGGCCCAGTTGCATCGAGCGCTCCGGGCTCCAGCCCTGGCGTTCGTCGGCGGCGGGATTGTGGTCCTTGAAAGGCATTTCCAGCGTCATCGACACCGCGCCGAACCGCTCTGCCAACTGGTTGGTGGACATCGTCAGGTTGCCGGTGCCGGGCCGCGCCAGGGGATAACCCAGCTTGGTCTGAAAATCGGGTGTCCGCCGCTCCAGCAACTGCGCATAGCGGTTGTAGCCGGTAAGCTGTTCGTCCTTGAGCGAGGGGATGCCTTCGAACCCGGCGAGGAACACCGCCGGGATCGCCTCGTCGCCGTGGACATCCATCGCGAAATCGACGCCGGTTTCGTCCATCGCGTTGCGGATCGCCAGCACCTCGGGCGACTTCTCCGGGGTTGGATTATCCCACTCGCGGTTGAGGTTCACGCCGACCGCGTTGGTGCGCAAGTGTCCGCGCCGCGATCCATCGGGGTTGGCGTTGGGAACGACATGCAGGCGGCAACGCTTGCGCAATTCACGTCCGACTGAGTCGGCAGGGTCTGCGAGCAGATCGAGCGCGCCCTCCATCCACCACTCGGCCATCGTTTCGCCAGGGTGCTGGCGGGCATAGAGCCACACTTGCACCGGGCCGTCGCCGATATCTAGGCAATCGATCGACTGGCCGTCGAGGCTGGTGCCCAAGCTTCGGTGGGTCACGCCGGGCTCTTGCGCGATGGTTGCGACCAAGTCGTGGTGCCGCTCCATCGAATAAGGCGCGAAGTAGGCGAACCAGGCAAGGTCGGCCGACGGGGTGTACCGGATGGTCAGGGTGCCGCCGTCTGCCGTTTCGTCCCATTCGCTGGGTGCGCGGCCCCAGTATTGGCGATCCTCGGACACGCACGTGCTATAGCCTGGCCAACCCATGCCAAAGGCCGAACCGTTGAGGTGGGTGATCCGCAGCGTCAGTTCACGCCCTGCCGCGCCGGAAACACGGAAATGGAACCACTGATAGAAGTCCGAGGCATGATCCTTGCGGATCGTCAGGCTGGCGCTGGCGCCATCAAGGGAAACGACTTCGATGTTGCCGGAATCGAACGCGGCGTTGATTTGAATCTGGGTCATCGTACCTGAATAGTTTCGCCCGAGCGTCCCGGAAACCCCTTGAAAAGGGCTTGGGCCATCTTTGCCGCGCCGGCTTGCGTCTGCGCGAGCGGGGAATTGGCTCGAACGCTGAATTCTGCGCGGCCTTCCCACAGCGATTTGCCCGAAGGCCGCTCGCGGATGGTGACGGACAAGCGGGTGGCGACTTGCTCCTTGGGGCCGCCGGACAAGTCGATGCCGATCCCGACGCCAGCAGCCGTTCCATAGCTGCCGCCGCCGCCGCCCAGGCCGACTGAGACGGGGCCGTGCGCGCGGGTAGGCTTGAAGCGCTGCTGTTCCAGGGTAACGAGCGCAACTTGGCCAGTATCGGGGCCAATGTCGGCAGTCTCGCCGGGGCGGGCCAGAGTATAGCCCAGCTTGCCCAGCTCTTGCGCGATGGCGGCGCTGTAGGCTTGCAATTCCATATCGTTGGGCTGGCCCGGTGCCGGCTCGACCCGGACGATCCCGCGCCCCAGCGCGACCGGTTCGGGGGCATGGAACCGAGTGACTTGGACCGGTCCGGTCGGCGCCGCGCAGCCGGCAAGCAAGACGCAGGCGACAGCAGCCGGGAGGAACCGCAGGGCGGACGGGGGAATGGCCATGGCGTCCTCTTTTAAGTTTTCAGTTCGGGTGCCGGTTCAACGCCGAGCGGGGCTGCTTAGATCCTCAACCAATCGGCGTTACCGGGTCCGCCTTGGGGAATTGGTCGAACAAGGCGCCTGCCAGCTTGGCGGCAATGACCCCGTCGCTCCACTTCTGGTCACCTTCGCGGGTGGCGATGGTGGCATAGCCTTCCCACAGCACCGCGCCGCTCGCCTTGTCGGTGATCCGGGCGTCGAGGCGCGTGGATACCAGCGCGGTGCGCGGCTTGGTCAGATCGACATTGATGCCCAGGCCATAGGACGTGCCGTAGTTGCTTACCCCCACTGCGGCAGTACCACTGATCGGGCTTTTCTTTTCCTCGGCAGGGACCAGAACCATCCGCGCGATCTTTAGGGTGGTGACTTGTGCCTCCGCGCCGTCGGGATGCTGTGTATCGTAACCGGCGCCGACCAACGCATCGACGATCGCTGCTTCGAACGTGCGGCGTACGCTGGGTTCGACCCACGGGCCGTCACCCGTTTCGGATGCCACGCTCACCGCGCCATGGCCCAATTCCTGGGCTTGCGGCACTTGGGCGACGAAGCGGCTGACCTCGACTTTGCCTTCGCGGGCATCGCCCATGCTGCCGCCACGGGCATTGCGATCGGAGGGGAACATCGAATCGTTCCAAGGCGAACCCCAACCGCCGCCGCCCCAGCGCGAACCCCAGCCAGGCTGGGCTTGCGCGGTCCCGGCAAGGCACAGGCCAGACAGCAGGGAGAGCGTGATAGCGGCATAACCCGCGCGGTTGATCTTTTTCATCACTCTGTCTTTTCCGCTGAAGGTAAGTCGCGCCCGTAGCATGCAGTTGCTCCCGAAGCGATTGCTGGTGTATGAACAATGACAAGCTGAAGGACTCAAAAAGCCGACAAATGTGCCGGTTCGTCGCTTCACACGCTTGACTTCGATGGGCGCCGCCCTTAACGGCGCCACTTCAAATTCCGGCGGTCGGAACCGCCAAACGCTTTACGAACGGGAAGACCCATGAAGATTCGCAACAGCCTCAAGTCGCTCAAGGATCGCCACCGGGACAACCGCGTGATCCGCCGTCGCGGTCGCACGTACGTCATCAACAAGACCAACCGCCGCTTCAAAGCCCGCCAGGGCTGATCGTTACTTGTCCCCGCCCGATGTGGCGGGGTACGAGGCGGACGGTCACGCGCGCATCGTATGAGACCCCCGCCTAACCGCGGGGGTCTTGTCATGTCCGTCGTCCATGAAAGTATGCCGACAGTGCGTCCGGTCGAAGCGGTCGTGTTCGATGTCGGCTGGGTACTGGTGCAGTGGGACATGCGTCTGCTGTTCGCCAAGCTGATCGACGATCCGGTTAAGCTGGATTGGTTCATGGCCAATGTCGTCACCGAAGCATGGCACGTCGAACACGATGCTGGTCGCGATCTTGATGAGATGGTGGCTGCTCGCAAGGCCGAATTCCCCGGCCACGACGATTTGCTGGACGCCTACGCCACGCGCTTTGGCGAAACGATCCCCGGTGATGTGCCCGGCACCTCCGATATCGTGCGCGAATTGGCCGCGCGCGGCGTGCCGCTGTTTGCAATCACCAATTTCGCATCGACATTCTGGCACGACTTCAGGGCGACCCGCCCCGAGTTTTTCGATCTTTTCGGCGACATCGTGGTGTCGGGCGACGAGAAACTAGCCAAGCCTGATCCGCGCATCTTCGATCTGGCCACCCGCCGTTTTGGCTACGCGCCCGAAGCCATGCTCTTCATCGACGACAATTCCGCCAACATCGCCTCTGCCCGCGCTCTGGGCTGGCAAGTGCATCACTTCGTGGGCGGCGCGGAGGCGTTGCGCGCGGATGTCCGGGCGCGAGGGCTGCTGGCTTAGCGCCCTCTCTCGTTAACGAGCGACGGACATGAAATCCGTCGCTTCGGTGCGCTCGTGAAATTTATTTCGCAGTTGCAGCGAGAGTGCTTGGCAAGTGTCCCGTCCTGTTGCATCAAATGGACAAACGGGAGTCACAATGTCGGCCGATACTGCGCGGAATTTCGACGAAATGCTCAATGCGGACGCATCTGTCCGCCCGGCTTATGCCGACTTTCGCCAGTGGTACGACAGTCAGGATAATGACTGGCTCACCCGCCAGGACGCGGAGGCCGAAAGGTTCTTTCGGCGCATCGGCATCACCTTCAACGTCTATGGTGAAGATGACGCTGAAGAGCGGCTGATCCCGTTCGACATGATCCCCCGGATCATCACCGCGCGCGAATGGCGCAAGCTGACGCGCGGGATCGAGCAGCGGGTGAGGGCGCTCAACGCCTTCCTCAAGGATCTGTACCACCGCCAGGAAATCGTCCGCTCGGGCCGGCTGCCGATCGAGGCGCTTCGCAATAACGAAGCGTTCCTGTCACAGATGATCGGGTTCACGCCGCCGGGCGGAGTCTATACCCATATCGTCGGCATCGATCTGGTGCGTACCGGCCCTGACGAATTCATGGTGCTGGAAGACAACGCCCGTACCCCCTCCGGCGTCTCGTACATGCTCGAGAACCGCGAGACGATGATGGCGATGTTCCCCGAGCTGTTTACCAAAATCCCGGTGCGGCCCGTGTCCGACTATCCCCGCCGCCTGGCCCGCAGCTTGCGTGCCTGCGCTCCACCAGCGTTCAAGGGCAGTGGTCGACCTACCGTGGCGGTGCTGACGCCCGGCATCTACAATTCCGCCTATTTCGAGCATGCGTTCCTTGCCGATCAGATGGGTGCGGAACTGGTCGAGGGCAGTGACCTTCGGGTGATCGACGGGCGCGTCGCCATGCGCACGACCACCGGCTTCAAGGCGATCGACGTTATCTACCGGCGGGTGGACGACGAATACCTCGATCCGCTCACGTTCAATTCCTCGTCGATCCTGGGCGTGGCAGGGATGATGGACGTGTACCGGTCGGGCGGGATCACCATCGCCAATGCGCCGGGCACGGGCATCGCCGACGACAAGGCGATCTACAGCTACATGCCCGAGATCATCGAATTTTACACAGGCGAAAAGCCGATTCTGGGCAATGTGCCGACCTGGCGCTGCTCGGAACCCGATGCGCTTGCCTACGTGCTCGATAACCTGGCGGATTTGGTGGTCAAGGAAGTGCATGGTTCGGGCGGCTACGGCATGCTGATCGGCCCGACGTCTTCAAAAAAGGAATTGGCAGATTTCGAAGCGAAGCTGCGGGCCAAGCCGAACAACTACATCGCCCAGCCCACGCTGTCCTTATCGACCGTCCCGATCTTCACCAAGGAGGGCCTTGCGCCGCGCCACGTGGATTTGCGTCCCTTCGTTCTCGTATCGCCCGATGGCATCGACATCACGCCCGGCGGCCTCACCCGCGTCGCGCTCAAGGAAGGTTCGCTGGTGGTGAATTCGTCGCAAGGCGGAGGCACCAAGGATAGCTGGGTGTTGGACGAGTAAGGAGGCGCAAGGAACATGTTAGGACGCGCCGCCAACGGCATCTTCTGGATGAGCCGCTACCTCGAACGGGCGGAGAACACCGCACGCCTGATCGACGTCGGTTTTCACCTCGCGCTTACGCGCAACAGCCGGGAATCGCAGGACGAGGAGTGGAAGTCAGTCTTGACCACCGCTGGCCTGCTGAAAGATTATCGCGCCCGCCACAGCGATTTTCACGGCAGTGACGTGTTCAACTTCCTGCTGCGCGATAAGGACAACCCCAACTCGGTCCTGCAGATGATCGAGAACGCGCGGCTCAACGCGCGGATGGTCCGCAATTCGCTCACCAACGCGGTGTGGGAGGCTACCAACGAAGGTTGGATGACCTTGCGCGAACTGCTGTCGCAGCCCGTGCGTGAAACCAATCTGGGCGAAGTGCTCACGGCGATCCGTCGCACCGGGACTCTGGTGCGCGGGGCGCTGGAAGGCACGATGTTGCGCAACGAAGTGTTCAACTTCGCCCGCATCGGCACTTTCATCGAGCGGGCGGACAACACCGCGCGCATCCTGGACGTCAAATACTACGTCCTGCTGCCGTCGGTGGCCTGGGTCGGCTCCAGCCTGGACAACGTGCAGTGGGACACCCTGCTGCGCTCGGTTGCGGGCAATCGCGCCTATTCCTGGCTCAATGCCGGCGCCATGGACCCGCGCGGCATTGCCCGGTTCCTGATCCTCGACGGCCAGTTCCCGCGTTCGCTGGTGTTCTGCTACGAGAAGATCCGCAGCAACATGGCCGGTCTCGCCAAGGAGTACGGCTGCGAGGTTTCGGCCCACCAGTTGCTGCGCGAAGCGGGGGAGCGCTTGCACGAGACCTCGATCGAGGAAATCTTCGAAGGCGGGCTGCACGAATTTCTAACCGCCTTCATCGGTAACACCATCCAGATTGGTAACGCGATCGCCACTGACTATCGGTTCGCGGACTAAGACGTGCTGCTGACCGTCAAACACACCACGCGCTACGTTTTTGCTCAGGGCATCTCCCATGGGCTGCAACGGTTGCGGCTCCAGCCCAAGTCCACGCACGGGCAGCAAGTGCTCGACTGGAGCATGGATCTGGAAAACGCCTGGCCTGAGGCGCATTACGAGGATCAGCATCACAACCACGTCGATCTCGTTTCGATTGGCGATGGGGTGCCCGAAGTGGTGGTGACCTGCGAAGGCACGGTGCGCACGATCGACAACAACGGCGTCATCGGCCCGCACAGCGGCCACATGCCGCTCTGGTACTTCCTGCGGCCCACCAAACTGACGCTTCCGGGCGCCAACGTGGAAAAGCTGGTGGCCTCGATCGATGCTGACAGGGCCGATCCGCTCGGCTTTCTCCATGGCTTGTGTGGTGCCATCGGCGAGGCGGTGGAATATGTCACCGGGGCCACGGGCGTGCGGACCACGGCTGAGGAAGCGCTGCTGGCCGGCCAGGGCGTATGCCAGGATCACGCCCATATCTTCATCAGCGCGGGTCGGCTGATGGATATCCCGATGCGCTATGTCAGCGGCTATTTGCGCATCGACGGTCAAGTCGAGCAGGACGCCGGGCACGCCTGGGCCGAAGCAC
This sequence comes from Novosphingobium sp. Rr 2-17, assembly GCF_000272475.1. Taxonomy (GTDB): domain Bacteria; phylum Pseudomonadota; class Alphaproteobacteria; order Sphingomonadales; family Sphingomonadaceae; genus Novosphingobium. The sequence continues at coordinate 71,856 of NZ_AKFJ01000015.1, forward strand.
ACGTGCCGGGCCTCGGCTGGGTCGGCTTCGACGTTTCGAACGCGATCTGCCCCGATGAGCGTTATATCCGCGTCGCCACCGGCTGCGATTATGCCGAAGCCGCTCCGGTTACCGGAATTGCGATGGGTGCTGGCGAAACTTCCCTAGATGTTCATTTGTCGGTCGAGGAGAAGCTGGTAGGGTGCCAGCAACAACAATCTTCCGCAAACGGCGGGCAACAACAAAATCAAGGCGGCTGATAACGGTCGCACCGCGCGGGGGAAGAGGGCGCGGGAATATACGGGGTCTTGAAGTTCGATGACATATTGCGTTGGCATGATGCTGGATCGGGGGCTCGTTCTGATGAGCGACACCCGCACGAACTCCGGCGTCGACAACATCTCTACCTTCCGCAAGATGTACCACTGGTCGTTCCCTGGAGAGCGGATCATCTCGATCATGACGGCCGGCAACCTCGCGACCACGCAAGCCGTCATCAGCCAGTTGGAAGAGCGCACCAAGGCACCGTCCGAACGGCATAACTGCCTGTTGGAAGCCCCCACGATGTATCAAGTGGCCACGATCATCGGCAACTTGCTGCAAGACATTATTTCCACGCGCGCCACCGACAACGGCCAGAAAGCGGCGGCGGGCACCTTCAGCGCCTCGATGATCGTGGCCGGCCAGATCAAGGGAATGGAGCCACGGCTCTACCTGATCTACCCCGAAGGCAATTTCATCGAGGCCAGCTACGACACCCCGTTCTTCCAGATCGGCGAGACCAAGTACGGTCGCCCGATCCTGATCCGGGGCTATGATCGTGACATGAGCTTCGAAAGCGCGGTCAAGCTGATGACCGTCTCGTTCGATTCGACCCTCAAGGCCAACCTCTCGGTCGGACTGCCGCTGGACCTGCTGGTGATCGGTCGCGACGAGTTCGTACCCAAGCACGAGCGCCGCATCGACGGCAACGACCCCTACTTCCGCGCCATTTCCACCGGCTGGAGCGAAGCCTTGCGCGCTGCGCTGGATGCCCTGCCGGATTACCGCATGGAACAGCGAGCCTACGAACGGGTGCGCTGACGTACCGGGTTCGCCCTCCCTTCAATGCCGGAAAAATAGCGACAGCGAAGCGACGTGGTTCATCCGGGTGCGACCGCGAGTCTGGTCGATCGCCTGGTTGAGATAGCCCGCTTCGATGGTCGATTTGCCCGGCAGCCCGATTTCGGCGCCAACGAACGTGCGGATCTGGTCGAAGCCGTCGCGGGCGCCCCAGTCGGTTTCGTTGATGGCGAGGAACACTTCGGTCGAAACAAGCGCGTTTACGGCGTCGCTTCCGGGCTTGAGCGGCTTTTCGTAGCGCAGCATTTCACGCAGGCGCCAGCCGGTGTCATCGCCGTTGGAGCGCCAGCGCTGTTCCAGACGGGTGCGCGATGATAATTCGCCGCCCCACGGCTTGCTGATGTTCCAGGTGACCTGCTGGAAGCTGCGTTCCTCGTTCACGTCCTTGCCGCCTTCGGTGGGAACGATAACGTGGGCGTAGCCTTGGTAGACGGTGACTTTCGGCGAAAGCTTCCAACCCACCGCGCCGCGCAGGATCATCTGGTCCAGCCGGGATGATCCGTCTCCCGCACGTGGCTGCAGCTCTGCGAAATAGACTAGATCGCCGGAAACCGGCCCCATCGCCGTCAGGTTCACCCAGACTTGTTCGTCATGCTCGGTTTCAGCATGGGCGAGCGCGGGCAGGGTGGCCGCGATAAGGGCCGTAGCGATGGGGGCGAGGGCAGCTAGGAAATGGCGCATAACGGCGCTTTATGGCCCGATTATTTCGCCTTGGTTGCCCGCCCGTCAGGTCGTGTGGCCCCTGGGTTCACACCATTAGTTCAGGCTCTTAGTTCACGCCTTGCTTGCGTGCTTCTTCCTCCACGCGGCGAGCGGCATCACCGATGCGGTCGCGGGCTTGCGCTGCGGCGTCACGCGCGGCCTGGCTTGCTTGCGCGCGCACTTCCGGGCTGGGAGTGATCGGCACGGTGCTGCTCTTGCCGTCGGGGCCGGTCAGGGTCAGCCCGTCCTTGCCGAGCTTGAGGCCGATCGGTTGGCCGTCGATCCGGGTGTTGAACGTCGCCTGGCCGTCCTGGACGTTCAGCTCGTTGCCGTCTCCCACCGGAATATCGCCGATGTCCGGCAAGTCGAGCGGCTGGACCGGACCTTCGGGATCTGCCTTGCGCGCGGGCGGCGCCGCAGCCTCGCCCAGCGCCTGGCGCATGAAATTGCGCCAGATCGTGGCCGGCACGCTGCCGCCGTGGACTTTGCCCAGCGGCGTGTTGTCGTCGTTGCCGACCCAAACGCCCACGACCAACCCGCCAGCATAGCCCACGAACAGCGCGTCGCGGTTGTCTTGCGTGGTGCCGGTCTTGCCGAAGTTGGGATGGTTCAGCATCGCGGCGCGTCCGGTACCGCGATTGATCGTGGCGCGCAGTAGCTCTTCCATCGCCTTGTGCTCGTCCTCTGACAGTGACTTGCGACGATCGAGGATGCGATCGAACCATCCTTGCTGCTCCGCAGGGAAAGCGCGGGCTTCGACCGGGAAGCGGTTGGCAGCGACACCGGCATAGGCGCTGGTCAGTTCCAGCAAGGTCATCGTCGAGGTGCCCAGCGGCACGCTGGGATCGCCTTCTGGCAGCGGCGCGGTGATGCCCAGATCGCGTGCGGCGCGGATCACTTCCTTGTCGCCCACCTTCTGGTATAGCCGCACCGCCGCCACGTTGCTCGACCGGGCGAAGGCGTCTTCCAGCGTGATCGTCTTGGAGTAGTTGCCGCCGGCGTTGCGCGGGCGATAACTGCCGGTGGTGATCTCGGTGTTGTCGATCGTATCGCTGGGCCGCATCCCTTCGCGCATCGCGGCCAGATAGACGAACAGCTTGAAGGTGGAGCCTGGCTGGCGCTTTGCCTGCGTGACGCGGTTGAAGGTGGAGCCGGCATAGTCGGTGCCGCCGATCATCGCGACGACTTCGCCATTGGGCCGCATCGCGACCAACGCGACTTGCGCCTTGCCCAGCGGGGCGCCTTCCACCGCGCGGCGGGCGGCAGCTTGCAGGCGCGAATCGAGGGTCGTGCGGTACGTCTCGCTGGCGTAACCGCCTTCGCTGACCGCGCGCGCTTGCGGCAATGCCCAGTCGGCAAAGTAGGTGCCGGTCGGCAATTCGCTTTCGCGCCGAACCTTGAGGCGGGGCGAGCTCAGCCCCTTGGCCTCGCTCGGGGTGATGTATCCAACCGCCGCCATCGCCCCTAGCACCGTGCGCATGCGCTTGATGGACAAATCGTAGTTGGCCGTGGGCGCGTAGCGCGAGGGCGCCTTCATCATCCCGGCCAACATCGCGGCTTGTGCGGTGGTAAGCCGCTCGGGCTCTCGCGAGAAATAATGTTCTGACGCCGCGCGCAGGCCATATGTGTTATCGCCGAAGTAGGCGTTGGACAGATACCGCTCCAGGATCTCGTCCTTGGTCAGCCATGCTTCGAGCCAATAGGCGATCACCAATTCATGCGCCTTGCGGATCGTGCTGCGTTCCGAGGAGAGAAAGGTGAACTTGGCCAGTTGCTGGGTGATCGTGCTGCCGCCCTGGACTTTGTCGCTGGTCAGGTTGACCCACATCGCCCGCGCGATGCCGCGATAATCGATGCCCCAGTGCGTGTAGAACCGCCGGTCTTCGATAGCGATGAAGGCTTGCGGAACGTGCTTGGGCAGCTTGGCGATCTGGACCGGGGCCGCGACGATGGCGCCGTTGCGCGCGATCGGAGTGCCGTCGGCTGCCAGCAGCGTCACTTGCGGCGGCGAAATCGGCTTGAGCGACTTGGACAGTGGCGCAGTGACCAGCAGCCAGGCGATCAGCAGCACCAGCACCGCCAGCAACCCGCCCGCGATCCGCACCGCCCACCAGCGCTTGCGATGGCCCAGCCATAGGCGCTTGCCGGGGGGTGGAGGCGGCGGTGCGCTGGGTGTCGCAGGATAGCTGGGTGCGAGCCGACTCGCACCCTCGCGCGGCAGCGCCAGCGGATCGCCGGAACCCAGGTCGTCATCGTCATCGAACGGAGGTGTTGCGTAAGTCGCCATCGTTGCGAAGCGCCTTAGCCGATTTTGCGAGGCGTGGCAGTAGTTGTCCGACGAACGGTGGACGAGGGCTTACGAGCGGCGTTGGCTGGGGGCGGGGTGGCGGTTCGCGGTCGGTGCACTCACTTCGTCATTCCCGCGTAGGCGGGAACCCATCTGATGTCGCCTCAATCCTAACCCCCACCAGTTGGGTTCTCGCCTATGCGGGAATGACGAAGAAAATGGTTATAATGAAACAGCTTAGCGTTGACTAATCATCGATCCTGCCATCACCGGCAGAAGTTCGCTCCGTCTGCTTCCAGATGAAAGTGGTTGGCATGGGCCGCGTTATAGCCCGGCCCCAGTGTGGTGCCGAAGCGCTTGCAGGCGCTGTCGTGGACGACTCGCAGGAAGCTTCGCGCCTCGGGCGAGCCACCGTTCCAGTCGTTGAGCACGCTGATTCGCCGGCCATCGCCCAACACGAAGGCGGAAACGTCGATCGCATTGGCAGTGGCATGGCCCGATCGCCGCGCGGTGCCGGCCACATTACGGCAGGAATAGCTGCCGAACGTCTCGATCTTGACGATCCGGCTGCCGAGAATCTGTTGTGCCGCCCGGTCCACGCCGAAGCGGGCCCAGGCCGCGAAGGGCGTTGCGGTCGCGCAGGTCACCGGGCCCAGGTTCGTCACGGTAACGGTCGCGTTATCGGTGTTCAGCGCGACCAGCTTGACGGTGCCGACCGTGGAACACGAATTGCTGAAATAGCGATCCTCCACGGGCGTGAAGATGGCATTCTGGGCAGTGAGCGCTGCCAAGCACTGCCGCAGTTCCGGTTTGGGCGGAGGAGGCCTGCGCGTGGTACGCGTGGGCTGGCGTTTGGTGGGCGTGGGCGAGTCGATGCAGCCGGAAAGGCAGGCCGCAAGGCCGGCGGTCAGGGCTAGTACGGGCAGGTATCTGCGCATGACTAAGGTTCTGAATCCGGCGGCTTAACGGAACCTTACTGGTGCGGCGGGCCGAGCCACTTGGCCATACCTGTCGAGGGCCTTCCGTAAAGTTTCCCACAGCATCGCCGATTGACATCCCCGGCCACACCTTTAGATGCGGCGCCGGGCCACGCGGTCCCAACGCCGCGCGAGCTCTCTGCAAGGAGAGTCAGAAATGACTGATATTACTGTACCGGCACGCAAACCCGCGCGTCCGCACTTCTCTTCCGGTCCCTGCGCCAAGCCGCCCGGATATGCCCCCGAAAAACTCAGCGTAGAATCGCTTGGCCGCTCGCACCGCGCCAAGATTGGCAAGGCGCGTCTTGCGTATTGCATCGATCTGATGCGCGAAGTGCTGCAACTTCCAGACACCCACCGCATCGGCATCGTTCCGGGTTCCGACACCGGCGCCTTTGAAATGGCGATGTGGACGATGCTGGGCGCCCGCGGCGTGACCACGCTGGCGTGGGAAAGCTTCGGCGAGGGCTGGGTGACGGACGCTGCCAAGCAGCTCAAGCTCGATCCCACCGTGATCCGCGCCGACTACGGCCAGCTTCCCGATCTGACGCAAGTCGATTGGAACACCGACGTGCTGTTCACCTGGAACGGCACCACCTCGGGCGTGCGCGTTCCCAACGCCGATTTCATTCCCGCCGATCGCGAGGGCCTGTCCTTCGCCGATGCGACCAGCGCCGTCTTCGCCTACGACATCGATTGGTCGAAGATCGACGTCGCCACCTTCTCCTGGCAGAAAGTGCTGGGCGGCGAGGGTGGCCATGGCGTGCTGATCCTCGGCCCCCGCGCGGTTGAACGTCTGGAGACCTATACTCCGGCCTGGCCGCTTCCCAAGGTGTTCCGTCTGGTCTCCAAGGGCAAGCTCGCCGAGGGCGTGTTTAAGGGCGAGACGATCAACACCCCGTCGATGCTCGCCGTCGAAGACGCGATCTTCGCGCTTGAATGGGCCAAGGGTTTGGGCGGTCTCGAAGGTCTCAAGGCGCGTTCGGATGCCAACGCCGCCGCGCTCGACAAGATCGTGCAGGAGCGTGATTGGCTGAGCCACCTGGCCGCCGACGAAGCGACCCGGTCGAAGACCTCGGTCTGCCTCTCGGTCGAGGGCGCCGATGCCGATTTCATCAAGCAGTTCGCCGGTCTGCTCGAAAAGCAGAACGCTGCCTATGACATCGCCGGTTACCGCGATGCTCCCGCCGGTCTGCGCATCTGGTGCGGCGCCACTGTCGATACCCAGGACTTGGTCGATCTCGGCCCCTGGCTCGACTGGGCCTACGCTTCGCTCAAGAACTAATTCGCTGCAAAGCCGCTAGCCTACTTCTATTTTCGTCATTCCCGCCAAGGCGGGAACCCATCTGATGACCGTCGTATTCGCACGACCGTCAGTTGGCTCCCCGCTTTTACGGGGATGACGAGGGTAGGGTGGATTCAGGCGGCATCGGCGATACCCAAGGAATCAAGACCATGACCAAGCCCAAAGTCCTCATTTCCGACAAGATGGACCCCAACGCCGCGCGCATCTTCGAAGAGCGCGGCTGCCAGGTCGATGTCATTACCGGTGAAACCCCCGAACAGTTGATCGCCCGCATCGGCGAATACGATGGCCTCGCCATCCGCTCATCGACCCGCGTGACGCAGGCCGTGCTGGATGCTGCGACCAACCTCAAGGTCGTCGGCCGCGCCGGTATCGGCGTCGATAACGTCGATATCCCCGCTGCTTCGGCCAAGGGCGTCGTCGTGATGAACACGCCGTTCGGCAACTCGATCACCACCGCCGAGCACGCCATTGCCCTGATCTTCGCGCTGGCTCGCCAGCTTCCCGAAGCCAACGCCCAGACCCAGGCAGGCCTGTGGCCCAAGAACGGCTTCATGGGCGTTGAAGTCACCGGCAAAACGCTGGGCCTGATCGGCGCGGGCAACATCGGCTCGATCGTCGCATCGCGCGCCTTGGGCCTGCGGATGAAGGTCGTTGCGTTCGATCCGTTCCTGACGCCTGAGCGCGCCGTGGAAATGGGCGTCGAGAAGGTGGACCTCGACGGGCTGCTGGCGCGTGCGGACTTCATCACCTTGCACACCCCGCTGACCGACCAGACCCGCAACATCCTTTCGGCTGAAAACCTCGCCAAGACCAAGAAGGGCGTGCGCATCGTCAACTGTGCGCGTGGCGGCCTGATCGACGAGGCAGCGCTCAAGGCGGGCCTCGATTCGGGCCACATCGCCGGCGCTGCGCTCGACGTGTTCCAGACCGAGCCGGCCAAGGATTCGCCGCTGTTCGGCACGCCCGGCTTCATCTGCACCCCGCACCTGGGCGCATCGACCACCGAGGCACAGGTCAACGTGGCGCTGCAAGTGGCCGAGCAGATGGCCGACTACCTCGTCAGCGGCGGCGTCACCAACGCGCTCAACCTGCCGTCTTTGAGCGCTGAGGAAGCGCCCAAGCTGCGCCCCTACATGAAGCTGGCCGAACAGCTCGGCTCGATGCTGGGCCAGTTGACCCACGATTCGGTGCCGCGCATCTCAATCCACTGCGAAGGCGCTGCGGCAGAGCTGAACCAGAAGCCGATCGTCGCGGCTGTTCTGGCGGGCTTCATGCGCGTCCAGTCGGCCACGGTGAACATGGTCAACGCCCCGTTCCTGGCCAAGGAGCGCGGCCTGGAAGTGCGTGAGGTCAAGACCGAGCGCGAGGGTGATTACCACACGCTGGTGCGCGTCTCGGTGAAGACCGAAGCGGGTGAGCGTTCGGTGGCCGGTACGCTGTTCAACAACGTCGAGCCGCGTTTGGTCGAAATGTTCGGCATCAAGGTCGAGGCTGCGCTCGAAGGCCACATGATGTACATCGTCAACGAAGACGCACCGGGCTTCATTGGCCGCATCGGTACGCTGCTGGGCGACAATTCGATCAACATCGGCACGTTCAATCTGGGCCGCCACGCCGCTGGTGGCGAAGCGGTGCTGCTGCTGTCGGTCGATGGTGACGTGACCGCAAACGTGCTGGACCAAGCCGGGAAGCTGCCCGGCGTGAAGACGGTCAAGGCGCTGGCGTTCTGATAGCCAGCCTTAGCTGAGGCACAAAAAAAGGGCCGGCGTGAAAGCGCCGGCCCTTTTTGTTCGTTCCGTCCGGTCAGTTGCCGGTCGGAGGCGGAGGGCCGCCAGGCCCGCCCATGGGGCCGCGCATGCCGCCAGGACCACGCATGCCGCCGGGAGGACCCTTGGGCCGCATTTCCTGCATGTTGAGATAACCGTCGTGATCCGCGTCCGCCGCCTCGAAGATCTTGCCTTCGTAGGCGAGCAGTTCGGCCAGCGAGAGACCGGCATCGTAGTTCGTGTTCGCCTTGGCGATCAACGTGCCGGTGATCGGCTCGATCATCGCAGCGAGCATCATGTCGTCGGCATCGCGCCCGGCGTTGGGCCTGATCGCTTCGGAGATGGGGCCACCACGGTCGCCGGTGGCGTCTGCTTCCTGCGAGGCGGCAGAGCCCATCTGGCGTTGCCAGGCGAAGAACTCGTCCTTCGAGATCGCGCCGTTGCGGTCGGTATCCACTTTGGCGAACCGCTCGGAGATGATCGCGGTGCGGCGCGCTTCGACCAGGGCGTGGAGTTCGGCCACGGTGACGGTGCCGTCGCGATTGGTGTCCGCATCCTTGAACATCGCTGTGACCACCTTGTCCCAGCGTTCGCGTTTGATGGGCTTGGGCGGAGCGGGCATGCGCGGCTTGCCGCCACCGGCGTCCGGCGGGGGGCCGCCACCGCCGCCCATGCCGCCGCCTCCACCCATACCGCCCATGCCACCCATACCACCACTACCGCCGCTGTCCCCGCCCATTCCGCCCATCTGGGCAAAGGCGACGCCGGATTGGCACAGCAAAAGCGAGAGGATAATCAGCGAAATCTTGCGCATTCGGCCTCGTTTCCATGAATGAAGGCGACCCGGCGAGTACCGGGCCGCAATGAGGAAAGCGCGTCCCGCCAGACGTCGGCGCTCCTCTTAGCGTCTTCGAGCGCGCCTGCCGACAGGAAATTTCGGACTGGTCGCACAGAACGTTCGCCGTTCTGTGCGCCGCATTCGACAAGCGCCGATCATCCGGCTAAGGGCGCGCTCGTTATGCAGGATACCGACCGCGATCTTTTGCCCGAGGGGCTTGGCGACCGACTACCGCAGCAAGCGGCCGCAGCCCAGCGCGTGCGCCGCGCCGCGCTCGACGTGTTGGCCGGGCACGGATACGAGCGGGTCGAGGCGCCCACGCTCGAATTCGAACGCTCGCTCGCCAGCCGCATGGCCGGTGTGCAAGTGCGCCGCATGTTCCGCTTTGTCGATCCGCTGTCGCTGCGCACACTGGCGCTGCGATCGGACATCACCGCGCAAGTGGCGCGCATCGCCGCCACCGGCCTGGCACAGGCACCGCGCCCGCTGCGGCTGTGCTACGGCGGCCAAGTCCTCACCATCAAGGGCGATGGCCTCGATCCGGTGCGCGAACGGCTGCAGATCGGCGCCGAGTTGATCGGCACCGATTCGGTCGCCGCTGCGGCTGAGCTGGTCGGCATCGCCATTGAGGCACTGCGGGCGGCCGGCGCCACCGGCATCTCGATCGACTTCACCCTGCCGGACCTGGTGGACACGCTCAGCGCCGAAGCCCTGCCGCTACCGTCGTCGCGCATCGATGCAGTGCGCCGCATGCTCGATGCCAAGGACGCAGGCGGCTTGGTGGACGCAGGCGGGGCGGCTTATTTGCCCTTGCTCTATGCTGTCGGCCCGTTCGATGCCGCCATCGAGCGCCTGGCGCAGTTCGACACCGGCGGTGTCCTTGCCAGCCGCATCCAGGGCCTGCGCGAAATCGCTGCACGCGTGAACGGCGCCGCCCGCCTGACGCTCGATCCGTCGGAGCGTCATGGGTTCGAGTACCAATCGTGGTTCGGCTTCACGATCTATGCAGAGGGGCTTTCCGGCGCGGTCGGTCGCGGCGGCACTTACCGCATCCTGGGCACCGACGCGGACGGCGAGGCAGCTGTGGGCTTTTCGCTTTATCCCGATCCCCTGATCGAAGCGCTGGCGTTGCAGACACCCGAGCGCACTGCCTTGTTCCTGCCGCTGGGCCATGATCGCGAGATCGCGGCGCGCCTGCGGGCCGTGGGTTGGATCACCGTAGCGGCGCTGGATGAAACCGACGATCCATTGGCGCTGGGCTGCTCGCATCAGTTGCAAGGCGCTGAGGCAGTGCCGCTTAACTGACATATAGTTCTGGCTTAATACTCTTTAGGTGCGCGGCCGCTCTTGACTAGCGCGCCGCGTTCACCCTAGGGCGCCCACCGAAAAGCCGGGGCGCTTCTGCCCCACTGCCCATCCATTTCGCCGAGTCCTGTCGAAGGGCGTTATTGGATCCACCTCGGCAGGGTGGAGGAGTATAACCATGGCCAACGTAACCGTTATCGGCGCCCAGTGGGGCGATGAGGGCAAAGGCAAGATCGTCGACTGGCTGGCAAGCCGCGCCGATGCCGTGGTGCGCTTCCAGGGCGGCCACAACGCCGGCCACACGCTCGTCGTGGGCGATCAGGTCTACAAGCTGAGCCTGCTGCCCTCGGGCATCGTCACCGGCACTTTGTCGATCATCGGCAACGGCGTGGTGCTAGACCCTTGGGCGCTCAAGGCCGAGATCGAGAAGCTGAACGGCCAGGGTGTCGAGATCAATCCCGAAAACTTCGCGATTGCCGACAATTGCCCGCTGATCCTGCCCGTCCACCGCGATCTGGACGGCCTGCGTGAAAGCGCTGCCGGTGCCGGCAAGATCGGCACCACCGGACGCGGTATCGGCCCGGCTTATGAAGACAAAGTGGGGCGCCGCGCCATTCGCGTGTGCGATCTGGCCCACCTCGACGCGCTTGAGCCGCAGCTCGATCGCTTGTGCGCTCACCACGACGCATTGCGCGCCGGGTTCGGCCAGCCGCCGGTCGATCGCGCCGCGCTCATCGCCGAGCTGCGCGAGATCGCGCCGTTCGTGCTGCAGTTTGCCGAGCCGGTCTGGCGTCGCCTGAACAAGGTGAAGAAGGCCGGCGCCCGCATCCTGTTCGAAGGCGCGCAAGGCGTGCTGCTCGACGTCGATCACGGCACCTATCCCTTCGTCACCAGCTCGAACACGGTTTCGGGCACGGCGGCGAGCGGTTCGGGTCTTGGGCCCTCGGCTACCGGCTTCGTGCTGGGCATCGTCAAAGCCTACACCACTCGCGTCGGTTCCGGCCCGTTCCCGACCGAACTGGAAGACGAGACCGGCCAGCGCCTGGGCGAGCGCGGCCACGAATTCGGCACCGTCACCGGGCGCAAGCGTCGCTGCGGCTGGTTCGATGCGGTGCTGACGCGCCAGTCCTGCACGATTTCGGGCGTCACCGGCATCGCGCTGACCAAGCTCGATGTGCTCGATGGGTTCGAGAAGGTGAAGATCTGCACCGGCTATCGCCTCAACGGCAAAGTGCTGGATTACTTCCCCAGCCATGCCGCCGATCAGGCGAACGTCGAGCCGATCTACGAGGAAATGGACGGCTGGGAAGGCACCACCGCCGGCGCGCGTTCGTGGGCGGACCTGCCGGCACAGGCGATCAAGTACATCCAGCGCGTGCAGGAATTGATTGAAACCCCAGTGGCGCTGGTTTCGACCAGCCCCGAGCGCGAGGACACCATCCTCGTGCGCGATCCGTTCGCGGACTGATCCGGTGCGGCGGGGCCTGAAACTGGTCCCGCTGCTACTGCTGCTGGGCGTAACTGCGGCGCGCGCGGAGGCGCCGCTTGCAGTCCCACAGATCGAAGCGATCCGCGTCCACAAGGCGGCGCGAACCATGGACCTTTATGCCGATGGCCGCGTGGTTCAGGTGATCCGCGGCCTGCAACTAGGTGACCAGCCGATCGGCCCCAAGCGCTTCGAAGGCGACGAACGTACTCCGGAGGGGCGCTACGTCATCGATTGGGGTAACCCCCACAGCGCCTATCACCTCTCGCTCCACATCTCCTATCCCAACGCAGCCGACACCGCCTATGCGCGGAGCCGGGGTCGTTCGGCAGGCGGCATGATCATGATCCACGGCCAGCCCAATGCCTGGCCGGCGGGCCGGGTTCCCGGTGACTGGACCGACGGCTGCATCGCCGTTTCGAACGCGCAGATCGAAGCGCTGTACGATGCCGTGCCCGATGGCACGCCCATCGAGATTTTGCCCTGAACAAAGGGTGGCTGCGGATCGGCTTACCCCGTCTTGACCGTCAGCCGGAACCACGCACCGTGATCGCTCGGCAACAAGTCCAGCGAACCTGATGCCGCCGCCAGCAGCGCCCGCGCGATCGGTAGACCCAGACCCGTTCCACCGTCAGCACGTCGACTGGTGAAGAAAGGGTCGAATATCCGCTGACGGTCGCGCGGCGATATGCCGGGGCCATCATCCACAAGGTCGATGAGGACGTCACCCCGCAGGACCTGCGCAGTAACATCCACGCGCGCGGCGCCTGCCTGACGCGCGTTTTCGATCAGGGTTCCCAGCACAGTCTCCAGCGCTGACGAGTCGATGGCGAGCGGGGGTAAGTTGGGAGAGAGCTCAGTCACCACGCTGAAGTCGCGGTCCCCGGCGGCATCGGCTAGCCGTGCGCACACGGTGGCGAGATCGCTGACGGCATCGGGGTCTGGACCGCGCATGTCAGCTTGCGCCAGTTCCATCAGACGAGTTACGAGACGGGAAAGGCGACGCGCATCGCCTTCCATGTTGGCGAGAAACCGAGCGTGTTCCTGCGCCGTCATCGTCTCGCCGTGATCTTGCAACAGTTCGATGCCGCCGGCCAGGCCCGCCAGCGGGGTCTTGAATTCGTGGCTGAGGGCGGCGGCGAAGTCGCGCAAGTAGCGCGAGCGCCGCTCGATCGCAGCAGCCATCGCCGCGAAGTCCTCGACCAGGCTGCGGATTTCGACCACCTCCAAAGTCGGGCGGGGCGGCTCTGCCGGTGCGCCACGCGCCAACGCGCGCGCAGCCATGCTCAACGCTTCGACCGGGCGGACGATCGCGCGCACCAGCACGGCGGTCATCGCCACCAGCAGGCCGAAGATCACCGCCACGCCCAGCGCGATCTTGCCGCGATCCTCCCACATGCCGCGAAACAGGGCTGCCGACGAGCGTGAGACGAGGACGACGCCAACCACGCGCCTGTTCACTACGATAGGTTGCGCACGGTGGAGCCTGAGGTCGGTGGCGCGGCTGATCCACTCCAGCGGATAACGAAGGCCGTAACTGTCGTTGTGGCGCAGCACGGTGACGCCGGCGCCGCTGAGCGCGGTGCGTACTTCCGGCACATGGGCCAGGCTCATGCCCTGGTCACGACCTGTCAGCACGAGGCCCTGGCGATCGAGCAGCAGGATCGAGGCCAGCGTGTAGCGCTGCGTTTGGGCGATCACCGGCATCATAGCGCCCGAGGCAACAAGCGCGGATTTGTCCGCCTGGGCCTGGACCGCGCGCGCCGGTGGACGTTCGGGGAGGATGGGAGCTGTGCGCAAATCCAGAGCGGGCAGCGTATCTTCGTAAGTCACCGATTGTCGCGGGTCCGGCTCTGGTCCAGGCGGGGAGGGCGGCGGTTCGGAAGTGCCCGGCCACAGCACCGCAGCGCTGGCCGCGATGGCGGCGCCTTGGGCGATCACTTCGGCCTCGGTGCGCCGAACCAGGGTATTTTCGTAAACCCGCAGGAAGAGCGCCGCGAAGCCGGGAAGCGCCGCGACCAGCAGTAGCGTCGTCAGCAAAAGCGAGCGTAGGCGGAGCACCGGCCACACACGCCCGGCCAGCCGCCGCATCCCCGCCATCATGCCTGCGGACTGCCCCGACAAGGCCCTAGGCGGTAACCCACGCCCGCCCGCGTTTCCACCAGATCGAGGCAGCCAGCTCCGGTAAACTTGCGGCGCAAGTTGCGGACGTGGCTGTCGATCGTTCGGTCGGTGATGGCAAAGCCCGGCCCATGCAGGCGATCTATCAACTGGTCGCGGCTGAAGAAGCGGCCCGGTGCCGAGGCGAGAGCGCGCAACAGCCCAAACTCGGTAGCGGTCAGTACCACCTCACTGCTCCGCCAGCGCGCGCACCAGCCGGCGACATCGATCGAGAGGTCGCCATAGTGCATGTCTCCAGCGGGCTCGGGCGAGGAGGCGGGCGCACTGCCGGTGCGGCGCAGGATCGCCTTGGCGCGGGCGACCACTTCGCGTGGAGAGAACGGTTTGACCACATAATCGTCAGCGCCCAGCTCGATGCCAAGGATGCGATCGATCTCTTCATCGCGCGAGGACAGGAACAAGACCGGCACTTCGCCTTCGGCCCGCAAGCGGCGGCATACCTCCAGGCCGTCCATCCGCGGCATGTTGATGTCGAGCACCACCAAGGCCGGCTGGCGCGCCGTGGCCAGCGCCAGCGCAGCCTCACCATCGCCTGCCTCGATCGTCGTCATCCCGGCTTTGCCGAATGCGAACGTCAGAAGCTGGCGGATGTGCGGATCATCGTCCACGATCAACACCGTGGGGAGGAGCGATGCAGGTTCCATCAAGGTCATCTTCACGGTTGCTGCAAGACCGTCAACGGTAAGGTCGACCGTAACAGTCGCGGATCGTGGGAGTAGGCGTCGCGCGCTTATCGTCCAGCATGCGCCATGCTTGCGCCAGCCGCCAACGGTCGAGCAGCGATCCGCCCGAGTTGTCCACTTCGTCCTGAAGTTGGACCATGATGTCCCGGCGCACCCAGCGGGCCCGTTGGCGCAGATCGGCAGGCGCATTGCTCTGCTCAAGCTCCAGCAATGGCAGCAGTGACGAACCGCCCAGGCTGCTGGCATAGCACAAGTCCAGTTTCGCCCCGTCGCCATCGATCTCACGCGCGTGGCGGACGTTCCATTGCGCCGCGATCGAGCCTAAGTCGACGAAGGCGCAAACACACAGCAAGAGGCCCGCCACGGCCAGGTTGGCATTGAGAAGCCAGGCCGCGCTGTGTTGTTTGAGCAGACGCCAAAGGATGAGAAACAGGCCGGTCGCAACCAGTGCCATCCACAGAAGGGCGGAGATCCGCAGCGTCGTCAGCAGATAGGCGTCGATATAATCGATCGTGCGCAGGGCCGAGCTTGCAACCAGGAACAGGTTCTGGGCGATCCAGGCTATCACCAGTCGCCGGATTGCGCGGTTTTGCGCAGTGGCCGAGCCGGGGCGCAGAAAGACGAGTACGAAGAGGCCGGCAAACAGCGCGGTGGCGATCAACGGATAAGCGCCGCGATGAACGTACTCTGCTGCCGACACACCTTCGGGCAAAGGCACCAGACCCCACAGCCACGCGGCATCCATCGCGTTCTGCGCCGCAAACAGCAGGTTGAACGCCGCCAGGGAAAGCAGCACCGATCCGGTCGAGACACCGGGGATAGCCCAATCGCCGCTGCCATCGAACGTCCCGAACAAGCGGCGGGCCAAGCGCGGCCGGAGTAACGGCCAGCTTACGAGCAGCAGCATAACCCAACAGATCATGCGCCACACTGTCGTGCCGTCGGGGAGCGGGATGCTGAAGGTTGCCAGAAGGCGGTCGATCACGGGGTTGGCGGCAGCGAAGAGGCTGACGACCACCGCGCTACCGGCCAGAGGTAGCGCCAGGAGGCGTAGCAGGCCAAGCAAGCCGGGCCTGTGCCAACCACGCTGGCTCGCAGCGCGCGCGCCGTGGTTCCGGTCGATGAATGGGGCGGGTATGGCGAAAAAGCCCAGCACCACCAGTCGCTGGAACCAGCGCCAGCCATCGTCGAAGCGCCCTGTACGCGGCAGCAAGGTGGCGACGCCAACCGCGATCCAGAACAGAAGGAAGGTGATTGGGTTGGGTTTGAGCGCCATACCCACAGCCATCGCCGTAGCAATGGCAAGAGCAAAGAGGGCACGCGGGTCTCGCCGTACCGCCGGTCGCGCGATCATCAGAGCAACGATCTGCGCCAAGAAAAATGTTGCGATCGGCAGCGCGCCGATCTCTTTGTCGGTGGCGAGGAATAGCTGGTCGCCCAGTATGACGAGCGCGGCGGCGAGAAGCAGTTTGACGGCAAAGGAGCCTGTCAGGCGTCCGGTAAACAAGTGCATGCTGGCGGCCTTTGTTGCGAGTTGCGAGCAGCACAATCGCAGGCAGAAGAGCAACGAGATGCGGGATGGCTGTGCGCAGCCTGCACAATTGCGGTGCAGAAACGGTGCAGGGCCTTGCAGGAAATGCATCGTGCTCCGCCTTGCACGGAAATCCTTAGCGTCCTAACTAATGATCCGTGACGGAACGATCTGACCAGGAACTCGCGCTTGCCGCACGGCTGTCGCTTACTTCGCGTGCTTGGCGGCAGTTGGCGGATAGCGTGCTGGCTTCGCTCGGCATTTCGAATTCGACGGGGTGGGCGCTGGTCCATCTTCAGCGGTTGGGGGCCGGGGCGCGTCAATCGGAGCTTGCGCGCGTTGTCGGCGTGGCCGAACCTTCGCTGGTGCGCACCATCCAACAACTTGAGCGCGGCGGATTGATCGTGCGCGAGCAGGACCAGGCCGACCGGCGGGCCAATTGTCTCCAACTTACTGCGGAAGGTGCCAGGCTTGCCCGCAGCATCGACGCGCGATTGGGGGCGTTGCGCGCGGAACTGACGCAAGGCGTGACCGACAAGGAATTGGGCGTGGCCGTGCGCGCGCTCGATCGGATCGATGCGGCGATCGCCGATAAGCGGGCGGGGCTGTGATCCAGGAACTCAAAACCCGTTTCGGCCTCGACGCGGCGGTCTTTTCGATGAAGGCTTTTGCCGCCGCGATGCTGGCGACCGGGGTGGCTTTCGCGATCGGGCTTGAGCGACCGTACTGGGCTTTTATTACCTCTTATGTCGTTGCCCAGCCACTGGCGGGGGCGGTGCTGTCCAAGGCCTTATTCCGCGTGATCGGCACGTTCGTCGGCGCGTGCATGGCCGTGGTGATGGTGCCGCCGCTGGTGAACAGCCCGGAATTGCTGACGCTCGCCATTGCGGGGTGGCTGGCGCTGTGCGTGTTCGTGTCGCTGCTCGATCGCACGCCGCGCTCCTACATGTTCGTGCTGGCCGGCTATACCGCCGTGCTGATCGTGCTGCCGGCGGTGGAGGCGCCCGGCGCGATCTTCGAAGATGCGGTGCTGCGGGTGCAGGAAATCACGCTGGGCATCTTGTGCGGCAGCCTGGTCCATGGGGTGGTGCTGCCCGGTTCGGTCTCCAAATTCCTGCTCGGCCGGGTCGCGCTGATCCTGGCGGACGCTGAGCGCTGGAGCCGCGATTCTCTGGCGCTGGAGCCTGACCCTGCGCTCGATGGCGAACGGCGCCGCCTGGCGCAGGATGTGACCGAGCTGCACCAATTGTCGATCCACTTGCCGTTCGAAACCAGCCGTCTCGCGCCGCGGGTGCGGGTCGTGCGAGCGTTGCAGGATCAGCTTTCGATGGTGATGCCGCTGGGTGCTGCCGTCGCCGACCGGATCGCCGCCTTGCGTGAACGCGATGGTGTCACCTCTGGCATCGAAGCCCTGCTGGCGGACACGCAAGGCTGGTTCGACCGGATCGACGCGCCGCGCCGCCAGCGTGAGTGGGAGGCCGCGCGCCTGATCGCGCGTTGCTCGGCGATGGAGCCTGATGTCGGCCCCACCAGCGACTGGACGGCGTTGTTGCGCCTGAGCGTGTTGTCGCGCTTGTCTTCGCTGATTGCCGTCCATCTCGATGTGCGCGACTTGGCGGAACAGATGGCGACGCTCGATCGCCGGCCGGTCTCGCCGCGCATCCCGGCGCTGCTGGAGGGCCGGCGCAATCGAGAGCTTCATCGCGATGTCCCGCGGGCCGTGCGTGGCGCGCTTGGGGCCTTTGCCACGATCGTGGTGGGATCGATGCTGTGGATATTCAGCGGGTGGAGCGACGGGGGGACGGCGGTGATGCTCGCGGGGGTGTTCCTCGCGCTGTTCTCTGCCGCCGATAATCCGCTGGCTCCTCTCAAGGGCTTCCTGGTCGGCACGCTGATCGCCGCTACGTTGGGCGCGATCTACGTCTTTGCGATCCTGCCGCGAGTGGACGGGTTTGCGATGTTCGCAGCGGCGTTGGCGCCGCCATTGCTGGTGCTGGGATCGCTGATGTGCTCGCCGCGCTATGCCGGGATCGCGTTGCCATCGCTGATGGGGATGGGCAGCCCGTTCATCATCGCGGCCAAGTACAGCGGCCATTTCGCGACGTTCGCCAACGGCATGCTGGCGCAAGTGTCCGGCATCGTCTTTGCGATCGTCATGGCGCGGCTGTTGCAGGGCGCCGGGCTGGAGCAAGCGATCCGGCGCACGTTGCGCGCTGGGTGGCGCGACATTGCCGAGCGCAGCAACCTGATGGCGCCGCCTGACGTGCGCGGCTGGATCAACCGCATGCTGGACCGGCTGGCGCTGCTCGCACCGCGCCTGGCGATGATGGGAAAGCAGCCGGGCGAGCCGCTATACGATGTCCTGCGCGATTTGCGCACCGGCGTCGCCATCGGGGAATTGCGTCAGTTGCGGCTCGATCTTCCGCCCGAGCGGACGGCGCCGCTGACCACCGTGCTTTCGGAAGTAGGCGCGTACTATCGCCGTCTGGAACCGGATGAGCGACCGCCCGCCGATCCGGAATTGCTGGGCGGCATCGACCGCGCACTCGATGTTTTCGCGCGCGACGAAGATGCCGGGGTCCGCCGGCAGGCAGCGTTGGCGCTGGTCAGTTTGCGGCGTAACTTGTTCCCGGATGCTCTTGCCCCGTCGGAGGTTTCTGCATGAACGGTGAAACCGCCATCTTCGGGATCTACGTGCCCTCGCTGCTGTTATTGGCGCTAGTGGCGCTGGTGTCGACGTGGCTTATCACTCGCCTGGCCGACCTGGCTGGCCTCTATCGTTTCGTTGCCTATCGGGCGCTTGTGGACTTGTGTCTTTTCGTCATGGTCCTGGGTGCTTTGGCTGTTCTTGTCCCCCACATCGGTTTCGCCCCATGAAAAAGTATCTGCCCGCGCTGGGCCGTAGTGCCGCCACCATCGTCATCGTCGCGGCTGCCGCGCTGATCGCGGTGTGGATGTGGAACCATTATGAGCGCAGCCCGTGGACCCGCGATGGCCGGGTGCGCACCGACGTGGTGCGGGTGACGCCTGACATCGGCGGCCTGGTCACTTCGGTTGCGGTGAAGGACAACCAGCAAGTCAAGGCCGGCGACTTGTTGTTCGTGATCGATCGCCCTCGCTATTCGCTCGCGGTCGAGCAGGATGAGGCGCGGATCGCCAGCGCGCGTGCTACCTTGGCGCAGGCCCAGCGCGAAGCCGCGCGCGACCTGGCGCTGGGCGATCTGGTGGCGACCGAAACCCATGAGCAGAACGTCGCCCGCGTCGCTACCGCGCGCGCCTCGCTGGCCGAGGCGATGAGTGCGCTCGACGGAGCCAAGCTCAACCTCGCGCGCACGCAGGTGAAAGCCTCGGTCAACGGCACCGTCACCAACCTTGATCTGCATCCGGGGGACTATGTGGCGGCAGGCAAGCAAGCGATGGCGCTCGTCGATGGTGATTCGCTGCGGGTGGAGGGCTATTTCGAGGAAACCAAACTGCCCCTGATCCACGTCGGTGCGCCGGTCACCGTGCATCTGATGGGCGAGACCGAACCGCTGCGGGGCACGGTCGAAAGCATTGCTGCCGGCATCAACGACGATAGCCGCGGGGATTCGGAAAACCTGCTGCCCAATGTCGAGGCGACATTTTCGTGGGTGCGGCTGGCTCAGCGCATTCCCGTGCGGGTACGGCTGACGCATGTGCCCAAGGACGTGCGTTTGATCCTGGGTCGTACCGCCACGGTGACCATCGAGCAGCATGGCGTCCAACATGCTGGGCAGCCTGGCAAGGCTCAGGGGGCGAAGTGATGTGGCGCCGATACGCCTCTATCGCGAGCCTGGCGCTGGCCTTGTCCGCCTGTGTCTCGGGTCCGGACTACCACCCATCGGAGCACGCCGTTTCCAACGCGCCCACCGCGCAGCAAGGGTTCACGTCCGGACAGGACAAGGCGTTTTCGCAACAGCCGCTGCCCGACCGCTGGTGGAGCCTCTACGACGATCCGCGCCTCGATACGCTGGTGGAGCAAGCGCTGGCCGCCAATGCCGACTTGCGCGCGGCGGATGCAAACTTACGGCGGGCCCAAGCGGTCCTGCGCCAGACCGAGGGCGCGCGGACCGTCAACACGACGGTCAGCGCGGATGTGGATCAGGAGCGCGATTATACCACCACGTCGGCAGGCACGGACTTTCCCGGCGTCGCGACTTATGATGTGGGGCTGTCCCTGAACTATCCGCTCGACCTGGCCGGCAAGCTGCGGCGGGGGATCGAGGCGGGCGAGGCGGATCGCGATGCGGTGGAGGCCGCGCGCGATGCGGTGCGGATCAACGTCGCAGCTGCCACGGCCAAAGCCTACGCCGATGTGTGCGCGGCGAATTATCAGATGGCGACCGTCTCGACCGTCATCGCGCTGCAGCAGCAGACTTTGACAGCGACCACCCGGTTGCAGCGGGGAGGGCGCGGTACGGCATTCGACGTCAGCCGTGCGCGTACCGCAGTGGAAACCAGCCGCGCCAACCTGCCGGCTTTCGTCGCCAGGCGGCAGGCCTCGCTCTATTTGCTGGCAACGCTGCTGGGGCGGCCACCCGCCGAATATCCCAAAGACGTGGCGAGCTGCGCCGATCTGCCCAAGCTCGCCAAACCCATGCCCATCGGTGACGGCGCCGCCTTGATTCGCCGCCGCCCGGACATCAGGCAGGCCGAACGCACCATTGCCGCAGACACGGCCCGGATCGGCGTCTCCATGGCTGATCTTTACCCCAGCATCAGCCTGACAGGCGGCGTCATCACCGATGGCAGGTTCGAAAACCTTGGCTCTACGCACAGTTTCGGGTTCAGCCTCGGGCCGCTGCTGAGTTGGAGCTTTCCGAACCGCCCGATTGTGAAGGCCAGGATCGCTGCGGCGCGCGAGCAAGTCGCGGTCGATCTGGCGAAGTTCGATTCGACGGTCTTGGATGCCCTGCGCGGAACTGAGACGGCGCTGGAAACCTACGCACGCGACCGCGACAAAGCCGCCGCGCTCGCTCGGGCCGCCACCGATGCGCAGATATCTTCGACACAGGCCGCCAAGCTATCACGCTTCGGTCGGGGAGATTTCCTCGACGTGTTAAGTGCCCAAGGCAGCCTCGCTTCGGTGCGGGTCAGCCACGCTGCGGCAGAGGCAGCGCTAGTGGACGACCAGATCGCCGTGTTCCTGGCGCTGGGCGGGGGATGGCGAGGTAACGCCCAGTAAAGGGCGCAACCCGCTCAGAAGTCGATGGCGATGCCTTTGTGGACCCAATCACCGTAGCGCGTGGGCGAAAGGCCGTCGGGATCGGCTTCGTCCTTGGCTTCGACCGGCTTGGGAGCAGGCTCGTTCGTCCAATGCGTGGGCTTTTCGAAGCCCTGGGGACGCTGGGTGGCGCGCTTTGTCATGCGGCTGATGTGGGGCGCTTAGCTGGAAAAGGCAATCAGGCGCTAGCATTTTAAGGCAGATGTCACCTGACGACTCGGAAAATGCTGCGCTTGTGTTTACAGGCGCGCGATGGACATACCCGGACTTCCCGCGCGCCGTGCCGCGCTTTCGCTGATCGATGCCGTCTTGCGCCGGGGAGAGACGCTGGACCAGGCGGCTGGCCTCGCACTTGCCCGCGTCAAGGGTGACCCGGATCGTGCGTTGGCACGCGCCATTGCCAGCGAAGTGCTGCGCTGGAAGCAAGACCTCGACGCGCTGATCGACAGTGCCACCCGCCAGCCGCTGCCCGACGATGCCAAGCCGCGCGCGGTGCTGGAAATCATGCTGGTGCAAGTGCTGCGCCTGGGCACGCCGGCCCATGCCGTCATCGCCACTGGCCTCGAACTGCTCAGCGCGGGACCGCGCCGGCTCGCGCACGGGGTGTTCTCCACCCTGACCAAGCGGGGCGTGACTTTGCCGGAAACCCCCACGCTGCCTGAAGAAGTCGCGGCGCGCTGGGGTGAACGGGCAGGGGCCATCGCCGCCGGTCTTGCCGAGCCGCCGCCGCTCGACCTTTCGCTGCGCGATCCTGCCGAGACGGCGCAATGGGCCGAAAAGCTCGGCGGCACTTCGCTGATGCCCGGCCACGTCCGCTTGCCGCGCGGGTCTGCTGTAGAGGCGCTGGAAGGCTTTTCGGAAGGCGCGTGGTGGGTGCAGGATCTGGCGGCGCGTATTCCTGCCGCTCTGATAGGTGCGGGCGAGGGCAAGCGCGTGCTCGATTTGTGCGCCGCGCCCGGAGGCAAGACGCTGCAACTCGCGGCCGCTGGGTGGCAAGTGACCGCGCTCGACAATGCCGGGCGCCGGCTTGAACGGTTGCGCTCCAACCTCGAACGCACCCATCTGACGGCGGATGTGGTGCAAGCCGATGTACTGACTTGGGAGCCGGACGAGGCGTTCGATGCGATCCTGCTCGATGCGCCTTGCACCGCGACCGGCACTGCGCGCCGCCATCCCGATGTGCTCCACCGCATCCATACCAACCAGATCGCCGAGATGGCCGAGCTACAGCAACGGATGCTCGAACGCGCTGCTGGCTGGCTCAAGCCCGAAGGCGTGCTGATCTATGCGGTTTGCTCGCTGGAGCGCGCGGAAGGGCTTGGGCAACCGGCACCCGCAGGCTTGGACCTGCTGCCGATCGCGGCAGACGAATTGCCGGCGGGGCTCTCCCCAACGGACGGACGGGTGCAGACCGACCCAGGGATGCTGCCTGAAGTCGGCGGCCTCGATGGGTTCTTCATCGCGCGGTGGCAGCGCGGTTGATCGGACCGCTAATAGAGTTGGCGTAGCAGCGGGCCTGTGAGCCGGAGGCGATGAGGGCGCGGGGGAACCAGTCCCCCGCTAACCTTCAAGCCGCAGGGGCGCGGTACCCTTCAGGCCGCAGGGGCGCGGCGTCGGCGCCAGAAAACCAGCGCACCGACCGCCACTGCCAGCATTCCGACCATGCCCGGTTCGGGCACCGACGACGGATCGCCGCTGGAGCCGGGGGTGCCCGGATCGCTCGGAGCTTCGTAGTTGCCGCTGTACGTGCCGACGTGCATCTCGCCGTTCTGCACCAGGCTGCCGAACACTGCCGAGCCCTGGATATAGTTCGAGGTCGTCGCATCCGCTTCCGGGGCCAGCACCGAGCCGCCCCAGGCGGTGGTGAGCGACAGCGTGTCTGCCTCGTAGAAGTTCCAGATCACATGCTCGCCCAGGTTCTGGGTGCCGCCCAGGAAATTGTCGTCGAGCTTGATCGCACTGCCCGACACGTTGACGATCACGGTGTCGGCACCGTTGAGTTCGAACTTGATCTCGCCGATCTTGTCGAGGTCTGCGGACGAGATGTTGAACACCGCCACGCCGCTCGCGTCGGGCTGGGCGCTGAACGTGCCGGTATTGCCACTGATGGTCAGTTGGCTGTTGGCGGTCTGCTGGCTCATCGAATGGCTGAGGCTGGTCATCGAGGTTTCGATGAGGCTGGCCTGCTGCGTCAGGTTCTGGCTGAACGACGGGTCGGTGCTGGAAAGCCCGGACGTGACGGTGTTCTGGTTGACGTTGGTGTTGCTGATCGTGCCGCCGACCTGCACCGTCTGCGTCGCACCATTCAGGTTCAACCCGCTGTTGACGTTGCCGCCCACGACCGCGCCCGATCCGTTGTTCAGGTTCTTCGCGCCGCCATTGACGTCGCCCACCACGGTCAGCCCCGGCGTGCCGGTGCTGGTGGTCGATACCGAACTGCTGATCTGATAGTTCGACGAATTCCCGTTCAGATCGCCGCCAACGAAGGTCTTGCCCTCCACTTCGGAGGACGAAGTAAGATCGCCCAGGACCACTAGGTTCCAGGTGCGCAGCACGTCCATGCCCGAGATCATGGAGCCGTCAGCCAGAACCGGCGTCGCGATCAGAGCCGCGACGATCGCCACGGCTGAAAATGTGATTGAACGCAGTTGTCGCACCGCGAGAATCCTTGTGTCGGCAGAAGTGCCCCTAAGGGCGTCTCCTATTCCGATGCGGTGGTTATCAAAGCGCTAGTTCCGCACTGTCTCCAAGCGGAACACAAATATGCACGAATATGCACGGTTAACGATTTATTAACGGATTGGGCGTGATGCGGCCTATCGACACTTTATCGACAAATGAAAACCCACCGGCAGATCGCTGCCGATGGGTGTCGTTTTCAGGCTTTGACCTTGTTCTGAAAGCTCTTGCGCAGCTTCATTAGCTTGGGCGGGATCACCGCGAGGCAGTACGGGTTGCGCTGGCCTTCTCCGTCCCAATACTCCTGGTGATAGTCTTCCGCCGGATACCACGGCGCGGGGCCTTCGATTGTGGTAACCGCGGTTTCGCCCGGATGCTCACCGTTCCAGCGGCCGATCGCGGCCTCCGCCTCAGCACGCTGGGCATCGTCGAGAGGGAAGATCGCGGAGCGATACTGCGTGCCCACATCGTTGCCCTGCCGGTTGAGCTGGGTCGGATCGTGAGTGCCCAGAAACACGTCCAGTAAATCGCCATACGACAGCACTTCCGGGTCATACGTCACCCGGATCGCTTCGGCGTGGCCGGTACTTCCGGCGCAGACTTGCTTGTAAGTCGGATCGGGAACGTTGCCGCCGATATACCCGCTCTCCACCTCGCTGACGCCCACTACATCGCGAAACACCGCTTCGGTGCACCAGAAGCACCCGCCCGCTACGATTGCTGTGTCCATCTTCGTTCGATCCTTGGATTGCATGCTTTGCCCTTAGATAGGTGTGCCGGCGCGACTTGTCAGGAGCGGGTGCGGGGTGGACTTCACCGGGGCCACACCATAACTGGTGCGACATGACTGAAATCACCGTCGCCGCGCTGCAACTCGCCCTTGGTTCCTTGGACGAAAACGCCAACATCGCCGCCGTCTCCGCGCTGGTGGAGGACGCCGCCGCCAAGGGCGCGCAGATCGTGCTGCCGCCTGAACTGTTCTCCGGCCCGTACTTCTGCAAGATTGAGGACGAAGCGCTGTTCGCGCTGGCTCGCCCGACCGCCGAGCATCCCTCGGTCAAGGCGATGCAGATACTGGCGGGCAAGCTGAAGATCGCGATCCCCACCAGCTTCTTCGAGCGCGACGGTCATCACTATTACAACACCCTGGCGATGATTGGCCCCGATGGCGAAATCCAGGGCACCTACCGCAAAAGCCATATCCCAGACGGCCCAGGCTATGAGGAAAAGTACTATTTCCGCCCAGGCAACGATGGCTTCAAAGTATGGGATGTGTTCGGCACCCGCATCGGCGTCGGCATTTGCTGGGACCAGTGGTATCCCGAATGCGCCCGCGTGATGGCATTGATGGGCGCCGAAGTGCTGTTCTATCCCACCGCGATCGGATCGGAACCTTACGACGCCGATCTCGACACCAGCCGGATGTGGCGCCGGGCGATGGTGGGACACGCGGTGTCCAACTGCATGCCCGTGATCGCTGCCAACCGCATCGGCACGGAAGCCGAGCAGGGCGGCGCAGGCCAACGCTTCTATGGCCACTCCTTCATCACCGACGAATGGGGCGATTACCTCGCGCAGTTCGGCGCCGATGACACCGGCGTACTGACGGCGACGCTCGACCTGACCCGCGCTGCCCGCCACCGTGCTGGGATGGGCTTCTTCCGCGACCGCCGACCGCAGCTTTATACGCGCATCGCGCAGGACGTTTGAGAAGGGCTCGGGGCATAAAGATGGCAAAGCACCGCTACCTCGTCGCGCTAGGTTCGAACATGCGCCACCCGCGCCACGGGGCACCGCGCCGCGTGCTGGCAGCGGCGCTCGAGGCGCTGGATCACGGAAAACTCGACGTGTTGTCCGCCTCGAAAGTGATCGAGACCCCGCCGCTCGGCCATTCGCGCCGCCGCTATGCCAACGCCGTGGTGATGGTCCGTACAAAGCTCGATCCCGATGCGTTGCTGGGCAAACTGCACAAGATCGAACATCGCTTCGGTCGGCGGCGCTTGGGCCAGGCATGGGGCGCGCGCGTCCTGGACCTCGATATCGTGCTGTGGAACGGCGGCGCCTGGGCCAGTTCGAACGGGCAGGGCGACTGCATCGTCCCGCACCCCGCCTTCCGCACCCGCCCCTTTGTGCTCGCCCCGGCCGCAACGATTGCCGGCTCCTGGCGCGACCCTCTGACCGGACTTAGCATTTACCAGTTGCTTGCCCGCTTGACCAAGTCGCGCCCTGCCCCTAGGTGACGCGCCTGCCGCACACCGCCAGCCGGTGCACGGGGGCCCTTAGCTCAGTCGGTAGAGCAACTGACTTTTAATCAGTAGGTCGCTGGTTCGAACCCAGCAGGGCTCACCATTCTAGGTTTTCCAATGACTTAGGTGGTTTTTGCGGGCGATTGCCTCGTAGTTTGTCTTGCAGACAGCGCCATGCCTCCAGCGTCCGCCTCGTGGTGCCAAGGAAGGTGACAGCTTGCTCGGTGGTGAGGAGTTCTCAATCATGGGCACCCCTCCCGCAGATGACGCCCTAGCCCCGTTAAGTGGGGGTAGAGGGGGAAGCCAGCGCATTTGGAGTGGGGCGCAGATTTGCTCTGAATACCGCCAGCCAGTTTCTCCGAGGCGGTCAGCTTTCGCCATGACCATTCTCCCCTTCTTCTAGCTCCCATACGACTACGATGTTGGCAGCCAGTCGATAAACCTTCCCCCGGTCGCCCACTCTGGCGTTCGGAAGGGGGGGGCGCCTCGATTACGAAGCCCATGTCTTTCAGTTCGCTCCACCACCCCTGCCATTGCTCAATGCCGGCACATCTAGCAAGCGGGCGGCGGCGCGCGATCGGGTCTCACTATGGCCCAGAACGTGCCACCGACGACGGCCCCGACCACTCCGAAGGTCAGCGGCACATAGGGGCGATTGACGATGGTTTCCGCGAGATAGGAGGCCGAGAAGGTCAGCCCATCCCGGACGAAGCCTGCGATGAAGGCAATCAACCAAATCAGCAAAGCGCCTGCGAACCACGTTGCCAGATACGCCCGGGCCGAACGATGATCGCGCCGCTGAAGCATCTTATGGATCGGCAGTCCGACCGCGAGGACCGATATATAGCCAAGCACGCCACCCATGATGGCACCCATGGCTATCCAGGATTCCCGATTGACGCCTTCCAAGAAATTGGGTGGGGGTGACAAAATAGCGAAGATTGTCGTGGTAACTGATGCCCAAAGGGGCGCCAACAATAGAGCTGCAATCAAGCGCTTCATTATCGTCTCGCTTCCGTTTCGCTGGCACTCGCTCGCCGCCGCCAGCTCGGCAAACTGCCGGAACTCACGAAAACCGCCGAACCCGCTGGCTTCGAGATCGAGCCAGCGCTTGCCGAAAACCTGCGAGGCACGATCGCCGTAAAGGTCTTCGAATTGCTGCAACTCGGCCAGAAGCGCTTGCTTGTCATCCCACGGTAGAGCGCCCAGATGGATCGCCAGGGCATGCGGCCTGCTGCGCGCGCCGGATGGCTCGAGCCTGCGGGCTTCGGCAGCCATGGGAGGCAGATGGAGGCAGGCGCTTGCGCAGTGGCGCAACTGCGGGAATTCGGTCTTCAGATCCTCTTCCAGAAACTGACGGAATGACGCGGGGTGATCGACGAGAGCCTCGACCATTCGGAGGAAGTCGCTGACGCTGAGCCCGACCTCCCGCGGATCGAGATCGTCGCCGAAGGCACGCAGGAATGGAGCGTCTGGATCGTCGGCATGCTGCTGCTGGAAGTTTTCGATATCCGTCTGAAGCGCGCGTCCCGCCTCGCCAGTCAGTCCGCGCACATATAGCGCCACGGCCTCGGGAACGGTCTCGGCCTCGAGATCCATATCCTGATGGAAGCAATGGCCCATCATGGCGGTGAGAAACCGAAATGGCGGGTCAGCGCGCATCCAACTCCTGCTCCTGCACCGGGATGCGAATAGAGGTCGGACGGCTCATCCTTGGGCACGGGGTTTGCGAGCTTTGAGCGTGAAGGTTGGCGCACCCCATCCACGCTGTGCGATGGTGTATCCGATCGCACCCAAAACGAGCATCACATCTGTGGCGACCGAGCAGCAAATTCCCTGGAGTAGGCCGACACAGAAACCGACGATACCTCCAGCGTCCGCAAGCCCCGCGACGGGCAGGTCACCAAGTGCGCCGACGATACCGAGGAGCAGCGCTGCCGGCACCCAGAAGTAGGTGCTGAGCGTGATGCCGATCCGACACAGCGTTCCGATCGTCAGATCGGACATGCGCATGTCCTTCATCCCTGGGTCCCTTCGAATGTTTGGCATGTGCCGCGACGATAGATCCTTATGGGCATTTACAGAGGCTTCTCATGCAAACCACCCCAACCCCGGCCCGCGATAGACGCGCCGCATATCCGTTTAAAGCCGCCTGGCGAAGGCTGGAACACGGCGTGGGCGAGCGTTGTGCCGCTCTGGCCTCGCATCGCCATTGCCCTATTCGGTCTCACAGTCGCGATCGCCGGAAACCATAGCGTGGCAGTTCGGCCACGCCCGCAGCAACCAAATGGTCGATGATGTCGTCGCTCGCGCCGGGGGGCAACGCCCGCTTCGGTACGGCGTTAAAGAGATTGCGATTCTGGTAGAGTAGCAGTGTTTCAGGGCCGTCGAGCCAGCACAGAAACACGTTCCACGGCAGGTCGTTCGATCCCATCGGCGCACGCACGGCGAGCGTATCGCTGGTAACGGAAATCGCATACTCTCCAGCCAGCGCCTTATGCTCGCGAAACGCCTTGCGCGCACGCCTTGGGATTTGGACGAAGCCCAGCGCAAACAACGCCGCCGATATGCAGAGCGCGATCGGGACCATCGCGGCGATGAGGATATAGGGAGGCGACCCTCCACCGGACCAGGCGGCGACCGTGAACACGCTTGCGCATCCCAGCCAGATCACCAGCACGACGCCCAAATAAGCCTGCCAACGCGCGACACCCGTCCACCACGCCCGTTGCGCCGCAACAAGGTCATCCTCGGTAAAAGTAAAGCGGATGTCGGTCATCGAGAGAGCCTCTGCATGCGCGTGACGAATATTCCGCCCTGGTCCGCCCTGGAATGCCCAAGGACGAGAGGCAGGAAACGAGAGAATTGCCTGCACGGTTCCGCCCGCGGTGAATCCCGTGAGAGCGTTTTCGAAGTGGGTGGAATTACCTGCTGACTTGGAAAAGGCGGCGAAACTAGAGTTTAGAGCAACTGAGCCGATGCAATCTGATCGGAACTAGAAACAAGCCGGCATCTACGCTCCGTCATTCCCAGACCTAAAATCTTTCGTGCCAACTGGATTTGAGAATGGGCTTGGCCGTGGCAAACGGTGGCATGACCATGGTCGAAGCTAAGGCGGATAATCATCACAATCGCGTGGTGCCGGCGTGGCGCCTGGTTGCCGGCGCTTATTTGCATTTTGCCATGCCGGCGTATCTGATCGTCACTCCGCTTGCTGCGATATTCGGTTCTCCGGACGGCGCTCCTATCGCTTCAATACTCGCGCAATTGCCGATGCTCAGCGGATGGTTCCTCGGCGGCTACGTATTCCTTGCCCTTCTGTCCGTTGCCGCCGCGATAACTATCGAGCCGCTATTGCGCTTGCGCATCGCGCGACGGGAAGCGCGTGATCCAAACCGTGCCGCACTGGCGTCGAGCCGTCGTGTAGCGCGTGCCATTGCCGATGGTACGCCGCGTCTGGGCACGGCATTGGCGCCCGCACTCGACGCGCTCAGAGGGCCGCGTTGGGATCATACAGACGAACGGTTTCAGGCGCTTTCAGCCGATCTCGCCGAAGTCGTGCGTGCCTCAAGCGCAGCGCTTGCCACCGCCCCGGCCGCCCGTCGCCCTGCGATAGTCGAACTCACCGCCGCTTCGCTGCACCGCATCGAAACCGCGCTAGCCGCCTTGCAGGCCGAGCGCGGTCGCCTCGATGAGGGCGATTTGCACACGGTCGCCCGCTATGTCGCAATGCGGCACGACTTATCCGATTTCACTAGCGAGGAGCATTGAGCAGGTATAAATAGTGGGCGGGCGCTACTCTTGCGCTCGTCTATAGGTCCCAAGGACACCTTCAGAAAAATGGCAAACAGTTATGTGCTCGGCGCATCCGCCGTCGCAGTTGTATTCGTGTTTTGTCTTTTCACCCTTTCCCGCTGCGTCCGATATGTCGGCAACAACCGTGTCGCCATCGTCGAGAAATTGTGGAGCCGCAATGGCTCGATCACCGGCGGCTTGATCGCGATGAATGGCGAGGCTGGGTATCAGCCCGTTCTTCTGCGCGGCGGCTATCACTTCTTCATGCCGTTTCAGTACCGCATTCACGCACAGCCGCTGGTGACTATCCCACAAGGCCAGATCGGCTACATCTTTGCGCGTGACGGCGCGCCGCTCGGGCCAACCCAGACGCTCGCCAGCAACCTGCGCACCGCGGATTTCCTCGACGTGCGCCGCTTCCTTGAGGACGGTGGTCAGAAAGGGCCCCAGCGCACGATCCTGCGCGAGGGTACTTATGCCATCAACCTCTCGCAATTCGTCATTATCACGCGCGACCACATCTATGGTTTGATGCTCGAGGCGAACGACCATGACCTCTTCACCAACATGCAGAATGTGATCGCCGAGCGTTCGGGGTTCGACACCGTGGTGATCCGCGACTCGAGCGACCAGATCGGCGTGGTGACGGTGCATGACGGCCCGGCGCTCACCGCCGACCAGATCATCGCGCCTGAAGTCGGCACCGACCAGGCCGATGCCGCGACCTTCCACAACAGCTTCCAGGATCCCGAGAAGTTTATCGCCGCCGGTGGCCGGCGTGGGCGCCAGTTGCAAGTGCTGGTCGAGGGCAGCTATTTCATCA
The DNA here is from genome assembly GCF_000272475.1 of Novosphingobium sp. Rr 2-17. Taxonomy (GTDB): domain Bacteria; phylum Pseudomonadota; class Alphaproteobacteria; order Sphingomonadales; family Sphingomonadaceae; genus Novosphingobium. The sequence continues at coordinate 102,810 of NZ_AKFJ01000015.1, forward strand.
ATCGCTTGTTCGCGACGGTCGAGATGGTGCCAAAGACGGTGATCGAGGTTGGCCATGTCGGCGTCGTGATCAGCTATACCGGCGATAACGGCGCCGACACCTCGGGCGACGATTACCGCCACGGCGAGTTGGTCGACCGCGGCACGCGCGGCGTGTGGAGCGAGCCGCTCTTGCCGGGCAAATATGCGTTCAACACCTATGCCGGCAAAATCATCATCGTGCCGACCACCAACTTTATCCTAAAGTGGGATCAGGACACGACCGGCCAGCACAAGTTTGACGAGAACCTGTCGCAGGTCTCGCTGATCACGCGCGACGCGTTTGAGCCGACGCTGCCGCTCTCGGTCGTGGTGCACATTGACTATCGCAAGGCGCCGCTGGTGATCCAGCGCTTCGGCGACATAAAGAAGCTGGTCGAGCAAACGCTCGATCCGATGGTCTCGGCCTATTTCAAGAACGTCGCGCAGAAGAAGACGCTGATCGAACTGCTGCAGGAACGCTCCGACATTCAGGAGCAGGCCGGCGGGGAAATGCGCGCCAAGTTCACCGCCTATAATCTCGAGCTGCAGGAGGTGCTGATCGGCACGCCGCGTGCGGCGGTCGGCAACGACCAGATCGAGAAGGTGCTCCAGCAGTTGCGTGAGCGGCAGGTTGCCGAGGAGCAGGTGACGACTTACCAGAAGCAGCGCATCGCATCGGAGGGCGAGAAGGAGCTGCGCGCGGCGCAGGCACGCGCACACCAGCAGACCGCGATCACCGAGTCCGAACTGTCGATCACCGTGCAGGAGAACCAGGGCAAGGCGGCGGCGAAGCGCGCGACCCAAGACGCCGAGCAGACGCGGACGCTCGCAAGGGCAGAGTCGGATCGCATCAAGATCATCGGTGAGGGTGAGGCGGCCAAGGTGGTCGCGCTCGCCGGTGCGGAGGCCGATCGCATCACCAAGACCGGACTTGCGACGGCCGAGACGATCGAGAAGCAGGCGGCAGCCTCGGGCGGCGCGCAATATCAGCTCGCGCGCCAGATCGTCGAACGGCTGGCCGAGGCGCTCGAAGCCTCGGGCGTCGACATCGTGCCGCGCGTTCAGATCAACACCGGCGGATCGAGCGGCGAGGGTGGCGGAACGCTGCAAGCGCTGATCGGCATGCTGCTTTCGGAAAAGGGGGTGGCGCTGCTGTCGAGCCCGGCTGCGAACGACAAGGGTGACGCGGAGGCGGCAGTCGCAGCGGAGTAAAAGTGCAGCGACGGCTGACTTTCATTCGGTTGGCGAGCGGCTTGCGCATACGACACGTGCGCGAGCCGCCCAGCGCAAAGCGGGGTGGTGGGGGCGCCGCTGAGCGGTACTTCTACACCTGGCGCTATGCCGGGCTTCTCGATGCGATGAACGCGGTGCTGGTGTCATCGACAGCCAATCAGTGAAAACCACGGAAAGCGGCGTTCCTTGCGGCTATGATGCGGGCAAGACGATCACAGGCAGGAAGCGGCACATCCTGACGGACATCTGCGGGTTTCTGATCTTTATCCCACCACAAGATATTGCTACGCTTGATTATCTTGCGGTTCAGGCACTCAGTTTTGGAACGGATCTAGCTGTCGATCACAGGTTCCACGTTAAGGCGATTTGCCGCTCGGTTGAGAGCCGGGTTAGAAGGCGCCTGCGCGTTGAGCCAGTTTCGGAAATCGTCTATTTGCTCAGGAGAAATGCGGCCTAGTGCCCAGGCCTGCGTCACAGCATCGACCGCAGAAAGCTCGCCCTGACGCGCAGCGCGGAAATAAAAGGCGAGGGCCGCATCGGGCATCCGGGCTTGTTCGTCAAAATCCAGTGCCTGGGCTAGACGGATTTCGTCCAGAGGCTGGCCAGCGGCGGCAGCGGCGCGAAACCACATGATCTGGCGACCGAACAGGTCGATGCCTGCACCCCTGCCGGGTCTGCGACTGGCCAGTGCTCTGGCATACGCGTCTCCCAGCATCCGTGCTGCAGTGGCATTGCCCAATCGCGCATTGTGAACCAAGCAGGCGCCTGCAGGAGTGCTTTCGGGGGAAACGCCGTCTGACAATTTCTGCGAGAGGTGCTCGTCCTTGGGGCATGTGGGTTGGGGTGAAAGGTGCGGGCTCGCTTCGGGAAGGGGACCGGCTGAACCATCCACCGCCGCCAAGGGAGCGGGGCCACTGGTAACGAGGAACAGGAGGAATACGGCCAAGACCGACAGGACATAAATGCGGTGCATCAGTTAATAGCCCAGTCGTGTCAGAGAGGCATTGTAGTCAAGCTCGGTTGGGGCTTTGGTGCAGGAACCGGCGCGCTTGAAAACGCAATAATATTGAGATTTGGGTGGCTTGTTTGGAGACTGGCATTCAGCCAGGTGAAATTCCTTAGGAAGATCGCCTTCCACAGAGCGCGGGGCGAATATTGAGTTGAACTGACCGGCATTTTCGGCGGCAGTGAGACGGGCCTGCGGGCCATCGATGAGCAAGATCGGAACATTACGTCCCAGCAGCGCATAAGAGGCGATAGGATGGGCACGTGCGCGATAGACGGCGATGCCGCAAAGACCCGGATCGCGCCCCGCCACGGCCAAGGCGCTAGCTATTCCCCGACCATTCCCCCAGTTTTTAATGAAAGGTTTAGTTACTGAGGTCAGCACGGCGAACGCGAGCCAGATAGCGGCTAGTGCGCCCATCACCCGTGCAGGACGGATTGGCCTCACCTTCCAGCGTGCTGCGGCGGCATTTACCAGATCAAGCGAACCGATCGCCGCCATGAAGATAAACAGCAGCTGAGCTAGCAGGATAAAACGATATTCTTTGTGCGGGATCAGCGAATGGGTGAAGAGCGTGACAAGCGCGACCACCAGCAGCATGGGATATCGTCTGGCCGAAACCACGATGGCCGGCACAAAAAGCAGCGCACCCACAGACCAGGTCAACCCGATCTGTTGACCATACCACCAAATGGGCTTCGTGCCGAAAAAGGCGCTGCGATTTTGGCTGAAGTTCATGTTGAAATTCGTCAACAACCACCCCAGCGGCGGCTGCGAGGCTATGAGATCCGCCGCTGCGCCCAGGCCAAGCCCGACCAGACCGCCCAACAGCACCCATGGACTGCGGCGGACCGGCGACTTGTAAACTGAGGCGAGCGCCAGCAGGCCGATGGCTGGCAGATATTGGAACCTTATGATGAAGCCGAGAGCCAGGCATAGTCCGATCCAGGCCAGCCTCGCTCTTTCGCGACCGGCCCGCTGCGGGGCGTCCGTCCGAGGTGGATCGTAGATTGCCAGAATGGCGGCGAATATGGCAATCGTTGCCAGATTCTCGCCCGAAGACCGTGCGGCAAAATAGAATATTTCCGGCCAGATTGCGCCGACCCAAGCGGCGATCAGCCCGTGGATTGGGCTGATCGCCTTGCCAAGGCGCCAAAACGTATAGGGTACCACCAGCGCCAGCATTGCCAGGATTAGGCGCAACAGGGCCAGCGTGCCCGCCCCTCCCAGACCAAGCGCAAGCCCCATGCCCATGATTGGGCGAAACACCATAGGGACGAGCCAGCCGCGCAACCCGACATGGAACTCCCACGTCTGTATCCATCGGCCAGTGGCCCAGCCCCAGGCCGGTTCGACGTATTGCCAAATTTCGTCGGGTTGATGGTAGCCGGGTTGTAGTGCGACGCTGATACGGAATAAAAAAGTAACTATCAAAATACAAATTATCCAACGCTTTTGTAGAAGCTTTGGAAAATTTGTATTTTTTAGGGGCGGTGCATCATTCATACGCAAGTGAATTCATAAATTTAACTTTATCCCGTAAATAAGCATGCCAATTTCAACAGATTGGCATGCAAATCGTCGCGAGAGCGTGTTTAGATAGACCTGCCCCTCCTTATCATCCCTCGCTCATAATGAAAGTCCAAGGGTTGAGTACGACGGGTCCGCCCCTGCACAAGCGAGTCGGGCGTGATCGTATCGGCTCGATGCGCTGGTGCCGGCGGACGATTTCCCAAGGACGAATGGCGCCGGACATTGTCGTAATCGTAGCGCCGTATGGCTCAGCTTCCGGCGAGCTTCGGCACGCCGATAATCTGCTCTTCTGTGAACCTTGCTCGCTTCATTCGTCCGTCCTTCCATCAGGCCAGGCTCTAATCGGGCTTGGATGAAAATCCGGGAGTCACGTCAGTCGCCCTAGATCTCAAGGTCGACTTCATAAACCGATCTGACCCAGTCAGGCAGATGCGGTAACGCGAACACTAAACGCCCGTTTGCGAAAGTCAGGCAATGGCTCGACGGCTGGTTCAGGCGGGAATTATCGAAAACCATGCCGCGATCCGCTTTAAGGATTGCAGCGCGGATAAACGGCGCACCGCGCACGTAACGAGCGCGGATCTTGTGTTCGGGGACTATATGCCCGCCTTCCTCGACGCGCGTGCCGACGCGTGCGACCGAGAGGTCTGGCGTATCGACGCCGACATGCATCACGATGACCGTGAACCCTCGGTCGCGCGCCTGGTCGATGAGTTCAAGCTTGGAAGGGTGCGAGAAGACCGTCTCGGTCACAAAATCTCGACGCCGGGCAAGATAGTCGGTGCGGCGTGAAGACGCGATCTCGGCCGCTTCGTAAGACGCGGCGGGGGAGGGGGCGCGCAGTTCGTCGCGCTGGATGATGTCGGCGTTGATGAATGGTCCTGCAAAGCTTGGCGCTACGCGGGTCTCGTAGAGCGTGGACTTGCCGGCCCCGTTCGGTCCGGCAAGCACGATCATCGTGGGCTTCATGCCTTGCGTGCGGCCTTCTCACGCAAGAGGTTACCGGCCTCGTCGAGACCGACACCCAGGCCGAGCTGCCGTCGCCGGGCAAAGAAGGCGTTCTCATCGGGACCGGGCTGTGCCAGCTTCTCAACAAAGCTGTCGAGCCAGACGTCCTTCTCCTCGTCTGTGAGCTCGGTTGTTTCGATGTCGCCAGCGAGGGCGGCGGTGATGCGTATGTGATCGAAATTGCCCGATTTTTCGATAGCGCGGCCGATGCGCATCCAATGGGCGATCTGGCCGGCAATCGAGCGGCTCTGCAACTCGGATTCCCGGCGCACGATCTTCATGATGTCGTCGCCAAGTTTGATGGACTGGGCCATAGGTCACCTCTGACCTGTGAGGTAGCATTTTGCCACCTTCCTTTCAAGGGCGTCCTTTCGGTCCTCGCTCGGATGGCCAGACGGATACGCCGTATTTGATGTGGCTGGATCGTCCTTTGGCGCCTTTTTGCGCCTTTGGCGCGGCGGCGTGAACGCGAGTGCTCACCATTCACTCTGCGCGCGCTTCCTTTGGCGCAGTCAGCGTGGAGCGATGGCCGCTTTTCCCAGCTCACATCGCATAGTTCACGACATAGCCGAGATGATCGGACAGCGAGAATCCGCCGCGGGCGGCGCCGAACGGTACGTCCAGGCTGCGGAACGTGAGCGTCGAGGCGGAGCCGGGGCGGTAGTACTGCTTGTCCTTGGCGCGCGACAGGACGAGCGACAGGTCGCGGGTGCGGTTCTGCGTCAGCGTCGCGGCCTGCATGGTGGCCTCTCGAGATCCTGGCAGAAACCCGCCGGTGCCATTGGCCGTCGCGATGCGCTGGGCGTCATGGCCGACGTTGAAGTCGCCCGCGAAGATCAAGTCCGACCGGGGTGAAACATTGGTATCGAGGAAACGGCGCGCTTGAGCGATTTGCAGGCGGTAGGCCGCGTCCGCACGGCTGACTGCGACTCCCGATGCCGCGCGCGAATTGAGGTGCGTATCGGCGATCGCGATCGGCTGGGAATGGCCGGGCACCTGGACCCAGGCGACCAGCACGCCCTTGGCGGCCAGGCAATCGTACCCGGCGCACATGTCTTGTGGGAAGGCCATCTTGCGAGAAGCGACGATCGGATAATCGGACATGATGACCAGGCCGCTGTCCACAAACTTGCCTTCGGTCTCGCCCTTCAGCCAGGACGACTGCGCCTTGTAGCGATCGTAGGCCGGAACCGTGCTGGCATCGATCGGAACGGAACCGGCCTGCGCGCCGGTCGGGCCGTAAGCGACGTAGCGATAGCCCGCCCGTTCTGCGATCGCTTTGGCCTGCGGAATGAAGGCTTCCTGCAGCGCGACGATATGCGGCTGCAACCCGCGTTGGCGTAAGTTGAGCAGATTGTCGCCGATTTGCGCCAGGGCTGCCGGCCTTCCGGTCACGACCGGGAAGGGCAGCCCTTCCACGTTGTAGGTCATCACCGACAAGTCCGTGCGATCGACCACGCCTGGGCTGGGCGCGGCGAGGGGAACAGCAGCGGGAAGGGGGCGAGCGACGATGCCGGCAGCGAGAGCGGCCATGGCGGCGAATACGACGACACGTGATTTGTACACGCGGGTTACTCCGTTTGTGACTGCCCCTAAGACGCCGCAGCTTTGTATTCTCCGCATCGTTATTTGCGAAGTGCGGGTTTCCCGCAAGGGCGGCGTCTTAGGAGTGTCCCGGCGATCGTGCCGGCAACAGGGCTTTGAGATATGCGGTTATCCGGACTTATCGAGATTGCCCATCTACTGGCTTCAACGCTCCGTTCAGGTCGCGATCACATCGACCTGCGGCTCGCCACTCTCATGAGGTCTTGAGGCCGCCATGCTTGCCGCCGCTGGAAGATCCTTCAAACATCTGCTTTACGTCACGGATGAGCATATGGTTGCACACAGAGGACGGGCAATGACGTCGCTTGGGCAGGAAGTGCCCGCAGACGGCGGCCTAAGGCAGCTTTGCCTGGCGATGCGTGGCGAATTGCGGCGCTTTCTGGTGGCGCGGCGCGTCAGCGAGGCCGATGCCGACGATTTGCTGCAGGATTTGTTCCTGCGCCTGGAAACCACCGTGACCGGGCCGGTTCGCGCGCCGCGTGCTTATCTGTATCAGATGGCGAACAACATGGCGCACACCCGGCGCCGCACCGAAACCCGGCGCCAGGCGCGCGATGCGGTATGGACCGAACCTGCCGTTGGCGATGACCAGATCGACAGCGCGCCCAGCCCCGAAACCGCCGTGGTCGCTCGCGATCTGCTGGCGCGCGTCGAGCGCGGCCTGGCTGAACTGCCCGAACGCACTGCCCATATCTTCCGCCAGTATCGTATCGAGCGGACATCCCAGAAGGGCATTGCCGCCGAGTTGGGGATCAGCGTCAGCGCCGTCGAAAAGCATTTGCAGCGGGCCTATCGCGTGGTGCTCGACTTGCGCGACCGGCTTGGTGATCCAACCAACGAAGTATCTGGCGAGAAGGGAGGGTTCGATGATGCATCCCGTTGACTCCTCCTTGCGCGACCAAGCGACGGCCTGGCACTTGCGGTTGCCGGAAGGCACCGAGGCGGACTGGATCGAGTTCACCGAATGGCTGGAGGCAGATGGCCGCAACAATGCGGCGTACGAGGCCGTTTGCGACGCTGACTTGGCGCTGGAACCAGCCGTGCAGCTCGCACGCCGGGGGCCCGCCGTCGAACCGTTTCGTTCCGTGTTCCCGGACGTGCCATCGACCGCGCGTCGGCCGCGTCTGCGCTGGAAGTGGCCCGCCATGGCAGCGTCGGTCGCGCTGGTCGCTGGCGGTAGCTGGATCACTTTGGGCGGCGCCGACCAGGAATACACGGTATCGACCGCGCCGGGCCAGGGGCGCACGATTGCGCTTGCCGATGGCAGCAGCGTGGTCCTCAACGGCGGGACGCAGATCGTTCTGAACAAGGCAGACCCCCGGTCGGCCGAGATCAAGACGGGCGAAGCGCAGTTCTCTATCGTCCACGACGCGCAGCGCCCGTTTGCGGTAACTGTGGATAACCAGCGCATCGTCGATCTGGGCACCGTGTTCAACGTTCGCGCGGACGGGCGTGGTCTGCAAGTGGGGGTGGCGCAAGGATCGATCAGGTTCGAGGACGGCGTCACGCGGCTGCGCTTGAACGCGGGCGATACGCTGGAGGCCAATGGCACCCAGATCGTCCAAGGCAGCAAGCCCGCCGCCGATGTCGGAAGCTGGGCCAAAGGCCACCTAGTATACCGGGACCGCCCGATCATGGAAGTTGCGGCGGACATTACCCGGGCGAAGGGGATTGCCATCGAACTGGAGCCGGAAGTATCGCAGCGCAGCTTCACGGGGGTGATAGACCTGGATGGAGACCGGAACGATCTGCGCAAGCGGCTCGAGCTGCTTTTGCATGTTAAGGTAACTGAAACTGCCGATGGTTGGTCAATTATGGGGTAAGGTCTCACTCGGCAGCCTGATCGCGGCGACGGCATGCAGTTTTTGTTCGGTTCCTAGCTATGCGGCGCCCGTCCAGGCTTTTTCGGTGCCTGCGGGCGCGCTTTCAGATGCGCTGCTGGTCTTGTCCCAACAAGCGGGAATTTCGATCGCGGTCGACCCCCATCTTGAGAAGTTGCGTACGCGCGGTCTTTCGGGACGCTACGAAGTTTCAGAAGCGCTCAGGCAATTGCTCGCCGGATCGGGGTACGACTTTACGTTCGTGGGTGCGCGCACCGTGCGCGTTACCAAGCGTGCTGCGCCGCCGCCGGTGGTGGTGGCACGCCCGTTGCCCGTGCCCGTCAAAGTGCCGCAACCGACCCTTGCCCCAGATGTGTCCGGTCCTGACATCTACGTTACCGCGACCAAGCAGCGGCGCGGTCTTCAGGATTATCCGGCCAGCATCGCCGTGGTGGAGCCGGACCGCAGCGAGATGGCGCGCGCGGGCGGCGACGGCACGAACTATATCCTGGGTAAATTGCTCGATCTGGCAGCGACGAACCTGGGGCCGGGGCGCAACAAGATCTTCATTCGCGGTCTTGCCGACAGCAGCTTCAACGGCACGAGCCAGGCGACGATCAGCCAATATCTGGGCGATATGCGCCTGATCTACGGCGCGCCCGATCCGGACCTTGCCTTGCACGACATCCAGCGGGTGGAAGTGCTGGAGGGGCCGCAAGGCACGCTTTATGGCGCCGGAACGCTGGGTGGCATCATTCGCCTGGTGCCGACGCCCCCCGATCTCGGCAAGACCACGGTGGACGCAGCCGCGGGGCTGCGCTTGACCCAGGACGGCGATCCGGGCTGGGACGGGGCCGTGACGGTGAACGTCCCACTCGTCACCGATCGCCTGGCGGTGCGGGCGGTCGGCTACCGTACCGTCGAAGGCGGCTACATCGACGATGCCGAGCGCAAGCTGAGCGACGTCAATCGCAATATCATCGAGGGCGTGCGCGTGGCTGCGCGATGGCAGCCCGATCCAGCCTGGACGATCGACCTCAACCTCGTGGGCCAGAACCTCCATTCGCGCGATGGGCAATATACGCTGAAGGGCGAGGCTGACCTCACGCGATCATCCGCCATCGCCCAGCCGTTCGAAAATTATTACCGGTTGGCCGGCGTCACTATCTCGCGCGACTGGGGAGACATCAAATTGGTGTCGTCCACGGCTTATTCGCATCAGGCGATCGACACAGTGTTCGACGCCACGACCGCGACCAGCGGCGGCGTGCGAGAATACCAGGAAGACATCCGGGTTCAATTGTTGTCACACGAGACGCGCCTGAGCGGCCAATGGGGCGGCACGGGTACATGGCTGATAGGCGTGGGCATTCTGGACAACAATGATCGTGCCGTCCGCAGTCTGGGCGCGCCGGGCGCATTGGCAACCTTGTCGAACGTTGCCAACGACACGTTGGATGCAGCCGTCTTCGGAGAAGCCGGCGTCCCGGTCTTGCGCAACCTTGAACTGCATGTGGGCGGGCGGCTGAGTTACGTCTACCAGAGCAGCGAGTTCGTGGGCCATGAAAGCGGCGACGAATTCGAGCCGGTACGCCATCAGACGCGCGTCTTGCCGTCGGCGGCGCTGTCATGGCGTCCTGGTTCTGGATGGCTCGTCTACGCGCGCTACCAGGAGGGCTACAGACCCGGCGGACTTCAAGTAACCGGATCCGCGTCGAAACCCACTGTCGATCGCTTCGTCTCAGACCGCATCCAGACGTTTGAGATAGGCGCGCGGTTTGGCACCGATAAAGGCTCGCGCCTGTCGGGAAGCATTGCAGCCTCATCGGCTGGGTGGCACAATATCCAGGCCGATCTCGTGGGCAGCGACGGATTGCCCTATGTCGCCAACATCGGCTCTGGCCGGGTCCGCAACCTTTCGGCGTCCTTCACATGGCGCCCGATCGAGGGTCTTTCGCTGGAGGCAGCCGGTTTCATCAATGCCAGCGGCCTCACGCATCCCGCAGCCGGTTTCGACGATGCCAGCGATCGCGACTTGCCCAGCATCGCCGACAATGGCTGGCGCACGGCGGCTACGTACACCACGCCCGTGGGCAATGCCGAACTGACGATCGACACCGCCCTGCGATACGTGGGCCATTCCAAGCTGGCCATCAGCAGCCCGTTCGCGCTTTCGCAAGGGCGCTATTACAATCTCTCGACGGGGGCACGGCTGGGCTTTGGCCGGTGGGGCTTGTCACTCGACCTCGACAACGCGCTGAACGACCGAGGCAATACGTTCGCCTACGGCAATCCATTCACGGTCACCCAGGGTATGCAGCAAACACCGATGCGACCGCGCTCGCTCAGAATTGGAATTGACGCGCAATTTTGATGCCGTCCGGCTTCATCTGGGGGGGCGGCGATATTGATCAAAACGCCCCGCCGTACGGGCAACCGCAGATGGATTCCTCCATCTCGGATCGTCGGCATGGGATCAGACGAACGAATAAGGATCGACGTCGATCGCCACCCGCACCCCCTTGGGCATCGGCAGCGGATCGAGCCAGGCGCGCAGCGTCTTTTGCAATTCGGCGGAGCGCTTGGCGTTGATCAGCAGGCGGAACCGGTGCCGCCCGCGCAGCAGTGCCATGGGCGCAGGCGCGGGGCCTAACACCAGCATGTCGGAAAAGTTGGGCGCGGTGCCGCCGATCAGCCGTGCCGCCGCCAGCGCTTCGGCCTGGTCTTCGGAACTGACGATGATCGCGGCCCAGCGCCCGAACGGCGGGGCGCCGGCATCGCGGCGGGCCTGGGTTTCGGCGGCGTAGAAGGCATCGCGGTCGCCATTGGCCAGCGCGGCGATCACCGAGGCTTCGGGGTGGCGGGTCTGGATCAGCACTTCGCCCGGCTTTTGCCCCCGCCCGGCGCGCCCGGCGACCTGGGCGATTTGTTGATAGGTCCGCTCGCCCGCGCGCAAGTCTCCGCCTTCCAGGCCCAAGTCGGCATCGACCACGCCCACCAGAGTCAATTCGGGGAAGTGATAGCCCTTGGTGACCAATTGGGTGCCGATGATGATGTCCACCGCGCCCGCCTCGGTCATCGCCACGAAATCGCTCACGGCGCCGGGGTTGTTCATCGTGTCCGAAGTGACGAGCGCGGTGCGTGCCTCTGGCAACAGTTCGGCCACTTCGTCGGCAATGCGCTCCACGCCTGGGCCGCAAGCGACCAGGCAATCGGCGGTGCCGCATTCCGGGCAGTTATCAGGCACCGAGGCTTCGTGACCGCAGTGGTGGCAGGCCAGCCGTTTGCTGAAACGGTGCTCGACCAGCCAGGCGGTGCAGTTGGGGCACTGGAAGCGATAGCCGCAATGGCGGCACAGCGTCAGCGGGGCATAGCCGCGCCGGTTGAGGAACAGCAGCGATTGCTCGCCGCGCGCGATGCGCTCCTTCATGCCTTCGACCAGTCGGGGCGCCAGCCAGCGACCGCGCTCGGGCACTTCCACCCGCAGATCGACAATCTGGATGTCCGGCATCCGCGCCCCGCCGAAACGGTCGGCCAGTTCGATCCTTTGGTAAACGCCCGCTTCGGCCAGTTGCATCGATTCGAGGGCAGGGGTGGCGCTGGCGAGCACGATCGGCACGTTTTCCAGCTTGGCGCGCAGTACCGCCACGTCGCGGGCGTTGTAGCGCACCCCGTCGTCCTGCTTGAACGAGACTTCGTGCGCCTCGTCCACCACGATCAGACCAAGCCGGGCATAAGGCAGGAACAGCGCCGAGCGCGCGCCGACCACCACTTGCGCATCGCCATGGACGATCGCACGCCACGCCCGCCGCCGCTCGCTGGACTTGAGCGAGGAGTGCCACAGCACCGGCGGCACTCCGAAGCGCTGCTCGAAGCGGCGCAGGAAGTTCTGGGTCAGCGCGATTTCGGGCAAAAGCACCAGCACTTGCCGGCCCAGTCGCAGCGCTTCGGCGACGGCTTCGAAGTAGCATTCGGTCTTGCCCGAGCCGGTCACGCCGTCGAGCAGGAACGGGGCGAACCCGTGATCGCGCACGGCAGCGACGAAGGTGTCCGCCGCGCCTTGCTGGTCCTCGCTCAGTCTCGGCTCGGCGAAGTCGGGCTGGGCGGCGGGGTAGGGGCGGTCGAGATCGACCACGATCGCCTCCAGCAGCCCGGCGCCTACCATGCCGCGCAAGACGCCTTCGGACACGCTGGCCAGTTCCGCCAGCTCGCGGATCGAGGCTTGCTCGCCTTGCAACGCATCCAGTGCGGCGGCGCGTTGCGGGGTCAGCCGGGCGGGCTCCACGCCGGTCAGCCGGTACTCGGTGGTGGTGCCGCCTCCGCGCAAGGCGGCCATACTGCCCAGCGCCATGCGGGCGACGGCGTTCATCGGGGCGCAGTAGTATTCGGCGGTCCATTCGATCAGCCGCCGCAGCTTTTCGGGCAGCGGAGGAACCGGCATCACTTCGAGCAACGCGCGCAGCTTTGCTTCCGGCACTTCGGGCGCGCTCAGGCGTTGCGCTTCCCAGACGATACCCAGGACCTGACGCGGACCCAACGGGGCGATGACGACCGATCCATACTCGATGGTCATTCCGTCGGGCACGCGGTAGTCGAGGACGCCCAGTGCGGCGTTGAAGACGAGGAGTCGGACACGTTGCATGTAAGGCCGCATATAGGCACTGGGGGATAGTGTAGTGAAGGACGTGATTATGCAGGACTGGGGATCGGTGAACGCGGCGACTACCAAACGGACGGCCGGGGCCTTCGTTCGCCGCGCCGTGCTGGTGGGGCTGATGGCGACGGGCGCGTTCGCGCTGTCGGGCTGCCAGACGATGATGTCGCCGCGGGCGCCGACATCCGCGCAGGGCGAAATGGCCGAACCGGTCCACAAGCTGATGGCGTCGGCCTCTCAGCGCGCCTTTGCCAAGCTGGAGCAGCCGGACGGGTTCTGGAGCAGCTCGGTCGCGCGGATCAACCTGCCGGTGCTGTTCGCCAAGACTCGCGGTCGGACCAGTCCACTGCGCTCGCCTGAGTTCCGCGAAAAGCTGCAGCACTTGCTCAACAATCTGGCCGAAGAAGGCGCCCGCAAGGGTGGTCCTCTGGTGATCGATTCTGCCAAGTCCGTGCCGGTCCCCAACGGCACCGCGATCCTGCGCGGTCGGCCAACGGCGGCAACGACGCTGCTGCGCCAGTCGGTCGGCCCGGCACTGGTCAACGCGATGATCCCTGCCATTCTCGAAGAGATGCAGGCCAATCAGGACCCCACCCTTGGCAAGGCGATGGCGTCTTTGTCGGGGGTTACCATGACCGACGCGGCCCATGCGCTCGCCATCGAGGCGGACAATGCCGTCTGGTACGAGATCGGCGCGGCGGAGACCGAGATCCGCAGCAATCCGGCGAGCACCAACGATGCGGGGCTTATCAGCGCGCTATCGACGCGTTAACCGCACCTTATTGCACCACTAGCGAGGGCCGGGCGGTTTCCCTATAGCCGCCCGGACATCTCGCTGGCCTCCAGGAAAACATAATGAAGTTCTTCGTCGATACCGCCGAAATTGCCGACATCAAGGAACTGGCCGACACCGGCCTGCTCGATGGCGTCACCACCAACCCGTCGCTGATCGCCAAGTCGGGCCGCGATTTCATGGAAGTGACCCGCGAGATCTGCGGCATCGTCGATGGCCCGGTCAGCGCCGAAGTCGTCGCGCTCGACCATGCCGGGATGATGCGAGAGGCTGAAATTCTTCGGAAAATCGCCGATAACGTGTGCATCAAGGTGCCGCTGACGATCGACGGTTTGAAGACCTGCAAGGCGCTTACGGGCGAAGGCACGATGGTCAACGTGACGCTGTGCTTCTCGGCCAACCAGGCGCTGCTGGCGGCCAAGGCCGGCGCGACCTTCATCTCCCCGTTCGTCGGCCGTCATGATGACAACGGCTTCGACGGCCTAGACCTGATCCGCGACATCCGCCTGATCTACGACAACTACGCCTACGAAACCCAGATCCTCGCCGCCTCGATCCGCCACGGCGTCCACGTCCTGGAATGCGCCCGCATCGGCGCCGACGTGATGACCGCGCCGCCCGCCGTCATCAAGGGGCTGTTCAAGCATGTCCTGACCGACAAGGGTATCGAAGGTTTCATGGCCGACTGGGCGAAGACCGGGCAGACGATCTGAGGTGTTTTCCGGCATGGGATGATCTTTGAATGGATCGTCCCATGTCCGCTCAACGTCCGCTGAACCGCATCGCGCATTTGAGCCGCGCGCCTTGATGCGCTAGCGCATGGCGGATGCCTGACGAATCCTCCGCCGATCGCTTCAAGACCGCTCTGACCGGCGCTGCGCGCGCCGTCGCCCATGACCCAGAGGTCGAGGTCAACTGGACCGCCGATGCGCCCAGTTCCACCGGGCAGACGTTCCGCGTGCCCATGCCGGGCCGCAACGTGCCCCATGCACAAGGGATGCAGGCGCGGGGTTTTGCTGACAGCTTCGCGCTGAAGCTAAGACACCACGACGATCGCCTGCACACACGCGGCGCGCCTTCGGAACCGTCTGCCCGGGCGTGCTACGACGCGGTGGAAACGGTGCGGTACGAGGCGCTGGGCGCCAATGCTTACGACGGCATGCGCGAAAATCTGGATGCGGCGCTGGCCGTGCGGATGGGCGCCGACCCGATCATGCGCGCTGATTCGCGTGATGACGTGCCGGTACAGTCTGCGCTGGCGCTGCTCCTGCGTGAGCGGCTGACCGGCCAGCCCGTGCCCGAGGGTGCCCGCGCTGGCGTCGATCTGGTTCGCCATTGGATCGAGGGCAAGGCCGCAGCGGACTTCGACGCGCTGGCGGGATCGCTCGATAACCAGAAGGCTTTCCAGTCGCTTTCGCTCAACATGCTCCAGAACCTGGAATTGACCCGCGTTCAGGACGTGCCGTTGGAGCCTGACGATGCCGACGACATGGACGGCGAGGAGGAAACCGAGGAGCAGGAAGACGGCGCCGAGCAGGGCCAGGATCAGTCTCCTGCCGAAATGGCCGCCGAGCCATCCCAAGGCGAGGACGAGGGCGAAAGCGAGTCGGAGGGTGAAACCAACGACGACATGGATGAAGGCGAGGAAGGTCAGGACGGGGAGGAGGGCATGCTCCCCGTGCGCCCGAACCGGCAGTGGACCGATATTCCCGACGGCTTCGATTACAAAGTCTTCACCGAAGTCTTTGACGAGGTCGTGGTCGCTTCCGAACTGTGCGACGAAGACGAGCTGACGCGTTTGCGCGCCTATCTCGATGCACAGCTCAAGGGCTTGCAGAGCATCGTGACGCGCTTGGCCAATCGGCTGCAGCGCCGCCTGATGGCGCAGCAGAATCGATCATGGGACTTCGACCAGGAAGAAGGCCTGCTCGACGCCGCCCGCCTTGCGCGTGTGGTTGTCTCGCCTGGGCAGTCGCTGTCTTACAAGGTCGAGCGCGACGTCGAGTTCAAGGATACCGTCGTGACCTTGCTGCTCGACAATTCCGGATCGATGCGGGGACGGCCAATCTCGATCGCCGCGATCAGTGCCGATGTCCTCGCCCGCACGCTGGAACGCTGCGGCGTGAAGGTGGAGATTTTGGGCTTCACCACCCGCGCCTGGAAGGGCGGGCAAAGCCGGGAAGCTTGGCTGGCCAACGGCAAGCCCGCGCAGCCTGGCCGCCTCAACGATCTGCGGCACATCATCTACAAGAAGGCGGACGAGCCATGGCGCCGCGCCCGCCGCAATCTCGGCCTGATGATGCGCGAGGGGTTACTCAAGGAAAACATCGACGGCGAGGCTCTGCTATGGGCCCATTCGCGCCTGCTCGCCCGGCAGGAAGACCGCCGCATCCTGATGGTCATCTCTGACGGCGCGCCGGTCGATGATTCGACGCTGTCGGTGAACTCCGCTGGCTATCTGGAAGCGCATCTTCGCAAGGTCATCGAATGGATCGAGGCCAAGAGCCCGGTTCAACTAGTCGCCATCGGCATCGGCCATGACGTGACGCGTTACTATCGCCGCGCAGTGACGATCATGGACGTCGAGCAACTGGGCGGGACAATGATCGAGCAACTCGCGGGGCTGTTCGAAGAAGAATGACGCTGCAATATTTGTGGGTGCCGATCACCCTTGCAGCCTCTGCGTTGCAAGTGGTTCGCAACGGCGCGCAGGCTGGTCTGACCGCCAAGATCGGCACGCTGGGGGCGACGCAAGTTCGGTTCGTGTACGGCTTTCCGTTCGCGCTGATCTTCTTCTTGCTAGGCCTGGCCTGGACGGGCGAGCCAATTCCGCATGTTACCTCAGAAGCGCTGGCCTGGTGCCTCACCGGCGCGATGGCGCAGATCGCGGCGACGGCGCTGATGCTGCTGGTGATGCGCGACCGCGCGTTCGGCGTGGCCTATGCGTACATCAAGACCGAGCCGGTGATCGTGGCCTTGTTCGGCGCTTTGTTTCTGGGCGATTTGCTACCGCTGGCCGGTTGGCTAGCGGTCGTCATTGTGACCGGCGGCGTCCTGCTGGTGGCGATCCGGCCGGGGGAATTCCGCAAGTTGTTCACTGAGGCTCGTCCCGCGCTGACGGGCGTTGCTGCGGGCGGATTGTTCGGCTTTGCCGTTGTCGCGTTCCGTGGCTCGATCATGTCGTTCGAAACTGGCGGCTTCATCGTGCGCAGCCTGACGGTGCTGGTGCTGTGCCTGGCGATGCAAACGCTGTTGCTCGGCGGATGGCTGGCCTTGCGGGATCGCGCCAGCTTCACGGCCTCGCTGAGGGAATGGCGGGGCAGCCTGGGAGCGGGGCTGGCCGGTTCGGCGGCGTCCGCGTGCTGGTTGGCCGCTTCGGCTCTGACGGCGGCGGCGAACGTGCGGACGCTGGCGCTGGTGGAGATGCCGATCGCGGCGCTCGCTTCGTGGCATATCTCGCGTAAGCGCTTGCGTGGTCACGAGCTTGCCGGCTTCGCCCTGGTACTGGGCGGTGTGGCGCTATTGCTGGCAGTCATTCCTCCTGACGCAGGGTTCGTAAGCCGGGCATCCGGCTTGACTGGCGCAACGCGCGGCCTATTCCGCCCACCATGACCGACACTGCCTCGCTCACGCTGTTCAACAGTCTGACCCGCCAGATAGAGCCGTTTCAGCCCGTCCATCCAGGCGAGGCGCGCGTCTATACCTGTGGGCCGACGGTCTACAACTACCCCCATATCGGCAACATGCGGGCCTACGTGTTCGCGGATGTGCTGGGCCGTACGCTGAGCCACAAAGGTTATGCGCTGACCCACGTCATCAACATCACCGACGTCGGCCACCTGACGGACGATGCCGATGCGGGCGAGGACAAGATGGAGAAGATGGCGCGCGCTCAGGCGCAGTCCATCTGGGACATCGCGGAACATTACACCCAGGCCTACTGGGCAGATATCGCGGCGCTCAATATCCGCCCGCCCGCGAAGTGGTCGATCGCGACGCACTACGTGCCGCAGATGATCGCCTTCGCCGAAAAGATCGCGCCCAATCACTGCTACGAGCTGGAAAGCGGGCTCTACTTCGACGTTTCGACCGTATCCGACTATGGCCGTCTGGCGCGCGCCGTGACCGAAGACGGCGAAGGGCGCATTGAGGCGGTGGAGGGCAAGCGCAACGCTGCCGACTTCGCGATCTGGCGTAAGACACCGGCGGGTGAGACGCGGCAGATGGAGTGGGATTCGCCTTGGGGGCGGGGTGCTCCGGGCTGGCATCTCGAATGCTCGGTGATGAGCGGCGACTTATTGGGCTTTCCGTTCGATATTCATACCGGCGGCATCGACCATCGCGAAATCCATCACCCCAACGAGATTGCCCAGAACCAGGCGTTCTGCTGCACCAACGGCCTCGACGTGCCGACAAATTCCGGTGCCAAGATATGGATGCACAATAATTTTCTGGTTGAGCGCTCCGGCAAGATGAGCAAGTCGAGCGGCGAGTTTCTGCGCCTGCAATTGCTGATCGACAAAGGCTATCACCCGCTGAGCTACCGCATGATGTGCCTGCAAGCCCATTACCGGTCGGAGCTGGAGTTTAGCTGGGAAAACCTGAGCGCGGCTCTCGTTCGCCTCAAGCGCATGATAATGGCAGCCGACCGTCTTGCCGAGGTCGCGCCCGGTGATGCCAGGTCCCCCAAGCTGGTCCCGATGCTGGATGCCTTCGATGAAGCCATCGGCGAGGATCTCAACACCGCCGTCGCGCTTACGGCGCTGGAGGATGTGCTGGCGGCCAAAAAGGTCGATCCTGCGGCCAAGCGTGCAGCGGCAGAGACGATGGACGCGGTGCTGGGGCTCGACTTGTTCGGCACCAACCGGGCCAACCTGCGGATTCGCCCCAAGGCGGCGCAAGTGACCGAAGTGGAAATCGAAGCCGTGCTGGCGCGTCGCAAGCAGGCACGCGCCGACAAGGATTTCGCGGCTTCCGATGCCTTGCGCGATGAACTCTCAGCGCAGGGCGTCGAGGTGATGGATGGCGATCCACTCGGCTGGGAATGGCGGCTGGCATAAGTTTCGGGTGGGTTCATTTTCGGGCGGCTACATCGACGCCTGCTCGAAAAAATGTCGCACCTGGAGTCCGTTCATGGTGATTGCTGTTCTCAACGCCTCGTTACGATCGCTGATCGAAAGCAAACTCCCGCCAAGCGTGGAGCCGCTCTGGTTCGAAGATCGCGATCATTTGTTCGACCTCGCGCCCCGTGCGCAGATCGCCTGGCTTGATCCGATCGCGCCAGCCGATGCGGCGGTGGCGATTGAGCGCATGAAGGCGCTCAAGTGGTACAACGCGATGTCTTCGGGTGTGGACTGGTTGCCGCTGGGGCAGCTTCGTCAGCGAGGTGTCATGCTGACCAACGGTGCCGGTATCCACGCCCAGAGCGTCGCCGAATACGCGATCATGGGCATGCTGACGATGGCAAAGGGCTGGCGCGATGTCGTGCGGGCACAGGACCGGCATGAATGGTTGGCAGAGCCGCCGGGGCGCCGCGAGCTGCTCGATGCCGAGGTTTTGGTGATCGGCGCTGGCGAGATAGGCCGCCGCATCGCCGAAATCCTGCGCGTGATCGGCGCGCGGACCACTGTGGCACGGCGTTCGCCCGGTCCCGGCGAACTGGGGTCTGATGAATGGCGCGGGGCGCTAGGGCGCTTCGACTGGGTGGTGGTGATCGTGCCCTCCACCCCACAGACCAAGAGCATGATCGGCGCGGCGGAGTTCGCAGCGATGAAGCCGGGTGCGATCGTGGTCAACTTCGCGCGCGGGACGGTGATCGAACAAGACGCTCTGGTCGCCGCGCTGGACGCCGGCACGCTTGGCGGTGCGTTCCTCGATGTGACCGATCCCGAGCCGCTGCCTGCCGATCATCCCCTGTGGTCGCGAGAGAACGTCCATATTTCCATGCACCTCGCCGGCCGCGCGCAAGAGGCCCTCTATGCGCGCGGCGCGAAGCGATTTCTGGACAATCTAGATCGATATTTGATGGGAGATGCTTTGGAGCATCAGGTCGATTTGAGTCGCGGTTACTAGAGCGTTTTCGAAGCAGGTGGAATCACCTGCTGACTCGGAAAACGCGGCGAAACAAGAGTCTAGAGTAACCGAGCCGATGCAATCGGATCGGAACTTGCTCTAGGTTACAGATTTTCCAGCAGCAGAAGTTCGACCTCGATCGTCATGTGCGGATCAGGTCCGTTTACATGCTCGACCGCTAGCACGGCTACGTCGGCCACCAGATACCCGGGAATCGCGAATTCGTGATCGGGCAGGGCGTCGATCAGCGCTTCTCCGGCACTCATTACCTCGTCTCCGTGGAAGGCGAGCGCGATCGTGTGTCGCGATCCGGAGAACGTCGCGCTGAACCATGGGCGTTCGGCGTGACGGAGAAATTCGGCTTGTGGGCCAGCCATTTGTAGCACCTCTGACAAAAGGCGCAGCCACGGACCGCGAGGAATGGGGCGCTCCGGCTGGGCTCGCAAAGCGGCAAACAAGGAGCGGTCAGGGGCAAGGTCAACGGGCATGGCGGTCATCTTTCTGGGTTGCGAGGTAGGCGGACATGAAGGTTTCGACCCGGACGACCATGGCGTCTCGCGGCATTCGGCCATTGCGCAAATCGGCGACGAGCCTGGGATCGCCGACAGCTAGGCGGCCAAACTTGGTCCAGGCCATGTCGGTAGTGCGCAGGAAGCGTTCGATCTTACGCAGGAGCATTGGGATGAGCCTCATAGGGAATCGGACACTTAGTTCCCTATTTGTTCCTCTTGAAATCCTACTTGTCTAGGAAATTTCCTAGGAGTATGGATTACATTATGGAAAGCCCTGATCCGCGAGAGCGATTGCTTCAGCTTGCCGAGCGGCGCGGTGCAAGCTTGTCGGCGCTCTCTCGACTCGTTGGCAAGAACCCCAGCTATCTCCAGCAATTTGTTCGCAAAGGAAGCCCACGTAAACTGGAGGAACAGGATCGCGCTACCCTGGCGCGATTCTTCGGCGTGGATGAAGAGCAACTGGGAAAATCGAAGGATATTTCCTCGGCTTCTAACGATCCAGCGCCACAAACATGGATCGATGTTCCGAGGCTTATGCAGGGCGTATCGGCAGGTCACGGCGCTATGGGCGAAGGCGAACACGCCTTCGATGCCGTCCGCTTTTCCGCGCGATGGCTGCGCTCGATGGGGCTGGAACCCCGAATGTTGTCGGCGATCACTGTTCAGGGCGATTCGATGGAGCCTACTTTGCGCGACGGGGACGAGATACTCGTTGATCGCTCTTTAAGGCCACCACGTGATGGCATCCATGTTGTCCGCCTTGACGATATCCTGCTGGTCAAGCGCCTCGACATGGGCCGCGCCGGTATGGTCATGCTCGTTAGCGACAATGCTGCCTATCGCGCGATCGAATGCCGTCTGGACGAGGTTCAGGTGATTGGGCGGGTGGTGTGGAAAGGTGGCCGGATCTAACGACGGCTGCGGCGGCGCCTCAAGCTCGGTTGCAATCGAGCGGCGCTGCAGCCATTTCCGCATGCATGACTGAAGCTTCTCCGCCGATGCGTGTCGGCATCATTCCCGTGACGCCGCTCCAGCAGAACTGCACCTTACTATGGTGTACGCGCACGATGCGCGGCGCCTTTGTCGATCCCGGCGGCGATTTGCCCAAGCTACGCGAAGCGCTGAAAAAGACCGGCGTCACGCTGGAAAAGATACTCATCACCCACGGCCACCTCGATCACTGTGGCCAGGCCGGCGTCCTCGCCAAAGAGATGGGCGTGCCGATCGAAGGTCCGCAGGAGGAAGACCGTTTCTGGATCGCTCAGCTCGACGATGACGGGCCGCGCTGGAACATGGAAGCCCACACGTTCGAGCCCGACCGCTGGCTGGAGGACGGCGACAAGGTGACCGTCGGCGAACTGGAGCTGGATGTGGTCCACTGTCCAGGCCACACCCCTGGCCACGTTGTGTTTCACCATGCGCCCAGCCGTTTCGCAATGGTGGGAGACGTACTGTTCCAAGGCTCCATCGGTCGATGGGACTTCCCGCGCGGCAACCTGGAAGATCTGGTCGAATCGATCACCACCAAGCTTTGGCCGCTGGGCGAGGACGTAACTTTCGTGCCTGGACACGGTGCTACCAGCACGTTCGGGCAGGAGCGCCGCACCAACCCTTACGTTGGTGATGCGGCGCTGGAGCGCGGCCTGCCGGACTGAAGTCTGTTTAGAAACGCCCAAGTGCGATCAGCACTGCTACGACTGACAATCCAAGCAACGTCAGCGTGGTTATGGCGAAACCGACCGCGCGCAGCGGATTCGGCTTGGCGCTGTCCATGCCGAAGGCGTGAAGAACGCGCGCCAGCATGTAGACCGAGCCTACGATCGCCAGCCAAGTGCCACCCTTGCCCGTCATTTCAATGACGGCGACGAGGATCAGTGCGAATGGAGTGTTTTCAACGAAGTTAGCCTGCGCGCGCATGCGCTGCATCAGCAAGGTATTGCCGCCATCGCCATGCAGGATCTTGGTGCCGAGCCGCAGCTTGGCGGTACGCAAGGCCAGCCAGAAGTTGATGACGGCAGCCGCTGCTGCCAGGCATAGTGTCGTCTGCAGAATCATGGTCGCCCCTCTCATATGAACAGGCGGCTTCATGCGGCAGGGATGAACGGGTTGCAACGCGCCAGAAATTCGGTATAGGCGCGCCTTCGCAAGCCGCCGTGTCCTAACGGTCATTGGCGGTATTTTTGACATAACTGCAGTTCCAGGAACAGGTGCCGAAATGGCTGTCCCTAAAAGAAAAACCTCCCCGTCGCGTCGGGGTATGCGTCGTAGCCACGATGCGCTCACGGTTGCCGCATTCCACGAATGCTCTAACTGTGGCGAATTGAAGCGCCCGCATAACCTGTGCAATGCTTGCGGCCACTACAATGGTCGTGAAATCGTCGCGGTCGAAGCCTAAGACCCGACACGTTTTCGGAGAGAGCCGATGAGCTTGCCGCGTATCGCCATCGATGCGATGGGCGGCGACGAAGGCGTGCGCGTCATGATCGAGGGCGCCGCACTTGCGCGTCGTCGGCATGATCGCTTCAAATTCCTGCTGGTAGGTGACGAGCCGCAGATCAAAGCTGCGCTTGAAAGCCATCCAAATCTGCAGGCTAGCTCCGAAATCCTGCACACCGACGGTGTCATTACCGGCGAGGAAAAGCCTAGCCAGGCCTTGCGCCGTGCCAAGGGCACGTCGATGGGCCGGGCGATAGAGGCGGTGAAGCTGGGTCATGCCGGGGCTGCCGTAAGCGCTGGTAACACCGGCGCCTTGATGGCCATCGCCAAGATTTCTCTGCGAACTATGCCGGGAATCGATCGCCCTGCGCTTGCGGCCTTGTTGCCGACGCTGGGCGATAACGACGTGGTCATGCTGGACCTTGGCGCCAACACCGAATGCGACAGCCGCAACCTGGTGCAATTCGCGATCATGGGCGCCGCTTATGCGCGCGTTGCCACCGGTCGCGCTGAGCCGCGCGTGCGGCTGCTCAACATCGGTACCGAAGAAACCAAGGGAACCGAACTTCTGCGCGATGCCGCCGCCACTCTCAAGAGTGCCTCGGGCAAGCTGGCAATGTCGTTCGACGGCTTTACCGAAGCGGACAAGATCTGCCGCGGTGATGTCGACGTAGTCGTTACCGATGGTTTTTCCGGCAACATAGCTCTCAAAGCTGTTGAGGGCACCGCGCGA
Source organism: Novosphingobium sp. Rr 2-17 (assembly GCF_000272475.1). Classification (GTDB taxonomy): domain Bacteria; phylum Pseudomonadota; class Alphaproteobacteria; order Sphingomonadales; family Sphingomonadaceae; genus Novosphingobium. The sequence continues at coordinate 126,235 of NZ_AKFJ01000015.1, forward strand.
TTCGTTGGCGACTTGCTGCGGCGCGGGTTCACTAGTTCGCTGCGGTCCAAGATCGGCTTTTTGATCTCGCGCCCAGCCACCGAACTGCTCAAGCATCATCTCGATCCCAACAATCACAACGGTGCCGTCTTCCTCGGGCTTAACGGTTTGGTTGTGAAAAGCCACGGCAGCGCCAATGCAGCCGGCGTCGCCAATGCTGTCGCAGTAACTGCGCGGCTTCTGGAGGAAAACGTGACTGAGCGCATATCCCAGGATTTGGCACGGCTGGGCGGTGAGGCTCTGCGCATGAATCGCCCCCAGGAAGAGCGCGCATGACCCTTCGTTCGGTTGTGATCGGCACGGGTTCTGCCTTGCCGCGTCAAGTCGTCACCAATGCCGAACTGGCCGAGCGCGTCGATACCAGTGACGAGTGGATCGTCGAGCGCACCGGCATTTCGACCCGCTATATCGCTGCACCTGATGAAACCACGTCCAGCCTTGCCACCGATGCGGGTCGCAAGGCGATCGAAGCCGCGGGGATCGAAGCGTCATCGATCGATCTGATCGTGCTGGCTACGGCAACCCCTGACCAGACGTTTCCGGCCACGGCCACCATTGTGCAGAGTAACCTGGGCTGTCGCGGCGGCATCGCGTTCGATGTGGCCGCCGTATGCTCCGGCTTCCTCTATGCCGTAGGCGTCGCGGATTCGATGTTGCGTACCGGAATGGCCAAGCGCGCCTTGGTGATCGGCGCTGAAACCTTTAGTCGCATTCTCGACTGGGAAGACCGGGCGACCTGCGTGCTGTTTGGCGATGGCGCCGGCGCCATCGTACTCGAAGCGCAAGAGCAGACGGGTGAGAACCCGCGCGGCGTTTTGGTCACCCGCCTCCACGCCGATGGCGCACACAACCAACTCCTCTACGTGGATGGCGGACCATCCACCACCGGCACCGTTGGCAAGTTGCGCATGAAGGGCCGTGAGGTGTTCCGCCATGCAGTGGTCAACCTTGCGGAAGTCCTGCGCGAAGTGCTGGACGACGCAGGCCTCGCGACGACCGACCTCGACTGGCTCGTGCCTCATCAGGCCAATGCCCGCATCCTCGATGCCACGGCTCGCAAGCTTTCCATGCCGTCCGAAAAAGTCGTTATGACGGTGGGTCAACACGCCAACACTTCTGCCGCTTCGGTGCCGCTGGCGCTGGATCAAGCCGTTCGCGATGGGCGGATACAGCCAGGTCAATTGGTCATGCTGGAAGCGATGGGTGGCGGTTTTACATGGGGCGCCTGTCTGGTCCGGATGTAGTCTGACCGCCGAATAAAGCCTTTGCGTTCAATATTGGACGCAGGTTGCTTTCTGCGCGGCATGACCTATGATCCCCATCAGGCAGGAGCACGGAGGGATTGCGGGCTTTATGCGCTCCACGGAAACTTTGACGCGGGCTGAGATTGCAGAAGCCATTCATCGTAAGCTTGGGTTATCTCGGGCTGAATCGCTTGCGATGGTGGAATCGATACTCCAACACATGTGCGGCGCCCTCGGCGGCGGCGAAAACGTGAAAATTTCGGGCTTCGGCACGTTCCTATTGCGCGACAAGGCGGAGCGGGTCGGCAGGAATCCGAAGACGGGCGTGGAAGTGCCTATCACTCCACGCCGGGTGATGACATTCCGGGCCAGCCAGATGTTGAAGGATCGCATTTCCGACATCTGATGCCGGCGCCGGCAAAGGGAACGGAAAGAAGATGGCCGCAAACCCTGAGTTCGATGACGGTAAAGACCCGGAAGCCTTGCGGACGATCGGCGAAGTTGCCACCGCGCTCGGCATCCGTCAGCATGTGCTGCGCTATTGGGAAGAACAGTTCACTGCCCTTCGTCCCGTGAAGCGCAGCGGTGGGCGGCGCTATTACCGACCTGCAGACGTCGCGCTGGTCGCCGAAATCGACCGGCTCGTCCATCGGGATGGCTATACGCTGAAGGGCGCAGCCAAAGCGCTGGCGGGTAAGGATAATCGTGCAGAACCGCCCACCGTGCCGATCACGCGTGAGCCAGCGATTTCTCACCTCTCCGTTGGCATTCGCGCCATTCGCAACCAACTAGCCGACGCGCTGGCCCAAGCCTGATCTCATTTCTAGACGGACTATTCTGGTTCAGCCGATCGATTCTGGCCCCAACGCGGGATCAAGGTCGCGAGGGCGGATCAAGTGGACCAAGCGACCGCTCGCTTCGGCGAGGTCGTCCCAACTATCGATCGGCAACTCGATCACCGCGTAGGCGGCGGTCGGGAATTTCTCTTCTACTGCATCGCGCAAGGGGCTGGTTCCGTCGTCGGGCACGAGGTCGAAGATCAAATCCTCCAGCCCGGGATTATGGCCGACAAGCAGGATCGAGCGTGGATCGCCGTCCTGTTCCCGCAGCACGTCCAGCAACGTCGCTGAATTGGCGAGGTAAATCCGCCGATCCCAAGTAACGGGTGGCATCACACCGGCTGCTTCGCCGGCGATGTCTATGGTTTGCGTCACGCGAACCGCCGGTGAGGCGACGATTCGAGTCCATTTGACCCCGTGATCGCGGATGTGCAGCCCCATCAACGCGGCCCCTGTGCGTCCCCGCGTATTGAGCGGTCGGTCGAAATCACGCAAGCGCGCGTCGTTCCAGTCGGACTTGGCGTGACGGAAGATACCCAGTGTTTTCATGTGGGTGTCCTGCCGGTGAGGCACTCGATCGTCATGCGGTAATGGCGGAGCAAGCGATCATCTCCCGAAGGGTGCGATTTAGGGCAGGTTACGAGCCGGGTCCGGCTTCGAATCCAATTCCCCTGAAGCATGCGCGATGATCCGCTGTAAAGCCTCGTCCAGCGAAAGGCGGCGAATGGGAGTGCCTTCGGGGAACGCGCTGAGCAGCCTTGACGGGAATGCGGACGACAGCACGACGAAGTGTCCATGATCGTCGCGGCTGCGGATGAGGCGGCCGAATGCCTGGGCGAGACGGGCGCGAATTATCGCATCATCATAAGCACTTGCGCCACCTTTTAGCGCTGTGGCGGCGAGGCGGCGGGCGCGGTGGAGGATGGTGGGGCGGGGCCAGGGAACTTGCTCCATCACCACGAGCCGCAGCGAGTGGCCGGGCACGTCCACGCCATCGCGAAGGGCGTCGGTGCCGAGCAACGAGGCGGCGGGATCGTCGCGGAAGATATCGACTAAAGTACCGGTATCTATGGGATCTACGTGCTGGGCGTAGAGCGGCAATCCAGCGCGGGCGAGACGATCGGCGATGCGGCCATGGACGATGCGCAGGCGGCGGATGGCAGTGAACAGCCCCAGCACCCCGCCGCGCGAAGCGTCGATAAGGCGCGCATAAGCTGCGGATAAGGACGCGATATCGCCGCGCGGTACATCGGTGACGATCAGGACTTCTGCCTGCTTCGCATAATCGAAGGGGCTGTAGTGGGTGGAGAGATGCGGCAAAACACCGATATGCGGCGCTCCGGAGCGCACTACAGCGCGTTCCCAGTCGTCTCCGTCGCGCAATGTGGCAGAGGTCATGACGACGCCGTGGGCCGGCTCCAACACGACCTTGGCGAACGGCTTCATCGGATCGAGCCAGCGCCGGTGTAGCCCCACATCGTATTCCCGCGCCTCGGACCGGTCGAGCGCCAGCCAGTCCACGAACTCGGGATCGGCGGGGCCACCCAGCCGGTCGAGCAGCGCTTCCCAGGCGCCGAGCAAATCGACTCGCCAGGTCAGCGAGTGACGGGCGCCTTCGATTCGCGCTCGGCCTGGGCCATCGAGCCAATCGGGGCCATCTTCCATCAAAGCCTCGAGCCGAACGCCCAGGCGAATCAAAGGCAGTCGCAATTCGGCGAGTGCCGCGCGCGCGGCTTGCGCGGTTTCGACGAACGGGCCTTCGAAACCTGCCGCTTCGGTCTCCAGACCATAGCCGGCTTCCTGCCCGCCGCTTTCATCACGGGCGTAGATCGTCGCGCGCACGCTCGCGAGCAATTCCTCCAGCGGCCCCGATGGTGCCCCTTCGACCAACCGCTGCAACCAGCCGTCAGAAGGCAGCGCTTCGGCGGCGGCACAGGCGGCGGCGATCGCCTTGCCGCCTGCTTCGTCATAGCTGGCGACATCGGCGAGTCGGGCGGCCAGGCCGCGCCGTCTTCCGCGAGAGGCCTTTTCAGGGCCGATGACCCAGCGGCGCAGTTCGATGGTCTCCGCGCCGGTCAGGGCGGCGGCGAACGTCGAATCGGCGGCATCGAAAATATGGTGCCCCTCGTCGAAGACGATGCGGGTGGGGCGTGCTGCGACATCGCGTCCGCGCGCGGCATTGACCATCACCAGGGCGTGGTTGCCGATGACGAGGTCGGCGCCGACACTGGCGCGCGCCGAACGTTCGATGAAGCATTTGCGGTAATGTGGGCACCCGGCATAGACGCATTCGCCGCGTCGGTCGGTCAGTGCCGTGACGCCGCGCTGGCGAAACAAGGTACCGAGCCATCCCGGCAAGTCACCGCCGATCATATCGCCATCGCGGGTATAGGCGGCCCACCGCGCCACCAGTTGCGCCAGGATCGCGGCCCGACCCGCAAAGCCGCCTTGCAGGGCGTCCTCCAGGTTGAGCAGGCACAAGTAGTTCTCTCGCCCCTTGCGCACCACCACCGGGCGGGTGCCGTCGGGGCGCCTGTCTGGCCAGGCGCGGCGGCTTTCCTGCCGTAGCTGGCGTTGCAGCGCCTTGGTGAAGGTGGACACCCATACGGTGCCCCCGGAAAGATCGCTCCACAGCGATGCGGGGGCAAGGTAGCCCAGCGTCTTGCCGATGCCGGTGCCGGCCTGGGCCAGCACCACGCGTGGTTGGCCAGAGGCTTCGCGCGGCCCGAAGGCATAGGCTGCTTCAGCAGAAAAGGCGCGTTGGCCAGGACGCTGTTCAGCGGTCGAGCCAGTGATATGGGCCAGCCGTTCCAAGACTTGCGGCTGATCCAACATGACCTGGCGGGGCTGCGCCGCTTCCGGGCTTTCCTCCCACTCGGGCAGGCGACTGAACAGCCAGCGCTCTGCGGTCTCGGGCCGAGCGATCCGCCCGGACAGCAATGTGGCCCAAGGCCAGCGCATGCGAACCAGTGTTTGCAGCGAGGTCCAGGCGCCTTCGCGCTCGGGCCAATCTTCGCGCTCGCAAGTCTGCAGCAAGGCGTTGGCGGCCTCTTGAAGCAAGCGCGGAACGTCGCCGTCGCCGTTCGGCTCCACCAGATCCAGCGCTCGCGCCAGGCCGCGCGGGGTCGGCACCACGAAGCGGGCCGGGTGGATGAAGGCGTAAAGCTCCAGCAAGTCCAGCCCCGACAAATCAGGGTAGCCGAGCCGCGTCGCCAGCAGTGGCGCGTTGAGGATCAGTAGCGGTGTGTCCGCTGCCGCCATCACCGCCTCGCCCTTGGAAACCGCGCGAGTGCCGCCGACGCCTTCACGCAGCCATGAACCGGCGTGACTGGCATGAAGTGCGGGAAGGGTGGTCGGGGGCGGAGTTGCCATTGCTTTCGTATCTAGGAGTCTCGGCGGGGATTGGAAACGCAGGCGACGCAGATGCCCGCAAGGAAATTGCATCCGCCCACATTCCCTCTTGCAACATTTATTCTAAGATATATCTTAAAGCAATCATGACGCATTTGGAAAGAAACATGAGAAACAAGATATTCAATCACGGCTGTGACGGTCGGCCATCACGCGGGCACGCATTCCGCGAAATAGTAGGTGAGGCGATGGCGATGCGTGCCATGTTCGGCGGTGGGCGAGGGCGGCATGGTGCCGGTTTCGATCGCTTCGGCGGACACGGCGGCTTCGAAGGCGGCCCGCGCGGCTGGGGTCCTGGCGGCGGCGGCGAAAATCGCGGTGGCCGTGGGGATGGCGGCTCAAGCGGCGGACGACGTCGGCGGCTGTTCGACCAGGCCGAATTGCAAACCCTGCTCCTGGCGCTCATCGCGGAACAACCCCGCCATGGCTACGACCTGATCCGCGAGATCGAGGCGCTTTCTGGCGGCGAATACGCGCCTAGCCCCGGCGTGATCTACCCGGCGCTCACCTACATGGAAGACGCCGGCCTGATCGCCCCCGTCGCGGACCAGACCGCCCGCAAGGCGTTCGAGGCCACCGCCGAAGGCCGCGCCAAAGCCGAGGAAGATGCTCCCAAGGCATCCGCCCTCAAGGAGCGTCTCGGCGCTTTGGCCGATCGCCGCGACAAGGTGGACCCCGCTCCGGTGCGCCGAGCGATGCATGCCTTGAAAACGGCGATGTTCGACCGACTTTCCCAGGAAGGCGCCGACCGCGCCGTCGTCCTCCAGGTGGCCGATGCCATCGACGAGGCGACCCGCAAGATCGAAAGGATCGAGGCATGAGTACGATCGCAGCCCACGTAAAGACCGCCAATGGCGGCAAGTACGTCAAGCAGTTGAGCAGCCACTGGGGGCACAAGTTTCCGGTGGAACTCGAAGGGGAGACCGGCGCGATCACGTTCCCCAATGCGCTCGTCATCCTGGCGGGCGACCCGGACGGCATTGCCATCACCATCACGGGCGAGGATCGCGAAGGGGTGGAGCGGCTGACCGGCGTGGTTGCCAGCCACATCGATCGCTTCGCCTTTCGCGAAGTACCGCTCGATTACCAGTGGCACTGGCAGGAAACCGCAACACAGGATTGACGGCGCGGGCGTCAACCTACCTGATCTGTTGCATCCATCGGACCGTGGGCTTGTCTTGGACAAGCACGCGGTCGAGGGGCGCCGTGATGCCGCCCGCTGAAATTGATCGGGCGGCCCGGCATGTTTTATATCGAGCTTAGCTCACGCCTGTGCTGGGCAGCTTCCTGCTTGCGTAATGCGCGCAATTTGCCGAATAGCGCGGCCATGACCGAACACAGCCTGATCGAAGCCGCCCGAGTGTCCAAAGCCTGGCCTTTTCAGGAGGCGCAGAAGCTTCTGAAGCGCTATCCGAACGGCAAGACCGGCCCGGATGGCGGCCCGGTGCCCGTGCTGTTCGAGACCGGCTATGGCCCGTCTGGCCTGCCGCACATCGGCACCTTCCAGGAAGTGCTGCGCACGACGCTGGTGCGCCGCGCTTACGAGGCATTGACCGGCGGTGCGCCGACGCGGCTGGTTGCCTTTTCCGACGATATGGACGGCCTGCGCAAGGTGCCGGACAATATCGCCAACCCCGAACTGCTGACGGCCAATCTGGGCAAGCCGCTCAGCCGCATTCCCGATCCGTTCGGCAAGTTCGAAAGCTTCGCGCACCACAATAACGCAATGCTGCGCGAATTCCTCGACCAGTTCGGCTTCGACTACGAGTTCGTCTCGGCGAGCGACCGCTATAATTCCGGCGCGTTCGATCCGGCGCTGACCGGCGTGCTGATGCATTACGATGCGATCATGGGCGTGATGCTGCCGACGTTGCGCGAAGAGCGTCGCAAGACGTACTCGCCAGTGCTGCCTGTCTCGCCCACGACCGGCGTGGTGCTCCAAGTGCCGATCGACGTACTCGATCCGGCCAGCGGCATGATCCGCTTTATCGATGCAGATGGCAGCACGGTCGAACAAAGCGTGTTCGGCGGTCAGGCGAAGCTGCAGTGGAAGGTCGACTGGGCAATGCGCTGGTACGCGCTGGGGGTCGATTACGAGATGTGCGGCAAGGACTTGACCGATAGTGTCATCCAATCCGGCAAGATCGTGCAAGTCCTGGGCGGTCGCAAGCCGGAGGGCCTGATCTACGAGCTGTTCCTCGACGAGAATGGCGAGAAGATCTCCAAGTCCAAGGGTAACGGCCTGACGATCGAGCAATGGCTGACGTACGGCACCGAGGAATCGCTGGGCTTTTACCTGTTCCGCGATCCCAAGAGCGCCAAGCAGCTTCACTCCGGGATCATTCCCAAGGCGGTGGACGAATACTGGCAGTTCCGAGGGAATCTGGCCGATCAGCCGCTCGACAAGCAACTGGGCAATCCGGTGTGGCATTTGCTGCGCGCGAATGGCGAGGGTGCCGGGGTTGGCGGTGACGATAGCGTGCCGGTGACGTTCTCGCTGTTGCTCAACCTGGTGGGCGTGCTTGGCCCCGATGCCACGGCGGAGCAGGTCTGGTCGTACCTGGGCAACTACATCGAGGACGCCCGGCCCGAGGCGCATCCCAAGCTCGGCGAAATGGTGCGCGCCGCGCTTGCCACCAACCGCGATTTCATCGCGCCTACGCTCCAGCGCCGGGCACCCACTCCGGGTGAGGCCGCAGCGCTCAAGGTGCTCGATGCGGCGCTGGAGAAGGCAGGCGTGGGCGCCAGTGCCGAGGACTTGCAGAACGCGGTCTACGAGATCGGCAAGGACCCGGCCCATGGCTTCGAATCGCTGCGCGACTGGTTCAAGGCGCTGTACGAAACGCTGCTGGGATCACCACAAGGGCCGCGCATGGGTAGTTTCATTGCCCTGTATGGCGTGCCGGAAACCCGCAAGCTGATCGCCGAGGCTCTCGCCCTGAACGCGCCTGCGAACTGACGGCCGGGCAGCGGACATGCAAAAGCCCAAATGGACAGCCGAGCAGCTCTGCCAGGAATTGCTCGGCCGTAACCTGAGCGATGTCGATGCAGAGGAGCAGCGGGTGCTCAGTCGCATTGCTTCGGGCAACGTCATGGGGCCGGACGCTCAAGAGGAAGCCGCGCTTAACGCGACTTACGGTGATCGGCTGGCGGATCGGGTTGCCGCGATCGGGGGCTCGTGGGGCTTCATCATCGGCTTCGGCATCGTGCTGTTCGGCTGGATACTGATCAACAGCCATTTGCTCGAAGCTCTCGGCGTCCACCCTTTTGACGCCTACCCGTTCATTTTCCTCAACCTGATCTTGTCGATGCTGGCCGCGATCCAGGCGCCGGTCATCATGATGAGCCAGAACCGCCAGTCCGACAAAGACCGCATCGCCGCGCGCCACGACTACGAAGTGAACTTGCGCACGCAGTTGGAGATACTGCGGCTGCACAAGCGCTTCGATTATTTGTTCGAATATCTCGACAACCGCGAGTCCGTCGAACGCGGCGAGGAAACCTGACGCACCACGCAAAAAAGAGCCCCCGCGCCGATCGCGCGGAGGCTCTGATTTTCGCTCTTGCTAAGGTTTAGTAGAAGAAGTCGTAGATCACATCGACGACCTGGCCGGTGTAGATATTCACCAGGACGACATCGTCGTAGTAGCGGACCCAGCGATAGGGGCCGTAGACTTCCGGCAGGCGGTACGACCACGGATCGTCGATCCAGTAGCGGTTGCCGTAGAACAGCGAACCCAGCGTGATGCCGATACCGATCCGGCGGTACGAGTAGCTCCGATACGGCGCGTAGTAAGGACCGGGGCGGAACGCGGAGCGGTTGCGATCGCGGTAGTTCTGCCAATCGTAGCGATTGTCCCGACGCCAGGAATTGCGATCCCAGGCGCGGTTGCCATCGCGATTGTTCCAGCTCTGTCCGCCAGGGCGCCCAGGACCGCCAGGGCCTCCGGGACCGCCGGGACGATTGTTGCCATTCCAGCCCGGTCGTCCATCGTTGCCCGGACGTCCATCACCGGGCCGACCATCACCCGGACGTCCATCACCCGGTCGGCCCGGTTGACCGCCGTTCCCGCCTGGTCTGCCGTCGTTTCCGGGCCGCCCATCGTTTCCGGGACGTCCATCATTGCCTGGGCGATTCCAGGGGAGCCTGCCACCTTCCGGCCTGCCGTCATTGCCAGGACGCGCTTGGTTGCCGGCTCCGCCGGGGCGCCCCTCATTTCCGGGGCGGTTCCACGGTAGCCTACCACCTTGAGGCTGGCCTGCGTTAGGCGCGCCGCCGGGGGCGCCCTGAGGCGCGCCTTGCGGGCGCTGTTGCGGCGGCTGGCCTTGCGGACGTTGCGCACGCTGCTGCGCCTGGCCTGCGCCACGATCAGAACGTCCGCCCTGACGGCCTTCGCCACGGCCTTCCTGGTGCTCCTGGTTAGGTTGCGCAGACGCCGTTTCGGCAACGCCAGTCACTGCAACCGCTAATGCTCCCAACGCGCCCGCCGCCGCGAGCCACGCTTTCGATTTTCTGTTCTCGTCTTTACCCATGTTCCGGTCTCCAAAACCGGACTTACCGCACGGCGATCGCGGCTCATCCTACTCTCTGTTTACTTAGGGGGCGCTGTCGCGGAGGTGAACCGCGACTTGGCCTTTCATTAATCGTCGCCTGAGCACAAATAACCAAAACCGCCGCCCAGTTCCCTGGACGACGGTTTGTGTCATTTCGATACTGGTTGCGACGATATCGTCGGCAGGATCAGCGCGTCAGTTTCTTGTACGCCAGTCGCGTCGGGCGATCGGCGGCATCGCCCAGGCGGCGGCGCTTGTCTTCTTCGTAGGCGCCGAAGTTGCCTTCGAACCATTCGACGTGGCTATCACCCTCGAACGCAAGGATGTGAGTGGCGAGACGATCGAGGAAGAAGCGATCGTGGCTGATGACCACGGCGCAGCCCGCGAAGTTCTCGATCGCTTCTTCCAGCGCGCCCAGCGTCTCGACGTCGAGGTCGTTGGTCGGCTCGTCGAGCAGGAGGACGTTGCCACCCTCCTTCAGCATCTTGGCCATGTGGACGCGGTTGCGCTCACCGCCCGAAAGCTTGCCGACGTTTTTCTGCTGGTCCTGGCCCTTGAAGTTAAAGGCGCCGACATAAGCCCGCGTCGAGGTGTCGAAGCCGTTGACCTTCATGTAGTCGAGACCGTCGGAGATTTCCTCCCAGACGTTCTTCTTGGGATCGAGGTGATCGCGGCTCTGGTCGACGAAGCCCAGGTGGACGGTAGAGCCGATCTCGATCGTACCTTCGTCCGGGGTTTCCTTGCCGGTCAGCAGCTTGAACAGCGTCGACTTGCCCGCGCCGTTGGGGCCGATGACGCCGACGATGCCGCCCGGCGGCAGCATGAACGACAAATCCTCGAACAACAGCTTGTCGCCATAGGCCTTCGAGATGTTCTTCACCTCGATGACCTTGCCGCCCAGGCGCTCTGGCACCTGGATGACGATCTGCGCCTTGCCGGGCTTGCGGCCCGACTGTGCATCCTGAAGCTGTTCGAACTTGCGGATACGGGCCTTTGACTTGGTCTGGCGCGCAGCAGGCGTTTGCCGCATCCATTCCAGCTCGTCCTTGAGCGCTTTCTGGCGACCGGATTCCTCGCGGTCCTCCTGCTCCATGCGCTTGGCCTTCTTCTCGAGGTAGGTCGAGTAGTTGCCTTCGTACGGGAAGTATTTCCCGCGATCGAGTTCGAGAATCCAGCCCACCACGTGATCGAGGAAGTAGCGATCGTGGGTGATCATCAGCACCGCGCCGGCGTATTCCTTGAGGTGGTTTTCCAGCCATTCGACGGATTCGGCGTCAAGGTGGTTGGTCGGTTCGTCCAACAGCAGGATCGAGGGCTTCTGGATCAGCAGGCGGGTGAGGGCGACACGGCGCTTTTCACCGCCCGAAAGCTTGTCCACGCTCCAGTCGCCCGGCGGGCAACGCAGCGCTTCCATTGCGATTTCGAGCTGGTTGTCGAGCGTCCAGCCGTCCACTGCGTCGATCTTTTCCTGCAGCGTGCCCATTTCTTCCATGAGCGCGTCGAAATCGACGTCTTCCGGCGGGTCGGCCATCAGGTTGGAGATTTCGTTGAACCGATCGACCAGATCCGCCGTCTCGCGGGCGCCGTCCTTGACGTTTTCCAGCACGGTCTTGCTGGGGTCCAGTTCCGGTTCCTGTTCCAGATAGCCGACGGTGATGTTCTCACCTGCCCAGGCTTCGCCGGTATAGTCGGTGTCGATGCCGGCCATGATCTTGATAAGCGTGGACTTACCCGCGCCGTTGGGGCCGACGATGCCGATCTTGGCACCCTGATAGAACTGCAGACTGATGTCGTGCAGCACCGGCTTGGGCGCGCCGGTGAAGGTCTTCGTCATGCCCTTCATGACATAGGCGTATTGGGCGGCCATTGGGCGTCCTCTGATAGGAAGATAGTAGGTAAGGGATGCTTCGCGCGCCGCCTTACAGGCGCTGCCGACGCGTCGCAAGACGTGCGGGCAAGATGGGGGCAGGGTGCTCTTGGTGCAAGATTGCCGGATTGGCACGGCTGGCGCTTGGCAGGCGCATTCGCCTCGGTTAGCACTTGCGGCATGAACCTGTCTGTAAAGCCCGCCGTCGCCGCCCTGCTGGGCAGCCTGTTGCTCTCCACTGCCGCTGCGGCCACCCCCGTGCAAGGCACCGGCGTTGCCTGGGGCATCGTCGAAGGTCTGACCACCGAGATCGGGCCGCGTCCGGCGGGATCGCCCGCTGATCATCGCGCCCGCGATTGGGGCGAGGCCAAGTTGAAGGCGCTGGGCTTCAGCAACGTCAAGGTCGAAGAATTCAAGACCCTGGCCTGGCAGCGCGGACCCGAAAGCGCAAAGCTGACCGCGCCTTACGAACAGCCGCTGGCGATCACCGCGCTGGGGTTTTCGGTGCCCACGCCCAAGGATGGCCTGAAGGCCCCGCTGGTGTACTTCCCCACCCTGGCCGCGCTGGAAGCCGCGCCGGAAGGTTCGCTCAAGGGTAAAGTCGCCTTCATCGATCACGCGATGCGCGCGACGCAGGACGGATCGGGCTATGGCCCTTACGGCAATGTGCGCCGCCAAGGTCCCTCGATCGCTTCGAGCAAGGGCGCGGCGGGTGTCGTGATCCGCTCGGCAGGGACCGACAGCCATCGCAATCCGCACACCGGCGTCACGATCTTCGCCAAGGACGTGAAGCCGATCCCCGCCGGCGCGGTATCGAACCCCGATGCCGATCTGATCGCGCGGACTGCTGCGCGCGGCCAGCCGTTGGCGATCGACCTGACGCTGCTGGGCAAGCCGTTCCCGAACGCCCCTTCGGGCAACGTCATCGCCGACTTGCCGGGGCGCGATCCGTCGTTGCCGATCATCCTCGTGGGGTGCCACCTCGATTCCTGGGATCTGGGAACGGGCGCGGTAGACGATGCTTCGGGTTGCGCGATCGTGACCGCCGCGGCGCTGGCGGCGCAGCAGGGCGGGCAGACTTTGCGCACAATCCGGGTGCTATGGTCGGGCAACGAGGAAATGGGCCTGTCCGGCGGTGGCGGCGCGGCCTACGCCAAGATGCACGGCAACGAACCCCATGCCATCGCCATGGAAAGCGATTTCGGCGCCGATCGGGTGTGGCAGGTTTCGTTCTCTGTCGCGCCCGAAAACAAGCCACTGGCCGATAAGGTCAAGGCCGCGCTGTGGCCGATGGGGATCGTGCCGCATGCCGATGCCGCCAATGGCGGTTCGGACGTCGAGCCGATCATCGCGGCGCAATCGCTGATGGTGATCGACCTGGGCCAGGACGGCACTCGCTATTTCGATCTGCACCACACGCCCGACGATACCTTGGATAAGGTCGATCCGGCAGCGTTGCAGCAGAACGTCGATGCCTGGGCCGCCGTGCTCAAGGTGATCGCCAATGAGCCGGGCGTGATCGCCAAGGCGCCGAAGAAAGCGGAGTAGGCCTAGCGCGAGGCCGCGATCCGCTCTGCCGTGGCGACGAGGCGGCGGGCTTGCTCCAGATGCAACAGCTCGGCCATCCCGCCTTCGACGCTGATCGCGCCTTTACCCTGATTTTCCGGCAGCGCGAAAGCGGCGATCACGGCGTGGGCGCGGGCGAGTTCCGGCTCGCTTGGTGAGAACACAGCGTTGCAGGGATCGATTTGCGCGGGGTGGATCAGGCTCTTGCCGTCGAAGCCGAACATCCGGCCTTGCCGTGCCTCGGCTTCGAACACGTTGAGATCGCGGAACTCGTTGCAGACGCCATCGAGCACGGCGACGCCATGTGCTCGCGCCGCCGCGACGGCCAGCGACAGGAACGGCAAAAACGGCGTGCGGCACGGCGTCAATTGCGCGCGCATTTCCTTGGCGAGGTCGTTGGTGCCCATGACCCATAGCGAAAGGCGGCTGTTCCGAGCGGTGGCTGCGATGGGCTCCAGCGCGAACAGGCTCGCGCAGGTTTCGATCATCGCCCAGAGTTGGAGCTTGTCCGGCGCGTTCTCGAGCGCGGCTTCGCAAGCCGCGATGTCGGCGGGGCCGTTGACCTTGGGCACCAGCACAGCGTCTGCGCCTGACGTCGCGATCGCCGCGAGATCGTCAGCCCCCCATGGCGTGTCCAGGCCATTGGCGCGGATCGCCACTTCGCGCCCGCCGAACCCGCCCTCGGCCACTGCCGCTATGGCAGCGGCGCGGGCTTGCTCCTTGGCCTCGGGCGCGACGGCGTCTTCCAGGTCGAGGATCACCACGTCGCACGGTAGCGTGCGCGCCTTGGCGATGGCCTTTGGGTTGGACGCAGGCAAGTAAAGCGCGCTGCGGCGAGGGCGGTCGGAGGCGGCTGTCATCGGCGGGTCTTGGATCGCCTGACGGTGTGCGGTCAAGGCTGGACAGCGTTCACGGACGCGTCCACATTGCAGCCATGCGCAAAACCCTCGCCTCCTTCGCGGCCGCTGGCCTTACCCTTGGTCTGACGCTCGCGTCCGGTGCCGCCCATGCCAGCCTGCCGGTGGGCGCCAAGGCACCGGCCTTTGCCACCAAAGGCGCCAAGGGCGGAAAGGAAATGAGCTTCAACCTGGCCCAGGCGCTCAAGCGCGGGCCGGTGGTGCTGTATTTCTACCCCAAGGCTTTCACGCAGGGCTGTACGCTGGAAGCCCACGCCTTTGCCGAGGCGACGGACGACTTCGCCAAGCTGCACGCCACCGTGATCGGCATGTCGGCGGACGATCTGCCGACATTGAAGAAATTCTCGACCGAAGAATGCCGCGATAAGTTCGCGGTCGCAATGGCGACGCCCAAGATCGTCAAGGACTACGACGTCGCCATGACGCCGCGTCCGGGTATGCCTGAGGGTATGACCCAGCGCGTCAGTTATGTGATCGCGCCCGATGGCAAGATCACCCTCGTCCACTCCGACATGGACTATCGGCACCACGTCACCATGACGCTGGAGGCCGTGCGCAAGCTGGCGAAGTAGGGTTTAACTCCACGCAGCACTTGAACATTACCGCCACTGGCGGGTAAGAGCGCGCCTTCCAGCGGGCGGCAATCGCCTTGCCGGATGTATTTTCTCGGGAGTTTCCAGTCATGCGTGCCGAAGGGCAGGCCCACATTGCGCGTATCGAAAAGGCCCTCGCGCTAGTCCGCAAGTTCCTCGACTGGGACCGCGCCTTGCGCCGGTTCGACGAGCTGAACGCGCGCGTCGAGGACCCCACGCTGTGGGACAAGCCCAAGGAAGCCGAGGCGGTGATGAAGGAACGTCGCCGCCTGGAAGCCTCGATCAACGCCGTCACTTCGATCAGCCGCGAGATGGCCGACGCTGTCGAGTTCGTCGAACTGGGCGAGATGGAAGACGACGAGGCGACCGTCAACGAAGGCCTCGCCAGCCTGGCCGCGCTGGCCGAACGGGCCGATGCCGACAAGGTGCAGGCGCTGTTGGCCGGTGAAGCCGACGCCAACGACACTTACCTCGAAGTCCACGCTGGTGCCGGCGGCACCGAAAGCCAGGACTGGGCCGAGATGCTCCAGCGCATGTACACGCGCTGGGCCGAGCGTCACGGCTACAAGGTGGAAATGGTGGATTATCACGCCGGTGAAGCCGCCGGCATCAAGAGCTGCACGCTGCTCATCAAGGGCGAGAACGCCTACGGCTATGCCAAGACCGAAAGCGGCGTCCACCGCCTGGTCCGCATCAGCCCTTATGACAGCTCGGCCCGCCGCCACACGAGCTTTTCTTCGGTGTGGGTCTACCCCGTCATCGATGACAGCTTCGAGATCGAGATCAACCCGTCGGACCTGAAGATAGACACCTACCGCGCTTCGGGCGCGGGTGGCCAGCACGTCAACACCACCGATTCGGCCGTGCGAATCACGCACCAGCCGTCGGGGATCGTCGTTGCCAGCCAGATCGACCGATCGCAGCACAAGAACCGCGAAATCGCGATGGGCATGCTCAAGGCGCGCATTTTCGAGGCCGAGATGCAGAAGCGCGAGGAAGCCGCCAGCGCCGAACACGCCAACAAGAGCGATATCGGCTGGGGCCACCAGATCCGCTCCTATGTGCTGCAGCCGTACCAGCAAGTGAAGGACTTGCGCACCGGCGTCGTCTCCACCGCGCCGGGCGACGTGCTGGATGGCGCGCTCGATCCGTTCATGGCCGCCGCGCTGTCGCAGCGCGTGACGGGCGAGAAGGTCGAAGTCGAGGATGTCGACTAAGCGAGCCGCCGGGGCCACACTTTCCGGCGACTTTGCCAAGTCTGGTCCGAACGGCTAAAGGGCGTCATGTTTCCGCGGTCTCATTTTCTACAGGTGGCCTTGGTGCTGGCGCTGGGTGCTTGCACGAAACCCGCCGCGCAGGATCAACGCGCAGAAACCGCGCGCGCGTTTCCGTTGCCTGATCGTCCGGTTTCGCGGGCTTCCAGCAAGTTCAGCAGCGAGACAGATCGCGACCGCTTGAACGAAGCCAACGTAGTGATGGACCTGACCGGAATTGCACCGGGCATGAGCGTTGCCGACCTTGGGGCTGGTGAGGGGTATTATACCGTCCGCCTGGCCCAGCGCGTGGGCAAGAAAGGCCGCGTCCTGGCCGAAGACATCGATTCGCGCGCCAGCGAACAATTGGGCACACGTGTCCTTCGCGAGCGACTGGAAAACGTTTCGATCAAGCTGGGCATGCCGGACGATCCAAGTTTGCCGCAAAACAGCTTCGATCGCATCCTGCTCATTCACATGTACCACGAAGTGTCGGAGCCCTACGCCTTCTTGTGGCGCATGCGGCCCGCGCTGCGGCCTGGCGGCAAAGTCGTCGTGGTCGATGTCGATCGTCCGACCAATGCTCATGGGACCCCACCCGACCTGCTGTTCTGTGAATTAAGCGCGGTGGGCTTTCGTTTGACACAATTTGTTCGTAAGCGGCAGCTTCAAGGCTATTATGCGCAATTCGAGGCTGTGGGACCGCGGCCTGAACCACCGCAAATCCGGCCATGCCGCAACACAGGCGGCACTCGGGCGACCGTTTCGTAAAATGCACGGGCCGATCGTACAGGCCAGAGGAAAGACGACCAAGACGATGAATTTCAAGGGACTGAAGCCGATCGTTTATGGTGGCCGCGAGGTCTGGCCGCTGGTCGAGGGCGGCAAGGGCGTTGCAGCGACCAATCACATGAGCTCGGGCGCATGGGCGGCGGCTGGCGGCATCGGCACGGTCAGCGCGGTCAACGCGGACAGCTACGACCCTGACGGCAAGATCATTCCCCAGATCTACCGCGCGCTGACGCGAAAAGAGCGCCACCAGGAACTGATCGAATATGCTATCGACGGCGCGGTCGAGCAAGTGCGCCGCGCGTTCGAGATTTCGAACGGCCTGGGCGCGATCAACATCAACGTCTTGTGGGAAATGGGCGGCGCCCAACCCGTGCTGGAAGGCGTACTGGAAAAAACAAAGGGCATGGTTGCCGGAGTGACCTGCGGTGCCGGCATGCCTTACAAGCTGTCCGAGATCGCAGCCCGCTTTAATGTCAATTACTTGCCGATCGTCAGTTCCGCCCGCGCCTTCCGGGCCTTGTGGAAGCGCGCGTATCACAAGGTTTCCCATCTGCTCGGCGCCGTGGTCTATGAAGACCCGTGGCTCGCCGGCGGTCACAACGGCCTCTCCAACGCTGAAGACCCGCTGAAGCCCGAGAACCCGTATCCGCGCGTCAAGGCTTTGCGCGATACCATGCGTGCTGAGGGTATCTCTGACGAAGTGCCGATCGTGATGGCCGGCGGCGTCTGGTTCCTGCGCGACTGGAACGACTGGATCGACAACCCGGAACTGGGCACGATCGCCTTCCAGTACGGCACCCGTCCGCTGCTGACGCACGAAAGTCCGATCCCGCAGGAGTGGAAGGACCACTTGCGCACGCTGGAGCCGGGCGACGTACTGCTCCACCGCTTCTCGCCCACCGGCTTTTACTCCTCCGCCGTACGCAACCCGTTCCTGCGCAATCTGGAAGCGCGGTCCGAGCGCCAAATTCCCTATTCTAAGGTCGAAGCGGGCGAGCACACCGTGCGGCTGGACGTAGGCGTCAAGGGCAAGAACTTCTGGGTCGCCCCGCGCGACCTAGACCGGGCGCGGACCTGGACGGGGCAGGGCTTTACCGATGGCCTGCGCACCCCGGACGATACGATCATCTTCGTCAGCCCGCCCGAGCGTGATGGCATCCGCAAGGATCAGGCCGACTGCATGGGTTGCCTGTCGCACTGCGGTTTCTCTTCGTGGAAGGACCACGACGACTACACCACCGGTCGCCTCGCCGACCCGCGCAGCTTCTGCATCCAGAAGACCTTGCAGGACATCGCGCATGGTGGCCCGGTCGATGAAAACCTGATGTTCGCCGGCCACGCTGCCTACAAGTTCAAGCAGGACCCGTTCTATTCCAATGGCTTCACGCCCACTGTGAAGGAACTGGTTGACCGCATCCTCACAGGCGATTGATCGAGAGTTCAGCCGGGGCGGGGTGTGGTGCGTGCGGAAACGGCGCCCGCTCCTCCAACCCCGGCTTCAGTCCCTGCTTCGCCCTCCCGAGGATCAGGCCCGTAGTTTACCCCGCTTGCCCGGCCCGGCATCGCCAATAGCGCCAGATACAGCACCGTCGCCGGCAGGAACAGCACCCAGTCCACATAGGACAACGCGCTTTCGACCGGGCGGCGTATGTCCCATCCGGCGATCAGCTCCAGCAGGTTGAGGCTCAGGTTCAGCCCCACGACCGCCAGCAGGATCAGCCCCCACCGCGCGCTGAGGCCAATGTCGTGGAAGCGCCGGGCGACCAGCGCCGGAGCCGGCACCAATGTCAGCAGGTGCGCCGCGAACATCAGCCAAGGCTGTATCGTCGCAGGGGCCAGCCATCCGCCGACCCAATCCGCCAGCGCGATCGGCACTTGCGAAAGCACCACGAACACCAGAAATTCCGCCCGCCGCGCCCGTCCCGAGAACGCCAGGGTCTGCGCAATCGTCCTACCGAAGCTGCGGCTGATCATGCTCACACCGCTCGCTCGTCATGTAAGGCAGCGTCCAGCCCGGCGCGTTCGGCCTCCTCGGGCACCCGCATCGCCACGACGAAAGAGGCCGTCACGGCCACGATCAGGGTGCCGATCACCGACCACATCGCCACCACGCCCACCGCGATTGCCTGCGCCACGGTCTGGGCGATTGCGCTGTTGCCCCCGCCCCCGCCCCCGG
>NZ_AKFJ01000016.1 GCF_000272475.1 Novosphingobium sp. Rr 2-17
GACGAACTCCTCATGTGAGGAGCTACGATGAGCGCTACAGCGAACAAGTTTTCGTCTGAGGTGCGAGATCGCGCCGTACGCATGGTAAGCGAGCATCGCGCCGATTACGGCTCGGAATGGGAGGCGATGACCTCGATCGCCGGCAAGATCGGCTGTACCGCCGAGACGCTGCGCCGTTGGTGCCGCGAGGAGGGGCCGACGAACGGCGCCAGCGGCGCAGGCCACCGATGACAAGGCCAGGCTTAAGTTGCTTGAGCGCGAGGTGAAGGAACTGCGCCGGGCCAATGAGATCCTGCGCAAGGCATCCGCTTATTTTGCCGTGGCGGAGTTCGACCACCGCGAGAGATGATGATGTCGTTTATCGACGCTCATCGCGAGGATCAGGGTATCGAACCGATCTGCCGTGAACTGGCGATCGCCCCGCCCTCCTATCATGAACATGCCGTGCGCATTATCGATCCGGGCAAGCGGGCGGCGCGTGCGCGAAGCGATGAGGAGATGCGTGGATAGATCAAGGGTGTCCACGAAGCCAACTACGGTGTCTGCGGCCCGCGCAAGGTCTGGCACCAGTTGCGGCGTGAGGGCATCGCGGTTGCCAAATGCACGGCGGAACGATTGATGCGCATCATGGGCCCGACAGGCGTTCGCCGCGGAAAGAGGACGATCACGACCGTCAGCAATCCCAAGGCGCCGTGCCCGCTCGACAAGGTCAACCGGGAGTTCCGCGTCGCCAGGCCAAACGCCCTGCGGCTAGTCGATTTTAGCTACGTTCATACGTGGGCCGGCTTCGTCTACGTGGCCTTTGTGATAGACGCCTATGCTCGACGCATCGTGGGCTGGAAGGTCAGCACCAGCCCCACCGCCGGCTTCGTGCTGGACGCCAGCTTCTACGGCAGCATCCTCGCTGGACAAGCCCGCCGCCACTTCTCGCCAGAACCGACACAGGTTCTCACGCTGCCACACCAGTGGCCGACCTGGCGAGAATAACTTTCGCGGCGTTGACCGCTCCGACTTCCGTCTTCCCGTCTTCATAAACACCTCCAAGTTTGGGGTATTGCGGCGACCGGTTGAATCTGCACAATATCTGGCCATGGCCTATACTCAGCGCCTTGCCGAGGCCAACCTTGTACTCCCTGTCAGCAGCGTTGGAGATTCATATGACAACGCGTTGGCCGAGACGATCAACGGTCTCTACGAGGCCGAGGTGATCTGGCGCCAGCGTTCCTGGCCGAGCGCGTCGGCAGTCGAAATGGCCACCTTGCGCTGGGTGGACTGGTACAAAAATCAACGCCTCTTCGGCCCCATCGGCTACATTCCCCCGGCCGATGCCGGGGGCAATTACTATGCAGACCTTGAAACCCTCGATATGGCTGCGTGACTCAAGTGAAACTCCCTCCGGAAAACCCGGGACGCTTCATTGTGGTAGTGTGCGGTTATCCAACAGAAGTCCTTGAGGCGGCAAAATATCGCCTCGACCCGCCAGCGGCCTTTGTATCGGCGTTCGTCATATTGGATGGGGCGCGACCAGGCCGCCTTTCTAACGGGAGTGTAGTGCCGTTCTTCTCGCAGATCCTAGCCTCCGCATCCCAATGATATCCCTGCGCGCAGGAACGTGGAGGATGAGAGCCGTTAGTTGCTCCTGTGTAGGTGCAAGTTCGAGATGATGAATCCCAAGAATATCCTGAGGTGCATACGGGATCATCTATAGTCTGAAACATCGAGAATAGTGACAATAATAATAACGACATCGTAATTATCCTTTATTTTAAAGGAATACGACAGCACATCTATCCCTTCATTATACAGATAATACTGATTTTCCGTATATGATATAGGAACGATTTTGCTAAGATATCTAAGACTAAGGCCTGATGCATACCTCAAGTGAGGTATGCATCAGGCACCAAAAAAGAATGCAGCCAGGCAATGGGCAGCCTCAGCTTTTGCCCGGCGACGACCAAACTGGGGACCATGAGGAAGTGGGGGGTGGGTGCGATCCGGCCTGATATCGTGTATCCAGGGCTCTGTGAAAAAGCGGATAGCGAGAGGTGGATTGCCCGGTGACGAGGCACCGGCGGCGGCGAGCGATGAAGCCGCCGACATCTTGCAGTTCAAGATCTGGTTGAAGGGTTTGAGCCCCATGATTTGGCGCCGGGTTCAGGTGTCCGAGGACGCAACCCTTCGCGAGTTGCACGGCATTTTTCAGTTGACCATGGGTTGGGAGGGAATTCATCTGTTCTCCTTCGACCTGCGTGCGGTGCGATACGGATCTCATGAACTCGGCATGCGATCACCGGACGAATCACTTGGTGACCTTCAGCTGCGCAAGGGCGCTCGCTTTGCCTATGAATACGACCTCAACATTCCATGGGACCATGAGGTGCGGTTGGAAGATCGGTTTCAGATTCAGCCCCGGCGTCATTATCCTTACTGCGTGGACGGACACGGAGCATGCCCGCCGGAAGATTGCGGTGGGCCGGCAGGATTTCTTGAGCGACGCGACGCGTCATACTCGTGCGAAGCGTTCGACGACCTGACCCGGATGGCCGATTTCATCAACGAGGTCGTGTTGAAGGAACGCTTTGAACTGCGCAGGGACACCGACCTGATGGAGGAATTGCGCGATGTACTGGAGCGTATGCAGATGCGGGAGGCTTGGAAGGGGCGCCCGTTTGCTCGAAAGGGGGTCAACGACGCTCTGAAAAAAGGCGAGCACCTCGAACTGATGCATCAACAATGGTAACCATTGCCGCCGTCTCTTACCCCGACGGCGACCCCAACGGGTTACGTCGATCATTGGGAGAAACGCCATGCAGGTGCGGGTCTTGCTTCAAATCACGCCAGATGACGGCGCGCCAGGCAGTGTCGATGAAATCGCCGCCTGGGATAAGACAGCCACGGTCGCGGAAGACATCGGTCTCTCCCTCGCCGAAGGCAAGAAGCTGCTCTCCGCCGCCCAGCGCCGGATTGTCGAGGCTCAAGCTGCAGCATGGGTCGAAGGGCGACGGTGTTGCGACGACTGCGGGCGTCGGGCGATCCTCAAGGGTCGCCATCCGATCGTCTACCACACGCTGTTTGGGGATGTGGCGCTGGCGAGCCCGCGCTTCCACCGATGCAGATGTCGTGGCAATATCGGGGCGGCGACGAATTCGCCGCTGGTGACGATCATTCCCCACCATGTCGCGCCGGAACGACTGTATCTGGAGGCCCGTTGGGCGTCCCTGGTTCCCTATGCCACTGCGGCCGAGTTACTGGCCGACGTGCTGCCGATCGCAACCGGCGCCAACGCTACAACGGTCCGACAACACGTCCTGCGCGTCGCCGAACGCCTCGAGGCCGAGCTTCCGGCGGACAAGTGCACGTTCATGACAGGAGTGCCGGCGGACTGGGCGGATTTGCCGATCCCGGACGGGCGCATTGTGGTCGGTTTGGACGGCGGCTACGTCCGCGACTGGGACGAACGTAAAACCAATTTCGAGGTCATCGTCGGTCGCTCGATGCCTGAGGACGGCCCGTCACGGTATCTGGGCTTCGTCCATGGCCACGACCGCAAACCCAAGCGCCGGCTGATCGACGTCTTGGAAAGCCAGGGTGTCCAGGCCAATCAGGACATCACCTTCCTGACCGACGGCGGAAAGGAAATTCTCGCCCTGACGGATCGCATCAGCCCCTGCAGCGAGCATGTCCTCGACTGGTTCCACATCACGATGAAGATCACGGTCCTGGGTCAGTTCGTGAAAGGCGTCGCTCATCTCGATGCGCTGGCCGGCGCCCAACTTGAAGAAGATCTGGCGCGCATAAAATGGAAGCTGTGGCACGGCAATTCGATCGAAGCCCTGGAGCTGATCGATCGGTTTGAAAATGACGTCTCCGACATCCGGGCGGACTATCCAAACCTG
Source organism: Novosphingobium sp. Rr 2-17 (assembly GCF_000272475.1). Classification (GTDB taxonomy): domain Bacteria; phylum Pseudomonadota; class Alphaproteobacteria; order Sphingomonadales; family Sphingomonadaceae; genus Novosphingobium. Next base: position 3,900 of record NZ_AKFJ01000016.1, read on the forward strand.
CGCAAGTTCGAAGTCCTCGCACGGGAGTTTGGCGTGTACATCGCTTCGAACGCCGAGAGCCTGATCAACTATGGCGAACGGTATCGCGCCGGAGAACGCATCTCTTCTGCCTTTGTGGAAGCGACCGTCAACGCCGTGGTCAGCAAGCGCTTCGCTAAAAAGCAGCAGATGCAGTGGACTCGAACAGGAGCACATCTGCTCTTGCAGACACGCACCCGAACCCTGGACGGAACGCTCCGCTCAGCATTCGAGCGATGGTATCCGGGGATGGCAAACGACAACGTCGATCATGCCCACCAAATTCAGGTGGCATGATCCACCCCCCACTTCCTCATGGTCCCCTGCTCGAGCGCTTTCAGCGCACAGAACAGGCACTGTGGCCTCGCTGGCGGAGATGTAAGTTCAGGGCGTTCAACCCGCAAAGTGAAGGCAATCACCGAAGAGCTGTGCGGCCACAGCTTCTCCGCCTGACCATCGGCGATCAACAAACGATTGGACGAGAGTGCTGAGGGCAGCGACCCTCCTTAGTAGTATGAACGAGGTCATCCTCGGATGCCGGGAAGGTCTAGGCTTTTCTGATGCGCGCAGTCGAGGGCGATGTCGTAGCCGGCGTCGGCGTGACGCATGACGCCGGTGGCTGGGTCGTTCCACAGCACGCGTTCCAGGCGCCTGGCCGCCGCTTCGGTGCCATCGGCGACGATCACCATGCCGGAATGCTGCGAATAGCCCATGCCGACGCCGCCGCCATGGTGCAGCGAAACCCAAGTGGCGCCGCTGGCGGTGTTGAGAAGGGCGTTGAGCAGCGGCCAGTCGGACACCGCATCGCTGCCGTCCCGCATCGCCTCGGTCTCACGGTTGGGGCTGGCGACAGAGCCGCTGTCTAGATGGTCGCGGCCGATCACCACCGGGGCCTTCAGCTCGCCCTTGGCGATCATCTCGTTGAAGGCGAGACCGAGGCGGTGCCGATCGCCCAGGCCGACCCAGCAGATGCGCGCAGGCAGGCCCTGGAAGTGGATCTTCTCGCGCGCCATGTCGAGCCAGCGGTGCAGGTGCGCGTTGTCGGGCAGCAGTTCCTTCACTTTGGCGTCGGTCTTGTAGATGTCCTCAGGATCGCCCGAGAGCGCGGCCCAGCGGAACGGGCCGATGCCCCGGCAGAACAGCGGGCGAATATAGGCCGGGACGAAGCCGGGGAAGTCGAACGCGTTTGCGACGCCCTCGTCCTTGGCGACCTGGCGGATGTTGTTGCCGTAATCGACCGTGGGCACGCCCGCGCTCTGGAAGTCGAGCATGGCCTGGACGTGGACCGCCATCGACGCCTTGGCGGCCTTGGCCACCACTTCGGGCTCACGCTCGCGCCTCTCGATCCATTCGGCCACGGTCCAGCCGGCCGGTAGGTAGCCGTTGACGGGATCGTGGGCGGACGTCTGGTCGGTCAGCAGATCGGGGCGGATGCCGCGCTTGAACATCTCGGGCAGCAGGTCGGCGGCATTGCCCAGCAGGCCGATCGAGATCGGCTTCTTCTCGGCGCAGCTCTGCTCGATCAGCGCCATGGCCTCCTCGATCGTCTCGACTGCCTTGTCGAGATAGCCAGTGCGCAGGCGCATTTCGATGCGGCTGGGCTGGCACTCGATGGCCAGACACGAGGCCCCGGCCATGACTGCCGCCAAGGGCTGCGCACCGCCCATGCCGCCGAGGCCGGCGGTGAGCAGCCACTTGCCCGAAAGATCGCCGTCGTAGTGCTGGCGGCCCATCTCGACGAAGGTCTCGTAAGTGCCCTGAACGATGCCCTGGGTGCCGATGTAGATCCACGAACCGGCGGTCATCTGGCCGTACATGGCGAGGCCGCGCTTATCGAGTTCGTTGAAGTGCTCCCAGTTGGCCCACTGCGGGACGAGGTTGGAATTGGCGATCAGCACGCGCGGCGCGTCGGCATGGGTGCGGAACACGCCGACCGGCTTGCCCGACTGGACGAGCAGGGTCTGGTCGTCCTCCAGCCGGCGCAGGGTTTCGACGATCGTGTCGTAGCTTTGCCAGTCGCGCGCGGCGCGGCCGATGCCGCCGTAGACCACCAGTTCCTCCGGGCGCTCGGCAACGTCGGGGTGCAGGTTGTTCATCAGCATCCGCAGCGGGGCTTCGGTGAGCCAGCATTTCGCGGAAAGCGCGGTCCCGGTCGCGGGCTTGATGACACGGGTGTTGTCGAGACGGGTCACAGGCTTCCTTTCGCGAAGGCGAGGCAGGCGGGCAGGACCTGCCGGAGTGTCGGGAGAATGGTGGGTTCGGGAGAGAGCGGGCCAGGCCAGTTGGCAGGCGAGGGCGCGGCGGGCTCGGCCATGTAGCCGCGCATCGCCAGCTCCATCTGGACGGCGTGGATCCTCTTGGTGGGACGGCCGTAGTGGCGCGTGGTCCAGCCGCCCCGAAAGCGGCCGTCGAGGACGTGGCTGTGGCCGCTGGCGGCGCAGATCGCGGCGATCGACCGGGCCAGCGCAGGATCGCAGGTCAAGCCGCCGTTAGTGCCGATGTTGAACTGCGGCAGTTCGCCGTCGAACAGGCGCGGGATCTGGCTGCGGATCGAATGCGCATCGTAGAGCACGACGCGCTCATGGCCCCGGCACAGGCGGCCGAGTTCGGCCGAAAGTACCGCGTGGTACGGATCGAAATAGGCGGCGCAGCGGCGGTCGATCTCGGCCTGATCCGGGCCTTCACCGGCGTAGAGCGGTTCGCCGTCGAAAGTATCGACGGGGCACAGGCCGGTGGTCGCCTGGCCCGGATAGAGCGAGGCGCCGGAAGGGGCGCGGTTGCAGTCGATCACACTGCGCGACAGGCGCGTGCGTACGGTGGTCGCGCCCAGATCGCGGGCGAAGGCGTAGAGCCGGTCGATCCACCAGTCCGCATCCTTGCGCGCCAGCCAGGGCGAGACGAAAGCGCCTTCCAGTTCGGGCGGAAGCTCGCTGCCGGTGTGCGGGAAGGCGACGACCAGCGGCGCTTCTCCGCGATGGATTTCGAGCCAGTCGGTCATACGAGACCCGGCAGCACCATGCCCACCGCGTCGGCGATCACGCCGGAGCGGATGAGAGCGTTGGCCGCTTCCATGTCCGGATGGAAATAGCGGTCGTCGTCGAGGTGCGGGACCTTGGTGCGCAGCGCGGTGCGCACCGCTTCCAGCGCGTCGCTGGAGGTGAGCGGGGCGTGGAAGTCCACGCCCTGTCCGGCGGCGAGCAGTTCGATGCCCAGCACGGCACTCGCGTTCTCCGCCATTGCCAGCAGGCGGCGCGCGCCGTGGGCGGCCATTGAGACGTGGTCCTCCTGATTGGCCGAAGTCGGGATCGAATCTACGCTGGCCGGATAAGCGCGCTGCTTGTTTTCCGAGACGAGCGCGGCGGCGGTCACCTGCGGAATCATGAAGCCGGAATTGAGGCCCGGCTTCGGCGTCAGGAACGCGGGCAGACCGGAAAGCGCCGGGTCTACCAGCATGGCGATGCGGCGCTCGGCGATCGAGCCGATCTCGCAGATTGCCATGGCGATCATGTCCGCCGCGAAGGCGACCGGCTCGGCATGGAAGTTGCCGCCGGAGAGCGCCTCGTCGGTCTCCGGGAAGATCAGCGGGTTGTCGGACACGCCGTTAGCCTCGATCTTCAGCGTCGTTGCGGCCTGGCGCAGCACGTCGAGCGCGGCGCCCATGACCTGGGGCTGGCAGCGCAGGCAGTACGGGTCCTGCACGCGCGGATCGTCATGCAGGTGCGAGGCGCGGATGGCCGAGCCGCCCAGCAGTGTGCGCAGCGCTTCGCCAACCGCGATCTGGCCGGGGTGGCGGCGCAGCAGGTGGATGCGCGGATCGAATGGAGCATCGGTGCCCTTGGCCGCCTCGGTGGAGAGCGCGCCGGTGACGAGGGCGGAGCGGAACAGCAGGTCCGCCTCGAACAACCCGGCCAGCGCATTGGCGGTGGAGAACTGGGTGCCGTTCAGCAGCGCCAGACCCTCCTTCGGGTCGAGTTCAAGCGGCTCCAACCTATGCTCGGCCAGCGCTTGGGCAGCGGGCAGGCGCTGGCCGTTCGCCTCGATTTCGCCGACGCCGATCATCGTCGCGGCCATGTGCGACAGCGGCGCAAGGTCACCGCTGGCACCCACCGAGCCTTGCGAGGGCACCACCGGCGTCAGTCCCGTGGCCAGCATCGCCTCCAGCATCGCCACCGTTTCCGGCTTCACGCCCGAAGCGCCATGGCCCAGGCTCGCCAGCTTGAGCGCCATCATCAGACGCACGATCGGGACGGGCGAGGGCTCTCCGGTGCCGGCAGCGTGGCTGAGCACGATATTGCGCTGGAGCGTCGCCAGATCCTCGTCGCCGATGCGCACGCTGGCCAGCTTTCCGAAGCCGGTATTGATCCCATAGACCGGCTCGCCATGCGCCAGAATCCGCGTGATCGCCGCTGCCGCCGCCGCGATGCGCGAGGCCGAGGCGTCGTCCAGTCGGGCGGGCGCACCCAGGTAGATCTTGCGCCATTCGGCCAGCGTAACTGTACCGGGGTTGAGGATTACTTCGATCACTGGCCACTCCAGATGCGGGCATGGAGCGGGTTGAACCCCATGTGATAGACAAGCTCGGCGGGACGCTCGACGTCCCAGATTGCAAGGTCGCAGCGCTTGCCCGCCTCCAGCGTCCCGACATCGTGGCCGAGGCAGAGCGCGCGGGCGGCGTTGCGGGTAACGCCCAGCAGGCATTCCTCCACCGTCAGCCGGAACAGCGTCGCGCCCATGTTCATCGCTAGCAGCAGCGAGGTGAGCGGCGAGGTGCCGGGGTTGCAATCGGTGGCGATGGCGATCGGCACGCCCGCCGCGCGCAGGGAAGCAACCGGCGGCAGGCGGGTTTCGCGGGTGAAGTAGAACGCGCCCGGCAGCAGCGTCGCGACGGTGCCGGACTGCGCCATGGCGGCGATGCCGGGTTCGTCGAGGTGTTCGAGGTGATCGGCCGACAGCGCGCCGTGCCGGGCCGCCAGCGCCGCACCGTGAAGGTTGGAAAGCTGCTCGGCGTGCAGCTTGATCGGCAGGCCATGCGCCTTGGCGGCGGCGAACACGCGCGCGACCTGTGCGGAGGTGAAGCCGATCCCCTCACAGAACGCATCGACCGCATCGGCCAGACCCTCCGCCGCGATGCCTGGAAGCATCTCTTCACAAACGGCGCTGATGTACCGATCCGCCTCACCGGCAAACTCCGGCGGCAGGGCGTGGGCGCCGAGGAACGTCGTCGATATGCGGATCGCACGCCCGCTTCCAAGCTTGCGGGCGGCGCGAAGCATGGCGAGTTCAGCGGCGGTTTCCAGGCCGTAGCCCGACTTGATCTCGATGGTGGTGACACCCTCCGCGATCAGCGCGTCGAGGCGGGGGAGGGCAGAGGCGACCAGTTCTTCCTCGCTGGCGGCGCGGGTGGCGCGCATGGTGGAGACGATGCCGCCCCCGGCGCCCGCGATCTCTTCATAGGACGCGCCCGCCAGCCGCAGTTCGAATTCATGCGCGCGGTTGCCGGCGTGGATCAGGTGGGTGTGGCAGTCGATCAGGCCCGGCGTGATCCAGCGGCCCTCGCACGCGATCGTGTCGGCCGCCTCAAAGGACGGAACGTCAGCGGCCGGACCAGCGTAGACGATGCGGCCGCCGTCTTCCGCGACGACGCCGCGCTCAACGATACCCAGCCCTTCCGACCCCGCCATCGTGGCGAGATGCGCATCGGTCCACAAGCGATCACAGTGCACCAGACGACTCCCTTTGGCCCTACCGATGAAAGTCTGGCATTCGCGCTCTAATTTGTATAGACATAATGATGAAGCCGGGGATTTCCGACATGGCGCGCCGCACGAGGTTGTTTTTCGACAGGCTGTTTCTGCCCGAAGGCTGGGCCGAGGATGTGGAACTTTGCGTGGCCGATGGTCTCATCACGCAGATCGCTCCAGGCGCTTCGCCCGATGGTACGAGTGAGAGGCACGCCATCGGTCTGCCGGGGATTCTGAACCTGCACAGTCACGCCTTCCAACGGGGCATGGCGGGGTTGGCCGAGCGGCGTGGTCCGTCGAGCGACAGCTTCTGGACCTGGCGCGAGGTCATGTACCACTTCGTCGACGGCGTTTCCCCCGAGCACCTGCGCGCCATCGCGGCGCTCGCCTACATGGAGATGCTCGAAACCGGCTTCACCCGCGTTGGCGAGTTCCATTATCTCCACCACGCGCCCGATGGCTCGCCTTTCGCCGACCCGGCCGAGATGAGCGGTGCCATCGTCGAGGCTGCGTCCGAGACGGGCATCGCGCTTACCCACTTGCCGGTATTCTATGCGCACTCGGGCTTCGGGGGCGCCGCGCCAACCGACGTGCAGCGCCGGTTTCTTCACGACATCGACAGCTACGCGAGGCTGCTTGAGGCGCTCCGGCCGCTCGTCGTCCGCTTGCCAGACGGCGTGCTGGGTATCGCGCCGCACAGCTTGCGCGCGGTGACGCCGGTACAACTGGACCTTCTCACCCAGCTTGCGCCCACCGGGCCCGTCCACATCCATATCGCTGAGCAGGTGCGCGAGGTCGAGGACTGCCTTGCGTGGTCGGGGCAGCGTCCGGTCCAGTGGCTGCTCGATCATGCTCAAGTCGACGTGCGCTGGTGCCTCGTCCATGCGACACACATGACCGAAGCGGAAACGATTGCCATGGCCCGCAGCGGTGCCATCGCCGGTCTGTGCCCGATCACCGAAGCCAATTTGGGCGACGGCATCTTCCCCGCCGCCGCATTCCTGGAGGCCGGCGGACAGTTTGGACTTGGCTCGGACTGTAATGTCCTCATCGATGCGACGGAGGAGATGCGGCTGATGGAGTACGGCCAGCGGCTTGCCCGTCAAGGGCGCAACCTCTTCGCGAGCGCGCGGCAGGCGCACAGCGGGGCGGCGATCTTCGCCAGCGCGCTTTCCGGCGGCGCGGCGGCGCTGGGCGTTCCGGCGGGGCTCGCGATCGGACAAGCGGCGGACATCGTCAGCCTCGACCAAGGCCATCCTTCGCTTGCCGGGCGCTCGGGCGATGCCTGCCTCGACAGCCTCGTCTTCGCGTCGGGGCGCGCAGGAATTGATTGTGTCTGGCGCCGCGGGGAAAAGCTGGTTAGCAACGGTCGCCACCGCAGCCGGGAGCCTATCCTCGCGCGTTATCGCCAGACGATGGGCCAGTTGATGCCATGAAACTCTTGCCGCTGCACGAGCGTATCCGCACCGACATCGAGAGTCAGATCCTGTCCGGCGCGATCGGGCCGGGGGACAAGATCGCCTCCGAATCCGGGCTCATGGAGGTCTACGGTTGTGCACGCATGACAGTGAACAAGGCGCTCTCGCGACTAAGCGCGGCGGGTCTCGTGGACCGGCGCACGAAGGCGGGGACTTTCGTGGCCAAGCGACCGAACGAGATGATGGTGCTCGACGTGCCCGATCTTCCGGTCGAGATCGTGCGGCGCGGGCAGGCCTATCGCTACCGCATGATCCAGAGGCTGGAGCGGGCGGCCTCGCCGCACGACGAGGAGGAGCAGCGGTTTGCGGAGCGCGGCAGACTGCTTTTCGTGAGCGGGGTCCATATTGCCGACGACCAGCCGTTCGCCTACGAGGAGCGTCTCGTTAGCCTGAACGCGGTGCCCGAGATCGCCGGCGCCGATTTCACCAGCGAGCCGCCGGGCTCCTGGTTGCTGCGCCACATCCCCTGGACCGAAGCGGAAAACCGGATCGGCGCGGTCGGGGCGTCGGCGCAAAGTGCCGAGATTCTTCACATACCTACGGGCGCTGCCTGCCTGACGATCGACCGGCGTACCTGGCGCGGAGAGAAGTACGTCACGCACGTGCACCAGCAGTTCGTGGCGGGGCGCTATGACCTCGTGGCGCGCTTCGGTGCGGTGCAACGAGGGAGTTGACATATCAAGCTGGCACACTCTCATCGCCAAGCTTCGCACGTGATCCACAAGTTTCAGCGAGCCGGCCTCCCAATTTGATCCGGTGCATCCTCCGTAGATCAGCGTAGCATCAAGATGGCAAACCCCAACGATGCAGCAAAGCCCGCAATTGTCGCTGCAAACATGACTATGAATGGCTTGATGCCTGCCTGCGTTATCTGTTCGATGGGTGAGCGAATAGCGGTTGCTGTGACTGCTGAGGCCAGAAGCCAACTGCCTGAATCTGTGCCCAATTCTCGGATGAACATTGGAATGTAAACCATCGAATTTACGGCGGCCATGCCCAGGAATCCGATGATAAACAGCGGTAGTGCTCGACGCGATCTGCTGCCAACGTTGTCTGGAAACGCCAAGGGCAGACATGCCAAAATTGGAGTCAGGAGCGCGACCCGTGTCAACTTGGAGATAGCGGCAATGCCACCGGCTGCATCCGAAAAAGCATACCCCGCACCAATCGCCTGAGCCACGTCGTGTATCGAACCGCCCAGGAAAAAGCCTGCTTGCTGATCGGTCAGCTTCAAAAGATGTGCTACCATAGGATAAAGCACCATTGCTGAGGCACTCAACGAGCAGATACAAACCAGCACAATTGTCAGCTGAGCCTCTGGAATCCGTTTCTTACCGAGCGCCCCCGCAAAAGCCATGGCGGCGCTTGCTCCACAGATCGCAACTGCTCCGGCTGCCAGAAGGCCAAATGCAGAATTATAACCAAGTTTGCGCGCCGTGAATAAACCTACCGCCATTACGGCCATCATGATCCCGGCAATGCCAACCATAGCCATCGCCCCCAAGGCCACAAGATCATGGGCGGTGACTTGCAATCCGATCAAGACGATGCCCCAGCGCAGGAAGTTGTGGGCGGCGAAGTCCAAGCCTGACCGGATCTGTCGGTTTGATGAAAGAAAGCTCAATGACAGCCCAATGAGAAGGGCCACAAGCGTCAAAGGCGTTCCGTATCGTTTCGCGATGAAGGCACTGGCCAACGTTCCAAGCAACACGATGATTAAACCAGGACCATGGCGCCGCCAGTCCGCTCTCGCTGCAGGATAAGGGACATCGCAATAGAGGTCGGCAGCAATGGGAGGGGTCATGCAGACTCCTCATCGCTTAACCGCAACCGATGCCGTCGGTGCTCGACCATATCGCTGTAAAGTCTGCACACTGTGTCACTGCCTCTGGTTACGAAAACTCCTGGAACCACCGCGTGTACCAAACAGGCAATCCCCGCTCCGATAAGGGACAGCCCAAACCGCGCGGCCACCCCAAAATGTTCAGCATACGTCTCGTGAACCGCGCGCGGGTGGTCGGTAAACATTTTTGCGAGCATCGCGGATCTCCGATGATAAGGGGAATAAGATTTTATCCCCATACGACGGAAAAAAGCTTTCTTTTCTTATCGGCTATTGCCTGTAGGACAGGTAAAACGTTCTATCAATTGGCTCTGAGGTAGATTATGATTCTCGATGTGATGGACAGGAAGATATTGTCGATCCTGCAGGTAGATGCGACCCTTTCTATTTCTGAGATTGCCGACCGCGTCTCACTTTCCCCAACACCATGTTGGAAGCGGATCAAACGTCTCGAACGGGACGGAGTGATTGAAAGACGGGTCAATATCTTGAGTCGTGCGGCTTTAGGACTGGGCGTGACCGTGATGGTTGCCGTTCGCACTACGCAACACACCGAAGAATGGCTCGCATCCTTCGCGGAAGGGGTTTCTCAAATCCCCGAGGTGATTGAATTTTTTCGAATGAGCGGGGAGATCGACTATCTACTGAAGGTGGTTGCGCGCGACATTGACGATTATGATCGAATTTATCGCAAGCTCACGTGCATCGTGGCGCTACGCGACGTAAGCTCTTCTTTCGTAATGCAAGTAATTAAAACGACGACAGAATTACCTTTATACTAGAACTTCTCGGTAGAACTTGGCGCAATCGTGCCTTTTGAACATCAAATCTTTACGCGAATGAACCCACGCAGACACTCTAATTTACCGCAGGCGATGAGGGTTGGTTTATGCTTCCATCGCGTTGAACAGTGGAGGCGGGCTGCGTCGGTGCAGCGCGGCTTTTTCGATCTGGACGAGCGATATGCGACCCTGCCGGCGGCGTGATCCGCTGGAGAAGTTGGGCGGCCTGATCGACTTCGAGATTTTCTGGCCCGCATTGGATGCGGCATTGGGGCGATCGGACGGTAGTAAGGGCGGTCGCCCGCCGATGGATGCAGTCATGATGTTCAAGGCGCTGATCCTGCCGATGCTCTACGGCCTGTCGGATGCGCAAGCCGGGTTCCAGATCCTGGATCGGCGCAGCTTCGGGCGCTTCCTGGGTCTCGACGACGGCGGCAACATGCCGGACAAGACGCGATCTGGCGCTTCCGCGAGGTTCTGGTGCGGACCGATGCCAACAACTTTCGGACCTGATCCGTATCACCACTTCGCCGCACGAACCGACGCAAATCCGGCGATGTGTGGTCAGATCGAACGCCTATCGCCGCCGCCATCGCAAGCCTCCACGTGCTTGCAACCTCGAACCAGATTTTTTACCAGCTTGGGAATCCCCGCGTGAGTCATCCTCTCACCGCGTTGGTATAAGGGAGACCTGTGTGCGGGTCTCATCAGCCTTGGCTTCAGCGCTGGATTGGGCCGCGCTTTGGGTATTTGTCGAACCAGTTGATGATCAGCTGGGAAGTCGCAATGAGCTGGCTTGGGCGTGAAACGATAGATTCGTGCCCTTCGTTCGGTACGATCGCTAGCCGGGCAGGAACGCCCCGATATTTGAGAGCCTTATAGAATTCGATGGCTTGCCCTGGGGGAGTGCGCTGATCCTCTTGGCCCACAATTAGCATTGTGGGCGTACGAACTCGACCGACCAGCGAAATAGGCGATCTGTTCCAGTAACTGGCGTGATCCAGCCAAGGCGGCTGTCGAAACCATGTATCTAACATCATACCGGACAAATCTGTCGTAAGTGTCTCACTTACCCAGTCTATCACGGGCTTAACCGCGGCGGCGGCGGCGAAACGGTCCGTGGTGCCGACAAGCCAGGCGGTCAGCAAACCTCCTCCTGAACCGCCCGTGACATACAGACGATCTGGATCGATTTCCCCAAGGGCTATTGCTGCATCCACTGCGCTGGTTAGGTCTTCCGCGCTCCGGCCAGGAAAGTCACGATCAACGGTATCCTTAAATGCCTGCCCCTCGCCGTCAGATCCACGGGGGTTCGTATATAGCACAGCGTAACCCGCTGCCGCATAGAGCTGCAGCTGGCTTGCCCAGATGGGGCCATAGCCGGAATACGGGCCGCCATGAATTTCCAATATAAGTGGGAGCCGGCCAGGGGTTTTGGAAATTGGGGGCTTCATCAGCCAAGCTTCGATGGAGCGACCATCGACTGAAGAGGCGACGGAGATACGATCAACCTGCGCAACGCAGCGCTGGCTAAGCAGGGCATCGTTTAGATGACTTACGACCTGCGTTTTGCCTTTGCGAGATACGGCAGCTTCCAACGGGCGATCTGCGCTGGCACTCGGGAACGCCACGGTCCCGTCGTTCGCAAGCGAGAAGCTGCCGTCCATGTAAGGCCTATCACCATTATCGCCACCGAGGCCAACAGCGATCTTCTGTATGTTATCCGAAAGGTCCACACGAGCAATCCGTGTATCCCCGTGGTCGTTATAATGGAAATAGATCCATCGAGAATCCGTGCTCCACGTCGGTTCCTGCATGGAGCGATCGAGCTTTGCAGCGAGCTCTCTGATCTTGCCCGTGCTTAACTCTAGTAAAAAGAGATGATCGTCTTCAACCGATTTACCACGAGTAATTGAGCCGACGTAGGCAACGTACTTTCCGTCTGGAGACTGAACTGGACTGGTCTCGAGCCCCTGCCGATGTGTAAGTTCCTGCACTGCACCAGACGATAGGTCTACCTGGTACAAATCGCTTTCAGATGGGGTAAAATCTGCTTCCGGGCTACGCTGAGAACTGAACAGTAGTGCACGACTGTCTGATGTCCAAGCAAACGAACCTTCGCTGTAATCACCTTGCGTAATCTGACGAGCCTTGGCCTCAGGAGCAAACTTGAAAACCCAAAGATGGCTGCCGCCGGGCCTTTGCCACCCTTGACCGTCCTTTGTTGGAGCAAGTTGGTCACTAACAAGAATAGGAGGTGCCCATTGCGCCCCGGGCGGCCTGAGCGGCAGCAGCTTTTCCATTCCCGGGTCAGCCGCACTAGCGACGAAAGCCGTGAACGCAATCGCGGTGCCATCGGGCGCCCACTTGATACCTCCTGCACCGGGCGGAAGCTCGAAAACATCCACCCGGCCATTAGCTAGAGTGAGCACATACAATCTAGCGTTGTCGCCTTTATCAACGACTAGATATGCAAGTCGACGTCCATCCGGTGACCAGGCTGGCGAGCTTTGTTCCCCAGCGCCTGCCACCAACGCTTCTCTGCCCGTTTTTCGACTGAGCAGGTGTATAACGCCCTCAAAGCGATCGGTCGTGATATTAGGTCGGCTTTCAACGTACGCCAGATTGGCTGCGTCGGGACTGATCTCGACATGGTTGACGATTGACAATCGGAAGATGTCTTCGCTCGATAGAGTCGTCTTGTCGGCACAGTTTCCCCATGCCCCCCCTGGAAAGAGTGCAACGGATACCGCGGCCGCAAGAGCACGCCAATGCTTGCCACGACAAGCATTGAGAGCATTATATAACGACGCCTTGTGACTCACCATGTTTACGCCATTTACCAAAGAATGATACTATTGTTCGGCAATATCTGACGGGTCGTATGATAATCGGTCATACCAATGCATCTATCACTTTGACACGTTCCGACCATATGCGTTGCATAACCAGCTGATTATTTTTGCATTATATCCAAAACGTGCTCGATATCGTCCATCGTGCTGAGCAGACCTGGCGAAAATCTGATCTCGGTTTCACGTACACCGGCCTTAATACTAGCAGCGTCGAATTTCGCTTTCATTTGCTGTGCGTTCGGTACGCTAAAAAGCGTCGTCCCGGACTTGTTTCCATCAGGGGTAAGCGAACGGTAGCCCATTCGCTGTAAATCTTCGCGCAAACGCTCAATAAGAAGCTGGGTATGATTCGCAATATTTTCGACGCCGACACGCTGGATCAATCGCAGACTTTTATCGAGCGTGATCAAGGCAACAACGGATGGCGTCCCAACTTCGAAGTAATCTTTAGCCTCGGATCCTACTGTATATTCAATTGGCCATTGCCGACTATGTGGATCTGAAAAAGCATATTGCTCCAGAGTCGGACATTGGAGGTAGCCATATTGGATCCGCTGCACCAAAGTTCCAAGGTGTTCCTTGCGGACGTACAGGAAGCCTGCTCCCATATCACCCATTAGCCACTTATACGATCCGCAGGCAGCGAAATCGATACCACATGCTTTTACGTCGATCGGTACGATCCCGGCGGACTGAACGATGTCGGCATAAACCGGTACACCCTTGGCATGCGCGATGTCGCAAACGGCTTTCAGATCATGGGCGAATCCATTGACTGACGAAACATGCGAGATTGCTACGAGCTTCGTTTCGCGGTCAATAGCACGATCTAAATCGGCCAGATTAACGCCGTAGTCACGTGGCGCGACTACTCGCAGTTCAAGGTCTTTACCTTTCAAAGATTCATAGAGATACAGAGATCCGTCGTAATGGAGTGCATCAGTAACAATGTTGCCCTTGGCGCGCCTCAGACCCATCCCGTTGACAATCAAATTCTCGCCTGCGAGCGTACTTTGAACCAATGCGATTTCGTCATGCCTCGCGTTAATCAGATCCGCAAACAGAATTCGGGGCTGACTAAGCGTTTCAAAAACATGATAGTTGGGCGGAAAATGGCCGTTTGCTTTAAAGTGCAAATACGACTGTGCTGCCTCCGACGCGTCGCGGGGCATAAGGTGCATGCCGCTGTTGTTGAGCCAGTTCAGGTTTGCCGGCTTTAAAAACGCTTTAGCCGGGTTGGCCATTTTGCCGGCAGCTTGCGCCGGTGTCGCGATCATCACGCCTCCAGCCGCACCAACCTTCAATAAGGATCGGCGGCTGAGCGAGGGAATTGCCGAGTCGCCTTCGCCCTGGGCATTCCCCGTTCGGACGACACGCTCGGGACTTGTACAGATTGTTGGATCGCGCATCAGTATTCCCTGACTTGACGCCACCTGGCTGCCTGATTCGAGTCATCATGTCTAGACATAAAACCGCCATCAATGCCTATCCGCCGTGCCCGCCACCATCCGAGCCGCCTTTGGGAAATGATGTGTATATACACAAATATTCGGATAGGTTACCGTTCTGTGGGCTACTGCAACATGCACGACCCAATGATCGCCAACGATGAGAGACCCTCATGACCGCTCAGACCGGCAGCGCAAAGATCGAGACGAACACGATATTTCCGATACCCGCTTCAGAACGCCATGGAAACGGGCTCGGCATGTTTACACTCTGGTTCGGCGTCAACCTCCACATTCTAACAATCGTCACAGGTGGCCTTGCTACATTGACATTCGAGCTCACGTTGCCAAGTGCGATTCTGGCCATCCTACTAGGCAACGCCGTAGGCGGAATTTTTATGGCGCTGCACGCCGCTCAGGGGCCCCAGTTGGGGGTACCGCAGATGATCCAAAGCCGGGGGCAGTTCGGTTCTGTAGGCTCTCTAGTAGTCGTAGCTTTCACAGTATTCATGTATCTGGGTTTCGTCGGGTCCAACTTTGTGCTGGGGGCATCGTCCCTTCAGCAAGTTCTACCGGCGCTCTCTGGCAAGATAAGTATTATCGTTATCGCTACGATCAGCGCGGTCATCGCGGTTTTCGGGCACGATCTAGTCGATTTATGCGAGAGATGGATTGCCGTTATTTCAGGCATTGCCCTCATTTCCTGTTTTTTGGTGATTTTATACACCGCCAATATTCCTGCTGATCTATGGTTAAGAGGTAAATTTAGCTGGGGCAGTTTCCTTGCGATGGTGGCAGTCGGCGCCGTTTGGCAAATTGCCTATGCGCCTTACGTGTCTGACTACACTCGTTATCTCCCCTCTGGTACAGGGGGCAAAACAGCTTTCTGGTCCAGCTACGCGGGGTGCGTTCTAGGGTCAATTTTTCCGATGCTGCTGGGGGCACTGCTCGGACTGCTGGCCATAAACGGACAGATCGTTCCGACCATTGTGGCTCTTACTGGTAGGGCCGGCCTCCCCATCATTCTGGCTTTCACCGTCGCTATAGTCTGTGCGAGCGCCGTCAATCTCTATTGCTGCGCGCTAACCGCTATCACCGCTGTGCAGACATTTGCAATGAGCTGGCGAGCTGGCAGTAAGGCTCGCACGTCATATACGATCTGTCTTACTTTAATTGCCTGCATAATGGCTATCGCTGGAGCAGAATCATTCCTCAATACGTATGAAAATTTTATTGTTCTTTTGCTATGCGTTATGTCGCCATGGACGGCAATAAACCTTACCGATTTTTATCTTCTGAAGCATGGAAGTTACGACGTGTCCGCCTTTTTCGAAACTGGCGGTGGCCGTTATGGACGATATAACGTGGCTGCACTTAGTGCATTTTTTTTGGGTGCCGCTGCTCAGGTGCCCTTCTTAAATACTCAGCTCTACACCGGAACAATAACCAAGTGGCTCGACGGCGCCGACATCTCTTGGCTTGTTGGTCTAATATTCACAACCGCCATCTACTATCCTGCTGAAAAGTATCGGATGAAGCGAACTTGACGTCGGCGTGTCCGGAATCATGGGGCTTGGCAGCCAAGGGATAAGCTCCGTAGGATACCCGGAGAGACCATGCACCAGACAGTCGAACGGCCTTACGATGAAGAGTGATATGAAACGCACCGATGGGAAAGATGAGCCCTCTCTTAACGATCGCATTAAGAATGACATAGAAGCCAATATTATGTCCGGTGCGTGGCCTCCTGGTCATCGCATTCCTTACGAACATGAACTAACGCAGCAATACAATTGCTCTCGGATGACGGTGAGCAAAGCGATCGCCGGCCTCGTTGACAGAGGATTTGTAGAACGGAAAAAGAGAGCCGGCACGTTTGTTGCTATACCTAATGCGCATAGGGCTTGCATAAATTTTTTCGATGTCCGGACGGAAGTTTCTCGACTCGGAAAGATCTATGACTTTGATTTGATCGAGCGAATTGAACGCAAGGCAACTGCTTTCGACAGATCTCATCTCGACATCCGGGCTGGCAACATATTGCAACTTGCCTGTCTGCATTTTGCTAGCGGCAAGCCCTATGCGCTCGAAAACAGGATTATTAACCTAGAGCAGGTACCAGAAGCATGCGCCGTGGCCTTCGACCATGAGCCGCCAGGGCCGTGGTTGTTCGAGCATGTGCGCTGGAGCGATGCCCGCCACAAGATTTCCGCCATAACAGCAGACCCAGGACTGGCAAACATACTTCAGATTAAGGTTGGCGCAGCTTGCATTGAGATCGAGCGTTGGACATGGCGTAACAAGGGCAGCATTACATACGTAAAGCAAATCCATCCTGCTGAGCATTATTCATTGTCCGCCGAGTTTGTGGCTCGCTAGAGGTAAATCTGTTTGCTATTATTACTGCTCGGCATTGCTCGATATCAAACTTTTAAGGTATACCAGCTTCTCGTGCGACGGCTGAGGTTCTGCCCATATACCACTTTGGGGTCATTGTTGACACCGCAACGCCGCGTGAGCATTATGTATATACGTAATGTAAATAGCAGCCGACAACATTGGGGGCTCCGACATGGACATCCGCCTAATCGTGGAAAACCTGCTGCACCGTGCGCTACCCTGCATGGCAGCCAGTGCGGTGCTATGCGCCGCATTCCCAGCTTCTGCCTCTGACCCGAACGCCCTGAGCGAAGAAGGGGCTGCGTACTGGCAGCATGTCACAACCGGCGATGTCGAGGTGGCGTATAGGCGTTTATTGGATAACCATCCTGGCGCAGTTCCGGAGGTTGGAGACCAAAACTTTCGCGACACGTTGGAAAACGCCGCCAATCTGGCTCGTAAGCGAGCCCGCCAAGTAAACTCTCTCGATGGCTACAATGCCGTTCTCCGCGGGTTTGCGAACAGTTTTCAAGATGCGCATTTGCGGGCACGGCCTACCTACGCTTCGGCCAAACCGATGTGGGCGGGTTTAATCACAAATCTCAGAGACGGTCATTGGATCGTTTCTTTCCAAGATTCGAATTATGCATACCGAGAGAATCTCGTTGGGACAGAACTGGCATCGTGCAGCGGCCGCCCAATCGACGAGGTGGCGCGCAGCACTTTAGGTGGCTTCAGGGCCGACTGGGGAACGGAGGCGGAGCGCGCGAAGAGCGCAACTTGGCTATTCGTAGACGAGGACAACCCATTCGCTAGCAGGCCGAGTGAATGCACGTTCGTAAAAGACGGCGTTTCACATACTGTCCTCTTGCTATGGAATCGGGTACCCGCCAGCGAATTGACGCTAAAGTTGGAGGCCCACAAACCGGTGGGAGCTGCTGGATTTGGCGTGCGACGTTTGGGGAAAGGCTACTGGATTAGCGTCGAGGCCTTTTGGACGGCGGCGGTCAAAGTCACAGACGATGTTGAACGTATGTCCGCCGATCTTCGTAAAGCAGACTTCATCATTTTCGATGTCCGCGGCAACCATGGCGGTACATCCTCGTTTGGCCACGACATCGCAGCTTCCATTCTAGGCAAAAGTTTTGTGGACGCCAGGGATCCGGAAACAAATGGCGGTTGTCCGACCATTTACCGAGCCTCTCCGGAAAATATCACATTCTTTGAGAGCATTGCCGCTGAGTTTTCGCGCGACCGTGGCGCGCAATATGCTGCACCCGTTGAAGAGATTGCAGGTCAGATGAAATCCGCTCGCGCTGCCGGCCGCACTTTTACTGGACCGGTCAAGTGCAATTCCACGAAGACGACGAGTCGCGTGCCGTCTGCATTTCCCGGTAAATTATACATCCTAACTGACAATGCCTGCTTTAGTTCTTGTTTGACGGTGACTAACATGTGGAGGCATTTTGGCGCTCAGCAGATCGGTCAGATCACGAGCTCTGATCACCACTACAACAACGTCAACGATTTAATGCTACCGTCCGGCCTGGCAACTTTTTCTGTTCAAGTTGGGCTTGCGACAGGTACTCCGTTGATGGAGGGACCATTCACTCCGGCCGTCATTTACAAGGGCGATATTTCGGACGATGCCTCCGTCGAGAGTTGGGCTTTGGCGATAGCTGCACCCAAATAGTGACATATCTTGCCGCCGGTCGTCCGTGCTGACCACCTGGGCAACCATCAAAATCGGCATTCAGCCGGCTTAAAGGCCGATAGCTCGGCAGCTAGCCCACATGTCCGCCTGAGGCTGGGCGAACATGTGGGCTAGAGCGGTTTCCACACGAA
>NZ_AKFJ01000017.1 GCF_000272475.1 Novosphingobium sp. Rr 2-17
TAGAAAACTAGGCGCTACTCAAACAGCGCTGATGCCAGCCTTATGAAGTCAAGCCACCGCCGACGCCTCCGCCCGCGTTTTGCTGCCGATGCCATCGCGTCGAGTATGTCGGCGGGGACGATAGCTTGCAGGGACGTTCCTGCCGGTTGCTTCAGAAAGGCAACGAAGCCATCGCGAATTTTGACAAACTCGGCGGGCCGAAGAGGCGGCTGCTCTTGCATATGCCGCTAGGCTTAAGAGCCGCGTAAGCGGTCTTCAATCGCTAACCGAACGATCCCACGTTCAATTTCGAAGCCTCGAGATGAATCATGGTGCAAGAAATTTTGTGTTGGTTTGCACCACCAGCGCACCACCAAAGCCATTTCATCCCCAAGGTAGGGGAGAATATTTCGGCTAAGTCATTGAATTTTTTTGGTCGGGACGAGAGGATTCGAACCTCCGACCCCCACACCCCCAGTGTGATGCGCTACCAGGCTGCGCTACGTCCCGACCGGAGCGCGGCCTATAGGCACCTCGATCGGCTTACGCAAGCGCCTGTTGCGATCTCTTTACCCACAGCTTGAACCGGGCGCGCCCGTCGCTATTTCACGGCGCAACCGGACCGAGGGGCGCTCGCGCGTTGCCACTGCGGTGCTTTATTGCTAACCGCGCCCATCCGGTGAGGTGCTACGCCGATTTCGGGCGGAACGTGCGTCGCTTGCGCTGCGCGGATAGCCTGTTGCCGGGACCAGATAAGAAGGCATTTTTAGTTTCATGCAAACCTCGATCCTCAATCAGCTCGCCGCCGCCGCCACTGCCGGCGCTCCTCCGGCTTGGGTGCAATACCTGCCGTTCGTGGCGATGGCGTTGATCTTCTGGTTCCTGATCCTGCGCCCGCAGATGAAGCAGCAGAAAGAACAGAAGGCCAAGCTCGCCGCGCTCAAGAAGGGTGATGAAGTGCTGACCGGCGGTGGTTTGATCGGCAAAGTGGTGCGCGTGGACGATACCTATGCCGATGTCGAGATTGCGCAGGGCGTCAAGGTCAAGACGCTCAAGACGACGATCGTCGATGTGATCCCGCCCGCCGGCGCCAAGCCCGCGAACGACTGATCGACCATTTAGGCCACATCGGGGCCAGACATTATCGGGGTGGCCGCAGCGACGGGCCCTGTTGGAGAGAAGCCACAGGCAATGCTCGAATTTCCCACCTGGAAGAAGGCCTGGTACTGGGCGCTGACGCTGTTTTTTGCTGTCTGCGCGCTGCCGACTCTTCTGTCGCTGACGACAGTACGCTGGCCCGAAAGCCTTCCTCACCCCAAGATCAACCTTGGTCTCGACCTTGCGGGCGGCTCGCGCCTTCTGCTTGAGGCGAACCGCAACCAGGTCGTCCAGCAGCGGCTGGAAGGCATGGAGGAAGATGTCCGCAACAAGCTGCGCGTCGCCGATCCGCAGATCGCCATTGGTGATGTCTCCACCACTGGGGGCCGTCTCTCCTTTACAGTGCGTGACCCTGCGCAAGTGGACGCCGCGCGCGAGGCGCTTAATTCGCTGACTACCGGTGCCGGCATGTCTGGCAAGCGCGATTGGGACTTGTCGGTTCTGAACGGCAACCAGATGGTGATGACGCAGACCGAGGAAGGCATCGACAACGCCATCAATCAGGCGATGGAAACTGCCGTCGACGTGGTCCGCAAGCGTATCGATTCGCTGGGCACCAAAGAGCCCGACATCCGCCGCCTCGGCGCGACCCGTATCGATGTGCAGGTGCCCGGCCTGCAGAACCCGCAAGCGCTTAAGGAATTGCTGGGCAAGACCGCCAAGCTCGAATTCAAGCTGGTGGATGACGCGGCCTCGCCGGAAGACATCAAGCAGGGCATCGTCCCGCCGGGTGACGAACTGGTTCCCTTCGAGAATGCCACAGAGGCTGCTGTGTATGGAACGCCTGCGCTAGCGGTCAAACGTCTGGGCGGGATCAAGGGCGATCAGTTGACGAACGCCAAGCAAGAGTTCGATTCCAAAACCAATGCCCCGGCAGTGGCCATCACGTTCAATCAGCAAGGTGGTGAAAAGTTCGCGCAACTGACCACGGCCAATGTCAACAAGCGCTTCGCCATCATCCTTGACGGCAAAGTGCTGTCCGCCCCCAATATCAGCACCCCGATCCTTGGCGGCAGCGCCAGTATCACGGGTAGCTTTACCGTCCAGTCCGCCACGCAGCTAGCGATTGCACTGCGCTCGGGCGCATTGCCGGTGGACCTGACCACGATCGATCAGCAGACGGTCGGCTCCGATCTGGGCGCCGATTCGATCCAGAAGGGCGTGATCGCGATGGGCGTCGGCACTGCGTTGCTGATGCTGTTCATTTTTATCACGTATGGCCGTTTCGGCATCTACGCCAACTGCGCCCTCGTGGTGAACCTGCTGATGATCCTGGGGATCATGAGCTTGCTCGGCACCACTTTGACCCTGCCGGGTATCGCCGGTTTCGTGCTGACGATCGGTGCGGCCGTGGACGCCAACGTGCTGATCAACGAACGCATTCGTGAAGAGCGGCATCGCGGTCGGCGCGTCGTCCAGTCGGTCGAGGTCGGCTACAAAGAGGCCAGCAGGGCCATCTTCGATGCCAATATCACCAACGTAATCGCGGCGGTGCTTATGGGCTATTTCGGTACCGGCCCGGTTCGCGGCTTCGCGATCGTGTTGTTGATCGGCATCGCCACATCGGTGTTTACTGCCGTAACCATGACCCGCATGTGGGTCGCCGGCTGGCTGCGCAAGGCCCGCCCGGCCGAACTGAACCTGTAAGGGGAGAGGACATATGAAGCTCCTCAAGCTCGTTCCCGATCATACCAATATCCACTTCCTCAAGTGGCGCGTGCCGTTCTACGTGATGAGCTTCCTGCTCATCGTCGCGTCGATCGGCCTCGTTGCAACCAAGGGCCTGAACCTGGGCGTCGATTTCGTGGGCGGGCAAGTGTTCCGTTTCACTTTCGTAGATGAACCCGTGGCTCCCGTCGGCCAGTTGCGCGACGAGGTGAACAAGCTCGGCTACGGTGACCCGATCATCCAGCAAGCGGGCCAGCCCAACGCGATCGCGATCCGGATGAAGCTGCCGGACGGTTCGGAAACCAACCACGGCTTGTCGGACACGATGGTGACCAAAATCACCGCCGACATCATGAAGAACCACCCCAAAGCGCGCTTTGATGGTGTCGATGCAGTGTCCGGAAAGGTCTCGGGCGAACTGGGGCAAAGCGCCATGCTGGCGCTCGGCCTGGCGGCATTGGCCGTGGCGGTTTACATCTGGATACGCTTCGAATGGCAGTTCGGCGTGGGCGCGCTGCTCAGCCTGGTTCACGACGTAACGTTGACGCTGGGCATGTTCGCGCTGACGCAGATGGAGTTCGACCTCAACATCGTCGCGGCGTTGCTGACCTTGATCGGTTATTCGCTGAACGATACGATCGTCGTTTACGACCGCATCCGCGAGAACCTGAAAAAGTATCGCAAGATGCCGATTCCGGAACTGCTCGACCTTTCGGTGAACGAGACGCTGGCACGCACGATCGTCACGTCGCTGTCGATGCTCATCACCTTGGTGTCACTGCTGATCCTGGGACCAAGCGTGATCTTCGGCTTCACCGCCGCGATCGTGCTGGGTATCTTCGTGGGTACGTACAGCTCGATCTACATGGCGGCCCCGATCCTGATCTGGCTCGGTGTCACCCCTGACAGCTTCGTTGCCACCGAAAGCGCGATCGACAAGCAGGACCGCCTGGCGCGAGAGCGCGGCTAATAAAGCGAGAGCGCGGGCGAGCGAAGAACGCGCGCTTAGCTGCTGAAACGAAAAAGACCGCGCTGCCCGTCAGGGGCAGCGCGGTCTTTTGTTGTGGGCATTGGGTGCTGGGTATTCTCGCTCAGGCTATCTGGCGTTCGGTTTCTGCATCGCGCACAGTGGCCATCCCATCAGGTTGCAGACTTTTCCAAAAGTCGATGATGGCATCAGCATTACGTCCCCAGCTAAAGCGGCTGACATGTTCGGCGACATCGGCCTGGCTCGGCTGATCGGCCAGAATGTTGGCTACGGCTGCGGCAATGGCCGATGGGGTACGTTCGGTCATGCGGCCCGCAGTTGGGTCAGAGACGATCTCGCGCGCGCCACCGATGTCAGGAACGACGATAGGGGTGCCGCAAGCCAGACCCTCCACCCAGACATTGGCAAGGCCTTCGCTGACGGAAGGTAGGACCAGGACGTCTGCCGCGCACAGAACGTGCGGCAGCAATTCATGATCGACCAAGCCGAGGAAGTGGACCCGGTCGGAAACGCCCAGGCGTTCAGCCATCGTTTTGAGCCGTGCCTCGTCCGGGCCAGCGCCGGCCAGCGCCAATCTCGCGTCGGGCAGGCGGACTAGCGCTTCGATCACCAGTGCCTGACCCTTTCGTGGGATCAGTGCGCCTGGCGTCACGATCAACGGTCCTTCGGGCCAAATATTCAGATTGGGCATTGCCGAAACCAGCGCACGAGCAGCGCCGCGCTCAATAGGATGAAACCGTTCGCGATCCAGGCCGGTGTAGTGCACCTGGATCCGGTCTGCCGGCATGCCTAGCGCGACCATGTCAGCCTTGAGCGCTTCGCTGACCGCCAGCAGCCCGGTTGCTTGCCGCGCCGCATCCAGCATCTGAGCAAGGGCGCGCGGTCTCTGGCCCCAGAAATGGACGTCGGCTCCGCGTGACTTGATCGTCAGCGGCAGACCCAGTTCTTTCGCGACGATTGCTGCCGCTGGTCCATCGGGAAAGAAGAACTGCGCGTCGACCAGATCGAACGGGCGCTGCGTGTGAAGCTCACGGACGAGTGGCAGGATGGCCCGCGCGATCCGACCGGGGTTCGAATCGCCCCCGATCTTGGGCAGAAGGGTGAACTTGCGGTAATAGACCTTCAGGCCCATGGCATCGCTGATAGCAGGTATCTCTTTGAGCGACGCATAAGGCGCGCGCAGCGACAGCGGCCAGGGCGGTACACCGATCGGACTGACCATCGTCAAGTCCACGCCGGCGTTGGATGCAACGACAGCGCGCATCTGATTGCCCACGAATACCCCGAATGAGGGCTTCACGGGATTGGGAAACAGCGTTGCTATCGAAAGGACATGCATACTCAGGCCCCGCGCGCCCTTCAGAGTTTTCTGACAAGCATTTCGGCAACGGCCAGCCAAGGCGGATGTTCCACCACGATCTGCCGTCGCCCGCTGGACGGAGGGAGGAGGGCGATCCGATCGCCTTCGCGGTCGAACAAGCGACCGAAGGCAAAGCGACCGCCGGGACGCGGCACCAGGACGTCGCGGTTCATCAGCTTGCCCGCCTCGGTGAGCGAATGTTGGCGCAGCCATACCTGATCTCCGGCGCGAAACTCACCGCTGGATGCCTCGACTGCCAGGACCAGCCACGGCCCGTCGGTGGCCAGCGAGGTGGGCGGCACGGCTTCGACGGGGCTTCGCGCGGCTTCTGCGCCGCTTTCGCCCAGGATCGCGATCACGCGGGCAGGTTCCACGGCTTCGCAACGCAGGAGCGTTTCGGGTTCGACCTTCAGCGCGGCGGCAATGCGGTTCATCCACACCAGCGAGAGATTGCGCATCCCGGTTTCAAGCCGTCCGATCGTTTGCGCGGTGGTAGCCGGATTGCAGGCAGCGGCTACGTCGGCGAGCGTGAGGCCCTTTTGCAGCCGGATATCGCGAATGCGGTTTATCATGCCTGCCGAACCCTTGTTAACCGATTTGGTTTTTAAGTATTAGCAGAACATCGGTTCTGGCAAGGTTGTTTTCAGCTTTCGACTTGCTCTGCCAATTCCAGCCAGCGTTCTTCGGCGGCGTCCTTCTGCGTCCGCGCTGCCTCGATCGCCTTGGTCAGCGCGGCAAAGCGGTTTGGGTCGCGTACATATAGTGCCGGGTCCGACAATAGGCCCTCGTCGCGGACGATCGCGGCTTCCAGCTCCTCGATCCGCTTGGGCAGCAATTCGTAGTCGCGCTGATCCTTGTAGCTTAGCTTGATCTTGCGCGGTGCCATGGCAACGGACGAGGGGGAGGCTTCCGCCTTGTTCTTCGCTTTGTTGGAGACGGTGCGCTCACGGCGCTTGGCTTCCCAATCGGCGTAGCCACCGGCGATCACGTCGATGTGGCCCGACCCATCAAGACCCAAAGTGACGTTGACGGTGCGGTCGAGGAAGTCGCGATCGTGGCTGACGATCAGCACGGTGCCGTCGTAGTCCGCGATGACTTCCTGCAGCAAATCAAGCGTTTCCAGGTCGAGGTCGTTGGTCGGCTCATCGAGCACCAGGAGGTTTGAGGTCCGTGCAAACTCGCGCGCGAACAAGAGGCGCGAACGCTCGCCGCCCGAAAGAGTGCCGACTTTCGCTTCGACCAGTCCAGGATCGAACAGGAAGTCCTTGAGATAGCCTTGAATGTGCTTGCGCACGCCGCGCACATCGATCCAGTCGCCACCCTCGGCCAGCACGTCGCGGATGCGCAGTTCCGGGCTCATGCGGCTGCGCTGCTGGTCGATCACGGTGGCATCCAGCGTATTCGCCAGCACAATCCGTCCTTCGTCAGGCTGCATTTCGCCGGTCAGGATCTTGAGCAGCGTCGTCTTGCCCGAGCCATTGGCGCCGACCAGGCCGATGCGGTCGCCACGCTGGATGCGCAAGTTGAAGTCCTTGATGACCGTGCGCTCTCCGAAGCGCTTGGTCACGTGCTCGGCCACGATCACGGATTTGGTCTTGCTGTCGTCCGCGACGACGGCGAGCTTGGCGGTTCCTTGTGGGCCCATCATCGATGCACGCTGAGCGCGCATTTCCCACAGCTTTGCCAGCCGGCCCTGATTGCGCTTGCGCCGCGCGGTGACACCGCGTTCCAGCCAGTGCGCCTCGATCTTGAGCTTGGCGTCCAGCTTGTGGGCGGCGCGCTCTTCCTCGGCGTAGACTTCGTTTTCCCAAGCCTCGTAGCCACCGAAACCGATGTCCTTGCGGCGTATTCCGCCGCGGTCGAGCCAGAGCGTTGCGTTGGTCAGGCGGGTGAGGAAGGTACGGTCGTGGCTGATGACCACGAAGGCGCCATTGTAACGCTGCAGCCAGCTTTCGAGCCAGTCGATTGCGGCGAGATCGAGGTGGTTGGTCGGCTCGTCCAGCAGTAGCAGGTCCGGTTCCGAGGCGAGCGCTCGGCACAACGCCGCCCGTCGCCGCTCACCGCCCGAGGCGCTGTTTGCTTCGCGTGACAAATCTATGCCGAGCTGATCGGCGATTGCCTCAACCTCGTGCTGCTGCGGCGGGTTTTCCCCGTGGATAGCGAAATCCAGCAGAGTGTCGAAGCCAGTGAAGAACGGATCCTGTTCCAGCGTGACTATCTTGGTGCCTGGTTGGACGGACCGAGTGCCCCGATCTGCATCCACTGTTCCAGCCAGCAACTTGAGTAGCGTCGTCTTGCCCGCGCCATTACGGCCTATCAGGGCCAATCGGTCGCGCGGCCCGACGTTGATGTCGAGGTCTTGGAACAGCCAGCCGGAGCCTTGGATCAGGCCCAGGCCTTCCCAGCTAAGTATCGGTGCAATTGCCATGCGCCGCCCCTACAGCCAGGCGCGGGGGTAGGGCAACCCAGGTGCGGACCGCCCAGTGTGCGCAAAAAGGCTCGGTCTGCGATCTTTGTGCCACTTTGTCGCCACATTCAGCACTTGTTCAATGCCGTGGAATTAGGCACCGATACCGTAATGAAGAGATTTCCTGTTCTCGCCGCGCTGGCGCTTGCCACCATCGCCGTCCCTTCCACTCTCACTCACGCTCAACCGGGCGGGGGCGAGCAAGGCGAAGTGCGCAGAGGGCTTCGCGCCGGCAACTTGCGCCCCGTACGGGAAATAGAACGGGAGATATTGCCG
The DNA here is from genome assembly GCF_000272475.1 of Novosphingobium sp. Rr 2-17. Classification (GTDB taxonomy): domain Bacteria; phylum Pseudomonadota; class Alphaproteobacteria; order Sphingomonadales; family Sphingomonadaceae; genus Novosphingobium. The sequence goes on from NZ_AKFJ01000017.1 coordinate 7,897, forward strand.
CGTATGGGGGGTATGCAATACTTAGGTCCGGAATATGACCCGGTTGCAATGACTTACCGTCTGAAATTCATCGACAATGGAAGGGTGCATTTCGTCGATGTAGATGCCCGGACCGGGCGCATCATTGGCGAGTCACGATGATCGGTGGACCTGGAACCGCCGAAATTAAGCTTGGGAACCCGCGCCGGCCCCGTCGCTTGACGCTCCCGACCAACGGGTCCATCTCACCCGCGTTCCATGAGGAGACCGGACATTGCGCATCCTGATCGTCGAGGATGAACCCACTCTCGGCAACCAGCTGAAGACCACGCTGGAGCAGAACGGCTATGCCGTAGATTTGTCGACCGATGGTGAAGACGGACATTTTCTCGGTTCCACGGAAGAGTATGACGCCGTGATCCTGGATCTCGGGTTACCCGAGATCGATGGGCTCACGGTGCTGGGCATGTGGCGCCGCGAGAACCGCACCTTCCCGGTGCTGGTGCTCACTGCGCGCGATAGCTGGTCTGACAAGGTGGCCGGCCTCGATGCGGGCGCGGACGATTACCTGGCCAAGCCGTTCCAGACCGAAGAATTGATTGCTCGCCTGCGTGCCCTGATCCGTCGCGCATCGGGCAACACGTCCAGCGAATTGACCGCCGGGCCGGTACGGCTCGATACCCGCTCGGGCCGTGTCACGCTGGATGGCGAGCCGGTGAAGCTGACGGCGCAGGAATACAAGCTGCTGTCCTACCTGATGCACCACAAGGGCAAGGTGGTCAGCCGCACCGAACTGATCGAGCATATTTACGATCAGGATTTCGACCGCGATTCCAACACCATCGAAGTCTTCGTCACCCGCATTCGCAAGAAGCTGGGCGCAGACGTCATCACCACGATCCGTGGCCTTGGCTACAGCCTCGACGATCCCGCCGAACCCTCTCGCGGCTGAGGTGGGGGCTGAGCCCGTTGCCGAGCCGGCGGGCGGGCCGGGAAGGGCACCTGACGCCGCCAAGCGCGACGTGAGGCGCCATCACAGGGGATCGCTTGCGCGGCGCATGATGCTGATCGCAGCAGGGTGGATTTCCCTGCTGCTGCTGCTTGGTGGCCTCGGTCTTAATCGGACGCTGACCGGCCTTGTCAGCCGCAATTTCGACGAGCAGCTCGGCTATATGCTGACCGGTATGATCGGCTCGGCCGAGATCGGACCGGATGGTGAGGTCTTGTTCATCCGACCGCTTGCCGACCAGCGGTTTCTAGAGCCGAATTCGGGCCTCTACTGGCAGGTCCGGGCGAAAGGGCACGAGGATCTTCCGTCTCGTTCGCTATGGGATCGTAGCCTCAACGTTCCTGCGGATCACTATGACGCGCAGACCCATACCTATGACAGCGACCAGTTCGACGGCGAACCGCTAAGGGTAATGGAACGCCAGATCGTCCTGCCTGGCAGCGATGCGCAGTGGATGTTTACGGTGGCGGCCAGCCGCAAGGACGAGAACATCCAGATCAAGCGCATTCGCTCGATCCTGGTCTACAGCTTCGTCGCGCTGGGGTTTGGCCTGCTGGTCATGGCTGGATTGCAGACCTGGTACGGCCTGTTTCCGCTGCGCCACGTGCGCCGGGCCATCCAGAAGTTACGCACGACCGGGGCTTCGCGGGTCACCGATCCACTGCCCAAAGAAGTGGAGCCGCTGGTCAACGAACTTAACGCGCTACTGGCCCACACTGAGCGTCAGGCGGAAGAAGCGCGCACGCACGCCGGCAACTTAGCGCACGCGCTCAAGACCCCACTGACCGTGGTGATGAACGCGGCGACGGCCCAGGCTCCCGACCTGGCGGACACCGTCATCCGCGAGGCGGCGGTGATGCGTCGGCAGGTGGATCACCATCTCGCCCGCGCCCGCGCCGTCGGTCGGCGCGCAGTCGGTATAGCCCGCGCAGGAGTATGGCCGAGTCTGGAAGCGGTGTTGCGCGCGGTCGAGCGCCTTTACGGCCAGACCCGCTTCGACCTCGATGGCAACCAGGACTCGGCAGTCGCCATCGAGAAGCAAGATCTCGAAGAAATTCTCGGCAATCTGATCGAGAACGCGGCCAAGTACGGCGGTGGCAGTGTCTTCGTAACGGTGGATACAACCAGTGATCCGAAATTCTGCGAAGTCTGGATCGAGGACGACGGACTGGGCATCCCCGAGGCTGAGCGCGTCCGCATCTTCGATCGTGGCGCCCGCCTGGACACCGGAAAGCCGGGCACGGGACTGGGCCTGGCCATCGTTCGCGATGTGGTGGAAATCTACGGCGGCACCGTTGCGCTTGGTGAGAGCGAGGACCTGGGCGGGCTGCTGGTAAAGCTGCGGTTGCCGCGCGCCGTTGGATAAAATGCCGTTGGATAAATCATCAAAATCCGGGGCAATCCTGCCGGCCCCGGTTGTGGTTTAAGCAAAGCGCCGCCATCTGGCGGCCAACGCTATTTAGGAGCTGATATGTCCGAGCCTATCAACGTGCCGCTGAACTCCGATGAGATCGAGATGCTGGTCGACGCCCTCGAAATCGATCTCGAAGGATACATCGAATCAGCCAGCGCCGCCAAGGAAAGTGGTAATCGCGAGGACGTGCAGACCTTCACCGAAGCCGCCAAACGCATTCAGGTGCTCAAGGCCAGGCTTGAAGATCTGATCGAGGACTGAGAACCTCGCAGGCACCGAGGGGTATGACGTATTGTCAGCCCCTCGATTAAATCAGTCGCCGTTCTTCGCCTGCTCGTGATGACGGATGACTTCATCGATGATGAAGCGCAGGAATTTTTCGCCGAAATCCGGGTCCAACTGCGCATCGCCGGCTAGTTTGCGCAAGCGGGCGATCTGGCGCTCTTCGCGGCCGTGGTCCGACGCGGGGAGGTTGTGCTGGGCCTTGTAGGCGCCCACCGACTGGGTGATGCGGAAACGTTCCGCCAGCATGTGGATCAACGCGGCGTCGATATTGTCTATGCTGGCGCGATAGCCAGCCAGAACCGTATCCGGGGCGGTGTCGAGAGCGGTGTCTTTAGTCATCGATTGCTCCGCTAGCACGGCTCCGCGCGCTCTGCCAACCGGCTGGGTCGCTCGGCTTGCGGCAAAGCGCTTGCGTTAATGATCGAGTGCGCGCAAGGCGCAGACCGATGAGTGCCGATGTCGTTTCCCTGCAATCGCGCAGGCCGCCGCCCTCCCTCGCTCCCATGCTGGCGCTTACTGCCGTCGGCATGAACAGCGTCAACGCCGTCATCCTGGACCGGATGCAAAGCGAGATTCCGCTGATTCCAGCGCTCGCTGGGCATCTTATCTCGGGTGGGGGTAAGCGCATGCGCCCGATGCTGACTGTAGCTGCTGCCGAACTGTGCGGCTATCAAGGCGCACGTCACCACAAATTGGCCGCTGCAGTCGAATTCCTCCACACCGCCACCCTTCTTCATGACGACGTGGTCGATGGCTCCGACTTGCGGCGCGGCAAGGCGGCTGCCAACATCGTCTATGGGAACCCGGCCACTGTGCTCGTGGGGGACTTTCTCTTTACCCGCGCCTTCGAACTCATGGTCGAAGACGGCAGCCTCAGGGTGCTCAAGATCCTGTCCGGTGCCAGTTCGGTCATTTGCGAGGGCGAGGTCGACCAGTTGACCGCGCAACGGCGGATCGAGACGAGCGAAGAACACTATCTCCAGATCATCGGTGCCAAGACCGCTGCCTTGTTCGCCGCTGCAACGCGTATCTCTGCCGTGGTCGCGGAAAAGAGCGAGGTCGAGGAGCAGGCGCTCGACGCCTACGGTCGCAACCTGGGCATTGCCTTCCAGCTTGTCGATGATGCGATAGATTACGATTCGGAAGCGACCGAATCGGGTAAGGACAAGGGTGACGATTTCCGCGAAGGCAAAATGACCTTGCCGGTGATCCTTGCCTACGCACGCGGCACCGCGGAGGAACGCAAATTCTGGCAGGAAGCCATTGCCGGGTTCCGTACCGAAGACGAAGACCTTGCTCATGCGGTGGATCTCATCAATCGCCATGGCTGCGTCGATGCGACACGGGAACGTGCCCGGTATTATGCGCGCCGGGCGATCGACGCGATCGCCGGTTTTCCGGCTGGCGAAGCGCGCACGGCCATGGCAGAAGCAGCCGAATTCGCCGTAGCGCGGCGTTACTGACACACCCCTAAAAAAATCGTCGCATGCGACGATCTGATACGTGGCTGAAATTGCGGCGCAACCCGCTTGAGATTATGGACGCGCTGTCATGTCATCTGCTTACGATCGGGCCCTGACCGGCTATCAGTCCGGCTCGCCTCGCCAACGCCTGATCTCTTCGCTGCTGTCTGCGGCCATAATCCTCATTGCCCTGCTGATTGCGATCTATCAGACGCAAGTCGCACCGCGCATCGAGAAGAAAAAGAACCCCATCACTTTCGACTTGTCGGGTCAGAACGCCGACGCTGGCGCCAAGGCGCCGAAAAAGCAGAAGCAGGCAGATCGGAAGCAAGACAAGAAAGAGGAGAGCAAGCAACTCCCCACCGTCGCGCCCGTGCCGCCGGTCGTTAAGCCGCGCGACACGCAAACGCCTGCTTTCACCTTTCTCAAGATGTCGAAGGAAGACATGGCCGCCGCTGACATTGGCGCCATGAAGCAGTCGGGCAGCGGCTCCGCTGGCGCCAGTGGCGGCCCCAGCGGCTCGAAATACGGGCCTGGCGAGGGGCCAGGCGGCACGACCCTTTATAACGCGGACTGGTATCGCGAGCCGACCGATGCGCAGCTTGGGGGCTATCTGCCAGCGAAAGCGCCGCAGACCGGTTGGGGTGAGATCGCCTGCCAGACCGAGGATCACTACAAAGTGGATAACTGTCAGGTCTTGGGAGAATCGCCGCGTGGATCTGGTTTTGGTCGCGCCGTGCTCAACGCGGCATGGCAGTTCCAGGTCAAGCCGCCGCGTCTCAATGGCAAGCCGCAGATCGGCGAATGGGTGCGAATTCGGATTACGTACGGTGTGCGAATCACCGACGAATAGTTGGTAAAAGAGCTTGGTCAGCCGTTTCGGTTCCACATGGACAGCCCAGGCTTACGCAGCCGCTCTAAAATCGCATCAAGGCTCATCGGGCGTGCGATGAAATAGCCTTGCGCTAACGAGAAACCGGCCAGGCGGGCGCTAACGAGCTGGCTCTCGGTTTCGATCCCTTCGATCACGCATTCCAGCGACAGCGACCGCGCAAGGTGGCGAATCGCGGTAATCAGCCGCCGCCCAGCCGCTTCGTCGAGCCGTGTAGCAAAGCTGCGGTCGATTTTGACGATGTCGAGCGGAAGCTGGTGCAGAGATGATAGGCTGGAATAGCCCGTTCCAAAATCGTCGAGCGCGATCTGCACGCCTGCCTGGCGCAGCCGTTCCAGCGCCGAGCCTGCCCGGTCCAATTCCATCATAAGCGAAGATTCGGTGATTTCGACGACCAAGCGACGCGGATCGCACCGCGAAGATGTAATGCGATCGAGAAGGGCGTCCACCGTCCCAGTGTTGCACAGATCGATGCCGGAAAGATTGAACGAGATCCGTAAGGGTGCTGGCAACTGGGCCAACGCATCGTGGGCCATATCGAACAGCGCCAGCGTCACCTCGCGCGAACGACCGATGCGCTCGGCCGAGGCAACCAGCAGTTCGGGCGCAACGTGTCCCAAGTGCGGAGACGACCAGCGGGCCAGGCACTCGACCGCGATCGGTTCCAGGTCGTCGGTAGCGACGATCGGCTGAAACGCTAATGACAGTTCGCGTGAGAGGTCGGCACCTTGCAACGCTGAATCAAGCGCTTGCTCGGATCGAATGAGAAGCTCCAGCTCCTGAGAAAACTGCACGCACTGGCCGCGCTTATGGTTCTTGGCGTGATACAGCGCGAAGTCTGCCCGGTCGAACAGAAGGTCCGCGCTCGTGGCAGTGTCTGGATAGACGGCGAGCCCGGCAGAGCAGCCGACGCTTACTGATACCTCGCCGATCCGCGCCGGTTCGCGGATGGACTTGCACAAAGATAGCGCGATGGCTTCGGCTTGGTCGGGCCCTGCCATCACGATGAGACCGAACTCGTCACCGCCAAGGCGGGCGACAATGGTATCAGTGCGGCATTCGGCCATCATTCTTGCGGCGATTACTTGCAGCAGGCGGTCTCCCTGCGCGTGGCCATATGTGTCGTTGATGGGCTTGAACAAGTCGAGATCGATCAGGCCCACTGTGAACTTGTCGCGCGTGTCCGTCCGCTCCAGCAGCGCTTCCAGCGTTGCAAAGAAGAAGCGGCGGTTCGGCATTCCGGTGAGTGCGTCGGTTTGGGCGAGGCGGGCGTTCTCTTCACCCAGCGCCTGTGCTTGGCGGCGTTCAGCATGAAGATCGCGCTGCGAATCTTCGAGTTCGACGAAACTATGGTAAGAAGCGCGCAAGGTCTTGAGGATGACGCCTGCCACCAGCGCAATGTTAAATGCGATCGCGATGACCACCTCGGTCCCGAGCCACAGCGTGTAAGTCACGTAAACGCCCAGCACTAGCACGCAGACCGCCATAGCGGCATTGGGCAAAAAGCTGAGGCAGAACACGCAACCTAAGACGGTCACCGCCACGAAAATAGCTACGTGTGCATGCTCGTCAGCCCCGCCGAACCGATCGAGCGCGATGGCCCAGGCTACGAACGCCAACGCCAGCACTATGGCAAACACGGTGCTCTTGCGCATTCGCGCCAAGGCGAAGTCCGGGTCGAAATCACGCACGGAAAGTGGACGCATCCACGCCCACATACGGATCAGGCACACGACAATGATGAGGGCAGGGAAAAATGCTACTAGTGAAGTCGGCGCAAGCGCGCGATGAGTGAAAGCCAGTACGGCGGCGTTGATCGACAGCATGCCGTACATCGGCGGAATCTGTTCACGCAGACGCAAATACTGGGCGACAGGTATCGGATGTTGGCCGGTGCGGTTCATATTGTTCGGGTTTCGGCATTCCCTTGGAGGTGACGGTCGCTTGACTTGCGCAAGTACCGGCAAAACATTGACGAATAATGGATGCCGCCGTGGGCTTGGAGTATTTCGGCTTGCGAGCCGGCTTCCCGCCTTTTCTGAACGCCCGACACGCTCTAAAGCTGCAGCGTGAACTCCACGCTGCCTGTCCATGTTGTCCTGCCCGAACTGCTGGACGCTCTGCGCGAGAGCAACGGCACCGTGCTGATTGCCCCCCCGGGCGCCGGAAAAACCACGGGTATCTCCCCGGCACTGCTCGGCGAGAAGTGGTGTAAAGGCACGGTGATTTTACTGTCACCCCGCCGTGTCGCCGCCCGGGCCGCCGCTGAGCGTATGGCGGAAGCGCTGGGAGAAGCGGCAGGCGAAACGATCGGCTACGTCACACGGCTCGACGTCAAGCGTTCTGCCCGCACGCGGGTGCTGGTGATGACCGAAGCGATATTCGTAGCCACGATCGTTGCCGATCCCGAACTTTCCGGCATCAGCGCTGTCCTGTTCGACGAGGCGCATGAGCGGCACCTAGATAGCGATCTGGGCCTGGCATTGGCGATAGAGACTCAGAGTGTCTTGCGCGAAGATCTGCGGCTGCTCGTGATGTCCGCCACGATCGATGGCACGCGTTTCTCTCGTTTGCTGGGCGACGGAACGCGGGTGATCGAGAGTGAAGGCAAGGCCTGGCCGCTTGCTGTGCGCTGGCTGGGGGGTGCTCCCGATAAGCGGATCGAGGATGCCATGGCCAGCGCGATCGCAACGGCTTGGCGTGAGCAGGCTGACACGGGTGGCGACGTGCTGGCCTTTCTGCCCGGTGTGCGTGAGATCGAGCGCGTGGCCGAGCGATTGGCCGATCGATTACCACAAGCTTTGGTGCTGCCATTGCACGGGCAGTGTGATCCCTCGGCGCAGCGCGCGGCGATCCGGCGCGATCCTCAGGGGCGCCGCCGGGTGGTGCTGGCGACGGCGATTGCGGAGACCTCGCTGACGCTGGACGGCGTCTCGGTCGTGGTGGACGCCGGGCTTTCGCGCCGTGCCGAGTTCGACAAGGCGGCGGGCGTTACCCGCCTTGTGACCCACCGCGCCAGCCGTGCGTCCGCGGCCCAGCGGGCCGGGCGGGCGGCCCGGCAGGGGCCCGGCACGGCCTATCGTTTATGGGAGGAAGCCGCGCATGCGGGGCGACCGGAGTTCGATCCGCCCGAGATTCTGACCAGCGACCTGGCGCCGCTGGTACTGTCGCTGGCACGCTGGGGCAGCGGTGATCCGGCGGCGATGGCGTGGTTGGATGTGCCGCCAAGGCGCGCTTTAGATGCGGCTAAGGTGTCATTAGTGGCGCTTGGGGCGCTCGACGACGCCGGACGGATCACCGAGTTCGGTCGCAAAGTCGCCAGTTTGCCGATGGACCCGGCGCAAGCGGCGATGATCCTGCGCGCGACCGAGATGGGTTCTGGCCGGACCGCGTCCAAACTGGCGCTGCTGCTGCAGGAGCGCGGCCTGGGCGGTAGCGGCGACGACCTGGCGCAGCGGCTAACGCGCTGGAACGGCGACCGCTCCCCGCGCGCGCAGGCATCGCGCAAACTGGCCGAAGGGTGGGAGCGCCGCGCCACCGGCCTTGTGCGTGCCACCGAAGAAAGCGATGTGCCGCTCGGCATCCTGCTCGCCCTCGGGAGACCAGACATGCTGGCTCGGCGGCGCGACGCTACGGGGGAATCGTGGCTCAGCGCTGGGGGCAGGGGCTATGTGCTGGACCCTACGTCGCCCCTGGCATCGCGCGAATGGCTGGCGATCGGGGATGCCCAAGGCTCCGCCAAAGGCGCGCGCATCCTGTCGGGCGTCACGCTGGAGAGTGCGGAGATCGAGCAATGGCTGTCGTCCCGGATCGATCGGCGCACCGTCTTACGCTGGAACGAGGAAGACGGTCGCGTCGAGGCGCGTCTCGAACGCCGGCTGGGCGCGATCACTTTGGCGAGTGGGCCTGATCCATCGCCTGATCCCGCAGCGATCCGCGCGTTCCTGCTCGATCGCGTGCGCCAAAAGGGGCTGGCGCTGGTGCCGTTCAGCAAGTCGGCCGAGGCGCTGCTGCGCCGGGCGCGGTATGCTGGCATCGAGGCGCTGTCGGATGAGGCACTGCTGGCCGATCTCGACGACTGGTTGGGACCGTTGCTCAATCGCCGGCTCGATGCGATCGATCAGGGCGCGCTGACACAGGCGTTGCGAAGCCGGCTGAACTGGGACGGCCAGCAAGCGCTGGATCGCCTGGCGCCGCCAGAGTTTCGCAGCCCGGCGGGCACCGTCCATGCGATCGACTACGAAGACGAGGGCGGCCCGTCGGTGGAAGTGCGGGTGCAGGCGCTGTTCGGGCTCGATCGGCATCCCGGCTTCGGGCGACCGGAACAGCCGTTGTTGCTGAAGCTGACATCCCCGCCAGGCCGCCCGATCCAGACCACGCGCGATCTGCCCGGTTTCTGGCGGGGATCGTGGCGCGATGTGCAGCGTGACATGAAAGGCCGCTACCCGCGCCACCGCTGGCCGGACGAGCCTTGGGCCGAAGACCCCAGCCTCAAGACCCGCAATGCGTTCGAGGCAGCGAAGAAGCGCTGATTGGCGCTTGATTTCAGTCTCGATTCGGAGGCAAAGCGCTAAGCCATGAGCGCACGCATCTATCAACGCCCGAAGAACGCCATGCAGTCCGGCAAGGCACTGCTCGACCAGTGGGTTCTGGAATTCGTTCCTGCCGAGGCTAAGCGGCCTGATCCGCTGATGGGCTGGGCTGGCTCCGGCGATATGCAGCAGCAGGTTCGCCTGACGTTCCCGACGGCGCAGGACGCGCAGGCTTACGCTGATCGCTACGGTATCGAGGCCGTCGTCCACCAGACGCCGCCGCGTCGCCTGAAGATCCAGGCCTACGCCGACAACTTCCGCTAAGGGCTGATTTCGGCGGGGCTGGACAAAGCTTTGTCCGCCCGCCATAGGGCCACCCGGGAGTCGGGCGGGCGTTTGCGTCCGCCAATCTGGTCAGGTCCGGAAGGAAGCAGCCACAACGGATTGCGGCGGGTCGCCCGGCTCCTTCACCATCATCGCTGATTTCTGACCGCCTGCGGGCCGTTGCGATGGCGCGGGCGCTTTTCTCCTGACATTCCTCCGGCCAGGGCCTAGTTTGCAATCGATGGACGATTCACGCGACATGTTCGGCGACGGCCCCCCGTGGGAGGATGACGAGGAGGCGCAAGCCGCTTCGAGCGCCGGGATGGAAGAGGTAAGCCAAGTGTCGCTATTCGACGATGACGCCGATGTCGCGCCGCCGGAACCGACGGCTGCGGAGCTGGAAGCGGTCGGGCAGGGCGCGATGTTCGCAAGCGAGCAGGCCGCCGCTCCGGAAACGCCCTCGCCAGCCGCCGCAACACCTGCTCCCGCAACCCCAGCACCCGCCGCACCGAAGCAGGCAACGCCCAAGCCGCCGGTGGAACCTGCCGCACAGCCCTATCGCGTGCTGGCGCGCAAATATCGCCCGCAGACGTTCGCTGAACTGATCGGCCAGGAGGCGATGGTCCAGACGCTGGCGAATGCGATCAAGCGCAACCGGCTCGCCCATGCTTTCCTGATGACCGGTGTGCGCGGGGTGGGCAAGACGTCCACCGCCCGCCTGATCGCCAAGGCGCTCAATTGCATCGGCCCGGACGGCCAGGGCGGCCCGACGATCGACCCTTGCGGCCAGTGCGAGCCGTGCATCGCCATTGCCGAAGGCCGCCATATCGACGTGATCGAGATGGACGCTGCCAGCCATACCGGCGTGGACGATGTGCGAGAGATCATCGAGGCCGTGCGGTATGCCGCCGTCTCGGCGCGCTACAAGATCTACATCATCGACGAAGTTCACATGCTGTCTCGCAATGCTTTCAATGCCTTGCTCAAGACACTTGAGGAACCGCCTGCGCATGTGAAGTTCCTGTTCGCGACCACCGAAGTGGACAAGCTGCCGGTCACGGTTCTCTCGCGCTGCCAGCGTTTCGATTTGCGGCGGATATCCGCGCCGATGCTGGCGGAGCACTTCGCCAAAGTCTGCGGTCTGGAAGGCGTCGAGGCGGAGCCTGAGGCGCTGGCGATGATTGCCGCGGCTGCCGAAGGATCGGTACGCGATGGCTTGTCCATCCTCGATCAGGCGATCGCCCATGCCGACCTTGACGGCGAGGGCCAGGTACAGACTGGTCCCGTGCGCGATATGCTCGGCCTGTCCGACAAGAGCGTTCAGCGCAAGTTGATGGCCACAGTGCTCGAAGGGCGGGGCGCCGACTTGCTCGAGCTGGTGGCGCAGCAGTTTTCGCTTGGCGTTGAGCCGATTGCGATCATTCGCGGGCTGATGGACCTGACCCACCGTATCGGCGTTGCGCAAGTCAGCGGTAGCGCTGCCGATGCCCACTCGGCCGAAGAGCGCGAGGCGATCGAGGGGTGGGCCAAAGGCCTGCGGGCAGGGCAACTCCACCGCTTGTGGCAGCTTTTGCTCAAGGGCTTCGAAGAAGTGCGTTCCGCGCCCGATCCGCTGGTTGCGGTGCAGATGGCGTTGCTGCGGATCATGCACGCCGCTGACATGCCCGATCCGGGCTCGCTGGTGCGCAAGCTGGAAGAACTCGCTGCAAGGGCGCCGGCCATGGTCGCGCCTGGAAGCGAGGAAGGCAATTCCGCGCCTTCTGCGTCAGCAGTGGCGCCGCGCTGGGAAGCGCTGGTGGACGAGGTGGAGCACTACGGCCAGCCGGTGGCCGCGAATGTGATGCGGATGCAAGTGCGCGTCGTATCGCTGGCAGCCGGTCACTTGCGCTATGCCCAACCCCCTGGCTTCAAGGAGGATATCTCCCCCGCACTGCGCACGGCGCTGGCCGAAGCCACTGGCGACCGCTGGCAGGTCGAGCGTGTGAGTGAAGCGCAAGCGCAAGGTGCGACGCCCACCCTGGTCGAGCAGGCGGAAGAGAGACGCTCCGCCGACAGCGATGCGCTTCGCCGCTCACCCTTGGTCGAGGCAACTTTAGCGGCTTTCCCCGGCGCCGAACTCATTCAGGACGAGCGCCCAGCCGCCATCGGCGGTGGCAGCTCACGCAATTGGAGACGATGACATGAAATCGATGGAAGAAATGATCCAGGCCGCGCAGCAGGCGGCCGAGTCCATTCAGAAGCAGATGGCCGAAACCCAAGGCAAGCTTGACCAATTGGAGGTCGAGGGGCTTTCGGGCGGCGGTCTGGTGAAGATTCGCTGCTCTGCCAAGGGCAGGGTCATCGGCGTTGCCATCGACGACAGCCTGATGCAGCCCGGCGAAAAGCCGATCCTGGAAGACCTGATCGCCGCAGCCTACAACGACGCGCGGGTGAAGGCGGATTCGGTCGCGAACGAGGAACTTGCCAAGGCACAGCAAGGCATGGGCCTGCCGCCGGGCTTCAAGCTGCCGTTCTGAGCTTACCATTTTAGTTATTAGTGCATACTGAAGTTCCGCCGGGATGGGTTGGGTCGATCGAAAGCCCGGCGGGACGCTCCATGAGTTCGGCGCGAAACTGCATGAGTTAGGCGAAAGACTCCATTAGTTCGGCGAAAGACGGGGAAACGTCCGTTTCCCACCGTCTTTCGCCTGCAAATGATTGCGCGGCGGCACAAACACCCCATATCCTCACGTGAAAAGCGGTGGGTTCCGTTCAGGTTCATCTCCGCGTGCTATGTAATGGATATGTCTGTGAACCTCCTCCCGCTTCTTCCACTGCGCGATATAGTCGTGTTTCCCGGCATGGTTGTGCCGCTTTTCGTCGGACGTGAGAAATCGGTCGCGGCGCTGGAAGCGGCGATGGCCGGCGACAAGGATATTTTCCTGCTCGCCCAGCTAGATCCGGCCTGCGACGATCCCGATCGTGACGATCTGTACGAAACCGGCGTCATCGCCAGCGTGCTGCAGTTGCTCAAGCTGCCTGACGGCACCGTGCGCGTGCTGGTGGAAGGGCAGGAACGTGCCCGCCTCGAAACCCTGCGCACGGAGCACGGCGAAGAAGGTGAAATGCTGGTCGCCGGCATCGAGGCCATCGACTCGGTCGAAGTCGAAGGCACCGAAACGGCAGCGATGATGCGCTCGGTGGTCGATCAGTTCACCGAATATGCCAAGCTTAACAAGAAGCTGAGCCAGGACGCTGGCGAGAATCTCGCTGACATCGAGGATGCGGCCAAACTGGCGGATACCGTCGCGGCGCAGATCTCCGCCAAGGTGGCCGACAAGCAGGCGGTGCTTTCCGAGCCCGACACGCTCAAGCGGCTGGAGATGGTCTATTCCTTCATGGAAGGCGAACTCGGCGTCCTGCAGGTCGAGCGCAAGATCCGTGGCCGCGTGAAGCGGCAGATGGAAAAGACCCAGCGCGAATATTACCTCAACGAACAGCTCAAGGCGATCCAGTCCGAGCTGGGCGGTGGCGACGGCGACGAAGTGAACGAGCTTCAGGAACTCGCCGAGAAGATCGAAAAAACCAAGCTGTCCAAGGAAGCCCGCGAAAAGGCGACCGCCGAGCTGAAAAAGCTGCGCGCGATGCAACCGATGAGCGCCGAGGCGACGGTCATCCGCAACTACCTCGACGTGCTGCTGGGTCTGCCGTGGGGCAAGAAAAGCAAGCTCAAGCGCGACATTTCCGAGGCGCAAGAAGTTCTCGACGCCGATCACTATGCGCTCGACAAGGTCAAGGACCGCATCATCGAGTATCTGGCGGTGCAGGCGCGCACCAACAAGCTCAAGGGTCCGATCCTGTGCCTGGTCGGCCCTCCGGGTGTGGGCAAGACCTCGCTGGGCAAATCGATCGCCAAGGCGACGGGCCGCGAGTTCGTGCGTCAGTCGCTGGGCGGCGTGCGCGACGAGGCCGAGATTCGCGGCCACCGGCGCACCTACATCGGCTCGCTGCCGGGCAAGATTGTCACCAACTTGCGCAAGGCGGGCAAGTCCAACCCGCTGTTCCTGCTCGACGAGATCGACAAGCTGGGCCAGGATTTCCGCGGCGATCCGGCTTCGGCGCTGCTCGAAGTGCTCGATCCCGAACAGAACGCAAAGTTCCAGGACCACTATCTGGAACTGGACATCGATCTGTCGGACGTGATGTTCGTGTGTACCGCGAACAGCCTGAACCTGCCGCAGCCGCTGCTCGATCGCATGGAGATCATCCGTCTCGAAGGCTACACCGAGGACGAGAAGGTCGAGATCGCCGAGCGCCACCTGGTCCACAAACAAGTGGAAGCCCATGGCCTGACCGAGAACGAGTTCACGCTGACGCAGGATGGCCTGCGCGACCTGATCCGTTACTACACCCGCGAGGCGGGCGTGCGCACGCTGGAGCGCGAGATCGCGCGGCTGGCCCGCAAGTCCTTGCGCCAGATTCTGGAAGGCAAGGCGACGCAAGTGGTCGTCAGTTCGGAGAATTTGGATCAATACGCCGGTGTCCGCAAATTCCGCCATGGTATTGGCGAGGAGGAGCATCAGGTCGGCGCGGTCACGGGTCTGGCATGGACCGAAGTGGGCGGCGAGCTGCTGACGATCGAAAGCGTCACCGTCCCCGGCAAGGGCGCGATCAAGGCGACCGGCAAGCTGGGCGAAGTGATGAACGAGTCGATCCAGACCGCCTTCAGCTTTGTGCGTGCCCGTTCCCCTGCCTATGGCATCAAGCCTAGCGTGTTCTACAAAAAGGACATTCACATCCACATGCCCGAAGGCGCCGTCCCCAAGGATGGTCCGTCGGCTGGCATCGGCATGGTTACCTCGATCGTCTCGACGCTGACGGGTAACCCTGTGCGCAAGGACATTGCCATGACCGGCGAAGTCACTCTGCGTGGCCGGGTGCTGCCGATCGGCGGCTTGAAGGAAAAACTGCTCGCGGCACTGCGCGGCGGCATCACCACGGTGCTGATCCCCGAGGAAAACCGCAAGGACTTGGCCGAAATCCCTGAGAACGTGAAGCAGGGGCTGGAGATCATCCCCGTCGCCCACGTCGACGAGGTGTTGGCCAAAGCGCTGATGGAACCGCCGACGGCGATTGAATGGACCGAGGCGGACGAGCTGGCAGCGGCCCCGCCACCACACTCGGGGGTCAGCGGCGCCACCGCGCACTGATCGCTAGATACGGTCGAAATACGAAAAGGGCAGCGCATCCACGCTGCCCTTCTTTGTTTGTGGGCGGTTGCCCTGCCCACCCCAGGGGGCTAACCGGCAACCCTGCGCTGATGCGGAAGGATGTTGTACAATGGGTTACCGGGTTGTCGTCGTAGGTGCGACTGGAAACGTCGGCCGCGAAATAGTCAACATCCTGGCCGAGCGGGAGTTTCCCTGCGACGAGATCGCCGCGGTTGCCTCGTCGCGCTCGGTCGGCACCGAGATTGAGTATGGCGACACTGGTCGGATGCTCAAGGTCAAGAACATCGAGCATTTCGATTTCACCGGCTGGGACATCGCGCTGTTCGCCGCTGGTTCCGCTGCCACGAAGATCCACGCACCCAGGGCCGCTTCGCAAGGCTGCGTGGTGATCGACAACTCGTCGCTCTACCGCATGGACCCGGACGTGCCGCTGATCGTGCCCGAAGTGAACCCCGATGCGATCGATGGCTACAAGGCGCGCAACATCATCGCCAATCCCAATTGCTCCACTGCGCAGATGGTCGTCGCGCTCAAGCCGCTGCACGACAAGGCGCGGATCAAGCGCGTGGTCGTCTCAACCTACCAGTCGGTATCCGGCGCGGGCAAGGCGGGCATGGACGAACTGTTCGAACAAAGCCGGGCGATTTTCGTGGGCGATCAGGTGGAATCGCGCAAGTTCACCAAGCAGATCGCCTTCAACGTGATCCCGCACATCGACGAGTTCCTGGACGATGGTTCGACCAAGGAAGAATGGAAGATGGTGGTCGAGACCAAGAAGATCCTCGATCCCAAGATCAAGGTGCAAGCAACCTGCGTGCGGGTGCCGGTGTTTGTCGGCCATTCGGAATCGATCAACATCGAGTTCGAGGACGAGATCACCGCCGTCGAAGCGCAGGATATCTTGCGCGAAGCACCCGGCATCATGCTTGTCGATAAGCGCGAAGACGGCGGCTACGTCACCCCGGTGGAGGCCGTGGGTGATGGTGCAACGTACATCAGCCGCGTGCGCGAAGACCCTACCGTCGACAATGGCCTGTCGCTGTGGTGCGTATCGGACAACTTGCGCAAGGGCGCCGCGCTGAACGCGGTGCAGATCGCCGAACTGCTGGGCCGTCGCCACCTCAAGAAGGGCTGAGGCCAGTCATAACGCGGCGCTGGAAATGACGCCGAAATGGAGTTGCCGGAATGACGCAAGAGACACTCACCGCTGAAACCGGCACGTTCGAAGGCTTCGGCGGTGCGCGTCTGGCGGTTCACACGATGGGCGAGGGTCGGCCGCTGGTGCTGGTCCACGGGCTGTTTTCCAGCGCCGAGGTCAACTGGATCAAGTTCGGCAATGCCGCCATTCTGGCAGCGTCGGGCTTTCGCGTCATCATGCCGGACTTGCGTGCCCATGGGCAAAGCGAAGCCCCGCATGATCCGGCGGCCTACCCCGCCGACGTTCTGGTTCAGGATCTGCAGCTCCTGATAAAAGCACAGGGGCTGACCGACTACGACCTCGGCGGCTTTTCGCTGGGTTCGCGTACGGCGGTGCGGGGCGTTCTGGCCGGGCTGAGCCCGCGTAAGCTGGTGCTGGGCGGGATGGGGCTGTCGGGTCTGGCCGGCTGGGCACGGCGCAGCGCCCATTTCATCGACACGATCGATCGCTTCGGGACGATCGAGCGCGGCGATCCGGCGTTCACGGCGCAAGCGTTCATGAAGACGATGAAGATCGACCGGGTTGCCGCGCGCCTGTTGCTCAGTTCGGTGGACGACACCCCGCCGGACGCGATTGCTCGCGTTGCAATGCCGACACTGTGCGTGTGCGGAGTGGATGACCGGGACAACGGCTCAGCGCCGGACCTCGCCGCCGCACTGCCGGACGGGCATTACGTCGAGGTTCCCGGCAACCACATGTCGAGCGTGACTTTCAAGGACATGGGTCGCGCCATCGCGGCGTTCCTGGCCTAGAGCGCTTTCGAAGCAGGTGGAATCACCTCCTGACTCGGAAAACGCGGCGAAACAAGAGCCTAGAGCAACCGAGCCGATGCAATCGGATCGGAACTTGCTCTAGCCCTTTCCCGTTGATCTGCGCCGGGTGGCAGCTAGTCTGCTGTCCATCACGCAGAACAAAGGGGTCCACCTCATGAAATTCGCCACCACCGCGCTGGCTGCGCTGGCCGTCAGCCTGTCGCTGGCCGCCGCGCCCGCCTTTGCCGCCGATTATCCCGAGACGGCGCAAGGCGCGGCCGATTTCGTCGCTGCTGCCGAAAAGGATCTGGGCGCGACCACCGTCGACAATGCGCGGATCAACTGGGTCAACTACACCTACATCACCGAGGATACCGACGCGCTGGCGGCAAAATCCAATGGCGAGTTGACCGAAAAGCAGGTGGAATACGCGCTGCAGGCGGCCAAGTTCAGTAAGGTCGCCGGTCTCAATGCCGATGTCGCGCGCAAGCTGGGCATCCTGCGCCAGAACATCACGTTGCCCGCACCCACCACCCCAGGCGCTGCCGCGCAGCTTAGCGAGATTTCGACGCGGCTGTCGTCCGCCTATGGCAAAGGCAAGGGAACGCTCGACGGCAAGCCGATCAATGGTTCTGACATCGAGGCGGAGATGGGCAACCTCTCGCACACCCCGGCCCAGTTTGCCGAGATGTGGACGACTTGGCACGACAACGTCGGCAAGCCGATGAAGGGCGACTACGTCCAGATGGTCGGCATCGCCAACCAGGGCGCCAAGGAACTGGGCTATGCCGACGTCGGCGCCATGTGGCGGTCGGGCTATGACATGACGCCCGAGCAGTTCTCCGCCGAAACCGAGCGGCTGTGGCAGGAAGTGAAGCCGCTGTACTTGGCGCTGCACACCTATGTTCGGCGCAAGCTCAACGAGAAGTACGGCGATGCGGTGCAGGCCAAGACCGGGCCGATCCGCGCGGACTTGCTGGGTAATATGTGGGCGCAGGAATGGGGCAGCATCTATCCGCTGGTCGCGCCGGCGGGTGCGGGCGATCTGGGCTATGACATCGGCGCGCTGCTGAAGGACAAGGGCAAGACCCCGCTCGACATGGTGAAGACGGGCGAGGGGTTCTATTCCTCGCTTGGCTTCGATCCGCTGCCGGGCACCTTCTGGGCGCGCTCGATGATCACTAAGCCCGCCGACCGCGAGGTGATCTGCCATGCGTCTGCCTGGGACATCGACAACAAGGACGATATCCGCATCAAGATGTGCACCAAGGTGGACGCGGGCGATTTCGTGACGATCCATCACGAACTGGGCCACAACTACTACCAGCGCGCCTACAACAAGCAGCCGTTCCTCTACCTCAACGGCGCCAACGATGGGTTCCACGAAGCGATCGGCGACTTCATCGCGCTATCGATCACGCCGCAGTACCTGGTGGACATCGGTTTGCTGGACAAGAGCCGCGTGCCCAGCGCCGACAAGGACGTCGGCCTGTTGCTGCGCCAGGCGATGGACAAAGTGGCGTTCCTGCCATTCGGCCTGATGATCGACCGCTACCGCTGGGGCATCTTCGACGGCAGCATCCAGCCGGCGGACTACAACAAGGCGTGGACCAAGATGCGGCTGGATTACCAGGGGATTACCCCGCCCTCAGTGCGGCCTGACGATGCCTTCGATGCCGGGGCCAAGTTCCACATCCCCGGCAACACGCCTTATACCCGCTACTTCCTGGCGCGCATCCTGCAGTTCCAGTTCTACCAGGCTGCGTGCAAGCAGGCGGGCTGGAAAGGGCCGCTTCACCGCTGCAGCTTCTACGGCAACAAGCAAGTGGGGGCGAACCTGGATAAGATGCTGGCGATGGGACAATCCAAACCTTGGCCAGAGGCCCTGAAGGCTTTCACCGGTTCACCGAAGATGAGCGCCAAGCCGATGCTCGACTACTTCGCCCCGCTCCAGAAATGGCTGGACGCGCAGAACAAAGGTCAGGCTTCGGGCTGGTAATGAAAAAGCCCCGGACGACGCGAGGGTCGTCCGGGGCAGTTCGTCAGAATGAAGTGAAAAGGGCGAGCGGAGCGATCCGCCCGCCCTTTTCGTTAGATCAGAAGTTCACCACCACGTTGGTGAAGAACGTCCGGCCGTTCACGTCGTACGTGGACGGATAGGTGTTCGACTGCTGCTGGTTGTCACCCAAGATTGGCGGCTTGCGATTGAACATGTTGTTCATGCCGATCGACCAAGTGAACTTCTTGTCGATATCGATTGTCGCGGTCAGATCGAAGTAGTCGTAGGCCTTGATGTGCTCGACCGAGTAAGTGGTTGAGTCATCGTCATCGCCGACCGGCGACAAGTGACGCCAGGCGAGCGAGAGGCTGCCGCCGTCGGTCGACCAGGTTGCACGGCTGTTCAGGCGCCACTTGGCGTAGACATTGCCGCAGTTCAGGCCGAACTTGCCTGCGCAGTTGTAGACGATGTCCGAGATGTCCGCGATCGGGTGGAAGGTCCAGTTCATCAGGTACGTACCTGCTACGCGCAGGTTCAGGTTGCTGCTCTTGTTGGTGCCGAACGCCAGCGGTATCGAATACTGGGCGTCGAAGTCGATGCCATCGGTCTTAACGCCGCCCGAGTTGCTGTTCGTGTCGATCGCCCCGTAGATCGTACCCGTGCTGTCGCGCGGGAGCAGTGAACAGTAGCTGCTGTTGTACGAAGTCCAACCGTTACCTTCATCGCCATAGCAGGCCCGGATGATGCTGCTGGTACCGGCTGAGGTGATGTAGTTGTCGATCTTGATGTGGTAATAATCCGCAGTGATCGACAGTCCAGGTATCATGCTGGGCTTCAGGACGATACCGAAGGTGTAAGTGTTCGCCGTCTCTTCACGCAGGTTGGTGTTACCACCGTTGTAGCTCATGATCTGCGTGTCGCCGCCGTTGTATTCCGTACCGACGGAACCCGATGGAACACCTTGGGCGATACAGCTCGCATTGAGGTTTGCGTTGCTCACCGCAGCGCTGGTCGTGCAGGGATCGGTCGCGCTTTCGAAGTTCTGCGAAGTGCCGCTATACAAGTCGCTTACGGTAGGCGCGCGCACTGCTCGCGAGAATTGCGCTCGCAGCCCGATGTCCTTGATTGGTGCCCACAGCAGTCCTCCCGAGAACGTGCCGACGTTCTTGGCTGCGGTGGTGTAATGCGAATAGCGGACTGCCCCGTTGAGTTCCAGGCGATGCACGAAAGGCTTGTCCGCGAGCAGCGGTACGCTGACTTCGGTGAACAATTCCTTGACGTTGTATCCGCCCTTGGTGGGCTCGCTGCCGTTGAAGCCTACCACGTCGCCTGAGGAGAGTGCCTCGTCCGGGTCGTACCGCCCATATTCAGAGCGGTATTCAGCACCCACGGCGATGCCGGCCGGGCCTGCACCCAGATCGAACAAGTTGTTGTTGGTGATCGCGCCGCTGACCACCTTCTCGGTGATGGTCGAACGGTTGGTCGTGTCGATCGAGATGAAATCGACCGCTTCGTCGCTCAGGTTGCCGGCGCCGTAGATGTTTGCCGGGACGCAGCCGTTGCTCTGATCGGTACAAACCAGATTGCCATTGGAATCGGTGGTCGTCTTGAGTGCCTGCTGCAGTCTGCTGCGCGAGATATTGCCGGACTGATACTCGGTCTGCTTGGTGCGAGCATAGCTGGCGTAGATGTCGTAGTTCCAGTTGCTTCCCAGATCGCCGCGCGCGCCGAACAGCCCGCGCAAAGCCTTGCTATCAACCAGCGAAACGCGGTCACCCACTTCGCTCAGGCGCCGATAAATGTTGGCAGTGGTGTAGCCATCGCCGTCGGTGTCCTGGCTCTTCAGTAGTGCCTGGCTGTCGGCGGACAGGTACGGGGAATTGTTGTCCAGTTCGAAGCTGCCGGTCACCGGGGTCGGTGCCAACTGGTTCTTGACCCGGTTGTGGATGTACTGGCCCTCGGCATAGAACGTCAGCGCATCGCTGACGTCGAAGTGGCCCTGGCCGAACAGGAGTTCGCGCTTCTGCGGCACCTGAAGGTAGTTTTCTGAGGCATAGTTATACGCATCGGCAGAGGTGTAGGCGGAATAATCGCCGTTCTCGTCGAACTTGTAGTTCTTGCCGCCAATGTTGATGCGGGTTCCTGGGATAGAGCTGGAACCGCCGCTGGTCAGGCCGCCTTCGCCGTCATCGGTCTGAGTGACAGCGGTATACGAGCGCGCAGACTGCTTGATCGCCTTGCGCTGGGTATAGTCACCATACAGCGTGATATTGCCGCGGCCCTCGGCGAAGTTCTTGCCGACCAGAAGCCCACCGGAATACTGCGCGCCATCGCCCTTATCGGTGATGCGATAGTTGCTGTTAGCTTGGACGCCTTCGAAATTCTGCTTTGTGACGAAGTTGATGACGCCGGTGACCGCGTCCGAACCATACACCGCCGATTTGCCGCCGGTGATGATGTCCACCTTCTCAAGTAGCGCGGTGGGGATCGTGTTCAGATCGACGATTTGGTTGGTGTCGTAGGATACATAACGGTGGCCGTTGACCAAAACCAGTGTGCGGACTGCACCGAGGCCACGCAAGTTGGCAGTCGATACACCACCGCCGGGGTTGTTCGACGCAGACGTCGTGCCAGGAAGGAGCTGGGGCAGCTCTTTCAGAATGTTCTCGACGTTGATCTGGCCGCTCAGCGCGAGTTCTTTCGCGCTGACGGTCAGGATCGGCGCGGCTTGCTCCAAGTTGGGATTGCGCAGGCGCGAGCCGGTGATGACAATGGCGTCGCCCTGGGCGGGCTGAGCATCGGCGCCTTCGCTGGCTGCAGGCGCAGTGTCCTGCGCCTGCGCGGTGACGGGCAGGCCCATGAGGAGAGTGGACGCCAATAGCAGGCGTTTGAGGTCGGGTGTCATCGTTGCTCCTTTCGCAAGTCCGGGGGCGCGAGCGTTTCGCGAGGCCGGCTGCATGAGCAAATGATTGCGCCGTGGAGCATCGAACTGTCACTGGGTAATAGTATAGTTGCGTATATTAAGGTCACACTTGTGATCGAAGTGCAACATATATTTCAACCAGGGATACTTCAGTGAAATAAACGTGAAATTTATTTCCGATTTATTTCTTTATAAATAGAGTTATAATCAAAATGGTTTTTTATACATGATTTAGTGATCGTACAATAAATTATGATTAGATCTATATTTCGAGTTCGAGCTGAAAACATCATTCCATCGAACTGATGACGTTGCCGCAACCCAGCGATCCAATATTTCACAAGTCGGAAAGATATCGCTGCAGAAGCAGCACTCCGTCGCGCTGCGATGATCTACAATAGCGTTCGCCGCAAGAATCACTCCGCAGGCCGCGTTTGCGAGCGGCGCGGCGTAACAGATCTGACCTGCGGCCGAGCGCTCGAACAGCGCCCGGCAACGTGATTGTGGCTTTACCGGAAAGGCGGCTCGTTGAACGCACGCAATTTGCGTGAATGCAACCGGTCGCCTTGTTCGCGCAGCAAGTCGCAGGTTATCAGGCCGATCTTAAGGTGGCTCGCGATCGCTTCCTCATAGAAGCGATTGGCCTGCCCCGGCAGCTTGAGCTCGCCGTGGAGCGGCTTGTCCGAGACGCACAGCAGGGTGCCGTAGGGCACGCGAAAGCGATAGCCCTGGGCGCTGATCGTTGCGCTTTCCATGTCGATGCCGATCGCGCGGCTGAGCGAAAAACGCTTGGCGGATTCGGTATAGCGCAATTCCCAGTTTCGATCGTCGGTCGTGACGATGGTGCCTGTGCGCATCCGCTTCTTGAGATTGGCACCGCCTTCGCCGCTGACAAGCTCTGCGGCTTGGGCCAGCGCTTGCTGCACTTCGGCAATCGCCGGCAACGGGATCTCCGGCGGCAGCACGGGATCGAGCACATGATCGTCGCGCAGATAGGCGTGGGCCAACACGTAATCGCCGATTCGTTGGCTTTCGCGCAAGCCGCCGCAGTGGCCGATCATCAGCCAGGCCTCAGGACGCAGCACCGCGAGGTGATCGGTGATCGTCTTGGCGTTCGACGGGCCGACGCCGATGTTGACCAGGGTGATGCCCGAACGGTCTTCCCGAATGAGATGGTAAGCCGGCATCTGGTGCCGCCGCCACGCAGTATCGGACAGCCGCGCCCGCGCGTTGTCGGTCGGTGCGTCGATGTAAAGGCCGCCGGCTCCCGAGAGCGCGACGTAGCCGTCCTGGCCTACTTGGGTGCCGGCCCAGTCCACGAACTCGTCCACGTAGCGATGGTAGTTGGTGAACAGCACGAAGCGCTGGCAATGCTCCGGGCTGGTGCCGGTATAGTGCGCCATGCGCGCGAGGCTGAAGTCGGTGCGCAGGCCATCGAACAACGCCAGCGGCAGCGCTTCGTCGGCACCGAAAACGTGAATTCCGTCGGCGATCTCGTCCCCGATCATCGCCAGTTCCGTGCTGGGGAAGTGGGTGGCAAGTTCCTGCGGGGTGACGGTGCCGACTGAGACGCCTTCCAGCACGTAAGGGAACGGAATTTCCTGGCCCGATCGGCTCACTTCGAACTCTACCTCATACTCGGTTTCGATCAGCGCGAGCTGCTCGGCGAGGTAGTCGGCAAAGAGATGCGGGCGCGTGACTGTCGTTGCGTAAACGCCGACCGATTCCAGGCGACCGAAGGCGCGTGATGCGTGGGCGGTGCGCTCCGTGCCGCGATACGTGATGCGCAACTCCGGGTAAGTCCAGAGGCGCTCGGCGCGGCGATCGGCGGCGGGAGGGGTGCCATTCTCGACGAAGGCGGCAATATCGGCCTTCAAAGTGGAGACGGCGGCTTCATAAACGCGGACCAATTCCGCGAGGGTTTCTTTCGTCTTTTGCATGACCACCTATTACGCAAAACATGGCGTGGCGCAATAGGTGGGCGGTTTTACAACGCTATGGCAAGGTACGTCACGGTCTTGCCTTTCTCCAACCGTGCCGTTCCGACCGCATTGAAACCGAAAGCGCGGTGGAATGCTTCAGAGGCCGGATTGGGCGGATCGGCATTCACTTCGCATACGATGTGCGTCTTTCCAGCGGCGCGAGCACTCGCAAAGAGCTGTTCGTAAAGTGCGCGAGCCAATCCCTGGCCGCGGGCGTGGGAAGCCACCACGACCCGATCTACATACACGAAGTTGGAATATCGGGCGCAAAACCAGCGAAAGTTTGCGCTGTCGTAAGGCGCGTCCTGATCGAACGCCAGAAGCAAGGCATCGACCATGCCAACGCGCCGGACCACGAAAGCTTCGCGTACCAGCATGCCCATGCGCGCTTCGTCAGCGAACGACAATTCGATCGCATGTTCGTTATTGAGCGTCAGAATAGCGCTACGAAGCGTCGGATCGTTGTCGTAGTCCGTGAACGTAACGGGATGGATCATGGGTAGTCGGCGTCTTCCTGTGTCCATAAGAAAAAGCCCCCGTTCCGAGAAGGAACGAGGGCCTTTCGTGTCCAGTCGGACCGAAGCGAGGCTTAGGCCTGCTCTTCGGCTTCCGGCTCGTCGATCACGATTTCGCCGGGTTCGGCGTTCGGATCGTACGCTTCGGTGAAGCCCGAGACGTCCTGTTCGAACATCGCGGCCATCACGTCCACGCCCTGCGACTGCAGGTCGGCTTCGTCCGGCGAGCGAGCCACGTTGACCTTGACGCCAACGGTGACTTCGGGGTGCAGAGTGACCTTGACGTCGAAGATTCCGAGCGTCTTGATCGGGCGTTCCAGCACGACCATCTGCTTGCCGATGTTCGCGCCATCGGCGTTCAGGGCATCGACGATGTCACGCACCGAAACCGAACCGTACAACTGGCCCGAGTTCGACGACGCGCGGATCAGGACGACCTGCTTGCCGGCGACATTGGCCGAGTGCGTTTCGGCGTCTGCACGACGCGAAGCGTTGTCAGCCTCGATCTTGGCGCGGTTGGCGTCGAAGACCTTCTTGTTGGCGGCGTTAGCGCGCAGCGCTTTCTTGTTCGGCAGCAGGAAGTTGCGTGCGTAACCGTCCTTGACGGAAACGACGTCACCAATGCTACCGAGCTTTTCGATGCGCTCGAGGAGGATGATATCCATAGGGTTCGCCCTCCTTACTTGACGATGTAGGGAAGCAGACCGATGTGACGGGCGCGCTTGATAGCCTGGCCCAGCTCACGCTGCTTTTTGGCGGAAACCGCAGTGATGCGGCTGGGGACGATCTTGCCACGCTCGGACATGAAGCCCTGCAGCAGACGAACGTCCTTGTAGTCGATCTTCGGCGCGTTCTTGCCCGAGAACGGGCAGGACTTGCGGCGGCGGAAGAAGGCGCGTGCCATCTATCAGGCTCCTTCACGTTCGCGACGGCGAGTACGCTCGCGGTCGGTCTTGCGCATCATGGCCGAAGGGCCGCCCTCATGCTCGTCAACGCGGACGGTCATGAAGCGGATCACATCTTCGTTGATGCCGGTCTGACGCTCGAGCTCGGCGACAACGGCGCCGGATGCTTCGATGTTCAGCAGCACGAAGTGCGCCTTGCGGTTACGCTTGATCTTGTAAGCGAGATTCTTGAGGCCCCAGGTCTCGGTCTTGGTGACCTTGCCCTCGTTGCTCTCGACGATCTCGGTGGCGGCGGCAGCAAGCGCATCGACTTGCGCCTGGCTGAGGTCCTGGCGAGCCAGGAACACGTGCTCATATAGAGCCACGGCAACTTCCTTTATCAGTCCAACCGATCGCTGGCTTGTCCGCGGGATTGCGGGGCCCCTCCGGCTTTCTTCGGGTTCCCCACAGGCCAGAATGCCGGTGCGGAGCGGCGCCCTTACCGGATTCTCGCAGGAATGCAAGCGCGCGACAAATCTGATGTGCGGGAAATCCGGCTGATTTGATAGCGATTGATGGCGTGTCTCGGGAAAAAGTTACCCGGACAAGCAAAGATGTTGCGCGTTGTGAGTTGAGCGTTAGCACCGGTCATATCGAAAAGAACAAGAGAATCGCATGTCATCCTTACTCCGTTCTGCTGCCGTCCTGGCCCTCGTTACTGGTGCCGGCCTTGCTTCTCCCTCATTCGCACAAGCATCTGCGCCATCGTCCGCTGTGAGCGGGGCCACGAGCGACACGGTCACCACCCAGTTGCCCAGGGGCATCGAGCCCACCCACTACGACGTGACGTTCGAGCCTGACGCGGCGAACCTGACGTTCAAGGGCAAGGCGACCATCGCGATCACGGTTCAGGCGGATACGCGCACCATCACGCTGCAAGCGGCGGACCTCGCGATCGCGAAGGCCACGCTGGCGACGGCGGCCGGCAAGTCGCTGGGCGAGGCCACGGTGACGCTGGACAAGGACGCACAGACCGCGACTTTTGCGTTCGCCAAGCCCGTTTCGCCAGGCGCCTATGCGCTGGCGATCGATTATACCGGCAAGATCAACACCCAGGCGTACGGCCTGTTCGCGCTCGACTATCAGGCGGCTGACGGCACCAAGAAGCGTGCGCTCTACACCCAGTTTGAGAACTCGGACGCGCGGCGCTTTATCCCCTCGTGGGACGAGCCGTTCTACAAGGCGACCTTCAGCCTCAAAGCGATCGTGCCCGAAGGCGAGATGGCGATCGGCAACCTGCCCGTCGCTAGCACCGCCCCAGCGGGCCAGGGCAAGAGCCTGGTCACGTTCGGCCAAAGCCCCAAGATGTCCACCTATCTGCTGTTCTTCGCCGTCGGTGACTTTGAGCGGGAAGCCCGCAAGGTAGGCGACACCGAAGTCAGCGTCGTCACCAAGCGTGGTGACTTGAAGCAGGCCGATTTCGCGTTCGACGCATCGAGCAAGCTGCTGCCGTGGATGAACGGCTATTTCGGCACCAAGTACCCGCTGCCGCGCCTGGAGCACATCGCCGCACCGGGGCGCAGCCAGTTCTTCAGCGCCATGGAGAACTGGGGCGCGATCTTCTACTTCGAAAACGCGATGCTGCTCGATCCCAAGACCGCATCCAACGCGTCGCGTGAGCGGATCTTCACCGTGGTGGCGCACGAGATGGCGCACCAGTGGTTCGGCGATCTCGTCACGATGTCGTGGTGGGACGATCTATGGCTGAACGAAGGTTTCGCCTCGTGGTTCGAAAGCCGCGCGACCGAGACCTTCCACCCCGAATGGCAGCCTGAACTGACTGCGGTCGAATCGCGCGAGCGGGCAATGGGGCAGGACGCGTTCGTCACCACGCACCCGATCATTCACCACGTCGCCACCGTGGAAGAGGCCAGCCAGGCCTTCGACGGCATCACCTATTCCAAGGGTGAGGCCGTGATCCGCATGCTGGAGGGTTACTCCGGTGCAGATGCGTGGCGCGATGGCGTGCGCGCCTACATCGCGCGCTATGCCCATTCCAACACCGTCACCGATGATCTGTGGCGCGAGATCGATAAGTCTACCGGCAAGCCGATTTCCCAGATCGCGCATGACTTCACCCAACAGCCGGGGATACCGCTGATCAAGGCCAACGTGTCCTGCAGCAGCGGCGCGACCACGCTTACGCTGGAGCAGGGCGAGTTCAGCCGCGATAACCCCAGCAAGACGCCGCTGTCCTGGCACGTCCCGGTCCATGCCGCCGATCTGTCCGGGGGCAAAGCCGATACGTTGCTGCAAGGGCGCGGTAGCCTGCGGATCGCCGGCTGTGGTCCGGTGGTCGTCAATGCCGGCCAGAACGGTTATTACCGCGTCCTCTACAATCCCGCTGCGTTCAAGGGCTTGGTCGGCGCCATCGGCAAAGTCGCGCCGGTGGACCAGCTTGGCCTGCTGAACGATGCCACCGCGCTGGGCTTCAACGGCCAACAGCCGATGAGCGATTTTCTCGATCTCATCAAGGCGCTCCCGTCTGATGCGGCCCCCGCGGTGACGGAGCGTTCTGCCCGGATCGTTGCGGAACTGGCCGATTATGCAGAAGGCAATCCGTCCCGCCGGGCGGCGCTCGCGAAGTTTGCTTCGGTGCGGCTGGTGCCGGTGCTCGATCGTCTGGGTTATGCGCCTAAGCCGAACGAACCTGCGACCGCAGGCAATTTACGCGCCACATTGATCGACACGCTGGGTGAACTGGGCGAGCCCAAGGTCGTCGCCGAAGTGCGCAGGCGCTATGCAGCATCGAAGAACGATCCGTCCGCGATCGACCCGTCGGTGCGGGTGGCGGTGCTGAGGGCGGTTGCCGCCAACGCGGATGCCGCAACCTGGGATGCGCTGCACGAACAAGCGAAGGCCGAAAGGTCTGCGCAGTTCAAGACGACGCTGTACTCGCTGCTGGGCATGGCCCGCGATCCGGCCCTTTCGGACCGTGCGCTGGCCCTGGCGCTCACCGACGAGCCCGGCGTGACGACCAGTCCGGTCATCATCACCGAAGTTGCCAGCGTCCATCCGGATAAGGCGTTCGATTTCGTGATGGCCAACTACGACGCGGTGATGTCGCGGGTCGATAGCTCGGGCGCGACGCGCTTCGTCGGCAAGATTGCGCAAGGCAGCCTCGATCCGGCGATGATAGGCAAGCTCAAGGCCTATGCCCAGGCGAAGGTCGCGGCCGGCTCGCGCCGTCCGACCGATGAGGCGGTCGCGCGAATTGAAGGGCGCATCAAGGTGCGCGACACCCGCATGGGCGAAGTGGACCAGTGGCTGGCGAAGAACGCCCGCTGAAGATTGAACGGGGAGGGCGGCTTGCGCCGTCTTCCCCACCCGACTCAGCTCATTGCGAGGACCAGGTTCTTCACCTGCGGATAAACTTCGCTTTCCCACTTCGAGCCGGAAAACACGCCGTAGTGGCCGACGCCCGGCTGTAAGTGGTGGCGCTTGAGGTGAGGGCGTAGGCTAGAGCACAGCAAATGCGCCGCTGCCGTCTGGCCCACGGCGCAGATATCGTCGCGCTCTCCCTCGACCGTCAGCAGCGCGGTCTTGCGGATCGCGCCGCAATCGACGGTGCGGCCACGGTGGGTCAGTTCGCCCCTCGCCAGAAGTGCGCGCTGGAAGACCTTGTCGATCGTTTCCAAGTAGAACTCAGCGGTCAGATCCAACACGGCGAGATACTCGTCGTAGAAGCCTTCGATTTTGGCGGACTGCGCGGTGTCGAAGTCAGCCAGCGCCTGGTACAGCTTGCGGTACTGGCTCAAGTGCCGGCCCGTGTTCATTGACATGAATGCGCTGAGCTGGATGAAACCCGGATAGACTTTGCGGCCCGCCCCTGCGTAACGGGCGGGGACGGTATGGATCAGCTTGTCCTTGAACCAGTCGAGGTCTTTGCTGACCGCCAGGTCGTTCACCGCCGTCGGGCTTTCCCGCGTGTCCACCGGGCCGCCCATCAAGGTCATCGTGCGCGGCTGCAGCGGATCGTCGTTCTGCGCCATGACCGCCACGGCCGCCAGGACCGGCACGCAGGGCTGGCACACCGCCAGCACATGAGCGCCACGCTGGTTTTGCACGTCGCCGATTTCCTGCAGGAACCGGATCACGTAATCGACGTAATCTTCGAAACCGAACTGGCCTGCGGAGAGCGGCACGTCGCGCGCATTCTTCCAGTCGGTGATGTAGACATCATGATCGCGGAGCAGGGTTTCGACGGTATTACGCAGCAAGGTCGCGAAATGGCCCGAAAGGGGTGCGACCACCAAGATCTTGGGTTGGGGCGTCGCCACGTCCGGTTTGGCGAAGTGCAACAAGTTTCCGAACGGAAGCGACAGCGCCACCTCTTCCACGACATCGACCGTCGCGTTGCCGGACCGGACCTTATCAATCGCGTAAGGCGGACGCTTGTGCGTAACCTCGGATTTTTCGAACACTTCGGCCATGGCGAACAACCGCCGTGCCGTCGGCATGTCTCGGGCGCCGTCCAGCGCGCGGTCTCGGAACGTGGTGGCTACATGTGCGGCGTAGCGCGCGGGCGCCAGCATATCGCAATGAGCCTGATAGGCCTTGTAGAGCATTCCTGTAGATATTCCTCGAATCGCGTTCGATGCCCCAGGCAACTCAACGCTGGATTCATGCTGCGCTGCATCATAAGCTGATGCAAGAGAAACACGGCCAAGGGAACACGATGACAACCGGTGATGCTGCAACCGCGCAACTGACGATTTCCAGCAAGACGTATTCGGCCTGGTCCTTGCGCGGTTGGCTGCTGTGCCGGCTGGCGGGGCTGGAAGTGGTCGAGAAGCAAGTGATCAACGATGCCGCCAATCGCGCCGAATTGCTGCTGCTATCGCCTTCGGTGCTGGTGCCGCGGCTGACTTTCGCGGGCGCTAGCGTGTGGGATACGCTCGCCATCGCGGAGTTCCTGCACGAGCGCTATCCCGAGGCGGGGATGCTGCCTGCCGACCCCATCGCGCGCGCGCATTGCCGCTCGATTTCGGGAGAAATCCATTCGGGTTTCACGAACTTGCGCTCGGCATTGCCGATGAACCTCAAGGTCCGGCACGAGAGCTTCCCGGTGTTCTCCGGCGCGCGGCCAGACATCGAACGGATCGAGACGATCTGGCAAGACTGCCTCGATCGCTACCACGGCCCGTTCCTGTTCGGGGAAAAGCCCACCGTGGCCGATGCCATGTACGCGCCGGTGACGACCCGCTTCACGTCCTATGCGGTCAAGCTATCGCCCCAGAGCGCGGCATATTGCGAGACGATCACGGCGTGGGAGCCGATGCGCGAGTGGGTGGCGGCGGCCATGGCCGAGCCCGAGGATATCGAAGAACTCGACGTCGAATTTTGACGCCGCCTTGGCTTTGACGCTGCCTTGGCAGGGCATCGGTCCGGCGTCAGAAGCTCCGGCAATGCCTTGACCATCGGGGCCTTGACCATCGGGCGATCCGGAACAGAAGATATCGTGACGCTTTAAGTCCGCGCCGTGCGAAGACTTGATCGGCCCGAAAATACCCCGCATGGCTTCGGCGCTCTCAGCCCTAGATAAACAGGATTTTCTCAGCTTATGCCATCCGGCTTGGTCGCCCTGCTCGACGACGTCTCGGTCATTGCCCGTGCTGCTGCCGCCTCGATTGACGATGTCGGCGCGGCTGCGGCCAAGGCGGGCGGCAAAGCGGCAGGCGTGGTGATCGACGATGCGGCGGTGACGCCCGGCTATGTCACCGGTCTCACGCCCGACCGCGAACTGCCGATGATCTGGAATATCACCAAGGGCTCGCTGCGCAACAAGCTGCTGATCCTGCTGCCGATCGCTCTGATTTTGAGCGCGCTGCTGCCGATGGCGATCACGCCAATCCTGATGGTCGGCGGTCTCTATCTCGCCTTCGAGGGCGCCGAAAAGGTCATTGAGAAGCTGGGCGGCGAAAAGCACGGGGAGACGCTGGAAGACCCGATCGAAGACGCCGCGCAGTTCGAGAAAACCCGCGTCAGCGGCGCCATCCGTACCGACTTGATTCTGTCCGCAGAGATCATGGCGATCGCACTGGCAGAGGTTGAAGATACCACGCTGCTGACCCGCGCCGTCACCCTGGCACTGGTCGGTATCATCATTACCGTCGCCGTTTACGGGGCCGTGGCGCTGATCGTGAAGATGGACGACGTGGGCCTCCACCTCGCCAAGAAGTCCTCGGCAGCCGCGCAGGCAACCGGGCGGTTCCTGCTACGCGCAATGCCGGTCGTGCTGACAGCGCTCGGCAGCATCGGCACCGTAGCGATGTTGTGGGTCGGCGGTGGCATTATCCTCCACGGCCTGGAGGAACTGGGTATGCCCGATCCGGCGCACATCGCGCACGGCCTGCAAAACACGGTCGCGGCTGCCAGCGGTCCGCTGGGTTCGGTGACGGGCTGGATTACCTACGCGGGCGTGTCGGCAGTGGTGGGGCTGGTGCTGGGCTCAGTGGTGGCCGTGGCAGTGCATCTGGTGGCGAAAGCACGCGGCAAGGGGCACTAAAGGTTGCTTAGGGCAAAGCCGCCAGCAAATCCTTCGCAAATACCGTCAACGTATCGTCGCGCGCGCCCATGACGACGACTCGGTCGCCGGCCCGCGCGATCTTACGGATGAGCGCGGCGCAATCCTCGCGCGCGGCGACATATTCAGCGCGTCCGCCATGCTCGCCGATCAGCCGCACGATGCGTTCGCTGCCTTCGCTGCGATCGACGGTGCCGCCCTGGTAGACCGGATCACACAGGATCGTCACATCCTGGGGCCCTAGCAACCGGGCGAAAACCTCTGCCAGTTCAGCGCCCATCTGCCGCAGCGGGCCGTATCCATGCGGCTGGAAGAACGCGATGACCCGGCCCGGATGCGTCTTGAGCGTGGCGAGCGTGGCCGATACTTTGTCGGGGTTA
Source organism: Novosphingobium sp. Rr 2-17 (assembly GCF_000272475.1). Classification (GTDB taxonomy): domain Bacteria; phylum Pseudomonadota; class Alphaproteobacteria; order Sphingomonadales; family Sphingomonadaceae; genus Novosphingobium. Next base: position 40,224 of record NZ_AKFJ01000017.1, read on the forward strand.
TGGCCGAAGTCGTCGATAACGGTGATGCCGGACGGCGAAGTGCCGACAATGTCGAACCGCCGTGTCAGCCCTGCGAAGCTGGCGAGTGCGTCCACCGCTTCTTCGATCGAAAGCCCGGCGGCACTGGTGGCGGCGATGGCGCTGAGCGCGTTGTACAAGTTGTGGCGGCCGGGCACTTTGAGCGCCAGCGGATGGCGCGTGTCGTCGCGTCGGTCGATCACGGTGGCGGTGAGGGTGGTGGGCCCCTCGACGATGTCTGTGGCGGTGATCTGCGCTTGCGACGCGCGGATGCCGAACGTCACCAGCGATCTGGCGCAAGGCGCAAGTGCGGCGGTTTCCGCGTCGTCGAGATTGATCGCGGCCACTTCGGCGCTGGCCAAGAAATCGCCGAAGAGCTGGCGCAGTTCTTCCAGGCTCTTGTGATCGAGGCTGACGTTGCCCAGCACCGCCACCTTGGGCCGGTAGAGCGAGATGGACCCGTCGCTTTCGTCCACCTCGGACACGAACAAGCCGCCTTGCCCCACCCGCGCGCTGGCGAAGGGAGCGTCGGGCTTCACGAAATTCTTCATCACCGCGCCGTTCATGATCGTCGGATCGCGGCCTGCGTGGGTAAGGATCCAGCCGATCATCCCGGTTACGGTGGATTTTCCGCTGGTGCCGCCCACCGCGATCCCAGCCGGGGCCGCATTGAACAACGTGGCGAGCAATTGCGCCCGGCTCATGCGCGGACAACCCAGTTCTTTCGCGCGGACGACCTCGGGCACGGTATCTTCCACCGCGGCGGAGGCCACCAGCGTTTGCGTTGACGAGGTGATGCCACTGCCGTCCTGCGCGAACAGGCCGATTCCCAGGCTTTCCAGCCACGCGAACTTGTCCGGCGTGCGGCCCTGATCGCGGCCCCGGTCCGAGCCGGCAATCTGCGCGCCGTGGCCCCGAAGGATCAGCGCCAAGGGCAGCATTCCCGATCCGCCGATGCCGCAAAAGAACCAGGGATGGCCAGTGAGAGAAGGCGTGAGGGAAGGGGCTTCGTTCGCGTCGATCATGCGCCACTCGGTATGCGCCCTTGCCGTCGCTGACAACCGCGATAGGTATCAGTGCCATGATCCGCGTCGCTGTCTGTGCCCCGTCCACCCCGATTACGCGCGAAGATGCGCAAGGCTTGCTTGCGCTCGCGGCTGACTATCCCGATGTCGAACTGCACATCCACGAACAATGCTTCGCGGTCGAAGGGCATTTTGCCGGCAGCGATGCGCTACGGGCCGATGCCCTGGTCGAGTGCGCCAACGATCCATCGTTCGATGCGGTGTGGTTCGCGCGTGGCGGCTACGGCGCCTGCCGCGTGGCCGAGGATGCGATCGGGCGCTTCACCCATGCGGCGCAGGCCAAGACGTTTTTGGGCTACTCAGACGCCGGCTACATCCTGGGCGGCTTGTATCGCGAGCGCATCGGTCACCCGGTCCACGCGCCAATGCCTGCCGATCTGCGGCGCGCGGGTGGCGGCGATGCCGTGCGCCGCACCCTCGCCTGGCTCTCAGGCGATCGTTCGGGCGAGGAGCCTTCGCTGGCCGCTGCACACCGCCCGGTGGCCGCCTTCAACCTGATGACGCTGGCGATGCTGTGCGGCACCCGGCTGATGCCCGGACTGGCCGGGCATGTCGTCATGGTCGAGGAAGTGTCGGAGTATCTCTACGCGGTGGACCGGCTGTTTTTCCACCTCACCGCGCACTTGGGCGGCGTGGCGGGACTAAGGCTCGGGCGGGTGAGTGACGTACCGGAAAACGACCGTCCGTTCGGCATCGACGCCCCAGCCATCGCCGCGCATTGGTGCCAGCGACACTCCATTCCGTTCCTAGGCCCGGCGGACATCGGCCACGATGCTGCCAACAGGATCGTTCCGTTCGGGCTTGCGGGAAGCGCGCAAGGGCAATAACGCGCGCCGCCAACAGGATTCCCCAAGCGGCCGGCCATGATGCTCGCCGCATATAGAGAGGTGCCGCCATGCGCGCATTCGTTTTTCCCGGACAAGGTAGCCAGAAGGTCGGCATGGGCGTCGAGCTTGCCGATGCCAGCGCGGTCGCGCGCGAGGTGTTCCAGGAAGTGGACGATGCGCTCGGCCAGAACTTGTTCCGTATCATGGCGCAAGGGCCTGAAGACGCGTTGACCCTGACCGAGAACGCCCAGCCGGCGATCATGGCCAATGCCATCGCCGTGCTGCGGGTGCTGGAAAAGGAAGGCGGCCTGGCGCTGGCGGACAAGGCGGATTTCGTCGCCGGTCACTCGTTGGGCGAATACACCGCGCTGTGCGCCGCCGGTGCGTTCAGCCTGGCGGACACCGCGCGCTTGCTCAAGCTGCGCGGCCAGTCGATGCAGGCGGCGGTTCCGGTCGGCGTGGGCGCGATGGCGGCGCTGCTGGGCGCGGACATCGAAAAGGCTACGGCGCTGGCCGAGGCGGCTGCGCAAGGCCAGGTCTGCACCGTCGCCAACGACAATGATCCCGGGCAAGTCGTGCTTTCGGGCCATCGCGAGGCGATCGAGCGCGCGATCGCGCTGGTCAAGGATCACGGCATCAAGCGCGGCGTGCTGCTGCCGGTTTCGGCACCGTTCCACTGCCCGCTGATGCAGCCCGCTGCCGAAGCCATGGCCGAGGCGTTCGTGGCGACCGCACCCGGCGCGCTGCGGGTGGCGCTGTACGCGAACGTCACCGCGTCGGTCGTCACCGATCCGGTGGAGGTGCGCCGACTTCTGGTCGAGCAAGTGACAGGCCGCGTCCGCTGGCGCGAGAGCGCGATCGCCATGGCCCAAGCTGGCGTCGAGCGTTTCGTCGAACTGGGCGGCAAAGTGCTCGGCCCGATGATCAAGCGCTCTGCGGGCGAGGTGGATGTCACCTCGGTCGTGACGATGGCGGATATCGAGGAACTGGCCAAGTCGTTTTGAGAACACTAGACCCGTCGCAGGATAGGCGCAGGGGGGATGGTCATGCTTGGTAGGTCTGGTGCGGCAATGGCGTTGGCAGTTGCCTGTGCGCTGCCGGCCTCGGCCATGGCGGCGACCAATATCGAGTGTATCGACAGCGGCTATTCGGCAAAGGATACGGCAACCCTCGGCAAGTACTTCGCCAACTTCCGCTACGAAACGTTCGACAACGGCGCGATGGAAAAGCTGGTCCCGATCTTCGCCGCGCGGGCCGGGGAGTGCGCTTCGGAATATGGCTGGTCGGTCGATGCGATTTCTGACGCCGTGTTTTACCGGACATCCGAGCTGCTGGGGCAAGCGCTTACCCAGCGCCCGCCATACAAGCCCGAGGACATGAAGAAGCTGGAAACCGCGCTGGCCCGCGCCGATCCTGCCCGGATGCGCAAGATATTCGGCCCGATCGTGCAAGCGCAAATCGAAAATAGCAAAGCTTCCGAGATGAGCGGCACGGACGAGACCTACCTCGGGATGCTGCTGATGTCCTCCGGTTTGCCCATGGAGGGCAAGCACGTTGCAGAATTTGCCGGTGCGCTTATCGGAGCCCGGATCATGAAACAGATTTACGCGGAAAAGTTCGCGGCCAGGTAACGACAGGATGACTACGATGTTCGACCTTCACGGAATGACCGCTCTCGTCACTGGTGCCTCGGGTGGAATCGGCTCGGCGATCGCGCGGTCGTTGGCGGCGCAGGGCGCGCGGCTGGCGATTTCGGGTTCCAATGCCGAAAAACTGCGCGTCTTCCGCGAGGAGTTGGATGAGCATTCTCCGCACAAAGTGCAGGAAGTCGATCACGTTGCCATCGCCTGCGATCTGTCGGACGCTGCGCAAGTGGAAAAGCTGGTTCCCGCCGCGCTCGAATCGCTCGGCAAGATCGACATTCTCGTCAACAACGCCGGGGTTACGCGGGACAATCTGGCGATGCGGATGAAGGACGAAGAGTGGGACCAAGTGATCCGCATCAACCTGGAATCCACCTTTCGCCTGATGCGCGCCGTCACCAGGCCGATGATGAAGGCGCGCTTCGGGCGTATCGTCAACGTCACGTCGGTAGTCGGCACCACCGGCAATCCCGGCCAGATGAACTACTGCGCGGCCAAGGGCGGCATCACCGCCATGTCCAAGAGCCTGGCGCAGGAGCTGGCCAGCCGGGGCGTGACCGTGAACTGCATCGCGCCCGGCTTCATCCGCACCGCGATGACCGAGGTTCTTCCCGACGCGCAGAAGGATGCCCTCAACAGCCGCATCCCGATGGGCCGCATGGGCGAGGGCGACGAGATCGCCGCCGCCGCCGTATTCCTCGCCAGCCGCGAGGCGGGCTACGTCACGGGCCAGACGATCCACGTCAATGGCGGCATGGTGATGATCTGAGATAGTGCGCCGCTTCATGATCCCAGCGCTGGCGGCCTCGTTTTTGGCGCTGGGATCGTGTTCCAAGGTGCATGAACTGAGGGCTGAAATGATCGAAGGCCGGCTGGCATTCGTGGCTGTCGGTGATTGGTGGTCTCGGCCCGACTGCTTCTATTCGATTGATGTTGAAGTTGAGCGCGGCCCATCGGCGAAGCCTGAAGCTGGCGACGATGCCGGCAGGGTGAAACGCGGAACCTACTGGTCGGATTGGCGCGCTTCCTGCGAAAACGCGTATCCTGTTTTTTTCGGCCAATCCCTGAAAGGTGCCAGATATCGCGATTCTGAAGGCTTGGAATGGCCTCATGTCAGCCCTAAGCCTTTGTCACCGCATGTCATTTATAGCGCCAGTACGCTCAGTCCGGGATCCAGCTACGGCACGGTCTACTTTCGGCTCAATGGAGACGGTGGCGTCCAAAATCTGGACTGGCGGGAGGCGATGAGAAATGACGCGCGCTGATGCAGCAAGAGAGTTCTCCATAAGAACCGTCCATTTATCCCCAGATTCGCCGTTATCGGGGCAGACCGCGCTTGCCGCCTCACTGACTCGCGCTAGAGATACTCGTCCGATTTACGGGTTATATTCAACCCAAGCCCGACCAAGGGGGACCTGAGGCTGCCATGAAGGCCACCATCGAACGTTCCACGCTTTTGCGTTGCCTGTCTCACGTGCAGTCCGTCGTCGAGCGCCGCAATACCATTCCCATTCTGTCCAACGTGCTGATCCAGGCTTCGGACGGCGGCGCGCTCAAGATTATGGCGACTGACCTTGATCTCCAGGTGGTCGAGACGCTCAGCGCCGTTTCAGTCGAACAAGCCGGCGCGATTACCGTGTCCGCGCACTTGCTGTTCGACATCGCCCGCAAGCTGCCCGAAGGCAGCCAGGTCAGCCTGGATGCCGCAGACAATCGCATGGTGGTGAAGGCAGGACGCAGTCGCTTCCAGTTGCCGACCTTGCCGCGCGACGACTTTCCGATGATCGTCGAGGGTGAACTGCCGACCAGCTTCGAAGTGCCGGCGGCTACGCTGGCGCAGTTGATCGACCGCACCCGCTTCGCGATCTCGACCGAGGAAACGCGATACTACCTCAACGGTATTTTCCTGCACGTCATCGACGACGAACTGAAGGCCGCCGCCACCGACGGCCACCGCCTTGCCCGTTTCACCTTGGCGCGCCCCGATGGCGCGCAGGGAATGCCCGACGTGATCGTGCCGCGTAAGTGCGTGGGCGAACTGCGCAAGTTGCTCGAAGAAGCGCTCGATACCAACGTTCTGGTGGATTTGTCCGCCAGCAAGATCCGCTTCACCCTGGGTGGGGAGCACGGCGTGGTGCTGACCAGCAAGCTGATCGACGGGACGTTCCCCGATTACACGCGCGTCATCCCTACCGGCAACGACAAGCTGCTCAAGGTTGATCCGAAGAGCTTCTTCCAGGGCGTAGACCGCGTGGCGACGATCGCCACCGAAAAGACACGCGCGGTCAAGATGGCGCTCGATACCGACCGTGTGACGCTCTCCGTTACCTCGCCCGATAACGGGACGGCGGCCGAGGAAGTGCCGGCGCAGTACAGTTCGGAAGGCTTCGAGATTGGCTTCAACGCCAACTATCTCAAGGACATCCTCGGCCAGATCGAAGGCGATACGGTGGAACTTCACCTTGCCGACGCTGCTGCGCCGACGCTGATCCGCCAGGATGAAAAGAGCCCGGCGCTCTACGTGCTGATGCCGATGCGGGTCTGAGGCCAAGCTTAGCCGAATACGAAAGGGCCGGGTGCTTCCCGGCCCTTTTCATTTTATGTGCCTGGCTTGCGTAGAACCTATGATGGCGCCGGCTCCTGTAGCAATGGCACCAGAAGTTTGTTCAGGTCATCGAGATCGAAGGCGCCTGCCTTAGCGTAACGCAGCTTCCCCGCCCGATCGATCACAAAGTTGGTCGGCACTGCCCCGCCGATCGGACCGTATCCGCCCTTGATGCCGCGCGCAGAGGGCATGCGCATAGCGGCGAACAGCTTTTTAAGCTGGCCGACCGGGACCGACCCCTCAGTGGTAATGGCGATCACTTTTAGACCGTGCTGCTTTTGCGCGTCGTAGTAGGCATCGAGCGTCGGCAGCTCCGCACGGCACGGTACGCACCATGTCGCCCAGAAATTCAGTACCACGACTTGGCCTTTGAGTTGCGACAACGTCACTTTGCTACCGTCGACCATCGTCAGTTCGAAGTCCGGCGCCAGTTCCCCCACCACTGGCTTGTTTTTCGCCGCCACGGTGGCGGTCGGCAGAGCCGTCAACGCTGCTGCCCCCACAACCGCTGCCAGTGCGGCACGCATATATCGCTTCGTCATGGCAATCCCCCCAGTTCGCAACGAACAAAAGCTAACGAACCTGAGGGTGCCGGGTCAATTGCTGCAAATAGGAAAACTGGTAGCGTCCGCTCGCCTCGAAAGGCGAATGGTATTCGTGTGGCAAATACCGGTTGTGTCCATACTTAACCGTTTTGCAACGCGGTGTCGTGCATGATGCTGGAATGTCACCGCTAACCAAGCGTTCCTCCCTCGTGAAGATGAAATCAGCACAGTTCGTCCCTGGGTCCGACGACCGCCAGGTAGCGCAGCAAGTGCTGGGTCCCACGAGCGTTGGCGCGGACGATCCCAAGCCTCATTCGGTGCCGAGGCAATGGCTACTCATGGCGCCGACGTTGCTGGCAGTGGTTTTCGTCACTGCCTTCGTCACGTTTTTATTGCCGGATGTGACTGCGGTTGCCTCCATAGGCAGCGCGGTGGCGCTTTGTTTGGCCTCGCCGTTTTTGGGGGTGCTGGAGCGCCGGTTGCAGCCAAAGGGTTGGCGGCGCGATGTCCTGGTGATTGGCGCGATTGCGCTGGCGATGCTGCTGTTCGGCTATGGCATGGCACGCTGGCTGCTCAGCATCACTCCACCGCAATGGGACGTTGCGGTGAGCGCTGGGGTTATCGTGCTGCTGGTAGCAAACGTGTTGCTGGAAGACCGCCTCGTTGCGAGAGTCGCGGCTACCGTGGGGCTGTGGATCGGGGCGACGTGCGTTGGCGGCACGGTCCAGTCTGCATGGATGCTGGCTTTGGCAGGTGCGGTTGGTGTTGCCATCGCTTTGCGCCACGCACGCCGCGCCTCTGCGATGGGGCTGGGCCGGGCGCGGCGTGCGCGTGAACAGCGGCGTGCAGAGCAACTCCTGGCAGAGTTCGAGGAGGCCGGACAAGGCTGGTTCTGGGAAACCGACCGCCAGGGCAAGATCACTTACGTTACAGGCCGCATCGCCAGCCTGTTGGGCAAGGACGTGAGCGAGATCCTCGGTAGGCCGTTCACCGGACTGTTTTTACTGGAAACGCAAGGACAGGAAAGCGAACGAACGCTGATCTTTCATCTCAGCACTCGTTCCTCGTTCCAGGACTTGCAGGTTCTTGCCGCAACGACAGGCGAGGAGCGTTGGTGGTCGATCTCGGGCCGCCCGGTGCTGGATAAATACAATAACTTCATGGGCTTTCGCGGGTCGGGCACCGACCTGACCGAAAGCCGCCGCTCGCAGCAGCATGTCACTCAACTCGCGCGCTACGACGCGCTGACGCAACTGGCCAACCGTTTCCAGATGGACGAATGGCTGGGCAAGATTCTGGAAAGCCCGCAGGTGGATTCGCGGACTTGCGCCGTGTTCCTGCTCGATCTGGACCACTTTAAGCAAGTCAACGATACCATGGGTCATCCGGCGGGCGACGCCTTGCTCAGGCAATTAGCCGAACGGCTTTCCAGCACGGTGGGCGAGCGGGGAAGGGTAGGGCGCCTTGGTGGCGACGAGTTCCAGGTAATCCTCCATGGTCGCCAGCAGCGCGAAGGACTGGCGCATCTGGCGCGGCGGATCATCGAGAACCTGTCGCAACCCTATTTGATCGACGGTTCGCGCGTGGTTATCGGCGCTTCGGTAGGCATCGCGCTATGCCCGGACGACGGCGCTACCTCAGATGATCTCATACGCAACGCGGACCTGGCGCTGTACGCGGCCAAGGGGCGCGGGCGCGGGAGGCATCACTTCTATGACGATAATTTGCACTCCGATGCCAAGGAACGCCAGCAACTTGAGCAGGACTTGCGCGATGCGATCGCAACGGGCGCACTGGAGCTGCATTACCAGCCGCAAGTCCGCACGACGACCGAGCGGATCACCAGCTTCGAAGCACTGCTGCGCTGGAATCATCCCCAGCACGGATACATGTCTCCGGCGAAGTTCGTGCCGGTCGCCGAGGAAACCGGGCTCGTCGCGCAGATCGGCGAATGGGCACTGCGCACTGCCTGCCGCGATCTGGCGCAATGGCCCGAGGAAGTATGCGTGGCAGTGAACGTTTCTCCCCTGCAGTTCGCAAATCCCGCGTTACCCGCAGTCGTCACCCATGCCATCGCCTCTGCCGGTATCCGCCCCGAGCGGCTGGAACTGGAAATCACCGAGAGCGTGTTCCTGGTAGAGGACCGCTCAACCGAGGCGATGTTCAATGCCTTGAAGGCGATCGGCGTGCGCTTGGCGCTGGATGACTTCGGCACCGGCTATTCCTCGCTCGGCTATCTCAAGCGCGCGCCGTTCGACAAGATCAAAATTGACCAGAGCTTCGTGCGGGGAGCCACGATCGAAGGAAGCCGCAATGGCGCCATCATCGCCTCGATCGTCAGCCTGGCCGAAGCTCTGGGCATGGAGACTACTGCGGAAGGCGTGGAAACGCTCGACGAACTGGATCTGGTGCGGATGCTGGGCTGCAGCCATGTGCAGGGCTATATCTACGAGCTACCGCTCAGCCCGGCTGCGGCCCTGGCGCGGCTGGCGCTGGGCCTGGAAGCGGCCGCAGACGGTCCTCGCTCGTCACGCGCACCGCGCCAGACGATCTTGCGCAAGGTCGCGCTGGAACACGCGGGCCACCTCTATGCCGGCACCATCCGCAACATATCCCAAAGTGGCGCCTTGGTCGAAGGGCTATGGAATGTTCCGCCGGGCACTGTCTTCAACCTCAACCTGGCCGATAGCTTCACCGTTACGGCAACCGCCAAGTGGTGCAAGGAAGGCCGAATGGGCATCGAGTTCGGCCAGGATCTGGAGATCGACGCGCACGGCAGCCTGGTGTTCATGCCGTCGCTGACGCGCGATCGCTCTATCCCAACGCCACTACGCCAGACTGCATGAGGGGGCCCCTTTAGGCCCGCCGGGACGACATCGCGAATCGACAGGCTGACAGCGCCGAAAAGCACTGCTAACGGCGGCAACATGACCGAACTCGCTCTGATCCGTAACTTCTCGATTATCGCCCACATCGACCATGGCAAATCGACGCTGGCCGACCGCCTGATCCAAACCACTGGCGGCCTGACCGAACGCGAGATGAGCGCGCAAGTGCTCGACAACATGGACATCGAGAAAGAGCGCGGCATCACCATCAAGGCGCAGACCGTGCGCCTGAACTATACCGCCGCCGATGGGCTGACCTACGAACTCAACCTGATGGACACGCCGGGCCACGTCGACTTCGCCTATGAAGTCAGCCGCTGCCTGGCCGCCTGCGAAGGCGCGCTGCTGGTTGTGGACGCGGCGCAAGGCGTTGAAGCACAGACACTGGCGAACGTTTACCAGTCGATCGAGCACGACCACGAGATCGTGCCGGTGATCAACAAGATCGATCTGCCTGCCGCTGAGCCGGAAAAGGTGCGCGCCGAGATCGAGGAAGTGATCGGCATCGACGCATCCGGGGCCGTCCTGGCCAGTGCCAAGTCCGGCATCGGCATCGTCGAAGTGCTCGAAGCTATCGTTGCCAAGATCCCGCCGCCCAAGGGTGAGCGCGACAAGCCGCTGACCGCGATGCTCGTCGATTCCTGGTACGACCCGTATCTGGGAGTCGTGATTCTGGTCCGCGTGATCGACGGCGTCATCAAGAAGGGCGTGAACGTGAAGTTCATGCAAGGCGGCACCGAACACCTGATCGACCGCGTCGGTTGCTTCACCCCCAAGCGTATCGACTTGCCCGAACTCGGTCCCGGCGAGATCGGCTTCATCACCGCGCAGATCAAGGAAGTCGAGCAAGCCAAGGTCGGCGACACCATCACCACGGTCAAGGGCGGCGCCACGAAGGCATTGCCGGGCTACAAGGAAGTGCAGCCGGTGGTGTTCTGCGGGCTGTTCCCGGTTGATGCCAATGACTTTGAGAAGCTGCGCGAATCGATCGGCAAGCTGCGGCTCAACGACGCCTCGTTCTCGTTCGAGATGGAATCGAGCGCGGCGCTGGGCTTCGGCTTCCGCTGCGGGTTCCTGGGCCTGCTGCACCTGGAGATCATCCAGGAGCGCCTCAGCCGCGAATACGACCTTGACCTCATTACCACGGCGCCCTCGGTGGTCTATCGCCTGACAATGACCGATGGCTCGGTGAAGGAACTCCACAACCCGGCCGACATGCCCGATCCGGTCAAGATCGACTTCATGGAAGAGCCGTGGATCAAGGCGATCATCTACACGCCGGACGAATATCTCGGCTCCATCCTCAAGCTGTGCCAGGATCGGCGCGGCATTCAGAAGGATCTGACTTACGTCGGCGGGCGCGCCCAGGTGACTTACGAGCTGCCGCTGAACGAAGTGGTGTTTGACTTCTACGATCGCCTGAAGTCCATCAGCCGCGGCTACGCCAGCTTCGACTACGAACAGACCGGGCTTCGCGAAGGCGATCTGGTGATGATGAACATCCTGGTGAACAACGAGCCGGTCGATGCGCTCAGCATGATCGTCCACCGCAACCAGGCTGAGCCGCGCGGGCGCGGGCTGGTCGAGCGGCTCAAGGAACTGATTCCCCGCCACATGTTCAAGGTGCCGATCCAGGCCGCGATCGGCGCCAAAGTGATCGCGCGCGAAACGATCAGCGCCATGCGCAAGGACGTGACCGCCAAGTGCTATGGCGGCGACATCTCTCGCAAAAAGAAGCTTCTGGACAAGCAGAAGGAAGGCAAGAAGCGGATGCGCGAATATGGCAACGTCCAGATTCCGCAGGAAGCCTTCATCGCCGCTCTGCGCATGGGGGAGGAATGAACGCGCTTCGGTGTTGAGTTTTGCCCAGCGCCCCTCGCTCTGACCATCGCTGGAGAGGCTTGTCCTCCAAGAAACAAAAGCAGCGGGTTGCGCGCTGTACGTCTGATCTAAAGACCGCGGTCCATGCGCGCCGGGCTGTTGGCATAGTATCCGACGAGCGACTATTTTAGAGATTTTCGTCCGTCTGCCGGCGAGCGCCGCCTAATCTGGCCGGCTGCTGCCAGCAAATCTGGTTTGATAATCTGCGGAAAGATCAAACGGAGACGAAAGTGTCCCCTTCGAGTTGGCGCATCTCCCACCGTTATTTAACGGAAACATAGGGGTGCAATGTAGGCATCGTTAGCTTATCATAAAGCTACTTTCCGATTGATGGGTCGGTAGAAGGCATGTGGGGCCAGCCTGCTCTATGGAAGTCGATGGTCGTGATTTGCAGGATGCCTCCAAGAGGGTTGGGTCGCACTTGCGATCAATCTTTCCGCATCTGACACCCAAGCAACACGAAGTCCTGCGGTTCGTGGCCGAGAATCGTACCAGCAAGGAAATCGCTTGGGATCTGGGCATTTCCGAAAGCGCGGTAAATCAGCGGATTGAAGGAGTGCGGGGTCGGGCTGGCTCTCCTCCACGCGCAGAGTTGGCAAGAGCGTATCGGCAATATCTGCAAGACCTGGACGCAGCCTGTAATCCAGTAACAGATAAGATTTATCAGGTTCCGGAAACGTCCGACCCGGACGCATCGTCAGAACGGGACGATGCAGCCGACCAGTTCGCTCTAGCCGATGCCATGACCTTCACGGTTAAGGCGCCTTGGCAGAACGATCGAGTCAGCAGGATCGTGCCGGAGGTGCTCGACGGGAAAAACGCCGGGCTCAGCCGGGTTGCCGCCATGGTCGTCATTGCGTTCGGCATGCTGCTGATTGCGATGGTGGGACTGGTTGTGGCCCGGGCCCTGAGCGACATCGTCTGACCCGTGCCTTCCGTGGAACTGGGAATTGAGCCGTCTGTCGGGCAGGCGGGCTCTAAGGGGGAAGTTTATGTCGATGACGATCATTGCCGCCACAGCCCGGATCGGGCGTCAGTTGCCCGAAGCCGAACTGTCCATCGATGCCGCGCTGTTGGCCTCGGCCCGGCTGATGGAAACCATGCTGCTTGCCCGCGGTGCCGAGGGGGTTCAGTCCTGCACCGGACAAACCGCGTTGATGCGCCTTGCCAAGGCCCAGCGCACTTTGATCGAAAGCCAGAACGACATCCTGCGTATCCATCAGGAACTGCGCTCGATCGGCAAAGATGTGAAGGCTATCAGCGACGACGACGGCAGTTGCGACAATGTGTCCGGGGTGCTGGAAGCGGTACCGCAGCTCAAGCGCGCCTGACGACGGAGCTTGGCCCGGAACAGCTAGGATGTGTTCATGTTTGAGCTGTTCTGGGCCCACAAAGCGCAATTTCAACAGGCCCTCTATGTCATCTTGTTCCTTCTTTCCCTGGCGTATGGTGCCAGGCCGGAACAGATCATTTCGGGAGCCTTGCTGGGCATGGCGGCGGTTGATGTGCTGCACCATTATCTCGTCGGTGGTTCGATCTATTGGCGTCACGCGGATGTCGGCCACATGGTTATCGACTGTGGGATGTTGGTGGTGTTGTGTACCATCGCGGTGCGCGCCAACCGGGTCTATCCGCTTTGGATAGGGGCGGCACAGATCATCGCGGTAACGGCTCACGTGTATCGGATCGGGCTGGAGCAGATCGACCGGTTTGCCTACGGGATAATGTCGGTGATGCCGTCCTACATCCAACTCCTTGCGATGGTGGTGGGACTGGCATTTCATATGTCGCGGCACAAGAAGCTGGGCAACTATCCCTCTTGGCGCAGATCCTTCCAGCTCACCCGACCGGCACCAGCGATGCGATCGCAAGGCGCCTGATCCAGCGTTTCGGTTCGCTGCGCACCATCTATTCCGCATCCGTGCCAGCGCTGACAGCAGCCCTGGACGATTTCGGTGAAAGCGCCGGGCAGATTGCGGTCGCTATCGCTTCCGCTCGCCGTCTGGCGGAAGCTGCCGCTCGCGAACTGCTACAGGGCGAGCCGGTCGATACGCGCGCGCCGGCTTTTTGCGAATATCTGGTGCAACGGCTCGGTGCCCGGCGCGAGGAATGCGTGCTGGTGCTGTTCACTACCCAGGATGGCTTGTTCATCGCCGAAGATTTTTATTCAGGTGGTGGTCGCGCCGAAAGCCGTATCCCGCTCCGGCGCAGCGTCCGGCGGGCATTTGACCTCGATGCACGCCGGGTTGTGTTGGCCCACAATCATCCCTCGCGTATCCTTCGACCGAGTTTGGCGGATATCCTTGCGACCAAGCGCTTTCGCGATATCGTGGAAGCGCTGGACATACGCCTGGAGGATCACTGCATTGTCGCAGGAGATGCCGTTCTCAGCATGCGTAGGATGGGGCTCTTGTAGTACTCCTGCCGCTTCAAGCGGCTAGCACGCAGCGGTTGCGACCGCTGTGCTTGGCGGCATAAAGTGGCGTATCAGCGCGTGCCAGCCAATCCTCGTAGCCAGCGATGGTGCTATCGAGCCCGGCCACGCCGAAGCTGGCGGTAATCGTTACGCTTTGTTCGCCGGGAAGCGGAATTGAGCATTCTGCCAGCGCTTCACGAAGACGGTTGGCGGCCCTTAGTGCATCGTTTGCGTCAGTCTCGGGCAGCAATAAAGCAAACTCCTCGCCTCCCAGCCGGCCCAGGACATCGACAGGACGTTTGCCTCTCTCCAAGCTGGCGGCCAGTGCGCGCAACACTGCGTCTCCGGCAGAATGGCCCCATGTATCGTTGACCTGTTTGAAGCGATCCACGTCGACCATTAGCAGCGAGGCCGGTCGACCATAGCGGTGGAAACGCTCGATTTCGGCCTCAGCCTTTTCGATGAAGCCGCGGCGGCTGAGCGCGCCGGTCAATTGGTCGCGCTCGGCGATGCGGCGCAGTTCCATTTCGGTGACGATGATGCGAGCGAAGTTTTCGAGGATATCCACCTCGCGCTGCGAAAATTCGCGCACCCGTGTGTCGAGTGCACAGAGCGCGCCAACATTGTACCCGTCCGCTGTTACTAGCGGGATGCCCAGATAGCTGCGCACGTTCATGTCGCCAGTAAACGTGGCGTTATCCGCGAAACGGGCGTCTTTCGTCGCGTCGGGGATCGCAAAGGCGGTGCGCTGCTTGATCGTATGGGTGCAAAACGAAGTGTCTCGCGGTGTCTCCGAGAAACCCAGTCCGGCTTGCGCTTTGTACCATTGGCGCTCCTTGTCGAGCAAGGAGACCGCGCACATCGGCACGCCGAGAACCTTGCGCACCAAGTTCACGACATGTTCGAAAGGGCCCTCCGTCTCGGTATCGAGGATAGCGAGCCGGTGTAGCGCGGCGAGCCTGCCAGGTTCGTCCAGGAGGGTGGCTTCGGAAAACATGAGACCATTCGGGTTACTTATGCCTGGGCGCGGCACGGGGTTATCATTGATGGTGCACTTTAGCGAAGCGATAGTTAAAACCGACTGAATGTGAGGGAATTTGAACGCAATTCCTTGAACGCGGTTGCCGAAATCGACAGATTCCCGCAACAAAGAATTGTGCGAATTTACATCGCGTAGGACTCACTTTTCTGGAGAATTCCGCTTGCCTGAAATCGTGACCGTCGAAACTTCGCCTTTTGAAGGCCAGGCCCCCGGAACCTCCGGGTTGCGCAAAAAGGTGAAGGTTTTTCAGCAGCCCAACTATGCCGAGAATTTCATCCAGTCGGTGTTCGACGTGGTCGGCCCACAAAGCGATTCAGTGCTCGTTATTGGCGGCGATGGGCGTTTCCACAATCGCACGGTCATCCAGCAGGCGATTCGCATGGCCGCCGGCAACGGCTATGCCCGGGTGATCGTCGGGCAGGGTGGCATCCTATCCACCCCGGCTGCAAGCCACGTGATCCGCAAGTACGGCGCCGACGGCGGCCTGGTGCTTTCTGCCAGCCACAACCCTGGCGGGCCGGACGAGGATTTCGGCATTAAGTACAACATCGCCAACGGCGGCCCCGCGCCGGAGAGCGTGACGGGCGCGATATATGATCGGACCAAGACGATCGACCGCTGGCTGACGGTCGAAACCCCGGACATCGACCTGGATCGCCTGGGTGAAGTGAACGTAGGCGACCTCGTCGTCCAGGTCATCGATCCGGTCGCCGACTATGCCGATCTGATGGAGGAATTGTTCGACTTCGCCGCGATCCGCAAGATCGTCACTTCCGGGTTCACCATGCGCTTCGACGCGATGAGCGCGGTGACCGGGCCTTATGCAACCGCGATCCTGGAAGGCCGCCTTGGCTTCGCGCCGGGCACCGTGGTGAACGGCATTCCACTGGAGGATTTCGGTGGCCACCACCCGGACCCCAACCTGATCCACGCCAAGGAACTCTACGACCTGATGATGAGCGATGCCGCTCCGGACATCGGCGCTGCATCCGATGGGGATGGGGATCGCAATCTCATCATCGGGCGCGGGCGCTTCATCACGCCGTCCGATTCGCTGGCGATGCTGGCGGCGAACATCCAGGTGGCGCCGGCCTATCACGGACGCCTCACCGGCATCGCGCGTTCCATGCCCACCAGCGCCGCAGCGGACCGCGTGGCCGAGGCGCTTGGGGTTCCCTGCTTCGAGACGCCCACGGGTTGGAAGTTCTTCGGCAACTTGCTCGATGCGGGCATGGCCACCATTTGCGGTGAAGAAAGCGCGGGCACGGGTTCCGATCACGTGCGTGAGAAGGACGGACTGTGGGCGGTGCTGCTGTGGCTTAACATCCTGGCCGCGCGCGGGATCAGCGTCGATCAACTGGCGCACGAGCATTGGGACCGATTTGGTCGCAATTACTACGCGCGGCATGACTACGAGGGCATCGAGACGGCCGGTGCCGATGCGCTGATGAACGGTTTGAAGACCGGACTCGCCACGCTACCGGGCCAGGTTTTCGGGCCGCTGACCGTGTCGGTCGCCGATAGCTTTTCGTACACCGATCCGGTCGATGGTTCGGTCAGCGCCAACCAGGGCATCCGTGTCCTGTTCGAGGATGGCAGCCGCATTGTCTTCCGCTTGTCGGGCACTGGCACCCAGGGCGCGACGCTGCGTGTGTACCTCGAACGCTACGAACCGCCGTTCGGCAGGCTGGATGCGGAAACCGGGGACATGCTCGCGCCCCAGATCGCCGCTGCCGAGCAGATCGCCGGAATCGTGGCGCATACCGGGCGCACGGCGCCGGACGTCGTGACCTAACCGGCGCTCCCGATACGGGATACGGCCTTGCGCGCTTCATCCAGCGTGGCGACGCGTTGGGCCGTATCGGGCTCGTCCAGCAGGTCCGACAAGGGCGCCCCCAGACGGCGGCGCCAATTGGGATGTTCGGTGATGGTGCCGGGCAAGTTGGGTTGCTCGCACTCGGCCAGCAGGTCTTCCAGCGGCGCGATCGCCAGGCTGGAGGGCGTGCAGCCGATGTGCTGCAGCGCCGCCGTCACCACCGTGTCGGGTTCGTCGGCAGGTGGGCGTGGCGCTGCGTTGTGGGTGAGGGTGGCCCACAGCAACCCGCGATCCCAGTCGCGACGCAGCGCGGCTTCCTGTGGCGTTGCGTCTTCGGGCAGGCGGCCCAGCTTTTCAGCCCATTCGAGATCACGCCCACTCCACCAGCCCGCCACCGTGGGGGTGTCGTGAGTCCCGGTCATGGCGACGGATTGAGCATCGTAGTCCGCAGGGCCGATGAAGCCGTCGTCCTTCGCGCGCTCGAACCATAGCACGCGCATGCCCAGCATCCCGCGCGCGGCGATGGCTGGGCCAAAGCCGCCCGGCATGGTGCCCAGATCTTCGGCCACGATCAAGGCGCCCGCCAGGTGCGCCTCCAGGGCAGCAAGGCGTACAAGGTTTTCAAAGGGATAGCTGAGATATGCCCCCGCGCTCGACGGCTCGCCTTCCGGGACCACCCATAGCCGCGCGAGGCCGAACGCATGATCGATCCGCAGCGCGCCCGCCGTGCTGAGCGCCGCGCGGATCGTGGCGATCCAGCCGGCGTAGCCGCTGCGGGCTAATCCTTTGGGTGAGAAGCTGCTGAGCATCCAGTTCTGGCCACGAGGCCCCAGAGGGTCTGGCGGAGCGCCGATGGTCAGGCCTTGCAGCAGTTGCCCGCGCATCGACCAGGAATCCGCCCCGCCGGTATGGACGCCGACCGCGAGGTCGGCCAGCAGGCCGACCTTCATTCCGCTGGCTTTGGCCTGGGCCTGGACGACGGCGAGGCTTTCGCGCGCGAGCCATTGCGCGAAGAGGTGGAACTCGACTTCGCGTTTGTTTTCCTTGGCAAAAAGCGTCGCCGCCTTGCCATCGGGGTCGTGGTATCGCTTGGGCCAGTTCTGCCAGCCGCGCCCGTGTTTGGCGCGCAAGTGGCAGTCGAGCGCATCGTATAGAGCCTGGCGCCGCAGGCCTTCGCCGAAGGGTTCGTTGTCGCGCGCGATCCGGGTTTTGGTTTCGGCATCGAGGCTGTCGAACAGCGTGCGCAATTGTTCGAGGCGATGGGGGAGCGCGCTTTCCCAATCGATCAAGGTGTCGATAAGGTGCGGATAAGACGTCGATAGCGGCGTCAGGCCCACCAGCGCCGGATCGCCCATCGCCGTGTTGAGGTAGAGCCGGCTCGATGGCGAGTAGGGACTGAACCCCTCGCCACTTCCCGCAAACAGCGCATGCACCGGGTTGATCGCCACGGTATCGGCGCCGCGCTCGGCGAACAGGCGGACGGCCTCGGCCAGTTCGCCGAATGCACCGAATGGTTGGGATGTGGCAGAGCGCAGTGCCGGAATCTGCACCGCAGGCCCCCAGATGCGCCCCTCTACCTGCGGGCAGGAAGGCGGGGCCACGGCCAGTGTCAGGGCGCGGCCATTGATGGTGACGGGGTAGTATCCCGGCTCATGAATGGCGGGCAGGGTCCAGCCGGACGTATCCAGTCGCTGGACCGTGCCATCGGCTAAAGTGATCTCGGCACTCGCCAGGCTGGAGGGCAGCGGCGTTGCAACGCCGGCATCGACGACCAGCATCGCGGGTGGCTCCGACTGTTCCCGAGCGACTTGTGCGAGGCTGTCCGAGATTTCAGCGGGGCTGCCGGCTGGATACCCCAGCGCCGTCGCGATCGTGGCGAGCGAGGCATCGGAGACGATATGCTGGCGGCCTCCGGCGTCCCACCAGATCCGGGCCAGGCCGATCGCCTGGGCCAACGCGTGCAATGGGTCCATGAGGTCTCCCGGCGGGGTTGAGCTATCGTCCGCGCCGCAGCAGGCTAGCGAGGGCTATTGCGCCCTGCAACAGGAAGCGCTCTGATCTGCGGCCAGGCGTCGCGCACGATCAAGCCGGCGAGCACCACCGCGACCAGCGCGTAGCGCCCGCGGAACGGCAAGTTGAACCACGGCATCGCCCCCAGCGCCGCTGGCGGGTCGGTCCAGGCCGGAACGGCCAGGGCCAGCCAGCACCCCAGGACCAGCGGCGTGCGCCACCATGACGGCGCTGCCAGCGCCTGCGCCAGCGCCGCCAGGATCACCGGAAAGATCAGCGAATAGTGATAGCCCCACGAATTGGGTGCGGCGACCAGTGAGGCGGCGAGCAGCAGGTTGAGGCTATCGAGCGGGCGCGCATCCCGCGTGGCGTGCTGGTGCGCCATCGCCAGGAGAATACCGAGAGCGAGGACGATCTTGGATGCCCATTGCACGCCCTGGGGGATCGGCGCGAAATGCAGTATCGGCTGGCCGCCCCCGGCAGAGATCAAGGTCGCGATCCCCGCGATCGACTGCGCGACGCCGGGCATCGTGTACCCTTGCGCATGAGGTAGCAGCGTCAGGAAATACTGCGCGTACAGTCCAGGAGCGGCCCAGACCAGGCCCAGCACGGCGATACCGGCGCTTGCCACCACGGTAGCGGCGGCGGCGGGCCACTTGCGGCGCACGAGAAACAGCGCAGGCACCAGGCCGGGGTAGATCTTGAGCCAGAAGCCCAAGGCGATCGCGATGCCGGCGAGGGCAGGGCGGCGCGTGCTGGCAACCCACACGCCGGCTACGGCGGCGGCCATCAGCAGGATATTGACTTGTCCCGCCGCTAGCGACGTCCCGATCGGCGCAATCGCCAGTGCGCCAAGCAGCGCGGCGGCACTCACCGCGCGTGACGGCTTCAGCAGTTTGAGCGTCATCCACGCCGCCCCTGCCAATGCGATCAGGCAGACGAGGGTGTGGATCACGAAAGCGGTGTCGATCGGCAGGCGGGACAGCGCATGGAAATAGCCCAGCGAGGGCGGCGGATAGACGAAGCCGCTGACGTACTCGTCATTGTGGCAAATGTCGTAGGGCCGCACGAGGTCGGCGGCGGCGCACATGTAGGTGCGAAAATCGAGCGTCAGCCCGGCAGTCCCCGCACCTTCGCGCAGGACCGCCCGGTATTCCATGGTGTGATGGAAGATCAGCAACAGGCCCGGCGCGCCGACGGCAGCGCACAAGCCGAGCCGCAGCCATGCCGGGGTGGAGGTCAATCGCGGTTCGCTGGTCATGGCGACTGCCTTAGCGCCGGGGCGGTTACGGCCAAGTGAAGACAGGCAGTATGGGAGGCAACGGCCATGAAGATCGTTGCGCGCCGGGCCGCCAGACGCCATGGGCGCGCCATGGATCTCGATCGCTACTTTGCCCGCATCGGCCTTCATGCGCCGGTCAGTCCCGATCCGGCAGGGCTTGCCATGCTGCAGTCCGCCCATCGTCTGGCGATAGGCTTCGAAAACCTCGACGTCATGCTGGGTCGACCGATCCGCATCGACAGCGCCAGCGTGTTCGACAAGCTCGTGCTGCGTGGGCGCGGCGGATACTGCTTCGAACAAAACCGGCTTTATGCCGACGCGCTCGGTCTGTTGGGCTTGCCTGCGAGTCCGTTGCTGGCACGCGTTCGACTGGGTGCGGCGCCAGGCGTCACTCCGCCGCGAACCCACGTCTGCCTGCTGGTGACGATCGCGGGCGAGGCGTGGTTTGCCGACGCGGGGTTTGGAGGAAGCAATCTTCCGCCGCTGCCGTTAAACGACGGTGCCAGCGCACAAACCAGTGACGGCGCCCACCACCGCCTACGCCGGATCGGCGAGCCAGGCACCTTGAGTGGGGAATGGCTGTTGGAGCGCGCCGGAGCCCCGGACGCGACCGATGGCCGCGCAGCGGCGCATCTCGATTGGCAGCCGCAATACACGTTCGACTTGGTGCAAGTGGCGCAGGACGATCTGGAACAAGGCAACCACTGGACATCAACCCGGCCTGGAACCCGGTTCACGACCTTGCATGTCGCCAGCATCCCCATCGCCGGCGGCTTTGCCTCGATGGTCGATCGCGAACTGACGATCCATGGTCCAGCGGGGACCGAACGGCGTTCGATCGGGGATGCGTCCGATTATGGCCGCACCTTGCGAGAGGTGTTCCGGATCGAACTGGGCGATGCCGACGCTGCCCGACTTCCGTTGTTCGCCTGAAGTCTCAAGTTGAGGCAATTTCGCGGGTTTTGCCGTTAAGCCACTGGCGCACCACCAGATAGCGCCCGTGTAGCGCGCCGCGATCGTGCACTCCGAAGCCCAGAAGCGTACCTTCGTGGCCTTGCGCGGCAGGCAGCCATTTGACGTGTTCCAGCCCCGTGCGCAGGCCTTCACGAGTCAGGTCGGGTGCCCTGGCGAGGCCTTCGGCGACCAAACGCCCCAAGTCATGCCCACGTGCCGCAGCAAGCGTTTGTCGTGGAGCGCCGCCAAGGCCGGACAGCAGCGCTTGCAGCGTCCGATTGCCGTCCGAATGCATGTCCACATAAAACCAGCCGTCGCAACTGCGGGCGAAATCTTCGCGATACCCGCCGCGCAGACCGGCAATGTTCATCATCCGCGGCCCGTGCCAGCTTGCTTGCGCCAAGGCAGCCGCCACCGCCGTTGCCGCCAGCCCAAGCCCCAGATGCACAAACCCGTCCGGCGCTGTTTCCAAGACTTTCGCGACAGCCGCATCCGCATCGTCGGCCATGGGAGACACGCTTTCCACCGCCGCGATTTCCATGCCCAATATCTGAGCTTCGTCGGCCAAGTATTTGAATTGTCGAGTTCCTGCGGGCGAAGCGTCATGGATTACGCCGATGCGCCGGCAGCCAAGGCCGTGCAGGTGACGCGCGATGACGATCGCTTCGTCTTCGTGGCTGCCTACCTGATGATGGAACATCCAGCGCCCGCGTGCGCGCTCGGCATTTGCCCAGTTGATCGTGGGCATCCGCAATTGCTCGGCAATCGGCGCCGCCACCAGCGCGTTGTCGCCCAGCGCCGGCCCGACGATCAGGACGCAGCCCGCATCGACCAATTGGCGATAGGCGTGTTCCACCGCCTCAGCGGTACCGGAAGGGAAGCCAAGCGCATAGGCATGGACGAACTCCACATCCGCCGCTAGCCGACCGGCCTGGCGCACTGCCGCAACTTCGCGCTCAAGCCATCCGGCGATGTCGTCGGCGGCGTCGCCGTCACCGACATCGCTTAGATCGGCCATGTCGTTGAGTACGCCGACCTTGACGCTTGCTGGCATCCGCATCCTCGAAACATCCCCATTTGCGCCTAGGCCTCATTTGCGCCTAGCCCCCGTTTGCGCCTAGCAATGAGCCAGCGCGCAAAAGGCTCCCGCACGGTCAAGATGAGGTTCACTTCAGCGGCTAGAGCAAGTTCCGATCCGGGCTCATGCGGTCGTTTGCAGATCGGCTAAAGGCGGATTGCCGTCCCGGTCAGCGGTGCGAGGTCAGCACGCAGCGCAGATCGCCGTCCGTACCGTCTTTCCGTACCTGGCGCAGGAAGCCGTTGGAGATCTTGTGCAAGGTCAGGCCTTTCAGCTTGCCGCCGGTCATCACCACGGTGGCGCCTGTGAACAAGTAGCTGCCGCGCACCCCGCCCGACTTGTAGGCCGAGGCATTGACCACGTGAAATTCGTAGTCCTTCTGCGCCTTGCCGGCCGGCCCGCCCGGATCGCCCGGCAGCTCGCAAGTATAAGTCCCTAGCGGCAGCGTGAAGATGCGCCCGCCGGGCACGGGCTGCGGCTCGGGCTCAGTGGCGCAGCCGGCTGTAGAGAAAGCCGCAAGGAGGGCGATCAGGGCGACGTTGCGGGCGGCTAGGCGGACGTTTACGCGGTTCATGGGACGTGAGCTAGCATCCGCGCGAAGCAATTGCCATGCCCGCGCGGCTCGTCTAAGGGCGCATGCTTTCACGGGCCGGATCGCCGCAATGCCAGCGCGCGCGCCGTCCGAAGACCAATTCTTTCTCATTTCAGGGCTCTTTCCCATTTCAAGGCAGCACTCATGAAGATCAGCGGCGTCGACATCCGTCCCGGCAACATTCTAGAATACGAAAAGGGCATCTGGAAAGTCGCGAAGACGCAGCACACCCAGCCGGGTAAGGGCGGCGCCTTCATGCAGGTCGAGATGAAGAACCTGATCGACGGTCGCAAGACCAACGTGCGTTTCCGCAGCGCCGACACGGTCGAGCGCGTGCGCCTGGATACCAAGGACTTCCAGTTCCTCTATGCCGAGGGCGAAGACCTGGTGTTCATGGACACCGAAACGTACGAGCAGATCAGCTTGCCCGCCGACCTTCTGGGCGACGCCGCTGCGTTCCTGCAGGACGGCATGCAGGTTCTGCTGGAACTGTGGGAAGAACGTCCGATCTCGGTTCAGTTGCCCGAGCAAGTCGAAGCCACCATCGTCGAAGCCGACGCGGTGGTGAAAGGCCAGACTGCCTCGTCCAGCTTCAAGCCCGCCATTCTCGACAATGGCGTCCGCGTGATGGTGCCCCCTCATATCGAGAGCGGCACGCGAATCATCGTCGACGTCTACGAGAAGGCTTACGTGAAAAAGGCAGAATGATGCGCAACACCTTCAAGACCACTACTGCTGCAGCTCTCGCCGCGCTGGCCCTCGTCGCCACGCCGGCCATTGCCGCGAAGACCACCAAGGCTGCGGCCAAGCCCGCTGCTGCTGCGAAGCCTGCGGCCCCCGCCGCCGGTCAAGCGCCCGATCCGCAGGTCGAGCACGCGATGCTCTACCTCAAGGTGCTGATCAGCGCCTTGCAGTCGGACAAAGTGGAAGAGCCCGCGAAAAGCGCGCTGGTCGGCTGCCTCTACAACAACGCGCTGAGCAAGATCACCGAGTCGATGGACAAGGTGATCGCCGAGAATCCGGGCAAGATCACCCGCGACAATCCCAGCGAGTTGCTGAGCGTGATGGTCCGCATCTGTGGCTATACCCCCACCGCTGCTGGCGCCCCAGGCGCTGCTCCGGCTCCGGCTCCTGCAGGTTCGCCAACCAAGTCGACCGGCCGCTGATCCTTGCCGGCGCGCTCAGGCGCGCCGGCTTTACCTAGAGAATCGAGTAAGACACCCCATGGCCATATCCGGTCTCATCCGCGTCATCGAGAAGGCGGCCCGCAAGGCGGGTGGCCGCCTGCGGCGCGACTTTGGCGAAATCGAGCACTTGCAGGTCAGCCGCAAGGGACCTGCCGATTTCGTGTCCAAGGCGGACCAGACGTCCGAGCGCACCATCTGGGACGAACTGCGCGCGGCGCGGCCGGACTGGGGTTATCTGTTCGAGGAAGCCGGCGAGATCGAAGGCGATCCCACCAAGCCGCGCTTTATCGTCGATCCGCTCGATGGGACGACCAACTTCCTCCACGGCATCCCGCACTTTGCGATCTCGATCGCGGTGCAGGAGCCGCGGCTCGACGGTAACGGTTGGGGCGAAGTGACTGCTGGGCTGATTTACAACCCGGTTACCGATGAAAGCTACTGGGCCGAAAAATCACGCGGCGCCTGGCTTCAGGACCGCCGCTTGCGCGTGTCCTCGCGCCGCCACCTGGACGAGAGCGTGATCGCCACCGGCATCCCGTTCGCAGGTCACGGCGATGCCGGCCAGTGGACCCGAATCTACCACGCATTAGCGCCGCAAGTCGCAGGTATCCGCCGTTTCGGGGCCGCCTCGCTCGATCTCGCCTGGGTTGCTTCCGGGCGTTATGAAGGCTTCTGGGAAGCCGATCTCAAGCCGTGGGACACCGCTGCCGGTTGTCTGCTCGTGCGTGAGGCAGGCGGCTTCGTGTCGGACTGGAAAGGCCGTTCACAGCCCATTTGCGACACCGAGATTCTCGCCGGAAACGACGCGCTTCACTCGCGTCTCCACAAATTGGTGGCCGGCGCCCTCAAGGACTGACTTGACCCTGCGCGCAGGGCGGCTAAGGGGTCGCTCCGCGAAGCAGATGCTTCTCGTGCCCCTGTGGCGGAATGGTAGACGCGAACGACTCAAAATCGTTTGTCGCAAGACGTGCCCGTTCGAGTCGGGCCAGGGGCACCATTTCCTTATCGCGCCGTCGATAGCAGCGTAGACTGTCGATGCGCGGGCGATCACCGCCCATCCGGGATCGACCTTGTTCGGGGCACGCCGCGGTGGGAGGTAGGCTTTATAGCCGCTCCGTTGCGAGTATGCGCCTGCTGGCCAATTCTCATCTCCGCTCGAGTCGGTCTCCGGCAGCGAGGCGCGATTCGAGGCCCTTGGGATCATCGAGCGCGACCTCGGCGGTACGATCGCCCAGCAGGGTCCAGCGCCAGAAGGCGATCGACGTTTCGATCACCGCCGTTCGCAGGTGCTCGCTGGGAGCCTTCCGCTTTAAGCCACCGGTGTTGCCGCTGAAATCGGCATGGGTCGCGCCGTTCAGCACCAGCAGATACTTGTCGCCCGCCGGCATGGCACGAAACGGGCGTTCGCGGTCTGCGGCACTCACCCCGGAGGCAGCAGGCGTGGTGTCCTGCGTTCCGGTGATCGTGAAGAAGGGCTTGGCCATCTTCGCCGTAGCTTGTGCATCCGATCCCTGGCTGGGCGGGGACGGACTGAATGCGATCGAGGCGCTGATCCTGGGCTCGGCGGTGGCCGCCGTAGTCTTGGCAAAGGTCTGACCTGCCAAAGCCTGGGTCGTATGCGCGCCGAAGCTGTGGCCGGACATGCCGATATGTGCAGTGTCGATGCGGGTGATGGCGCAGCGCCCTTCGAGGGCGCGTTTGGGAAGCTGATCCAGCACGAATTTGACGTCGGCAACGCGTGCATCGAGTTGTTCGGGCGTCATGGCGGCTCGCAGCACTCCACCGATATCTCCGCTGTCGCCGCTGCTGCGCATCCGCCGAAGCATGCGTAATTTGCCACCGCCGCCGTCACCGTCCGACAAAATGCTCCTGTCGCTGCCGGGATGCTGAAGGTGGATCACGACGAACCCCGCATCTGCCCACGCCTGCCCCCACAGCGTCCCGCCGTCGAGCGAACCGCCCAGACCATGGCTGAACAGAATAACCGGCGCCTTGGCGCTGCCCTGCGGCATGCGGATGCGGATCGGAATGTCGCGGTTGCGTGCGCTGTCGTGCCAGACTGCGTCGCATACCGGCCCCGCCGCCATCGCGGTTCCCGGCGCAGCGCTCGCAAGCGATACCGTGATGAGGAGAAAACGAATACGCGGTGTCATCGGGCGATCTCCTAGCGAACCTGGGACAGGAATGCCTCTGAGCACGGTGCCGAAACTGGCGACGGGATACCTTCAGAACTCTGCCTTGGTGACTGGTGCCACGGCGAAATCCCGTCCGTAAGAGCATCGATGTTCGGCGACACTTCCCGAGGCGTCGCCGAAGCGCTGACTGTTGGCAACGACGGAACTATCTCTCGCACAGCCCGTCGAGCCACTCGGCAATCACGGCGCGCCCGGCTTTGACCGCCCCCGGTCCCATCGTGTCGTGGGCGTGGCGCAGCGCCTTGGGGCAGCCGTTAGCTTCCACCACCGCTTCGGGCCACTGCTCCATCCACGCATCGAAGCGCGGGTCTTCGCCCATTTCGGCATGGAACTGCAGCGCCAGCAGGTTGGGCCCGCGACGGAACGCCTGAAATGCGTAGAGGTCGGTCTCGGCCAGGATTTCGACACCTTCAGGCCGGGTGAACGTATCGCCGTGCCAATGCAGCACCGGCACCTCGTGCAGATGGCGCAAGGGACTTTCGGCACCTTGCGGATGCAGCCGAATCGGTGCGAAGCCCACTTCTTTGGCTGGTCCCTTGTAGACCGTCGCCCCCAGCGCCGCCGCCATCATCTGTGCGCCAAAGCACACGCCCAGCGTCGGCCGATCCGCCTCCAGTCGCGCTGCCAGCCGCTTCAGTTGGCAGGCGATCCAGGGGTATTGCTCGTGCTCGTACACCCCCATCGGTCCGCCCATCATGATGAGCAAGTCCGGCTCGCACAGATCGGTTGTGGGAAAGGCGGGGTCGGCCACGTCAATGCGCGACACATCGTAGCCGGCAGCCTCGATCGGCTGACGGTAGGCCGCAACGCCTTCGTGCGGAACATGGCGGATGATAAGAGCGGTTTTCACAAGGCAGCAGACTTTGCACAAAATCGATGAACGTCCGGCATCGGACAGCATCGATACTCTACCGGCTGCACCGGAGCTGTCGATCCGGGGAATCTTCGGCCGACGAGAGAAAAACTTCGCGCGTTTGCGCCATTGTCGAGGGCGCGGCTCTCGCGTAGCTTTTGGCCATGCCCTTCAAACTGCTTCCTCTCGCCGGCCTCGCCGTGGCTTTTCCGAACCTCGCGCTTGCCGACACGGTGGCGGATCGGATCGCCGCCGACATGCCGGGATTGATGGAAACCTACCGCGATTTGCACGCCAACCCGGAACTCAGCTTTCAGGAAGTGCGTAGCGCCGCGATCCTCGCCGCTGCCGCTCGCAAGGCCGGGTTCACGGTGACCGAGAAGGTCGGGGGCACCGGCGTCGTCGCGGTGCTGCGCAACGGCGCTGGCCCGACCGTGCTGATCCGCGCCGATATGGATGGCTTGCCGGTGGTGGAGCAGACCGGCCTTGCGTTCGCCTCGAAAAAGCGCGGCGTGTCCACAGCCGGCGTGGAAAGCGGGATCATGCACGCCTGCGGCCACGATACCCACATGACCGCCTGGATCGAGACGGCCCGGCTCTTGGCGGCGCGCAAGTCCGAGTGGTCCGGCACCGTGGTGATGATCGGCCAGCCGGGCGAGGAAGTGGGGACCGGTGCGCTGGCGATGCTGAAGGACGGGCTCTACACCCGCTTTCCCAAGCCCGATTACACGCTCGCCTTCCACGATACCCCGGAACTGCCCGCCGGACAGGTGAGCGCGGCGGTGGGCTGGGCGCTCGCCAATGTCGATAGTGTGGACATATTGGTGAAGGGGGTAGGCGGCCATGGCGCTTATCCGCACATGACCAAAGACCCGATCGTACTCGCCTCTGCGATCGTGATGAAGCTGCAAACGCTGGTCAGCCGCGAACAGAACCCGCGTGACCCGGCAGTAGTGACGGTCGGCTCGTTTCACGCAGGCGCCAAGCACAATGTCATTTCCGACCAGGCGAAGCTGGAATTGACCGTGCGCAGCTATTCCGACGCCACTCGCGAACGCCTGCTCGATGGCATCCGCCGTATCGCGCGCGGCGAGGCGATCGCCTCGGGCCTGCCCGACGATCTGATGCCGGTGGTTTCGGTAAAGGAGCCTTACACCCGCGCGACCTGGAACTCGCCGGAATTCACACAAGGCGCGATCGCCGATCTGAAGGGCAAGCTGGGGGATAGCAACGTCATCACGGGCCCATCGGTGATGGGCGGCGAAGACTTCGGCGAATTTCGCCGAGCAGACGTAGACCACATCCAGTCGACCATCTTCTGGGTCGGCGGCGCAGACCCCACGAAGCTGGCCGCGGCCAAGGCTGGCGGTCCGCCGCTGCCCTCGCTCCATAGCCCGTACTGGGCACCTCAGGCGGATAAAGTGATAGCATCCGGTTCGGCCGCGATCACGCTGACGGCGCTGCGGCTGCTGGCGAAGAAATAGCGTTTTAACCCCCGCGTTTGACAATCTGTCAGATGCGGAGGGGGCCGGTATTGGTCCTTCAATCGTTTCCAGCGCATTTTTTAAGCGGTGTCGCAGTGCGCCGCCATCCGTTACGTGATATACTGCAGCAAAATTCGGGCATTAAGACGCGCTCGGTGGATTTACTCCCATTTTACGGTCTTGCCCTAGGGCGGGGTCACCGCGCCGCTCCCTCCACGGCGTAAAGGATTCGGCGCCTGCGACAATGATTCGGCTGTTTAAGCACTACATTCCGCATGCAGTGATCCTGTTATGGCTGGTCGATCTCGTGCTGCTGGGCAGCGCGAACGAGATCGCCTGGCGGCTGCGGGCGGACCAGATCGGCATCGAGCCGGGCACCTTCCTTTCTCGCCTTGGCCCGCACGTCGCGTTGGCCGGCGTCATCTCGCTCTCGATGATTTCAGTGGGCGTCTATGGCAGTGAAGCGCTGCGGTCGATGCGCTTTGCCGCCGCCCGGTTGCTGGTGGCGGTATCGTTGGGCGTCATCGCCCTGGCGTTCGTGGATTTCATCGTCGCCGCGCAGAACTTCTGGCGCTCGACGTTGGCCTATTCGATGGGCTTCGCCATCGTCCTGCTGATCCTCAACCGCTTGGTGCTGAGCGGGTTTCTAGGCACCAGTGCCTTTCGCCGCCGGGTTCTGGTGCTCGGCGCGGGCAACCGGGCCCAGCGGCTGCGGGTGCTGGGAGACCGGCCCGAAAGCGGCTTCGTCATCGTCGGCTACATCAGCATGAGCGAAGCGCGCCCGGTGGTCGACGACGCGATCCCGCGCAGCGCCATTCCCAACCTTACAGGCTACGTCGATAACCTTGGCGTCAGCGAAGTCGTCCTCGCGCTGGAAGAACGACGCAACGCGCTGCCGCTCAAGGATTTGTTGCGGATCAAGACCACCGGCGTCCACGTCAACGAGTTCTCCAGCTTTCTCGAGCGTGAGACAGGGCGGGTCGATCTCGATACCGTCAATCCAAGCTGGCTGATCTTCTCCGATGGCTTTTCGTCGGGCCGGGCGCTGTCGAGTGCCTCCAAGCGCCTGTTCGACATCGCCGCCAGCGCCTTGCTGCTCGCGCTCACGGCGCCTGTGATCGTGCTGTTCGCCCTGTTGGTGAAGCTGGATAGCAAGGGGCCGGCGTTTTACCGCCAACCGCGCGTCGGCCTGTTCGGCGAAACGTTCGACGTCATCAAGCTGCGTTCCATGCGGACCGACGCCGAAGCCGCAGGTGCGCAGTGGGCCTCCAAGGACGACCCGCGCGTGACCCGCATCGGCAAGTTCATCCGCAAGGTACGTATCGACGAGTTGCCCCAGGCCTGGACCGTCCTCACAGGCAAGATGAGCTTCGTCGGCCCTCGTCCGGAGCGCCCCGAATTCGTCGAGAGCCTGGAAGAGCAACTGCGCTATTATGCCGAGCGGCACATGGTGAAGCCGGGCATTACCGGTTGGGCGCAGATCAACTACCCCTATGGCGCCTCGATCGAGGATGCGCGCCACAAGCTCGAATACGACCTCTATTACGCCAAGAACTACACGCCGTTCCTCGATTTCCTCATCATCCTGCAGACGCTGCGCGTGGTACTGTGGAGCGAAGGCGCGCGCTGATTATTTGGGCTGGTAGGTCTGCTCGATGCCGGGGAAGGATCGGTCCCGCACTTCACCGGCGTATTGCTCGGCAGCGCAGGATATAATCGCGCCCATATCGGCATAGCGCTTCACGAAGCGGGGGACGCGCTCGAACATGCCGAGCATGTCTTCGGTGACGAGGACTTGGCCATCGCATTGGGCCGAGCCGCCGATGCCGATGATCGGACACGCGGTAGCCTCAGTCGCGGCGATCGCGATTGGTTCCACCACGCCTTCGACCACGATCGAGAACGCGCCGGCATCGTCCAGCGCCTTGGCGTCGGCGACGATCCGTGCCGCTTCTGCCTCGCTGCGGCCGCGCGCGTTGTAGCCGCCCAGCAGGTTCACCGCCTGCGGGGTCAGGCCGACATGGCCCATCACCGGGATGCCGCGCCGGGTGAGGAACGCGACGGTCTCGGCCATCGCCTCGCCGCCTTCCAGCTTCACGCCCGCACAGCCGGTTTCCTTGAGGATTCGCGCCGCGCTTTCGAATGCCTGCTGGGGTGAGGCCTCGTAAGCGCCGAAGGGCATGTCGACGATGACAACCGAATGATAGCTGCCGCGCACCACGGCAGCGCCATGCGCGATCATCATGTCCAACGTCACCGGCACGCTGGAGGGCAGGCCGTAGATCACCTGGCCCAGGCTGTCTCCCACCAGCAGCAAGTCGCAATGCGCATCGAGCAATTGCGCCTGGCGGGCGGTATAGGCGGTGAGCATCACGATCGGCTCCGCCGTGCGGCCATCCTGCTTGCGGCGGCGGATCGCCGGCACCGTCAGCCGCTTCATCGGCGACGGAGTGGGATTGGCGCGGCTGGTCGCGGTGTCGAGTTGAAAGGTCGTAGACATGGCAAAGGCTCTTAGCGTCGGTATCGACGGGGAGCAAACTGAGCCTTTTGTGAATGTTGCTCCCCATCATCATCCTGAAACAAAATTTCTCGATTGGGGAATATCGCGCCGTAAGGTCTTGCCAAGCGCCTGCTTGTCGTTAGCCTCCCGCCATCACAGAATTCGGGGGTCCCATCCGCATGTTCGGTCGCGTAAAGTCGCTCGACGCCATTCTGGCCACGGCAGAAAAGAAATCTCTCCATCGCTCCCTCGGGCCCGTTCAACTGACGCTGCTGGGCGTCGGGGCAATTATCGGCACCGGTATTTTCGTGCTCACCGCCGCGGCGGCGCAGAAAGCCGGCCCTGGCATAATGTGGAGCTTCGTCATCGCCGGTGCCGTTTGCGCGGCAGCGGCGCTTTGTTATTCGGAGCTGGCATCGATGGTGCCGGTTTCCGGCTCCGCCTATACTTATAGCTACGCCGTCGTCGGCGAGCTGCTGGCCTGGATGGTCGGCTGGGCCTTGATTCTGGAATACGCGGTCGCCGCCTCCGCCGTCTCGGTCGGGTGGTCTGGGTACTTCATGGGGCTGCTCAAGAGTTTGACGGGGTTCGAGTTACCGCCATCCTTATCCGCCGGGCCGACCTGGTCGCTGACCGGCGTCGATTTCAGCCACGGCATCATCAACGTTCCGGCGATCGTGGTCGCCCTGGCCGTCACTGCGCTGCTGATGAAGGGCACCAAGGAAAGCGCCACCTTCAACGCCATCCTCGTTGCGATCAAGGTCGCCGCGTTGACGATGTTCGTGGTCCTGACGATCCCTGCGATCAAAGGTGAGCACTTCGCTCCGTTCGCTCCCAACGGCTGGTTCGGTCCTGCGGGCACCAGCGGCCTGGGCATCGTCGGCGCCGCCGCCTCGATCTTTTTCGCTTACGTGGGCTTCGATGCGGTTTCGACCGCGGCGGAAGAAACCAAGAACCCGCAACGCAACGTGCCGATCGGCCTGATCGGCAGCCTGGCGATCTGCACCGTGTTCTACCTGCTCGTTGCCGGTGGCGCGATCGGCGCGATCGGTGCACAGCCCACGGCGCTTGCCACCCAGCCCGGATCGGCTGAGTTCACGGCCCAATGCGCCGCGCTGGCCAAGCAGGGATCGACCCCACTGGTCTGCTCCAACGAAGCGTTGGCCCACGTCCTACGCTCCATCAACTACACCTGGGCGGGCGACTTGATCGGCCTTGCCGCCAACCTCGCGTTGCCGTCGGTCATCCTGATGATGCTCTACGGCCAGACCCGCATCTTCTTCGTGATGGCCCGCGATGGTCTGCTTCCCGAAAAGCTGGCGACCATCCATCCCAAGTGGAAGACGCCTTACATCGTCACTTTCATCACCGGCGTGTTCGTGGCGATCGCGGCCGCGCTGCTGCCGGTGGGGCAATTGGCGGACATCTCTAACTCGGGCACGTTGTTCGCGTTCTTCATGGTGTCGATCGCAGTGCTGATCCTGCGGGTGCGCGATCCGCATCGGGTTCGTCCGTTCCGCACCCCGTTGGTGTGGGTTGTGGCGTTGTTCGCAATCGCCGGCTGCCTGATGCTGTTCTTCAATCTTCCGTTCGAAGCCATGCTGGTGCTGCCGGTGTGGGGTGCGATCGGCCTGGCCGTGTATTTCGCCTATGGCTATCGCAAGAGCCACGTCGGACGCGGTCTGGTCGAGGTTCATGAGAGCGACGCGGACCTACCGTCCAGCCCGCTGGGCTGATCCTCCACCATTCGTCGATGCAAATCGTCGATGCAAAAAAAGGGGAGCGCCGCGGCGCTCCCCTTTTTCGTTATCCGCCGCTTGCCCCCGTGTTATCCACAGGGGCATCCACAGCGCGTCAAAGCTGGCCGACCGCCAGCGTATCGGCGGTCATGGCATCGAGCATGCCCTGGCGCGCCTCGATCTGGCCGCCGCTCAGGAAGGTGATGATGTCGCTGCTCAAGCGCTCGGTCTGGGTTGCAAAGACGCCGTGCGGCTCACCTTCGTACTCGACCAGATCGGCTGTCGGCACCAAGCGCGCGACTTCGCGGCCTGTGCCTTCCATCGGCACCGTCGCATCGGCAGTGCCGTGGATCACCAGGGTCGGGACTGTCAAATGCGGCAGGTCCGGTCGGAAGTCGGTATAGGCGAAGGCGGCGGCGGACTGCAGTGTCGCGTATTGGCTGGCCTGCATTGCCTGGCCCCAGGCCCAGTGCAGTTCCTCGTCGCTCACCGGGTGGCTGAGCAGGCCGACCCCGTAGAACTGCTTGAAGAACGTGGGGAAGAACTTGCGGAAGTCGTTCTTCATGCCTTCGGTCATATCCTCGAAGACTTTGGCCGGAACCCCCTTCGGGTTGTCCTCCGTGCGCAGCATGAACGGCACCACCGACGATACCAGCACGGCCTGCGAAACGCCTTTGCCACCGTGGCGCGACATGTAGCGGGCGATCTCGCCGCCGCCCATCGAGAAGCCGACCAGCGCGACATCATCGGTCGCGTCGGTCGCCGCCATCACGTCGGCCAAGTCGTCGGCGAAGGTGTCGTAATCATAGCCGGTGGCGGCATGGTCCGAACGTCCGAAGCCGCGCCGATCATAAGCGATCGCGCGATATCCGGATTCGGCCAGGGCGATCATTACCGGGTCCCAGCTATCGGCGGACAGCGGCCATCCGTGAATCAGAACGACGGGGCGGCCTCGGCCGAGGGTCTTTACGCGCAGATTGGTGCCGTCGCGGGTTTGGATCATGGTCATGCTAATCTCCTTGCCGGGTATAACCCCAAGTGGTGGCTGCATGTTCCGCCAAGGAAGGGGCATTGGGGCGCGCTTTCGCCGCCCCGGTGCGCCGGCAGGCTGGGCCGACGGAAACGAAGCGGCTGCCGGGGATTTACGCCCGGATGATGTCCGCATTCGATCGCTTCGCCTTGGGTGCGCTCCTGCTAGGCTGCGTCCTGATCGGCGGGCGTACCTGGCTGCATGACCACCCGCAGCATGATCCCTGGGCGCCGCTCAGCCTGAGCGATCCGCAAGGATGGGCCACGAGCCGCAAGCTGACGGCTTTGCGTACGGACTTGCCGGCTTGTCGGGCTTTCCTGGCGCGCAGCGGGATCGAAGCGGTGGCGCTCAAGCCTGCGGGAGAGGGCGCGTGCCGCCGTGCCGACCGCGCGGTGATTGCCTCGCCCAGGCAGGCGGATGTGGCCTTGGTTCCGCGCGGCGTTCAGGCGACGTGCGGGGTGGATGCCGCGCTCGCCTGGTGGCTGCGCCATTCGGTCCAACCGGCCGCGCAAGCCACTCTGGGCGCGCGCGTGGTGCGGATCGAGCACTTGGGCACCAACAATTGTCGGCGTATCGGCGGCGGTGCCGATGGGCGCTGGAGCGAACATGCGACCGGCAATGCGATCGACATCGCGGGCTTCGTGCTGTCCGACGGCCGCCGCGTCAGCGTGCGCAGAGATTGGAAGGGCGCGGGCAATGCCGCCGCCTTCCTCCACACCGTTCGCGATGGTGCCTGCCGCAGCTTTGGCACGGTCCTGTCACCCGACTATAACGCTGCCCATGCCGACCACTTGCACCTGGATCAGGCCAGCCGGTGGAGCAGTTGCCGATAGCCATCCTCAGAAAGTGGTCGCCGTCCTTGCCAGTTCGGCATCGAGCAAGGCGTCGACCCGCGCGCGATCGGGGAAGCCCTCGGCGATCCACTGCGCTTCGACGGCGCGCAGTATTCGGGCAACCTCAGGTCCGGCACCGATCCCGCGGGCCACGATCTCGCCGCCCTTGAGGGGGAACACCGGGATGGTCCAACCGGTGAGGGCAGAGACATCGGCGCCCTCGATCAGCAATTGGTCGAGCGCACAGGCAAGGCCGATACGATGGGCGAGGGCGCGCGGATTGCGCTGTACGCCATCGCGGGCAGCGACAGTCGCAAGCCGTTTCTTCTGCGCGCCCGAAAGCCGAAAGCGCGCCGCGACTTGTTCGGCGAGCGGGGCTTGCGCGGGGAGCAGGGCGGCCAATCGGCGGATCGGATCGGGCGATATGCCTTGCGCCACTTCGGTCGCAATCAGGCGAGCAAGCGCTGCGGGGGCGGCCTCGGGCAGGATAACCGGCAGCACGCCCAGTTCCGCCATTCGCGCCACGGTAGGCGCAGGGTCGGGCAGGCCCAGTAAGTTCATCGTTTCCATGCCGACCCGCTCGCGCGACAAGCCCTTTAGCGTCGCGGCAAGTTCCGAACACGCATTTTCGGCTTCCCTATCAGCAGGTTGTGAGCCAAACCTTGCCTGAAACCGGAAGTAGCGCAGGATACGTAAGTGATCCTCACGGATGCGTTGGTGGGCATCGCCGATAAAGCGGACGCGGCGCGCGGAGAGGTCTGCGAGGCCGTCGAACCAGTCGGAAATCTTGCCCGTGTCAGGATCTGCATAAAGCGCGTTGATCGTGAAATCGCGCCGCGCGGCATCTTCCCGCCAGTCTGAGGCGAAGGCCACGGTCGCGCGGCGGCCATCGGTGGACACGTCGTGCCGCAATGTGGTGATCTCCACCGGGCCGCCCGGCAGCACTGCGGTGACGGTGCCGTGATCGATGCCGGTGGGCACGCGGCGAATGCCGGCAGCGGCGAGGCGTTCCATCACGGCCTCCGGCCTGAGGGGCGTCGCCATGTCGATGTCCTTGACCGGCAGGCCCAGCAGCGTGTCGCGGACCGCCCCGCCGACATAGCGCGCTTGTGCCGTATCGAGGTCGCCTGCGCCCAGCGCGGCGACCAGCGCGCGCAAATCCTCGCGCTGCATCCACGCGGCTTCCAGCTTAGCCATGCCAATTCAGCCTTCCGGTGAGATTGTGCAGGATCGCGCCCGTCACTCCCCAGATGACGTGATCCTGTGCGCCGTCATGCCAGGTGATCTCGATGACGGAGTGGGTGCGGCCTTGAAATTCCACCGAGCGGGTGCGCTGGTTTGAGGGGTCGAGAACGTAGTCCACCGGTACCTCGAACCACTGCGCCACTTCGGCGGGGTTGGGGTAGATCGGCAGATCGGGCGGCACGACCGCGACTACGGGGGTTATCTCATAGCCGCTGCCGGTGCGGTAGCGGTCGCTCTCGCCGATGACGCGGACCAGGGCCGGGTCGATGCCCAGTTCCTCGTTCGCTTCGCGCAATGCCGCTTCTACCGGCGTTTCGCCCGGATCGATACGGCCGCCCGGGAAGGCGATCTGGCCGGGATGGGCGCGCATGTTCGACGGGCGATGGAGCAGCAGCATGCCGGGGCGCTCGCGATCGGTGATGGCGATGAGGACGGCGGCAGGGGCGAAGGTCGTGATCGTCTCGATGCGCGGATCGGTCCACAACCGGCGCGGCGCAGCAACGAGCCCCGCCTCGAACTGGCGGGATACGATATCGAACAAGGCGCTCATGTCGGCGTGAGCGCAAAACGCATGCCGCCGCTGGAAACCGACTGCCCATCACCGGCGAGGGCGATTTCGGCCAGTTGCGCCCAAGTGCTGCGGTTAAGGCGGGCCTCGGTGCTGTGGCGTACCGACAAGTAGATCGCCGGGGTCTGCGCATCGCCGGCGGCGCGCAACGGGTGATCCGGCCCGGCCACTACGAGGTCGTCGGTGTTGAGGCGGAACAGCAGCGAGTCGCCATCCGCCTTCACGTCCACCGCCATGAACGCGGCATCCTCGACTGCGATCGAAAGCTTCTGCACAGGCGTGACCAGCCAGTGCTGGCCATCGGGCTCGCGGAACAGCAGCGAGGCGAAGGCGCGGACCATCGCCGGGCGGCTGATCGGGCCGCCCTGGTGATACCAGCGACCGTCAGCGGCGATCCGCATTTCGCTGTCGCCGGTTTCTTTCGGGGCCCACTGGTCCACCGGCGGCAGCTTGCGCGCGGCGACCATCTCGGCAACCTGGCTTAGCGAGAGCGCGGCGAGTTCGGGGGGCGGTTCATAAGGCATGGCAGCGCGATGCCAGATAGGTTGCGCCCCGCCAAGGTGCTAGAGACGCCAACCCGTTAGAGCACGACTAGCGCAGCCAAGGCCCCAGCATGCCGGTTTCGGGTAGCACCATCTGGTTGTGGCAACGCACCAGCAAGCGGCGCTGCTCGAACGGGCCGGGCAGGGTCCATCCTGCAGTGGGCGTATTGGTGAAGCCCCAGAAGCGGCCATAATATTCGGGATCGCCGATCATGACTTGGGGCAGCGGCGCGCGATCGTCGATCCCGGCGATGCTCGCAGACATCAGCGCCTGGCCGTAGCCTTGGCCCTGGTGACCGGGCAACACCGCAACCGGGCCGACCATGATCAAGGGATGCGGGCGTCCGCTCTCGTCGGTCAGCGCGACCGGCCAGCACTGGATGGTGCCGACCAGCATCTCGTTTTCATCCAGCGCAGCAAAGCTGAGGCCCGGCAGCCAGTCCACCCCGTCGCGTACTTTGTATGCGGTGCGGGTGTGGCGCTCAGGCTCGAACGCGGTATCGAGCAGCGCGGAGACGAGCGCGGAATCGACGTTGTCGAGCGGGATGATCGTGGCGGTCTGGGCGGGGGTGGTGGTCATGGCGCGGGCGCGATAGAATTGGGGGCGGACAAAGTCGATTCAATTCGCCGTCTTGCCTGGCGTGATACGCAGCAAATGACCGCTGTTGTCCTCCTTGCCATCCTCCAGCAACCACAGGGCGCCGTCCGGTCCCTGGCGAATTTCGCGGATGCGCTTGGGCAAGGGATAGCGCTGTTCCTCGGTGGCTTTGGCCCCGTCGATCTTCACCCGCACCAGGCCCGGATAGACCATGCCGGCGATGATCGCCTGGTCCTTCCAGGCCGCGAACAAGCTGCCGGTGTAGAAGATGAAGTCGCCCGGCGCGATCACCGGGTTCCAGCTTATCGCGGGCTGGGCGAGGTCGGGGCGCGTCGCGTTGCGTGGGATCGCCCGGCCATCGTAGTGATCGCCATCAGAAACCAGCGGCCAGCCATAGTTCTTGCCCGGCTCCACTAGGTTCAACTCGTCCCCGCCCTTGGGGCCATGCTCCAAATCCCACAGCCGACCTTGCCTATCGAACGCCAGGCCCAGGATGTTGCGGTGGCCGTAGGACCAGATCTGGTTTCCGGGCGCGCCCTTTTCCGCAAACGGATTGCCGGGGGCAGGGGTGCCGTCCGGCAGCAGACGCACGACTTTGCCTAGGTTCGAGCCGAGGTCTTGCGCGGGGGTGAACTTCTGCCGCTCGCCCGAAGCGACGAACAAGTATTTGCCATCGGGGGAGAAAGCCAAGCGGTGGGAATAGTGACCTTGGCCCGAAACCTTGGGGTCTTGGCGCCAGATCACCTTTAGGCCCTCCAACCGGCAGGCGAGGGCGGGCGAGCAAACAAGGTCCGCCTTGCCCACCGCCGCGCCGCGCGTGTCTCCCGTGCCTTGTTCCGCCCAGCTCAGGTATAGGACGCGGCGATCCAGCTTGGTGCCGGTCTGGCCGGGCGCGAACGCGATGTCGCCAAGCCCGCCTTGGCCGCCATACGCCACCTTGGGCACGCCGGACACTTCGCCCAGCTTACCCTCCGGGGTGCGCAAGCGCAGTTTGCCGGGGCGCTCGGTGACGAACAAGGTGCCGGTGCCCGGATCGAAGGCCATCGCCCACGGCTCGTCGAACTGCGCCAGCGTCTCCACCGACAGCGAAGGATCAGCCGCCTTTTCCCCCGCGCCCTTTTCCCCGGTCGCTGCGTTGCCGCAGCTTGCGAGGGTGGCTGCGAACGGCGATAGCGCGAACAGGAGTTTTCTTGCGATCATGCCGAACCCAATGCCCATCTCTCTTGCTGATTCCGTGGCAACGAAACGTTATGTGATCGGCGTCGACGAGGCCGGACGCGGACCGCTTGCCGGACCAGTGGTGGCAGGCGCGGTGGTGCTGTGCAAGCCACGTCCAGCCGGGCTCGACGATTCCAAAAAGCTGTCCAAAGCGCGCCGCGCCGAACTGGAGGCGGCGATCAAGCGCCGCTGCCGATGGGCGGTGGGCGTGGTTGACGTGGAAGAGATCGATCGCCTCAACATCTTCGGCGCAACGATGCTGGCGATGACCCGCGCGGTACTGTCTTTGTGCGAGGCGCTGGGCGAGGAGCCGGACGAGGTGCTGATCGACGGCAACCTGACGCCGGTGAACCGCACCGCAGATTGGCGCTGGAACGCGCGCGCGATCGTGGGCGGCGATGCGATCGAACCGTGCATCTCGGCAGCCTCAATCATCGCCAAGGAGCACCGTGACCGGATGATGCGGGAACTCGCGCTCGCGCATCCGCACTTCGGGTGGGAGCGGAACGCCGGCTACGGCACTGCCGAGCATCTGGCGGCGCTGCGATTGCATGGCCCGACCTTGCACCACCGCCGCAGCTTTTCGCCGGTCGCGCAGTTGGAAATGTTGCTCTGAGAATAAATTTGGGGGCGGCCAACGCTACCACATCTTGAGTCTCGCCTGTCCGTCGAGACTCCACATCTGGTGCCGGATTCGTTTTGTTCCGCTCTACCGAGCTGCCAAAATCCAGGATTCCCAACGAGTCGCGGCTTGACGGCGAGTCCCCAATGACTCATTTTGCCCGCTTTCCACAGGTATTCGAAAGCGGGAGCGGTCATGGGGCAAATGTTGGTCAAAGAACGGATTCGGGCCAAAGCACCGGCTCCAACCCCTAAGGAGCTGCTGCCGCTGGGCCGCATCCTGACAGGCGACTGCATCGAGGCGATGCGGACTATTCCCGATGCCTCGATCGATATGGTGTTCGCCGATCCGCCGTATAACTTGCAACTCGGCGGCGATCTGGCGCGGCCAGACGGCAGCCATGTGGATGCCGTGACGAACGACTGGGACAAGTTCGCCAGCTTCGCCACGTACGATCAGTTCACCCGCGAATGGTTGGCCGAAGCGCGCCGCATCCTGAAGCCGGAAGGCTCTATCTGGGTCATCGGATCGTACCACAACATCTTCCGCCTGGGCGCGATCATGCAGGACATGGGGTTCTGGATCTTGAACGACATCGTCTGGCGCAAGGCCAACCCGATGCCGAACTTCAAGGGCACCCGCTTCACCAACGCGCACGAAACGCTGATCTGGGCGTCGATGGGCGAGCGCTCGAAGTACACGTTCAACTACCGCGCGATGAAGACGCTCAACGACGAGTTGCAGATGCGCTCGGACTGGGTGCTGCCGATCTGCAACGGGCCGGAGCGTCTCAAGAAAGAGGGGCGCAAGGTTCACCCCACGCAAAAGCCCGAGGCGCTGCTGTACCGAGTGATGCTGGCGACTACCAACGCGGGTGACGTGGTGCTCGATCCGTTCTTCGGCACCGGCACCACCGGCGCCGTCGCCAAGCGCCTGGGCCGCGAATGGATCGGCTGCGAGCGCGAGAGCGACTACCGCGAAGCCGCGCTCGAACGTATCGAGATGGCGCTGCCGCTCGACGAAAGTGCGCTCAAGACGATGCAGTCAAAGCGCACCGCCCCCAAGGTGGCATTCGGCACGCTGGTGGAGACCGGCTGGATCGCGCCGGGCACGGTGTTGAGCGACAAGAAAGGCCGCCTGCGCGCGACCGTCCGCGCGGACGGGTCGCTCGTCTCCGATGCAGTGATCGGCTCGATCCATGGCGTCGGCAAGGACTTGCAAGGCGCACCTTCGTGCAACGGGTGGACCTTCTGGCACCTGGAACACGAAGGCCAGGTCAAGCCGCTCGACGCGATCCGCCAACTGTATTTGCTCGCGACGGAGCCGTGATTGCGGGTGCTCTTCGGATCGTATTTTTGACATGACTCGCAATATCTATATCCGCCCGATCGCCCTCGCGCTCAGTCCGCAGAGCGAGGAGGGCGAGGCCGTGCGGTTGGGCGGCTCGATGGTCTGGGCGAGCCGGTTCGCGCTGATCGTGCGCGAGGGCACGCGGATCATTTCGCGCGAGCGCGTTGGGTCCGCAGACATGGCGCGAGCGCTCGGCGCGTTGCCGGCTGAGCTTGGCGCGGCGGCAGAGGCGCAGTGGGCGAATTTGCGCAAGGTTCATGCCCCCCTACAATGTGGTGCGCGCACGGTGCGGTTGGATCAGCCGCAAGTCATGGGCATCCTCAACATGACGCCCGACAGCTTCTCGGACGGCGGGCGGTTCCTCGACAACGCCCAGATCGCGCAAGACCACGCCGCCGCCATGCTCGAAGCGGGCGCGGCGATCATCGACGTGGGCGGCGAGTCCACGCGGCCCGGCGCTGCGGCAGTGTCGGAAAGCGATGAACTGAAGCGCGTGGTGCCGATGGTAGAGCGCCTAGCTGCGATTGGGGTCGCGATCAGCCTGGACACGCGCCGGCCGGCGGTGATGGAGGCGGGGCTTGCAGCGGGCGCGCACATCATCAACGATGTTTCGGCGCTCCGCTATGACCCGCGCAGCCTGGAATTTGCGGCGGCCTCTGGCGCGCCGGTGGTGCTGATGCATGCGCCTGGCAATGCGGACGACCTCCACGCGGACGGCGACTATGCCGACATCGCTCTCGACGTGTTCGATTGGCTGGCGGCGCAGCGCGACGTGGCGCTGGCGGCAGGCATCGCGCCCCATAACATCGTGCTCGATCCCGGCGTCGGCTTTGGCAAGACGATTGCCCAGAACCTCGCGTTGATGAATGCGCTGGAACTGTTCCACGCGCTGGGCCAGCCGTTGTTGGTGGGGGCGAGCCGCAAGCGGATGATCGGTGCGCTTTCCAACGAGGCACCGCCGCACGAGCGGCTGGGCGGCTCGCTCACGCTGGCCTTGCGGGCCATGGACGCCGGCGCCCATATCCTGCGCGTCCACGACGTGCGCGAAACCGTTCAGGCTGCGCGGGTATGGCGGGGTTTGCGCGATGCGGCGCTGACCGACTTCTCGCAGCTTGCGGAAGGCTGAGCCTTCAAGCGGCGTTGTCGATCCCGAGTTCGCTCAACTTGCGGTACAAGGTAGAGCGGCCAATGCCGAGCCGGCGCGCCACTTCGGTCATGCGTCCACGATAGAGGCCGATAGCGAGCCGGATGACGTCCGCCTCGATCTCTTCCAGCGGGCGCAGATTGCCATCGGGGGTGTAAAGCATCACGCCCGAGCTTTCCTGCATCGGGTTGCCGGCGACTGTGGATGAACCTGTGCCCAGGATGTTGAGAAGCTGTGGAAAGTCTTCCGAAGTCAGCGCGTCGCCATCGCAGAACACCGCCGCACGGAACAGCACGGCCTGCAACTGCCGCACGTTGCCGGGCCAATCGTAGGCCGACAACAAGGATAGCGCGCCGTCGGTAATGCCCAGTTTGCGCAAACCCGGCTGTTCGCCGATCCGGGCGAGGAAATAGCGGGTCAGGCCGGGAATATCGCCGGTGCGGTCGCGCAGCGCGGGCAGCACGATGCGGGTGGCGCTGAGCACCTCGGCCAGTTCGGGCAGGAACAGCCCTTGTGCGACCAAGTCCTGCAGCGGGATGTTGCTTGCCGCGATTACGCGAACGTCGATGCGGAACGAATGGCGCGCGCCGATCGGGCGCACATCGGACCGGCGGATCGATTCCAGCAACCGGGTCTGTACGCTTTCCGGCAGTCGATCGACCTCATCGAGAGCGATAGTCGCGCCATCGCAATGCTGGAGCGCGCCGACCTGCCGGTCGAAAGCGCCCGGAAACGCGCCTTTCTCGTGCCCGAACAACAGCGATTCGAGCGAGTTGGCCGGGATTCCCGCGACGCTGACCATGCGCAGCGGCAGTTTGGCGCGCGGCGAGGCGGCGTGCATCGCCCGGATCAGCAGTTCCTTACCCGATCCGCTCTCGCCTTCGATCAGCACCGGGCCATGGCCGCGCGCTGCCTTGGCGGCGACGGCCAGTGCCTTGCGAAAGTTGGGCGAGGCGCCGATCATCGACTCGAAATCTGGGTTCGACGGCATCTTTTCCGTCAGCGGCGCCAGTTCGTCGCGCGGGGCTTCGCGGGTGGTGGCGCTGCGCAAGGCGTGCATCAACCGGTCGGGGGCGACAGGCTTGACGAGGTAGTCGGTTGCGCCCGCGCGCATGGCCTCCACCGCCAGAAGCGGTGAGGTGCTGGCGGTGAGCATCAGGATCGGCAGCGCCGGGCGGCGCGATTTCAGCTCTGCGATCAGCGTGCAGGCGTCGTCTCCGGGCACCCACTGGTCCAGGATGATGGCCGAAAGCTGCATGCCCTGGCGGGTGCCGAGCGTGGCGATGGCGGTTTCCGCATCGCGCACGACAACCGTGCGCCATCCCTCTCGGGAAGCGAGTGCGCTGATGAGGCGGCTTTGTGCAGGCTCATCGTCGATGAGCATCAGAAGGCGATGATCGAGGTCCGCCATGATTACGCCGCTGCACCTGCCTCCGGAACACTTGAAACGCCGATCTAGCGGCATTGGGTAAATAGCGGATTAAGCGTTGCCGCAATCGCGCGTCCGGGATGAGGATGCAACCCGGATATGATGCTTTGGCCGGATGTGATGCTTTGGCTTGCGCCAGCTTGCCGCTTGAGCCGGGGCGGTCCGCTCGCTAGACTGTGCCATCATAACGCACATGGATTAGGGGATCGACGAAATGGCTTCGGGTAACGACGTAAAAGCGGCCACCGCCACGTATGAGGCTTTCATCAAGGCAGCGACCTGGGGAACCGGGGTGATCATCGTGATCGTTGCGATCGTTGTCGGCCTCATCGCATCCTGATCATTTGAGAGGGGGAGCCGCGTTTTCGGCGGGGCGCGCGTTTCTCTCAAACGGTAGAGATCGAGGCCGCGCGAAAGCAATCGGTAATTGCTGCCCCCTCTACGAGAATTGAACTGATGTTCGCGCCCCACCGACCAGAATGGCGCCGATGAGCATGATCCCCTAACAAACAAACCGGGCCACACGCCGCAGCAGCCTCGCTGCGGCCGCTGGCTGGTTCTACGCCGATCTGCCCGCATCCAGCTCTCGGACCGGGAACATCGGCCAATCCAATCTCCAGAACTTTAAGAGACCGGGAAACGGGCCTGCGGGTTGGTGCCTCTGAGCCTCCAACTTCGCCAGTAAGAGCGGCCCTGCGATCGGCTCAGTCGGCACTGATACTGCGCGTTCGAAGCACAG
Source organism: Novosphingobium sp. Rr 2-17 (assembly GCF_000272475.1). Lineage (GTDB taxonomy): Bacteria > Pseudomonadota > Alphaproteobacteria > Sphingomonadales > Sphingomonadaceae > Novosphingobium. The sequence goes on from NZ_AKFJ01000017.1 coordinate 84,182, forward strand.
TTTTTTGTGCAATGCCGGCAGGCACGCTGATGCGTCTCCTACAATTACAATAAAATTAAGGAGAGGCGCCAACGTGCTGAAAAAATACTGTCTGCTACTGACGATGACGACATGCGCTATCGCTCCAGCGGCCGCCATGGCCAAGAAAGCCTCGGTTGCGCAAGGCGCCATCACGACCGGCGAAGCGACCAAAGTATCGGCCAAGCAACCACCTGCCGAAGCCGTATTCTCAACCGGCGTCGCCAAAGGGCGCGATCGCCTCGATAGCGCGACCTCGACAAGTTCGCTGCAGGCAGACGATATCCAGAAAATCGGCGCGCGCTCACTCGCCGAAATCCTTCGCAGCATCCCTGGGATCAGGACTGAGTCCTCAACCGGTGAGGCTAATGGCAGCTACACGATCCGGGGCCTGCCACTCGCGTCGGGTGGTTCCAAATTCATGCAAATCCAGGAAGACGGCTTGCCCGTCCTCGAGTTCGGCGACTTCTTCAACGTGGCGTCGGACATTTTCATTCGGGCCGATTCCAACCTCTCAGCGGTCGAGGCGATCCGGGGCGGTTCGGCATCGACGTTTGCGTCGAACTCACCTGGCGGGGTGATCAACCTGATTTCGAAGACCGGCGAAGTCGAGGGCGGGGCCATCGAACTGACCACAGGCGTCGACTATGACACCAAGCGGCTCGACTTCGACTATGGTGGCAGGATCAGCGACACGCTGCGTTTTCACCTCGGCGGCTTTTATCGCTCGGGCGAAGGGCAGCGCGACGTTGGCTTCAACGCGTATCAGGGCGGCCAACTGAAGTTCAATATCACCAAGGAGTTCGACGCCGGCTATATTCGCCTATCGGGCAAATATCTCGACGACCGGGCACCGGCCTATCTGCCCGGGCCAATCCGGATCACGGGCACCGACGCCAACCCGACCTTCTCGAGCTTTACGAATTTCGACATTCGCCGGGACTCCGTACAGTCGCGTTACATCACTAGCTTCCCGACGCTCGACGGCAAAAACCAGCCGATCAGTGTGCCGATGAGCCAGGGGCTGAGTGGACGCGTGAAGGCCGTCGGACTTGAATCGCAGTTCGATATCTCCGACTGGACCGTCACGGCGAAGGCGCGGTACTCGAAGATTTCGGGCACCACGATCCGCGACCTTGTCGCGAACATCTACCCGGGCAACGGGCTACCCGCGTCGCTGGGGGCGGGCACCGGCACGCTCACGTATGCCAACGGCCCCAATGCGGGCCAGGTCATCACGCCTGCGGACAACATAAACGGTAACGGCCTGATCGCGGCAACATCGCTGTCCAAGATCGACGTCCGGTCGCTCGACAACTTTACCAGCGACATCCGGGCAACCCGCGTTTTCGATCTCGGCCGGGGCAAGTTCACGTTGACCGGGGGCGTGTACAAGTCGTTGCAGGACCTCACATCGGACTGGCTCTATTCCAACATCACGCAAGATCTGCACGGCGGCGGCAATTCCGCGTTGATAAACTATACCAATGCGGCCGGCGTGCTGCAGAGCCAGGACGGTTTTCTGGGCTTCACGCGGTCGGGCAGCACGGGCTTTTTTCGGCGCACCTACGACGTGCAATATGACGTAACGGCCCCTTATGGCTCGATCAACTACCACATCGGCAAGATCTCCATAGGGGGGAGCATCCGCTACGACATCGGCAAGGTTCGCGGCCAGTTGTTCGGGTACGACCTGGGCGGCGGACGCGTCGGGACAACGTCGTATGACTTTAACGGCGACGGGGTGATCTCGGTTGCCGAGTCAAAGACCAACATCATACCCCTGACGCGCCCTGCGCCGGTGAATTACGATTATCATTACCTGAGTTATTCGACGGGCATCAATTTCCGCATCTCAGAGCCGCTCGCCGTGTTCGCACGTTACAGCCGGGGCGCAAGAGCGAACGCCGACAAAGTCCTGTTCTCGTCAAAGGTCAGCGTCACCGACGGCAGCATGCCCGATTCGGCGGATGGTGCGGACGTCGTCAGGCAAGCCGAAGCCGGCCTGAAGTTTCGCCGACCGGGGCTGACCTTCAACATCACCGGCTTCATCGCCAAGACCGAAGACACCAACGTCCAGGCCGGTGCCATCACGACCGATCGCCGTTATCGCGCTCATGGTGCCGAAGTCGAAGCAGGCATCCAACGCGGACCCGTCAGCATCACCGGCGGCCTCACCTATACCGACGCCGAAATCGTCAGCGACCGGCTTAACAAGGCCGTCGCCGGGATGGTGCCGCGCCGCCAGCCAAAGCTCATTTATCAGGCAACAACGCAATATGAGAGCGGGCGGATGACGGTGGGCGCCTATGTCGTGGGCAACACCAGCAGCTTTGCGCAGGATATCAATGCCCTCAAGATCCCCGGCTATGTTCTGGTCAACCCGTTCGTCCAGTATCGCCCGGTCGAGCGGCTGGAATTCATGGTCAACGTCAACAACGTGTTCGACAAGGTGGCGATCATCGAGATCAGCCAGACGAGCGTTCCCGGCAACGGCGTCGGCTGGGGACGGGCAGCGAACGGCCGCACGATTTCGGCATCGGCGCGCTACGCCTTCTAGAGCAAGTTCCGATCCGATTGCATCGGCTCGGTTGCTCTAGCCTTTTGTTTCGCCGCGTTTTCCGAGTCAGGAGGTGATTCCACCTGCTTCGAAAACGCTCTAAGACGGGGTCGGCTACATCGACAAACTACTGCAAGATTGCCAGTCACTCGGAGCGTACGGGCAATCTTGCAGCGGGTCCATCGACGAACGGCGGCGGTGCGATCAACCGCCCGGTTCCGGCAATCCGCAGGACTTGGCATTTATCCACGCGATGATCGACGGCGCTAAGCACCAAGGGCTTATCCGAAGTCCCCTTTTGCGTCGCGCCGTTACCCTTTTTCGCAGCCGCCGGGGTGACGACCGGCTGGCATTCCTTCGCCGGTTCCCGATGGAGAGACGGTGGTTGAGGGGCGGCATTAGCGCTCGTCGCAATGGCACTAAGGGTTAACATGAGCACGACGCGCTTCATTGACCGTCTCCGCTTGCGTGATCCGATCGTACCACAAAGAAAGGCGCTCTGGCAGAGCTAACGATCGTTAGCTCGCCAGCTCTCCTCGCTTCTTAAGCGTCGATCAGTTCCGGATCGACTTCGCCGGCGCGGTTCTGGATGAACTGGAAGCGGTGCTCGGGGTTGCGGCCCATCAGGCGATCGACGAGTTCCTTGACCGCGAAGCGCGCTTCGTTGTCTTGCGGTAACGTGATGCGGATGAGCGAGCGGGAATCCGGGCTCATCGTGGTTTCGCGCAATTGCTGCGGGTTCATTTCGCCCAGGCCCTTGAAGCGGCCAACTTCGACCTTCTTACCCTTGAACGTCGTCGCTTCCAACCGGGCGCGGTGCTCGTCGTCACGCGCATAGGCGGAAGTCGCGCCCGAGGTCAGGCGATAGAGCGGCGGCTGCGCCAGGTAGAGGTGGCCGCGCCGCACGATGTCGGGCATTTCCTGGAAGAAGAACGTCATCAGCAACGTGGCGATGTGGGCGCCGTCGACATCGGCGTCGGTCATGATGACCACGCGATCATAGCGCAAGTTGTCGGCGTTGCAGTCTTTGCGCGTGCCGCAGCCGAGCGCCAGGCCAAGGTCCGCGATTTCCTGGTTGGCGCGGATCTTGTCGGCAGTGGCGCTGGCGACGTTGAGGATCTTGCCCCGGATCGGCAGGATCGCCTGGGTCTTGCGGTTGCGCGCCTGTTTGGCCGAGCCGCCGGCGCTGTCGCCTTCGACGATGAACAATTCGGTCTCGCCGCTGCCTTCGCCCGAGCAATCGGTCAGCTTGCCGGGTAGCCGCAGCTTTCGCGCGTTGGTGGCGGTCTTACGCTTGACCTCGCGCTCGGCCTTGCGGCGCAGGCGGTCGTCCATCCGCTCGACGATCGATCCGAGCAGCGCTTTGCCGCGATCGAGATTGTCGCTGAGGAAGTGGTCGAAGTGATCGCGCACCGCCGCTTCCACCAGGCGCGCGGCGTCAGGGCTGGTGAGGCGGTCCTTGGTCTGGCTCTGGAACTGCGGATCGCGCACGAAGACCGACAGCATGACCTCGCTGCCCGTCACCACGTCGTCCGGGGTGATGTCCTTGGCTTTCTTGCCTTGCCCGACCAAGTCGGCAAAGGCGCGAATGCCCTTGGTCAAGGCCGCGCGCAGGCCTTGTTCATGGGTGCCGCCATCGGGCGTCGGGATGGTGTTGCAATACCACGAATACGACCCGTCCGAGTACAACGGCCAGGCAATCGCCCATTCGACGCGACCTTGCTCAGATCCGTCATCGCCGCGCGGGAAATCCTGGCTGCCGGCAAAGGGCTGGGTGGTGACGCATTCGCGCGTCCCGACTTGCTCAGCCAGGTGATCGGCCAGGCCGCCGGGAAACTGGAACGTCGCTTCGGCGGGCACATCGTCGCTGGCGAGCGAGGGCGCGCACTTCCAGCGGATTTCCACGCCTGCGAACAAATACGCCTTCGATCGCACCAGCTTGAACAGGCGCGCCGGCTTGAACTTCTGGTCGCCGAAAATCTCGATGTCGGGGGTGAAGGTGACGGAAGTGCCGCGCCGGTTGGGCGCTGCTCCTACGCGCTGGATCGGCCCGAGCGTCTGCCCACGCGAAAATTCCTGCGCGTACAATTCCTTGTTGCGCGCCACTTCGACGCGGGTCTTGATCGACAGCGCGTTGACCACCGAAATGCCGACGCCGTGCAGGCCGCCCGAAGTCGCATAGGCCTTGCCCGAAAACTTGCCGCCCGAGTGGAGCGTGGACAGGATCACTTCGAGGGCCGACTTGCCGGGGAACTTGGGATGCTCGTCCACCGGGATGCCGCGCCCGTTGTCGGTGATGGTGATCCGCCCGGCAGTGCCCTCCTCGACCTCCAACAAGACTTCGATGCGGTTGGCGTGGCCGGCGACCGCCTCGTCCATCGCATTGTCGAGCACTTCGGCGGCGAGGTGATGCAGCGCGCGCTCGTCGGTGCCGCCGATGTACATGCCGGGGCGGCGCCGGACGGGCTCCAGCCCTTCCAGCACTTCGATTGCGGAACCATCGTAGGTTTCACCGGCAGCGGTGGGGAGCTTGTCGAAAAGATCGTCGGCCATGGCTGCGACTATGGATGCCACGGATTCAGCGATCAAGCGTCAACATCGGCTTATCCGCAGGCTAATGTTCTTTTTTCGTTCCTTTTGGGGTCATAGGTGCCTTAGTCCTCGAATTTCGCCGGGGCAGCGCTGACGACCGTGACGGCGCCGGTCTCCACTTCGCGCACTTCCAGCGAGCGTTCGACAAGGCCGTCGCGTCCGAAGCGGAACGGGCCGTCAAGGCCGAGGAACCCACTGGAATCGACGATCTGGGCGGCGGGGAACGCCTTGCCCGGCTTCCAATCGCGCGCGACCCGCAACGTCAGCAGCACGGCGTCGTAGCCCAGCGTGGCAATGCGGAAGGGCGCCGCGCCAAATCGGTTGCGATAGCTCTTGGAAAACTGCGCAAAGCGATTGTCCGAAACGGTTGCGAACCAGGCGCCCTTGAGCGCCGGAGTCGTCGTCAATTCCCGCTCGCCGCTCCACAATTCGGTGCCGAGCAGGCGCACCGCAGGGCGCGAGCCCCCGGTGCGGAACTGGGTGGCCGCGCGTGCCGACAAGCTGCCGCCGTCCGCGATCAGTAGCGCGCCGTAGCCATCCTTGGCCTTGATCTTCGCGACCGCCGCCTTCAGCGAGACGGCCGAGCGATCGTAGGGTTCCATCGCCACCACCGAGCCACCGGCATCGCGCACGGCCGCCAGCAAGGCACTGCTGGTGCGCTGGCCGTAGTCACCGCGTGGGACCAGGGCGGCAAAGGTCGTTATCCCTCGGGTGCGGGCATAAGCGACGGTGCGGGAAACGGATTCGCCAGGCAGGTTGCCCATGATGAAGACATCCCGGCTCGCCGCCGCCTGGTCGTTCGAGAACGAGATGACCGGCACCTTGGCGCCCTTGGCGACTGCCGACACGGCAGGCACGTCGTCTGCCAGCAGCGGGCCCAGGATCAGGGTGTTGCCGTCCGCGATCGCCCGCCGCGCGGCGTCGGCAGCATCGGTGGAGGTATCATACGTGGTCAGCCGCAGATCCTTGGCTGCGGTATCCATCAAGGCCATGTTGGCGGCATTGGCGATGGATTGACCGACCCCGGCGTTGCTGCCGCTGAGCGGCACCAACAAGGCGATCCGGTGGCGCTCCTTATCGACGGGAATCGCGCTGTCGGCAGGCTTCGGCCGTGGCGGGGGAGGGGGGGCTGCGGTTGGCGCCTTTGGCACTACCGCGCAGCCAGCGAGCAGCGCCATCGCCGCTGCGGCGAGGAAATTGCGCCGATTCTTCCGCGTAATCGCGTGAACGTCGAACATTACTTGCCGCTCCCCTGGGTCTTGGCCATGAGTCTTCTGGATGGAAAAATCTCTTTCACCGGGCCTGTACATAGTCGCAACCCCCATTGGCAACCTGGGCGACATAACGATCCGAGCGGTCGAAACGTTGCGAGGCGTGGCAGCGGTCGCATGCGAAGACACGCGCGTGACCGGGAAACTGCTGCACCACCTGGGCATCAAGCAGCGCCTGATCCGCTATGACGACCACTCCGACGAAGCGGCGCGGGACCGGTTGCTGGCACTGATGCAGGCCGAGCCGGTGGCGCTGGTCAGCGATGCCGGGACGCCGTTGATCTCGGACCCCGGCTATCGCCTGGTCCGCACCGCGCGCGAGCAAGGCATTGCCGTCACCAGCCTGCCTGGGCCGAACGCGGCAGTGGTGGCGATGACGCTGTCCGGCCTGCCTAATGACCGATTCCTGTTTGCCGGATTTCTGCCCAACAAGACCAAAGCGCGCGAAGATGTGCTGGCCGAACTGGCAAGCGTGCCAGCGACGCTGGTGTTCTACGAGACGGCGCCGCGCCTCGATGCGTCGCTGGCGGCGATCGCCTCGGTACTGCCGGGACGCGAAGTGGCGGTGGCGCGCGAGTTGACCAAGCGCTTCGAGGAATGCCGCACGGGATCGCCGCAGGAGCTTGCCGCTCACTACGAAGCGCATCCGCCCAAGGGGGAGATCGTTTTGCTGATCGCGCCGCCCGGTGACGAGGCCGTGGGCGAGATCGACGTCGATGCGCTGCTGCTTGCGGAGTTGGCTTACGTCAAACCCTCGCAGGCCGCCGCCGCCGTCGCGAAGGCGACGGGCCTCGATCGCAAGGGGCTGTATGCGCGGGCGATGGAACTGAAGTGACCGCCCCGCGCCTGAAAGACCCGCGCCTGAAAGCAGAGCGCGAAGGTCGGCGCGGCGAGAGGGCGGCGGCGTGGTACTTGTGGCTTACCGGTTGGCGTGTCCTCGATCGGCGGGTGAAGACGCAGCGCGGCGAGATCGATCTGATCGCCCGCAAGGGCCGCACGCTGTGTTTCGTCGAGGTGAAATGGCGACGCACCTCCAAGGGCCTCGATACCGCGATCGACGCCTACCGCCTGCGCCGCGTGGCCGATGCCGCTGTGGCTTTGGCGGCGCGGTATGCAAAGGCGGGCGACGACGTGCGGATAGACGTGCTGTTGATGACGCCGGGCCGCTGGCCCAGGCGCATCGTCAACGCCTGGCAGCCGGACGCATAAGCTGCGGGGTAGGCTTTGGGCGGCTTTGCCGCTAGTTCCCGCCCACAGACTCACCCGAAAGGCATCTCATGACCCTGCGCGTCGCCGTCCAGATGGACCCGCTTGAAACGATCAAGATCGGCGGGGATTCGAGCTTCGCGCTGATGCTGGCGGCTCAGGCGCGCGGGCATACGCTGTTCCATTATGACGTGCGGACGCTGGCCTACGATACCGCGTCCGGCGCCGGCGGGCGGCTGACCTGCTGGGGCGCGCCGATCACGGTGCAGCGCGTCGAGGGTGCGCACTTCACGCGCGGCGAATATCGACTGATCGACCTGGTGGCCGACGTGGACGTGGTGCTGATGCGCCAAGACCCGCCGTTCGATCTGGGCTACATCACCGCCACCCATTTGCTGGAGCGGCTGGCGGGGCAAACGCTGGTGGTGAACGACCCGGCGTCGGTCCGCAACGCGCCCGAAAAGGTCTTCGTGCTCGATTATGCGCGGTTCATGCCGCCTACCTTCATTGCCCGCCGGATCGAGGACGTGAAGCGCTTTCAGCAACAGATGCTGGACGCAGGCCATCCTGGCGACCTGGTGGTCAAGCCGCTGCACGGCAATGGCGGCAAGGCGGTATTCCGCGTGCCCGCCGACGGCAGCAACCTGGGCGCGCTGGTCGAGATGTTCCAGAGCGCCTGGGTCGAACCGTTTATGGTCCAGCCCTTCCTTCCCGACGTTTCGGAAGGCGACAAGCGCATCGTCCTGGTGGACGGCGAATTCGCCGGCGCCATCAACCGCAAGCCGGGCGAGGGCGAGTTCCGCTCCAACCTGGCGGTCGGCGGTTCCGCCGAAGCCTGCGGGCTCACTTCGGCGGAAGAGGAAATCTGCGCGGCGCTGGGGGGGGAACTCAAAGCGAGAGGGCTGGTTTTCGTCGGTATCGATGTGATTGGCGGAAAATGGCTGACGGAAATCAATGTAACTTCGCCCACCGGCATCGTCGCGATCGACCGCTTCAACGGCACCGACACCAGCGCGCTGATCTGGGACGCGATCGAGCGACGCCACCACGCGATGTGATTGCGGGCGGGTGTGTGGCGGGCAGTTCCGCGCGTTTGCTCGCCCCCCTTACGTCATTGCGAACGACCGAAGGTCGCGCGGCAATCCAGGGCGGCCTGAACTACCCTGGATTACTTCGCTACGCTCGTAATGACGAGGTGGGGGTAACTGGCTGTAGTCTTCCTGAACCAGCGATCCCCTCATCATGACGGACTGGATTTACGAAGTCATCCGCCAAGGTGGCTATGGGGGCATCGTGTTCCTCATGGCGCTGGAGAACATCATTCCGCCGATCCCGTCCGAGCTTATCATGGGTCTGGGCGGTATCGCGGTGGCGCGGGGTGACATGCACTTCTGGCCGCTGCTGGGCTGGGGCACGCTGGGCACGACGATCGGCAACTACGTGCTGTTCCTTGTCGCGGACCGGCTCGGCTACGAGCGCTTGCGTCCATTCATCGAGCGGTGGGGCCGGTGGCTGACGGTGGATTGGCAAGATGTGGACAACGCCGGACGGTTCCTGCGCAAGCACGGCCATTGGGTGGTGTTTTTCCTGCGCTTCATGCCGATGGGGCGCTCGATTATCTCGATCCCCGCTGGCCTTGCCCACATGAAACATGGGAAGTTCCTGGCCTTCACTGCGGCTGGCGCGGCGATCTGGAACTACCTGCTGATCTGGGGAGGCCGTTGGCTGGGCCAGACTTTGCAGGATGCCGAAAAGTGGATGGGTTGGACCGTCGTTGTCGGCGTGGTGGTGACGGTGATCTGGTACGCCTGGCGCGTCTCGCGCTGGAAGCCGCGCGAGGAAGGCTGACGTTAGCCTCGTTCCCGCGGATGGGCATCGCGGTAGACGTCGAGCAAGGTCGCGGCATCGACCCGCGTGTAAATCTGCGTCGATCCCAGCGAGGCATGGCCCAGCAGTTCCTGCAGCGATCGCAAATCCGCCCCTGCGCCCAACAGGTGGGTGGCGAAGCTATGGCGCAGCGCGTGCGGGGTCGCGGTGGCCGGCAGACCCAGCGCGATACGGGCGCGCGCCATCGCCTTTTGCACCATGCCTTGTGACAGCGTGCCGCCCTTTGCTCCTCGGAATAAAGCCTTGCCGCGCTCTAGTGGCCATGGGCACTTGGCGAGGTAATCGTCCACGGCGGCGCGCACGACCGGGATCAGCGGCACCATGCGCTGCTTGCCGCCCTTGCCGGTAACCACCAGCGTTTCGCCCAGCGGCGCCATCGCGCCGGTGAGCGACAAAGCCTCGGCGATGCGTAACCCCGCGCCATAGATCAGTAGCAGCACCGCCCGGTCGCGCGCGCCGATCCACGGCTGCGCGGCGTCTTCCTCAACCCCGGCGGCCAGATTGACCGCCTCGTCGGGCGTGACTGGGCGCGGCAGGCCCTTCTTCACACGCGGGCCGCGCAGGCGCGGTGCGGCGGCGTCGGGAAGACCGGCCTTCGTTCGCGCAAAGGCGAGGAAGCCCTTGAGCGCTGAAAGCTCGCGCGCTGCAGAGACGTTGCCGATGCCGTCTTCCTGCCGCCGTTCCGCGAGGTGCTGGCGCAAGGCCGTGGCATCGAGCCGGGCGAGGGCGTGCCAATCGTGGGCTTGGGTCGCATCGATCAACCGGGCTGCCGTGGCGAGATAAGCCCGCACCGTATGCGGGCTGCGCCGACGCCCGAGCGAAAGGTGGTCACCCCAGGCTTCCATCAGGTCCGCCTTGGTTGCCGCCGGTGCGCCGCTCATTCAGCCCTCGACCAAAGCCGACGGCACCAGTTCGCCAAGTAGCCCATCGAGCAGCGCCATGCCCGCTTCGGTCACGCAGATGCGCGCGCCTTCGCGAACGATCAGGCCTTGCCTGGCATAGAATTCGGCCTTGGCGGGAACGCACAAGTCGTCCGGCGCCAGGCCGAACCGCGTCGCCAGTTCCTTCAGATCAACGCCTTCGGCCAGGCGCAGGCCCATCAGCATGGCTTCTGAGGCTTGTTCATGGCGGCGCAAATCGCGGGTTTCGGCAATGCCGTGGCCATGCTCGTCCATCGCGGTGAGCCAGTTCTCCGGCTTGCGATGCCGCACCGTCGCCACCCCGCCACGCCGACCATGCGCGCCGGGGCCGATGCCGCAATAGTCCTGGTATCGCCAATAGGTCAGGTTGTGGCGGCTCTCTTCGCCGATGCGCGCGTGATTGCTGATCTCGTAGGCAGGCAGGCCAGCAGCGGCGGTGCGTTGGCGGGTCAGCGCGAACATATCGGCGCAGGCGTCTTCGTCCAGCGGCGTGAAATCGCCCTTTCGCACCATGGTCTCGAACCGCGTGCCCGGCTCGATGGTCAGTTGGTAGAGCGAGAGGTGCCCGGTGCCGAACGACAGCGCGCGGGCCAGTTCTGCATCCCAACTTTCCAGGCTCTGGCCGGGACGAGCGTAGATCAGATCGAAGCTGACGCGTTTGAAATGCCGCTGCGCCACGTCCAGCGCGGCAAGCCCTTCGCTGGCATCATGCAACCGGCCCAGGAACCGCAGCGTCGCATTGTCCAGCGCCTGCAGCCCCAGCGACACCCGGTTGACCCCGACTTGCGCCAGCGCCGCATAGTTAGCGGCCTCGACCGAGGAGGGATTGCCCTCCAGCGTGATTTCGATCCCCTGGGCAAAACCCCAAAGCCGTTGCGCCTCGTCCAGCAGCCGCGCCACCAGTGCGGGCGGCATCAGCGATGGAGTGCCGCCGCCAAAGAAGATCGAATGCAACGGCTCGCCACCCGCCACCGCATGTTCGTGGCGCATGTCCGCCAGCAAACCGTCCTGCCACGCGGCCACGTCCACGCGATCGCGGACATGGCTGTTGAAGTCGCAATACGGGCACTTGGCGAGGCAGAAGGGCCAATGGATATACAAAGCGCGGGCCATCGCCGTTCAATAGCACCGTTCGGTCGGCAATGGCGCGCGGATTATTCGCGGGCCGAGCCGAGCTTCACCTCTAACGTTCGTCATCGCGAGCAGCCGGAGGCTGCGCGGCAATCCAGGGTTGCTTTGCGCCGCCCTGGATTGCTTCACCCTTCGGGTTCGCACAGACGAAGAGAGGGAGATACGTCGTATTCGCGGGATCAGGCGTCGCCCGCTTCGCCGAACTGTTCGGCGACCAGCTTGGCCAGCGCGTTGGCGCGGTGGCTGATGGCTTGCTTCTGCTGGAACGGCAATTCGGCGTACGTCTGATCGTAGCCATCGGGCACGAACGCGGGATCGTAGCCGAAGCCCACGGTGCCGCGCGGCGGCCAGACGAAAGTGCCGGTGGCCCGGCCTTCGTAGACGGCTTCGTCGCCATCGGGCCACGCAATCGCCAGGACGCTGGTGAACCAGCACGAGCGATCGGCATCGGGGCCGAGTTCGCACAAGAGCCCCTCGACTTTGCCCATCGCCATGTACCAGTCGCGGCCCGCAGGCCCCTCGAAATTCTGCCGCTCGGCCCAGTCGGCGGTGTAGACGCCGGGCCGTCCGCCCAGCGCCGTCACCGACAAGCCGCTGTCGTCCGCCAGCGCCGGAATCTGCGCGGCCTTAGCGGCGGCATGGGCCTTGAGCAGCGCGTTTTCGACGAAGGTGGTGCCGGTCTCCTCCGGCTCGGGCAGGCCAAGCTGCCCAGCCGACAAGCACTCGATCCCGTAAGGCGCGAGCAGCCCGGCGATCTCCTTCAGCTTGCCCGCATTGTGCGTGGCAATGACCAGGCGCTTGCCGGAGAGGCGGCGAGTGCTCACCGTCCGACCGCCTTGGCTTGCGCCGCGAAGATGCCGTCGCAACCGATGCGCGCGAGGCGCAGCAGACGCAGCAGGTTTTCCTCATCGTAAGGCGCGCCTTCGGCGGTCGCTTGCGCCTCGGCGATCAGGCCGCCTTCGATCAGCACGAAGTTGGCATCGGCATCGGCCTTGCTGTCTTCGATGTAGTCGAGGTCGAGCACGGCGGTCCCGTTGCTGATCCCGCACGAAACGGCAGCGACTTGCGCGGTGATCGGGTCTTCCTTGAGCTTGCCGTCGGCGATCAGCTTGTCGACCGCGAGGCGCAAGGCCACCCAGGCGCCCGAGATCGACGCCGTGCGGGTGCCGCCATCGGCCTGGATCACGTCGCAATCGAGCACGATCTGGCGCTCGCCCAGCTTCTTCATGTCGACCACGGCGCGCAAGCTACGACCGATCAGGCGCTGGATTTCCTGGGTGCGGCCCGACTGCTTGCCCTTGGCGGCCTCACGGTTGCCACGGGTATGCGTGGCGCGCGGCAGCATCGAATACTCCGCCGTTACCCAGCCTTCGCCCTTGCCGCGCAGGAACGGCGGCACCTTTTCCTCGACGCTGGCAGTCACCAGCACGCGGGTATCCCCGAACGAGATCAGGACGGAACCCTCGGCGTGCTTGGTGAAGCCGGTCTGGATATCGATAACGCGCATCTCGTCGGGTGCACGGCCGGATGGTCGCATGGGAGGTCCTTCTCGTGAATTACGCGGCCCCCTTTGCTCATAAGGCTTGAGGCTGCAAGCCCAGTGTCTAGATAACAAGTCATCATGTCCCAAACCCCCATCACCGAATTGACGTCCCGCGCCCGCGATATCTTTCGCCTGGTGGTCGAAGGCTATCTCGAAACCGGCTCGCCGGTGGGGTCCAAGGCGCTGGCGGGGCCGGGCGGGGTGAACTTGTCGTCCGCCTCGATCCGCTCGGTGCTGGCCGATCTGGAAGTGCTGGGGCTGCTCGCCGCGCCGCACACCAGCGCCGGGCGCCTGCCGACCGAGGCGGGGCTGCGGTTGTTCGTGGATGGCATCATGCAAGTCGCCGAGCCTACCGTGGAAGAGCGCATGGCGATCGAGCGGCGGATCTCGGCCCCCGGCCCGATCGAGGCGGCGCTGGAGGCGACCAGCGCGCTGCTGTCCAGCTTGTCGTCAGGCGCAGGCGTGGTCATGGTGCCGCGCCGGGAGCCGCGCCTGATGCACTTGCAACTTGTGCATCTCAGTCCGGGGCGGGCGCTTGCGGTGCTGGTGGGCGAGGACGGCGCGGTTGAGAATCGCGTGCTCGAACTGCCGACGATCCTGCCGCGCGGCGCGCTGGAGGAAGCGTCGAACTATATATCCTCGCATCTGGCCGGGCGTACTTTGGCGCAGGCGGCCAAAGCGATGCGCGCTGAAATCTCGTCGGGCCGCTCCGCGCTCGATGCCGCGAGCCGCGATCTGGTGGAGCGGGGACTAGCGGTGTGGAGCCAGGACGCCTCGGCGCGGCAAGTGCTGATCGTGCGCGGGCAGGCCAACCTGCTGGACGAAGCGGCGCTGTCGGACCTCGAGCGGGTGCGGTCCTTGCTCGACGATCTGGAGAACAAGCAGTCGGTCGCCGAACTTCTCGAAACCGCACGCGAGGCGCAGGCGACCCGGATCTTCATTGGATCGGAGAACCGGCTGTTCGCGCTTTCCGGCTCCTCCGTCATCGCCTCGCCCTATCGCGATCGCGAAGGAAAGGTCGTCGGCGTGGTGGGGGTTATCGGGCCAACGCGGTTGAATTATGCGCGCGTGGTCCCCATGGTGGACTTCACTGCCCAGAGCCTGGGCAAGCTCATCGGATAGCTGGAACAAGACGAGAAAAATGACCGACGACACCACACAGTCGCCCGAAGAACAAACCGTTGCCGAGGACTTCAAGGGGAAGATCGAAGACGTGCTTCCTGAAGATCAGAGCGAGGCTCCTTCCGAAGACGCCGAACTGGCCAAGCTGCGCGAAGATCTCGCCACGGCCAAGCAGGACGTCCTGTACGCCAAGGCCGAGACGCAGAACGTGCGCCGCCGCCTGGAAAAGGACATTGCGGATACCCGCGCTTATGCCGCCACCGGTTTTGCGCGCGATATCCTGTCCGTGGCCGACAACCTCAGCCGCGCGCTGTCGGTGATCCCGGCGGAACTGCGCGAGGACGAGAAGCTCAAGAACCTGATCGCCGGGCTTGATGCCACGGGGCGTGAGATCGACAAGGTGTTCGCCAGCCATGGCATCACCCGCATCGCCTCTACCGGGCTGCCGCTTGATCCCAACCAGCACCAGGCAATGCTCGAAATTCCCTCGGCCGATGCCGAGCCGGGCACGATCGTGCAGGAACTGCAGGCAGGGTACATGATCAAGGATCGCCTGCTGCGCCCGGCGATGGTCGCTGTCGCCAAGAAGCCGGACTGAGTAGCCGGATTGTTTGGTCTGCCCGGCAAGTCGGTTGGGCAGACCAGCGGGGTAAAACGGGAACTACCGACGATCTTCATGGTTCACTCAGCATAAGAGTGAACTTCGGAGAGCGACGATGCGTAAATTCCTACTACCCCTGATTGCGGCAAGCGCCTTGGGCGTAGCCGGCTGTGCCAGCAACTATGGCGGCGAAGGTGCGTTGGCTGGCGGCGTTGCAGGCGCCGGGATCGGCGCGCTGGCAGGCGGCGATGTCGGCACCGGAGCAGCCGTTGGCGCTGCGGTTGGCGCGGTGGCCGGCTCTCAAGTCAAGAAAAACGATGGCTGCTATCGTTACGACCGGCGTGGCAACCGCTACTGGGATCGCGACTGCTAAGGCGCTCGATCCCCAAGAACCTTTGATAGATTTGGTGAACAAGCCCCCGGCGCGATGTCTTCGCGGCGGGGGCTTTGCCGTTTAGACGTTCTTGTCAGGCAGGTGTGAATGGCAGGATCTTGCGGTAAGCCTCCGCCGGTGCGGCGCCTGGAACGACGAACCCTTCGCGTAACAGGAAGGCGTGTCGCACGATTTCCGCCTGCTGTTCGATCCCGTAACGCTCCAGCGTCCAACCGGCGCGCAGCCTGTAGTCGTATCGGCATAGCGGATCGCGCATCAGCGGCAGATACCAGCGCCCGCGTTGCTGGGTCTGCCAGATGTGCGTCATCTCGTGAATGAAAAGCCCGCGCAACGTCGCGTGGCTTTGCGCGAAATCGTCGTGATAGAGCGGTGAGCGCGGGTGGAAATGCAAGTGCCCGCAAGGCGCCATGACGGTATTGGCCGGCTGAAACGGAAACCAGCGCTTGCGCTTCACCCGAACGAGTTCGCAATCGATCGCCTCGCCGAAGACCGAGCGCGTCAGGGCAACTTCCCCCTCGGTCAGCGCTCGTTCGCCGCCGGTTGGGCAGGCCACAATCAGTGCTGCATTCCCGTCATGTCATGTCCGCTCATGCCTTCCATACCGCTCATGTCGTGACCGGCTCCCTTCTGGACGTTCACGGGTCCCGTCGCTTGCGGCCCCATTCCCTCGATCGAGAGCGGGATGGAAATCTTGTCGCCGTCGGAAAAAGTAAGGGTCAATTCGCTGGTGCCGCCCGCCTTCAATTCGGTGCCCGGATCGAAGACCATGGCATGCAGGCCCCCTGGCGCGAATTCCAGGGCTCCGCCCGGTGCGATCGCCAGCTTGTCCACTTGCGCCATCGTGCCGCCTTGGGTGCGGTGCATCTGGGTGCTGCCGGCATCGGCGACGTGGACGCCGACTAGAGTTGCTTCTGCCCCGCCATCGTTTCGCACCGTGAAATAGGCGGCGGCCGGACGCCCGGGGATGACGGGCAGAACCAGTCGCGCGCCGCTGGCGCTAATGCCCGGCTTGGCATCGGGTCCGTTGGAAGCCTTGGTCTCGACTGGCGCCGGCGCCGCCTCACTGCCCGCAGGCTCTGGCGATTTGCCGCAGCCCGCCAGCATTACCGCCATTGCGAAACAACCGAGCAGGGCAGTTCCCAGGGTCAGTTTGCGAGCGGGGTGCATGGCGGAAAATTCCTTGTTCGACGGGGAGACGTCATTGGCGGCGCTCATGCCACCAGTGCAGGCTTGTTCCAACAAAAACCGCTCCTATATGCCGCTTCGACGACTTTGAACGTCATCGAGCCGCGCAAGCCGCCTTGCCTCGTGCGAGGGGGGCGATCCGCGCGGTGTCAACCAAGACGTGAGGAATTGGGGATAATGGCAAAAGTAATCGGTATTGACCTCGGCACCACCAACAGCTGCGTCGCCGTGATGGACGGCGGCAAGCCCAAGGTTATCGAAAACTCCGAAGGCGCGCGCACCACGCCCTCGATCGTCGCTTTCACCAAGGATGGTGAGCGCCTGATCGGGCAGCCCGCAAAGCGCCAGGCCGTGACCAACGGCGACAACACGATTTTCGCAGTGAAGCGCCTGATCGGTCGCCGCTTCGACGATCCGGTGACCAAGAAGGACACCGAGTTGGTTCCGTACCACATCGTCAAGGGCAAGAACGGCGACGCTTGGGTCAAGGCCGGCGGTGAAGACTACAGCCCGTCGCAGATTTCCGCCTTCACCTTGCAGAAGATGAAGGAAACCGCCGAATCGTACCTCGGCGAAACCGTGACGCAAGCGGTCATCACCGTGCCTGCGTACTTCAACGACGCACAGCGCCAGGCGACCAAGGACGCAGGCCAGATTGCCGGCCTCGAAGTGCTGCGCATCATCAACGAGCCGACTGCGGCAGCGCTGGCCTATGGCCTCGACAAGCAGGACGGCAAGACCATCGCGGTCTACGATCTTGGCGGCGGCACCTTCGACGTCTCGATCCTGGAGATCGGCGACGGCGTGTTCGAGGTGAAGTCGACCAACGGCGACACGTTCCTGGGTGGTGAGGACTTTGACTCCAAGCTGGTCGAATGGCTGGCTGATAAGTTCAAGGCCAAGGAGAACATGGACCTGAAGACCGACAAGCTCGCTCTTCAGCGCCTCAAGGAAGCTGCCGAAAAGGCCAAGATCGAACTGTCTTCCACCGCGACGACCGAGATCAACCTGCCCTTCATCACCGCGCGCATGGAAGGTGGCAGCACCACCCCGCTGCACCTGGTGGAGACGGTCACGCGTTCCGACCTGGAGCGCATGGTCGCCGACCTGATCCAGCGCACGCTTGAGCCTTGCCGCAAGGCGATCGCTGACGCCGGCGTTTCGGCCAAGGAGATCGACGAAGTCGTGCTCGTGGGCGGCATGACCCGCATGCCCAAGGTGCGCGAAGTCGTGAAGGAGTTCTTCGGCAAGGAACCCCACACCGGCGTGAACCCGGACGAAGTCGTCGCCATGGGCGCGGCGATCCAGGCCGGCGTGCTGCAGGGCGACGTCAAGGACGTGCTGCTGCTCGACGTAACCCCGCTGTCGCTGGGTATCGAAACGCTGGGCGGTATCATGACCAAGATGATCGACCGCAACACGACGATCCCCACCAAGAAGAGCCAGGTCTACTCGACTGCCGAAGACAATCAGCAGGCCGTGACCATCCGGGTCTTCCAGGGCGAGCGTGAAATGGCGCAGGACAACAAGATCCTGGGCCAGTTCGATCTTGTCGGCATTCCGCCGGCACGTCGCGGGGTGCCGCAGATCGAAGTGACCTTCGATATCGACGCCAACGGTCTGGTCAATGTGTCGGCCAAGGACAAGGGCACCGGCAAGGAGCAGCAGATCCGCATCCAGGCGTCTGGTGGTCTGTCCGATTCCGACATCGACAAGATGGTTCGCGATGCCGAGCAGTTCGCCGAGGAAGACAAAAAGCGTCGCGAAACCGCCGAGGCGCGCAACCAGGCCGACAGCCTTGTCCATGCGACCGAGCAGCAGCTCGTGGAACATGCCGACAAGATCGATGCCGCGCTCAAGAGCGAAGTCGAGGCGGCGATCGCTGCGACCAAGACCGCGCTCGAAGGCAGCGACACGGCTGAAATCAACGCCAAGGCGCAGGAACTGACGCAAGCGGCGATGAAGGTCGGCCAAGCGATCTACGAGAAGGAGCAAGCATCCGCGGGTTCGCCGAGCGCGGCTCCGGCTGGCGACGACGATGTGGTCGATGCTGAGTTCTCGGAAGTTGACGAGAACAAGGGCTGATAACCTGATGAAGGCTGGGGGCCTGCTTCTCTGACGAGGCAGGCCCCCAGTTGCTACGCGGGGAAGAATTGAACGTGTCAGCCACTGAAATAGATTATTACGAACTGCTCGAATGCGAGCGGACCGCGGACGACAAGGTTCTCAAGTCGTCCTACCGCCGCCTGGCGATGCGCTATCACCCGGACAAGAACCCCGGCGACAGTGAAGCCGAGGCGCGGTTCAAGCAGATCAGCCAGGCATACGAGTGCCTGAAAGACCCGCAAAAGCGCGCGGCCTACGATCGCTACGGCCATGCCGCGTTCCAGCAAGGTGCGGGCGGCGGCGGCGGTGGCCAGGGCGCTGACTTTGGCGATATCGGCGATATCTTCGAATCGATCTTTGGTCAGGCCTTTGGTGGCGGCGGTCGCCAGCAGGCACGTCGCGGCGCGGATCTGCGCTACGACATGGAAGTCAGCCTCGACGAGGCGTTCCATGGCAAGCAGACCGAGATCACCATCGAAGTGTCGCAGACGTGCGAGCCGTGCCACGGCTCCGGCGCTGAACCCGGCACTGGCAAGCGCGGCTGTTCGATGTGCGGCGGCCACGGCAAAGTGCGGGCGCAGCAGGGCTTTTTCATGGTCGAGCGGACGTGCCCGACCTGTCATGGCCGGGGCGAAGTCATCGAAAAGCCGTGCCGTTCGTGCGGCGGCGAAGGCCGGGTGGACAAAGCGCAGACGCTGGACGTGGAAATCCCGCCGGGCGTCGATTCCGGCACCCGCATCCGCTTGACCGGCAAAGGCGAGGCAGGGCCGTTTGGCGCGCCTCCGGGCGATTTGTACATCTTCCTGCACGTCAAGCGTCACCGCATGTTCGAACGCGATGCCACCACGCTGCTGACCAAGGTGCCGATTACGTTTACCACGGCAGCGCTGGGCGGTGAGATCGAGATCCCTGGCCTCGACAATCAGGCCATCGTCATCGAAATCCCCGCCGGGATTCAGTCGGGCAAGCAGTTGCGCAAGCGCGGGCAGGGCATGCCGGTGCTGCAAGGCCGGGGCCGGGGCGACCTGGTTGTTGAAATCGCGGTCGAAACGCCGACCAAACTTTCCGCGCGCCAGAAAGAACTGATCCGCGAATTGCAGGAAACCGAGACCGGGGACGAGTGTCCGCAGTCAAAAGGCTTCTTCGATCGCATCAAGGACGTGTGGAACGACCTGACGTAAGGCGTTCAGAGCGTTTTCGAAGCAGGTGGAATCACCTGCTGACTCGGAAAACGCGGCGACTTGCTTTAGACCATCGCCATCACTTCGCGCTTGATCCTGCCGACAAGGCCGGGATCGGCGCGAAGCCGGTCTTTCTCCTCTTCCAAGATCGCCAGAAAGGCGCTGCGTTTGAACTGCAGCAATTCCGCAGGCGCAATCGCGTGCTCGGCGTCGAGGGTTGAGGCGATCAGGTCCATCACTCGTTCCGCGCCATGGAGCCGGCCCCACAGATAATCGTTCTCACGGTAGGCGCGGCTGAAGAACGCGCCGAAGTTGAAGAACTCGGTGCCGCGCAGCGTTTCTTCGGTGCCGCCGCTGCGGATCGCGTGGCAGTCTTCCGGGCTGATGCGATCGACCAGCACCGGTTCGAACTCCGTCATCTCCTCACCGCGCAGCAAGGGCAGGGTGACGGTATCGTACAGCGGGAATCCCAGATAGTCGTACAACATCCGCCGACGCAGGGCAGTGGGCATTCGCGCCATCGCGTCGGCCAGCAGCTCATCGACTTTCGCATCGATAGTCACCAGCCCCAGATGTCGCGCGACATGATCCACGAGCGCACCCGGATCGTCGAACACCGTGCGCGCCAGGGTGGGGAAGTGATCGCCCAATGCGGCAATCGATTGGCGGTCCAGATAAAGCGAAAGCGCCGCATAGATCGCTTTGCGCGCATCGTCGCGATGCTGCTCGGTGACGTCGGCGTCGGTCTCACGCTCCTGGGTGACACGGCGAGCGAGCAAACGCAGACGGCGGATGCGAAAGGCGATGTCGTGCAGCCGGAAAAACGCAATCATGGTCGGCGCGTTCGCGTTGCGGAAACCTTGCCTGCGATCAAGGTCGACGGTGGTGAAATAGGCAAGCAAACGCGCGCGTACCGGCTCGTCTGAATAGACGTCCAGCTCTGGCGCTGCTGCCCGCGCCAGCCGCGCTAGCATCGCGACGATGCCACTGAATTTGACTTGGGCATAGGCGTGGTACGTGAAGCCCGCCTGCTCGAACGCGGCTTGCTGCGCCCGTGCCCGCCAGCTCGCGAGCCGTTTTGCGTTCGGCCGATCAAAGAACAAGGTGCGGCCAAACACGCGCTCCACCGTCTCCTCGATCTCAGGTCGCATCGCCTCGATGATGGAACGCAACTGCGCCTTTTCGCGAGACTGGCGGGCGATGACGTCCAGATTGTCACGGATCGGCTGCTCACGCGGGATCGCCGAAAGCGAGCCGAAGATCACCGGAAAAAAGCCGGGAATGGTCGCGTCGCGGCGCATCGCCGGGCCAAGTCGATCGGGGGTAGGGTCGATATAGACGATCCGCCGGTCCACCTCGCGGGTCGCGGGCCGGTTGCGCAATACGGCCATCGCATCCGCAAACGGCGCGTTGACCAGCACCGATCCGTCGATCAGCGCCACCGTATCCAGCTCGTCGCGCCGGGCATGTTCGGGCATGATCCGCTGCAAAAACGCATCGCGGCCTGGCCACGGCAGGTTTTCTTCCGCAGCGAGACGGTCGATCTCCTCGATCTTCAGCGGCGGAAAGGCACCTGGAAAGCTGGCCGAAGCGCGGCCTGCGAACACCAGTTCGGCGATCTCACCCAACGGCGCGGGACTGCCGGTGATGGCGTTGAAACCGAACGTCAGGCGATGTTCGCTTTCCAGCACTAGCTCTGGCGAATGCAGCCGCAGCGTTTCCAGGTGCCCCTTGAAGTCGGTCGCGGTCACGAACAAATCGAGCGGGTGGCCGTGGGGCAACAACGGCGCTCCCGCCGGCGCCTTGGCCATGGCGGTTAGCGCGCTGCACAAAAGTCGTGAAAAGCCGATGCCGCTGAAGGGCGGCTCGAACCAGCGCGAGCGGATCAGCCGAGACAGCTTTTCGCGCACTTCGGCCCGTGTTTCCGGCGCGACACTGGCACTGACGGCATTTCCGGGACGGTGCAGCAAGTACGAGACGAGCGGGCTGGCCCAGAACTTGGCCGCGCGCGAACCGGGCCGTGCTTCGGGGGCGAGCAATTCATCGACGTCGGCGTTTTCCAGCCACAAGTCCGTCAGCGGTTCCAGCGACTGGCCCGAGTGGATGGCCTGAGCCAGAAAGATTGAGTTGATGCCCCCAGCGCTGGCGCCCGCGACGATGTCGGTGATGAGCCGCAGCCGCATGGCGCTGCCGCTTTCCAGTCGTCGTAACAGATCGAGATAGGCCGCCGCGCTGCCGCTTGGCGCTTCGCTGCGAGACCACAGCGCCCTGCTGGCCTGAAGCGCCTTCCACAGCTCTTTGGTGACGCCGTGCATGTACACCGCAAGGCTGACGCCGCCGTAGCAGACCAGCCCAATCCGCAGTTCCTTCTCCCTCATGTCACCAGCTTGGACCCAGCTTTCGCGTAAAGCAATTGCGTTCTCCTCTTGTTCCGTTTAGGCCTTGGCGCATGGCCAAACCGAAACGCCGATATGTCTGTGCCGCTTGTGGCGGCGTTTCCAATCGCTGGCAGGGGCAGTGCGCCGATTGCAGCGAGTGGAACACGCTGTCCGAGGAAGCGCCGCAGACGGTGTTTTCCGCCAAGCATGACTTGTCGTCCGGCGGTCGCCCTATTCTGTTCACCCCGCTGGACAAGCCCGGTGAATCCCTCAAGCGGCGCGCCACGGGCATTGCCGAATTTGACCGGGCGTTGGGCGGAGGGCTTGTGCCTGGCTCCGCGGTCCTGATGGGCGGCGATCCGGGCATCGGCAAGTCCACGCTGCTGTTGCAAGTTTCGGCGAACATCGCCCAATCGGGGGCGATGGCGGTCTACATCAGCGGCGAGGAAGCGGCCGGGCAAGTGCGCCTGCGGGCCGAGCGGCTTGGCCTTTCGCAAGCGCCGATCCAACTGGCGGCGGCAACTTCGGTGCGCGATATCCTGACGACGCTGCGCATGATGGACCCGCCGGCGTTCGTGGTGATCGATTCGATCCAGACCATGCATTCGGATCAGATCGAAGGGGCGCCGGGTACCGTCAGCCAAGTGCGGGGCTGCGCCTTCGAACTGATCCGCTACGCCAAGGAAAGCGGCACCACCCTGATCCTGGTCGGTCACGTCACCAAGGATGGCTCGATCGCCGGTCCGCGCGTGCTGGAACACATGGTGGACGTGGTGATGAGCTTCGAGGGCGAACGCAGCCACCAGTACCGCATCCTGCGATCGTTGAAGAACCGCTTCGGCCCGGTGGACGAGATCGGCGTCTTCGCGATGGAGGGCGATGGTCTGACCGAAGTCAGCAACCCATCGATGCTGTTCCTTTCGGGCCGGGATGAGCCGATGGCCGGCAGCGCCGTGTTTCCGGCAATGGAAGGGACGCGGCCCGTCCTCGTCGAAATCCAGGCCCTGATCGTGCGCCTGCAAAGCGGGGCGACGCCGCGCCGCGCCGTAGTCGGTTGGGATTCTGGGCGGATGGCGATGCTGCTGGCAGTGCTGGAGGCGCGCTGCGGGCTCAGCTTCTCCAGCGCGGAGGTCTATCTCAATGTCGCGGGCGGATACCGCTTGTCGGACCCGGCGGCGGATCTGGCGGTCGCTGCGGCGCTGGTCTCGGCACTGGGCGACAAGCCGTTGCCCAGCGATGCGACATGGTTCGGCGAAGTGTCGTTGGCAGGCGAAATCCGGGCGGTGGCGCATGGCTCTATCCGGCAGCGCGAATCGGCCAAGCTCGGCTTCACCCGCGCCTTTGGGCCAGCCAATGGCCCCGCTGCGGAAAAGGGCGTGCGTTTTACCCCGCTAGGAATGCTGCCCAACCTCGTTGACCGCATCCTGTCCGACGCCTAGTTTCGAGCGCGTATGACAGGCTTCGACATCGCCGTATTGCTGATCGTGGGCCTTGGCGCCGTTTTCGGATTCATCCGGGGCTTCGTGCAGGAGATTCTTGCGCTCGCCGCCTGGGGCTTCGCGATTTTCGCCATCCGCCTGTTCCATGAACCACTTACTGAATGGCTGGAGCCTCACCTGGGCACTGCGTCCGGTGCCGGCGTGCTGGCTTTCGGGCTGCTGCTGATCGTCCCCTTTGCCGCCGTGAAGATCGTGGCCCGCTGGGCCGGCAGCAAGAGCCGGGCCTCCGTGCTTGGCCCGATTGACCGGGTGCTGGGCTTCGGATTCGGGGCAGTGAAGGGCATGGTCGTGATCGTGCTCGGCTTCTCGCTGGTGGTGCTGGGCTACGACACCATCTGGGGCGCGGATGGCCGACCGGACTGGATGAAGGAAGCGCGGACGTATTCGTTCGTCAACGCCAGCAGCGAAGCCTTGGTCAGCATCCTGGCCGAGCGTCGCCGCGAGGCTGCGGTCGTCCATGCGCGAGAAGATCGCGCCGACGACAACGGGGCATAGAGAGCCAATGTCTGCTGCGGTTCTTTATACTCCCGAGGTTCTGGCGCTGGCGATCGAACTGGCGCGCAATCCATTGACGCAGGACTTGCCGCATCGCGGTGAGGCCCGATCCGCGAGCTGCGGCAGCACGATTACGCTTGGGCTTGCGACCGACGATGAGGGCCGGCTCAGCCGCATCGGCGTGCGCAGTCAGGCCTGCGCAATCGGCCAGGCCTCCGCCGCGCTGTTCGTCTCGGCTGCCAAAGGCCGTACTCCGCAAGAAGTGGAAGCTGCAGGACAAGCCGTGGCCGACTGGCTTTCGGGCAAAGGCGACCTGCCGGACTGGCCGGGCCTCGCCCCTATCGCCGCTGCGCGCGACTATCCCGCGCGGCACGGAGCGGTCCTGCTGCCCTGGAAGGCGGCGGCTCAGGCGCTCTCGCTGCACCAGGCCGAGGGTTAAGCTCCCTCACCGGGAAGAACAGGGCAATGGTTGCGGTGGCGCCAAGGGTCACGCTATGCGCAGCATTGGGCGCCAGCCTTGGACGCCCGCCTTGGGCTATAGCCCGTACGCATGACCATGGTGATGATGTTTCCCGATACCCCCCTTTCGCCCGTTCCTTCTCCGGCGCTGCGCCTCGATCTGGATCGCGATGCCCTGCGGTCCAATTGGCTGGCGCTTGATCGCATGTCCTGCAAGGCCAGGGCGGGCGCGGCGGTCAAGGCGGACGGCTATGGGCTGGGCGCGCGACAGGTCGTGCCCGTGTTGCAGGAAGCCGGCTGCCAGGACTTCTTCGTTGCGCACTGGTCTGAAGTCGCGGATGTGCTGGCCGTCGCGGCGCCCGTTTCGGTCTCGGTGCTGCATGGACCGCTCACGGCTGCCGATGCCGCCTATGCCCAAGCGACCGGAGTGAAGCCGGTCATCAATTCCATCGAGCAGGCGCGCCGTTGGATGGAGGCTGGAGGTGGGCGCTGCGACTTGATGATCGATACCGGCATTAACCGGCTCGGCGTGCCGATGTCCCAGATCGGTGACGAGGCGTTGAACGGGCTCGACGTCGATATCCTGCTGTCCCACCTCGTGTCCTCCGAGGAGGACACCCTGCTCAACACCGCGCAATGCCGGCGTTGGCGCGAGGCTTGCTGCGTGATCCCGCATGATCGCGCCAGCCTGGCTAACAGCGGCGGCATCGCGCTGGGCGCTGCGTTCCACGGCGACCTGACGCGCCCTGGTATCGCTCTGTACGGCGGCGTGCCGCGGCAGGAAATGGCGGGCGTGCTAAGCCAGGTCGTGCGACCGCAAGCTGCGATCCTGCAGGTGCGCGAAATCGTCGCTGGTGACACGGTGGGCTACAACGGCACCTTCATGGCCTCCGCGCCGATGCGTGTAGGAACCATCGCGATTGGTTATGCCGATGGATACTTGCGCTGCTGGTCCGGCAAGGGGCGGTTCTTGGCGGGGGAAGTTGTGCTGCCCGTGCTCGGCCGGGTGAGTATGGACATGACCACGATCGACCTGACCGCAGCGCCGCATCTGCGCGAAGGCGACTGGGTGACGGCCGATTACGCACTGGCCGAAAGCGCTGCGGTAACCGGTTTGTCACAATATGAGCTGCTGACCCTGCTAGGCCGCCGCTTCGGTCGCTAAATGCGTTATATTTCCGTATTTTGCTGCGCAGCAATTCTTGTTGCATCGCGACAACGCGGAATGGTACCATGCCCTAAACCAAAATTGGGAATTGGACATGGCTGAAACGGCGAACGATGACGATACGGTAATCATCAAGAAGTACGCCAACCGGCGGCTCTATAATACCCGCTCGTCAAGTTACATCACTCTGGACCATCTTTCCAAGATGACGCGCGAAGGGGTGAATTACAAAGTCGTGGATGCCAAGACGGGCACCGATATCACTCACACGATTCTTACCCAGATCATCATGGAAGAAGAATCGAACGGTGAGCAGATGCTCCCGGTCAACTTCCTGCGCGAACTCATCAGCATGTATGGCAATTCCATGCAGTCGCTGATCCCGCATTACCTGGAAGCTTCGATGGAGAACTTCCGCGCGAACCAGACCAAGCTGGCCAAGGCGTTCGAAGGCAGTCTTGGCAACAATCCGCTGGCCAAGCTGGCGGAACAGAACATGGCGATGTTCCGTGTCGCCTCGTCCGCCTTCCTGCCCGGCGCCGAAAAGCCGGAGGCAAAGGGCGCGGCGACGGAAGACAGTGGCGATTTGTCCGCTCTGCGAGAACAGATGGCTGAAATCCAGAAGCGGCTCGACTCGCTCGGCAAGTAAGCCAAACCTGAAGGGCAGGCCATGACGATCCGCATCGCGCGCCCCGCGGCGCGGATCATCCTGCTGGATGACGCAGACCGTGTGCTGCTGTTCCGCTTCGATCCGTCCGACCGCCCGCCGTTCTGGTGTACGCCGGGCGGTGCGCTCGATCCGGGAGAGAGCTATGACGCAGCAGCGCGGCGCGAGCTGCTGGAAGAGACCGGCATCGTCGCCGAGCCCGGCCTGCAGGTGGCGCAACGCATGGCCGAGTTCCTCACCATCGAAGGCGTGCCAGTGTTCGCCGACGAGCGCTATTTCCGCATCCGCCTGCCCGAAGGCTTGCATCCCGATGCGATCGACACCGGCGGCCACACCGAGCTGGAACGCGCCGTAATGCGGAGCTGGCGGTGGTTCGATCGCGCCGAACTGGCCGCACCGGTGGAGCCGTACTTCCCGGCCGACTTGCTCGAAATGCTGGATTGAACGCTTCGGGCATTTGAACCTGCGAGCGAGTGCGGCTAACAGCGGCGGCATGAATCAGCCCGCAACCATCCGCCATGCCCTGTCGACCAAGCGCCAGGACGATTTCGCCCAGTGGTATCAGGAAGTCGTTTCCGAAGCCGAGATGGCCGAGGAATCGGGTGTGCGCGGCTGCATGGTCATCAAGCCGTGGGGCTACGGCATCTGGGAGCGCATCCAGCGCCTGATGGACGATCGGATCAAGGCGGCGGGCGTGCAGAACTGCTATTTCCCGCTGTTCATCCCGCTGTCCTACTTTGCCAAGGAAGCCGAACACGTCGATGGCTTTGCCAAGGAAATGGCTGTCGTCACCCACCACCGCTTGATCAGTGATGGCAAGGGCGGCCTGGAGCCCGATCCCGAGGCGAAGCTGGAGGAACCGCTGATCATTCGCCCGACGTCGGAGACGATGATCGGCGCGGCGATGGCGCGCTGGGTGCAATCGTGGCGCGACTTGCCGCTCATGGTCAACCAGTGGGCCAACGTGGTGCGCTGGGAAATGCGCACCCGCATGTTCCTGCGCACCAGCGAGTTCCTTTGGCAGGAAGGCCACACCGCCCACGCCGACCGCGACGATGCGATGGTCGAGACTCTGCGCGCGCTGGAAATGTACCGGGAGTTTGCCGAAAGCGCGCTGGCGCTGCCGGTGGTCGCCGGCGAAAAGCCGGAGAACGAGCGCTTCCCCGGCGCCGTCGCCACCTATTCGATCGAAGCGATGATGCAGGACGGCAAGGCCCTGCAGGCCGGCACTTCGCACTACTTGGGCACTGGCTTTGCCGAGGCATCGGGCATCCAATACCAGGATCGCGAAGGCACGCAGCAATACGCGCACACCACGAGCTGGGGCGTTTCGACCCGCATGATCGGCGGCCTCATCATGACCCACGGCGACGACGATGGCTTGCGGGTGCCGCCGATGGTGGCGCCGCACCAGATCGTGATCCTGCCGATGCTGCGTGACGCGCCTGAGGACGATGCGCTGCTGGCCTACTGCGAAGACTTGCGTAAAGCGCTCGCCTCGCAATCTGCCTTGGGCGAGCCGGTGCGCGTGCTGCTGGACAAGCGTCCGGGCAAAGCCACCCAAAAGCGTTGGACCTGGGTCAAGAAGGGTGTTCCCCTCGTCCTGGAAATCGGCGGTCGCGATGCCGCCGGCGGTCAGGTTTCGATGCTGCGCCGCGATCAGTTGTGGGCGCAAAGCGGCAAGGCCAACTTCGTTGCGCTGGCGAAGGACGATTTCGTCGGACGGGCGGTCAGCGAACTGGAAGAGATCCAGTCCGCGCTTTATACCGAAGCCAAGGCCAAGCGCGACGCCAACATCGCGCTCGTAGCCAGCTTCGACGAACTCGCCGCATTCTTCGCCGAGGACAAGCGCTATCCCGGCTGGGCCGAAGTGGTCTGGGCGCGCCCCACCGGTGACGAGCTGGAAGCCGTGGTGCAAAAGCTCAAGGCCCTCAAGCTGACCATCCGCAACACGCCGCTGGATGCGGCGCCCGCAAGCGGTGACTGTATTTTCACGGGACGCCCGGCGGTGGAGCGGATATACGTCGCCCGCTCCTACTAAGGAGCGTCAGGGGGAGCGCGGGCGATGATCGAGGCTATTGGGTTCAATTTCAGAAACCTGTTGAACTTCAACGGTCGCGATTCCCGCTCCACCTTCTGGTTCTACGTGTTGTTCCTTGTCATCTTCTATTTCGGGATATCGTTTGCCCTGAGCTTGGTTGGCGGTGGCATGATGGCCGTTAACATGGTGCAAGACGCACAGGCAGGCAGCACCGACCAGGCCGTGGTCATGAAGGGCGTGGGGCATTCGATGTCGCGCTTGATGGCCGCGTCGATGTGGTTTTCCGCTGCCATGTCGATCCTGGCGTCGCTGCTGTTGGTTGCCTCCTTCGCGCGCCGGCTGCACGATTCGGACAAGCCGGGCTGGATCGCGGTGGTCGTCATCGGGCTTTATCTGGTGTCGGTTGCGGTCACGATCAGCATGATCGGCGAGTTCGCCGGCATTTTCGAAAAGATCGACTTCAGCAATCCGCAAGCCTCGCAACAACTCATGGTGGCGCAGCAGCGGTCCATAACGCTGCGTGGGCTGCTGGGGTACATCCCGATCCTGGCTGTGATCGTCTTCGGGGTCTGGCCATCCAGCGACGGCGACAATCGGTATGGGCCTGAGCCGGATCACTTGTGATCGGTGGGCGGTGTTGCCTGCGGCATTGCCGCAGTAGCATTGCCCCTGGCATTGCATTGCCGGGCTGGTGGGTCCATCTGGCTAGGATATGCCTGCTCGTAACAGACCCGCTCCTGGCTTGCCCACCCGCAAGCAGATCCTCGAATTCATTCAGAACTCGGACACGCCTGCCGGCAAGCGCGAGATTTCGCGCGAATTCGGCCTGAAGGGCAACGAGAAGATCCAGCTCAAGGCGCTGCTGAAAGACATGGCCGAGGAAGGCCTGATCGACGGCAATCGCACCGCCTTCCACAAGATGGGCGGCATCGCCAAAGTCACCGTGCTGCGGGTGATCCAGATCGACGAGGGCGAGGCGATCGCGGTGCCCGATACCTGGCAACCCGAAGACGCGACGCCGCCGCCGCGCATCCGCCTGGTCGAGAAGGGCCGTGGTTCCGCGCTCAAGAAGGGCGACCGTGTCCTGGCGCGCACCGAAGAGACCGAGACCGGCTGGCGCGCCTGGCCGATGAAGAAGTTGGAGCTACGCTCCGAGCAAGTGCTGGGCGTCGTTGAGATCGACGGCGCCGGCAAGCCGTGGCTGGCCCCGGTGGACAAGCGCGTGCGCCATTCCTCGCCAATTTCCGATCTGGGCGGCGCCGCAGCCGGCGAACTGGTGCTGGGCGAGCCGATGGGACGCTCCGCGCGCCCCTCGATCAAGGTGACGCAAGTGCTGGGCGAGCCACTGGCGCCCAAGGCGTTCAGCCTGATCGCCATCCACAAGCACGGCATACCCAACCATTACGACGAGGACACCATCGCCGAGGCTGGGCTTTCCGCCAAGCTGCCGCTCAGCGTCGATCATCGCGAAGACCTGCGGCACTTGCCGATCGTCGCCATCGACCCGTCCGACGCGCGCGACCATGACGATGCGATCTGGGCCGAGCCAGATGGCGAGGGCGGTTTCCGCGCGCTGGTGGCGATTGCCGACGTGTCGTTCTACGTGCGTCCGGGCAGCAAGGTCGATGCCGAGGCCCGGCGGCGCGGCAACTCGGTCTACTTCCCCGACCGGGTGGTGCCGATGCTGCCCGAAGTGCTGAGCGCTGACGTGTGCTCGCTGCGTTCGGGCGAGGACCGGGCGGCGATGGCCTGCCATTTGACCATCGACGCACACGGCAAGGTCACGGGCTGGCGCTTCACGCGCGCTATCGTCCGCATCGCCGAAGTCATCGCCTACGAAGAAGCGCAGGCGCGCATCGACGAGGGCAGGGCAGAGCAACACCTGATCGACTTGTGGGCGGCGTGGAAGGCGCTGGCCGCTGCGCGCGCCGCACGTGATCCGCTGGAACTGGAATTGCCCGAACGCCGGGTGCAACTGGACGACCAGGGCCGTATCACCGAGATCGCCTTGCGTGAGCGGCTCGATGCGCACCGCGTGGTCGAGGATTTCATGATCTCCGCCAACGTCGCGGCTGCCAAGGCGCTGGAAGCCAAAGTGGCGCCGGTGGTCTACCGCGTCCACGAAACCCCGAGCCGCGAAAAGCTGATCGCGCTCAAGGATTACTTGGCCACCTTCGGCAAGAAGCTGGCGATGGGTCAGGTCATCACGCCGGGCTTGTTCAATCGCATGCTCAAGGACATCGCCGACGAGAGCGAAAAAGCGCTCATCATGGAGGCGGTGCTGCGCAGCCAGACGCAGGCCTATTACGGCCCGAGCAATCAGGGCCACTTCGGCTTGGCGCTGGCCTCTTACGCTCACTTTACCTCGCCGATCCGCCGCTATGCCGACTTGCTGGTGCATCGCGCTTTGGTCGATGCCTATGGCCTTGAACAACCCAAGCCTGTGGGCGATCTTCCCGCCACCTCTGGCTTGTCCCAGCGCGATCGCGACGATCTGGGCCGCGTTTCCGATGCGATCAGCCAGACCGAGCGCCGCGCCATGGAAGCCGAGCGCGAGACGACCGACCGCTACGTCGCGGCCTGGCTCTCGAGCCGGGTCGGCGAAGTGTTCTCCACCCGCATCACCGGCGTCCAGAAGTTCGGCTTTTTCGCGACGATCATCAGCCTGGGCGGCGATGGCCTCGTCCCGGTCTCGACCCTGGGCGACGAGCGCTTCGGCTATGACGAGAAGGCGCACGTTCTGGTCGGTCAAGAGAGCGGCACGACGTATGCGATCGGGCAGATCCTGCCGCTGCGACTGGCCGAGGCGAACCCGCTGACCGGCGCCCTCAAGTTCGAGCTGGAGCAAGGTGCCGGCCGCATCGAACCACGCGGTCGCCGGCCTGATGGCTTGAAGAAGCATGGCAATCGTCTGGTCGGTCCGCGCGGACGTCCCGGCAATATCCGCCATCAAGGTAAGGGCAAGCGTTGATGGCGCGCTAATGGCGCCTTAACCGCGCCTTATCGACACCTTATTGGACACCTCAGCTTAGGCGTTCGATCGCCTCGGCATCCAGGCTGCCCGGAACCACGAAGACCGGGCAGGTCATATGCGCCATGCCCGCGCCGGTGAAATGCGCCACCAACGGCCCCGGTCCTCCTTCTTTGGCAGCGCCAAGCACCAGCGCCGAAACCTCTGGGTGCTCCTCCAGATATTTGCGCACGACCTTGATGTCCTCGCCCACGCGAACTGAGATCACTGGCATTTTTGCCCCTTGGGACAACAAGTTACCAGCCGCCGCCGTCACCAGCGTCTCCGCCCGCGCCCGCGCTTCTTCCTCGATCGTGGCTTGTACCCCGGCAAAGGCATTGAACGGCTGCGGCGGCACCAGCGCCAGCAAATGCAAGGCACCATCGGTCTTCGCAGCACGCCGAGCGGCGAATTGCAAAGCAACCAGCGCTTCCTCGCTATCGTCGACGATCACCAGGTAGATACGCATGGCCGCCCCTCTCGAACGCGGCTTATCACGCCATTCGGCTTGCGGTGCAAGTCATAGGGAATGCGAAAAACGCTGCCCAAGGTGCTTGCGGGCGCCGCCCAACTTGTCCAAGGAAGGGGCAATCCATGGCCCGGCGGTATCCCGCAGGCACCACATAGGGACGACGACGTTTCCATGCCCATCGAGATCAAGATGCCCGCCCTTTCGCCCACCATGGAAGAGGGCAAACTTTCGAAATGGTTGGTTAAAGAAGGCGACACAGTCAGCTCCGGCGACATTATGGCCGAGATCGAAACCGACAAAGCCACCATGGAATTCGAAGCGGTGGATGAAGGCGTGATCGGCAAGATCACTGTGGCCGAAGGCACCGAAGGCGTGAAAGTGGGCGCCGTGATCGCCCTGCTCGTCGAAGAAGGCGAAGACGCTTCGGCCTTGTCCGCTGCCCCGGCTCCCAAGGCTGACGCCCCCAAGGCCGAAACCGCTGCGCCAGCACCCAAGGCAGAAGCAGCGCCTGCCGCCAGCGCCCCGGCAGCGAAGCCCGCCGCCGCCAAGGAAGGCCGCGTCTCCGCCTCGCCGCTGGCCAAGCGTATCGCCGCCGACAGAGGCATCGATCTTGCCAGCGTAACCGGTTCAGGCCCTAACGGTCGCATCGTCAAGGCCGACGTCGAGGCTGCCAAGCCCGCAGCGGCGAAGTCCGATGCGAAGGCCGCAGTACCCGCCGCTGCCGCCGCGGAAACCGGCTCCGATGTCGAGATGGCGCCGGAAACCCGCGCTCTGCTGGATGCTCGCGTCCCGCACAGCGTCGAGAAGCTTTCGGGAATGCGCAAGACGATCGCCAAGCGCCTCAGCCAGTCGAAGCAGGAAGCGCCGCACATCTACCTCAGCGTCGACATCGTGCTCGACAAGCTGCTGCAACTGCGTGCCGACATCAACGCCACGCTCGAAAAGCAGGGCGTCAAGGTTTCGGTCAACGACATGCTGGTCAAGGCGCTCGGCCTCGCACTGATGCAGGTGCCTGAGTGCAACGTAACGTTCGCGGGCAACGAACTGATCAAGTACGAGCGCGCCGATGTTTCGGTGGCGGTGTCGATCCCCAACGGGCTCATCACCCCGATCGTGCAGGATGCCAACGGCAAGACCTTCTCGGCCATTGCCCGCGCGACCAAGGACCTCGCCCAGCGCGCCAAGGAAGGCAAGCTCAAGCCCGAGGAATACCAGGGTGGCACTGCCTCGATCTCGAACATGGGCATGATGGGGATCAAGCAGTTCTCCGCCGTCATCAACCCGCCGCAGGGCCTCATCATGGCGATCGGCGCTGGCGACAAGCGCCCGTGGGTCATGCCTGACGGCTCGCTGGGCGTGGCATCGGTGATGACCGCGACGGGCAGCTTCGATCACCGCGCGATCGATGGTGCCGACGGCGCCCGCCTGATGGCCGCTTTCCGCGAACTGATCGAAAGCCCGCTGGGCATGGTTGCCTAACGTGGGCGCGCGCGAAGTGGGCGTGCCTGTTGCCAACGAAGAGGCTAAACAAGCAACGGATAGCATGATGAGAGAGCCGGTGATCCGGGTTACTGCCATGCCGTCCGACACCAATGCTTACGGCGATATCTTCGGCGGTTGGCTCGTCAGCATCATGGACAATGGCGCCGGCCTGATCGCCGCCCGCCGCTCGCGCGGGCGCGCCGTCACGGTGGCGATCGACAGCATGAAGTTCCATTTGCCGGTCAAAGTGGGTGACGAGGTTTCGGTCTACGGCGAACTCGTCCGGGTCGGTCGCACCTCGATGACCATCGCCATCGAGGCATGGCGGCGCCATCGCCACGAAGCAGAAAAAGTGAAGGTGACGCAGGCGGTGTTCACTTTCGTCGCGGTGGGTGAATACGGCACACCGCGTGTGATCGATCAGGAGATTTAAGTCAGTGGCTGATACTTACGACGTCATCGTCCTCGGTTCGGGCCCCGGCGGTTATGTGGCTGCGATCCGCGCCTCGCAACTGGGCCTGAAGACCGCCATCGTCGAGCGCGAGCTGCTGGGCGGCATTTGCCTCAACTGGGGCTGTATCCCCACCAAGGCCCTGCTGCGCTCGGCCGAAGTGCTCCACCACATGAAGCACGCCAAGGACTATGGCCTGGCTGCCGATAACATCACGGCTGACCTGGACGCCATCGTCAAGCGCTCGCGCGGGGTGGCCAAGCAGCTCAATCAGGGCGTCACGCACCTGATGAAGAAGAACAAGATCGCCGTCCACATGGGCACCGGCAAGTTGGTCGGCGCTGGCAAGCTGGAAGTGACCGGCGACAAGGGCACCGAAACGCTTTCGGCCAAGCACATCATCGTCGCAACTGGCGCCCGCGCGCGGGAACTGCCGTTCGCCAAGGCCGACGGCAAGCGCATCTGGACCTACCGCCACGCGATGACGCCAACCGAACTGCCGACCAAGCTGCTGGTCATGGGGTCGGGCGCGATCGGTATCGAATTCGCCAGCTTCTACAACGACCTGGGCGTCGATGTGACCGTCGTTGAGATGCTCGATCGGATCGTTCCGGTCGAGGACGAGGCGGTTTCCGCCTTCCTCGAAAAGGCGCTCGTCAAGCAAGGGATGAAAATCCTGACCGGCGCGGGCGTGGAGGCGATCGCCGTCGATGCCAATGGCGTGAAGGCCAAGATCAAGGGCAAGGACGGCAAAGTCACCGAGCACGCGTTCAGCCATGTCATCTCGGCAGTCGGCATCGTGCCGAACACCGAAGACCTGGGCCTGGAAAAGGTCGGCGCCAAACTCGATCGCGGCTTCATCCAGATCGACGGCTATGGCCGCACCGGCGTCGCCGGCCTGTGGGCGATCGGCGATTGCACGCCGGGGCCGTGGCTTGCGCACAAGGCCAGCCATGAAGGCGTCACCACCGTCGAGTCGATCGCCAAGGAACTGGGCAACAAGGACGTCCATCCTCATCCGCTCGATCGCCGCAACATTCCGGGCTGCACCTACTGCCACCCGCAGATCGCGTCGGTCGGCCTGACCGAAGCCAAGGCCAAGGAAGAAGGCTATCAGGTGAAGGCGGGCACGTTCCCGTTCATCGGCAATGGCAAGGCGATTGCGCTCGGCGAGCCTGAGGGCTTCGTGAAGACCGTGTTCGATGCCAAGACCGGCGAACTGCTGGGCGCGCACATGATCGGCGCGGAAGTGACCGAGATGATCCAGGGCTATGTCGTGGGCAAGACGCTCGAAACCACCGAGCAGGAGCTGATGAACACCGTGTTCCCGCATCCGACGATCTCGGAGACGATGCACGAGGCGACGCTTGCCGCCTACGGTCGCGCGCTGCACATCTGACGCGACACTGACTTCGAGAATAGGGAAGGGCGGGCTGCGAAGCCCGCCCTTTTCGTTCAGGGCTGCAGCACGGCGAACGACACCACGATGCGCGCCCGGGTTTCGATCGGCGACGGATTGAGATCGACGCTGACCGGCGCGGGCGTCGACACTGGCGGCGGCGCCGGGTCGTATTGAAGCTGGTTGCTTCCCCTCGCCAGAACTTCAATGTTACGATAGTCGGAGTCCTGCACTTTCAGGATGTTACCAAGCCGGACTCCGGTTCCTTTCGCGATGAGTTCCGCCTGCTTGCGCGCATCCGCGATGGCGGACTGCATCGCCTGGGCACGAACATTCGAATCGTCGCGCAGCCAGAAGCGGCTGATGTTCGCTCTCATGCCGCCAAGCCGGCTGACAAGACCGATCAACGTTCCGCCGGCATCGACATTAGCTGTATCGACCTTCACCGGAATCGTCGCGATATATCCCACCACAGCACAAGGCCCCTGCGACAGGGTTTCACGGGGATAGACATTCGACTCGCATTCTTTCGGGCGGATCTGCATGACCGACATGCCGGACGCGAAGAACTCCGACTTGGCGCCCGCCACCGAACGCGCGCCGTTTTCGATGGCCTTGGCCTTTTCGCGCAAGTCTTTCACCGCTGCATCCGAAGTGGTGCCTTCACCGCGCACATTATAGGCAATCGTCACCATGTCCGGCGCCGTCTTGGCAATCCCGGTCGCGGAAACGACAATCTGCGGCTGCTGCGTTTCCTGCGCGGAGGCTTGCACCGAAACCAACGCCAGGGCCGTGCCGATCATCCATTTCACTGCGTCTCTCCCGGTGGGCCACGACTGGGGCTTGAAGGTTTATCGGTTGAAAGACGTTTGGCGTCTATGCCCGATAGGGCCGGGAAGCAGCGTTAGCATTTTGGCGCCACCTCCCAGCGGTAATCAAAGCTGCCAAATTACGCGGCTGCAATGGTCTTTTCGACGTCGGCTATCGAATGGCCCGTCAAATCCTTGGGGATTTCGCCAACCAGCACGGCGACAAGGGCCTTGTGATAGTGCTTGCGCAATTCGCCCAGGGTACGTGGCGCGGCGACGATAATCAGCGAATCGATCTTCGATTCCAGAACGCTTTTGTTGAGCATCGCGGCTGTTCCGGCAGCAAAGCTATCTTCATCCTGCTGGCTATCGGAGGGATTTGCCGAACTGCTTTGATGACGCCCGCCAGAGCCTTTGTTCTGAGTGGAGATCGGCGCATCGGGCAATGCCGAAAGGCTAGGCGAACCTTCGTCACCATCATTGCGGTAAAGGTTGAGGATTTCGCCGTCAGCGACAGCGATTGTGGCATTCTTTGGAATTTTCATTAGATTTCCTTCAGCGATGCCATTCTAACTATCGAGCGGGGGATATGGCCCCACAGCGTCGGGAAAAATGGTGTTCAGCCCGAAGATATTGCGTTCACCCACGGCTCACCTCGATGCGCTAAGCCCAGGCGATAACCATTCACATGCAAGGACAAACGGAACCATGACCGTCCGCGATCTTAGTACCGTCCTGGGTACGTTGCTGCTTGCCTCGGTGATATCGACCAGCGCTTATGCTGAATCCGATCCGGGCAAGAAGGCGTGCGGGCAGGAAGCTCGGAAGCTTTGCCCGGTTGAGATGAAATCGATGAGCCGCAAGAAAGTGGAAGCCTGCATGATCGTCAAGATCGAGCAGACCTCTCCCATCTGCCATGCCGCGATGCTGCGGATCAAGGCTGAGCGCGAGGCTGCCGCTAAGCGCTGACGTCGTCCTGTGCGCCATCCCGCGCGCCATACAGCGCCCGGTTTTCGGCGCCGATCCGCACGTAGAGCATCGCAGCATTCAGCACGGTGAAAAGCACCGCGATCCACACTACGCCGAACACCAATGGCAGTACCGCGATCTCGGCAGTGACCACGGTGTAGTTGGGATGGCGCAGGAAGCGGAACGGCCCCTTTTTTACCAGCGGTGCAGCCGGGGTCACGATGATCCGCGTCGTCCAGCGCGAACCCAGTGTCGCCAAGACCCACACACGCAACAATTGCAGCACGCCGAACACCGCCAGCAGCGGCAGGTTTACGGCGCGATCACCCACGGTGAACCATAACGCCGCCAGCCAGGAAGCATGCATGGCCACCATAGCCGGGTAATGGCCGGCCCCGACTTCCCGCGCTCCGGCCGCCAGCAGTCGGGCGGTGTTGCGCCGGTCGATCGCAAGCTCGGTCAGCCGTTGGATCGTCACGAACGCCATGATCGCGTAAGGCAGGTTCATGCCGCGCACCGCAAAGTCAGCGACGAAGCGGTGAACCCAGGCCCCAGCGCATTGAGGACGGACAAGGGCGGCAGACCGGCTTGACGATACCGATCCAGCACGAACAGGACAGTGGGCGCCGACATGTTGCCGTGATCGCGCAACACTTCCCGCTCTTGGGCCAAGGCGCCTTGATCCAGCGACAGCG
This sequence comes from Novosphingobium sp. Rr 2-17, assembly GCF_000272475.1. Classification (GTDB taxonomy): domain Bacteria; phylum Pseudomonadota; class Alphaproteobacteria; order Sphingomonadales; family Sphingomonadaceae; genus Novosphingobium. Next base: position 121,893 of record NZ_AKFJ01000017.1, read on the forward strand.
CCGCTTCTATGGCATCGACGACCTTCGCCCCGCCGGGGTGGCAGATGAACTGGTCGACATCTTCGATGCTCAGCCCCTGAGGTGCCAGCATTTCGGTCATCGCCTGGCGCATTTCGCGCCGCGCGAAGATCGGGATCGCCCGGTTCAGCACGACGCCTAGGCCCGTGGGCTCTGCCTGCCAGCCCATGATGTCGAGCGTATCGCTCCAGGTCTTTTCCGCGCTTCCCGAGATCTGCACGAAACCTTCCTCACCACTGCGCAGCACACAGGCCGCCGCGCCATCGCCGAACAATGCTGTGGAAATGATATCCGCCTTATCGGCCTTGTCTATCCGCAAGGCCAGGCTGCACAGTTCGACTGTGACGAAAAGCACCGTAGAGCCAGGCGTCGCACGGGCCAGCTTGCTTGCCAGGCTCAACCCGGACGCGCCGCCGGCACAGCCCAGGCCGAAGACCGGGACACGCGCAACGTCGCTGCGGAACGGCAGCCGCGACATGGCGCGCGCTTCCAGACTGGGGGTGGCAATGCCGGTGGACGAAATGGTCACGATCGTGTGCACGTCCTGCGGGCGAACGTCCGCTTCGGCGAGCGCTCGTTGCGCGGCGGCCACGAACAAGTCGAGCGCCACATCCAGATAGGCAGCGGTACGCTCGGGAAAGCTGCGGGGGCTACGATACCAGTCGACCGGCATGGCAAGCTGCCGATGCTGAATACCGGCATTGGCGTAGACCGCTGACAGCCGTTCGAAATCGGCGAAATTGCCGCCGATCAGATCGCGCGCGGTATCAAGCGCCTCTGCTTGCGAAAGGATGTGTGGCGGCGTTACGGTTGCCAGGGAAAGGATGGACACCAAGTTCATGGAAAAGATCGCCTGACATACCGGCGGACCGGTGAAAAAGGTTCTGCCGCGCAACGATTTCAGCGATAGCGGGTTCCGTGCGTTGGATACGACGACGCGGAAAGTGAGCGAGAAAATCGGTGGCTAAACGCGTTGATGTCAATGCCTCCATGAACCAAGACAAAACACATGTCGCGGGTTATCGTGAGTGGACCAGTTTCGTCCTGATGTGCCTTGGCATGTTCATGGCCATTCTCGATATCCAGATCGTCGCCACGTCGTTGCCCGCGATCCAGACAGCGCTGGGCATTGCGCCCGATCAGATGGTGTGGGTGCAGACAGCGTATCTGACGGCAGAGATTGTCGCCATTCCGCTGACCGGGTATCTGACCGCTCAACTGGGTATGCGCTGGCTATTTGTCGGCGCCGTCAGCTTGTTCACGCTTGCCTCGCTGGGGTGCGCGCTGAGCGGCGGGTTCCACCAGTTGATCGCTTGGAGGATTGTCCAGGGGTTTGCCGGCGGCACGTTGATTCCCGCTGTGTTTGCCGCGGTGTTCTTGTTGTTCCCGCCACGCTCGCAGGCATTAGCAACGACGATCGCGGGCGTTGCGGCAGTGATGGCACCAACCGTTGGCCCGATCGTAGGCGGTTGGATCACCCAGTCCTATTCCTGGCATTGGCTGTTTCGCGTGAACATCGTGCCCGGCCTGGTCGCCGCGATCGGCGTCACGCTCTTTTTGCGGGGCAAAGCTGCGCAGCGCCAGCGGGGGAGGGCGATCGACCTGCCGGCACTTGCCCTGCTTGCCATCGGTCTCACTGCTTTGCAGATCGGGCTCAAGGATGCACCCTCGCTGGGATGGGGCGCGCCTCGGGTGCTGGCGCTACTGGGCCTGTTCGCAAGTTGCGTGGCGGCATTCGTTTGGCGCACGTTGGTCTCGCGTGCACCGCTAGTGGAACTGCGCTGCTTTGCCGACCGTAACTTCACGATCGGCTGCATGCTCAGTTTCATACTGGGGTTCGGCTTGTTCGGATCGACCTACCTGATGCCTTTCTTCCTAGGCCTGGTGCGCGAACACGGTCCGCTGCGCATCGGCGAGATCATGTTGGTCACGGGTATCGCGCAACTGCTGACGGCCCCCTTGGCCGTCTATGCAGAGCGCCGGTTTGACGCCCGACTATTGACGGGCTTCGGTTTCGTGCTGTTCGCGATCGGTTTGCTGTTGAGCACGCGCCAGACCGGGCAGACCGATTTCGCAGCCATGGCGGTGCCACAAATGATCCGGGGTGCCGCGATCATGTTCTGCCTCCTGCCGCCGACGCGGATGGCCTTGGGACGGTTACCCGGTCCGCTGGTGGCGGACGGCAGCGGGCTGTTCAATCTGATGCGCAACCTGGGCGGCGCCATCGGCCTGGCGCTGATCGACACCACCATCTTCAGCCGCGCGGCGACCGAGGGCAGCCGGATAGCCGGAAAACTGCGCGCAGGCGACGTGGCCACGGCGGTCGATATCGGCATCCCGCGCGACGCCTTCCTTGAGCAGCGCGGCCAGCCGCTCGACGATTTCGCGATCGAGATGATCCGTCCGTTGGTCGAGAAAGCCGCACTGGTCCCTGCCATCAACGCCGCGTGGTTGCTGTGCGGGTTGTTGACGGCCATGGCCGTGACGATGGTGCTGTTCGTGAAGCGGGCGCCGCCTGCAGAGGCGATTGGAGTGGGTAATCCATCGGAGGCGAAAACCAGCACCGGCGAATGACCGGCTATATGCCACCTCCAACGGACTTCCTGCCGCTGGTTCTCTTGTAGTCCTCTGATAGTCTGCCGACATGTCGAACACCCCCATTGAGCTTGGTCAGGTTTATTACACTGCGGAGTGGATCATTCGGTTGGCGATGCTGGCCGTCGTCCCGTTCCGGCGGACCCCGGCTGCAACCCGGAGCTGGCTGCTCCTGATCTTCTTTCTTCCGGTCCTCGGCCTGCTGTTGTTTCTTGCTATCGGAACGCCTCGTTTTCCGAGCTGGCGGACCGAAAGATTTGCGCGGTTGCAGCCTTTCTTTCTTGAGCTATCGGGGCGCTTGCAAAGAGCGGCGCCCGTGGAACAACACGCTGCCTGCGATGTGATCGGACTTGCCCAACGGCTCGGCCTGTTCCCCGCCGTCGGCGGAAACACGGTGGAGTTGCTCGACGACTACGACCGCGTGATCGATACCCTTGTAGCCGACATTGATCGCGCCTGCGCGCATGTGCGGATCCTGGTCTATATTTTTGCCGATGATGACACCGGGCTGCGGGTCATTTCGGCGCTCGAACGGGCCGTCAAACGAAACGTCGTCTGCCATGTATTACTAGATCCGGTCGGCTCCGGTCGCTGGACGAAAGATGTGCTGGCGCGCCTTGGCGAAGCGGGGGTTCATGCTCGCGCGACGCTACCCTTTCGTCTCCTTCGGGCACGGACACGCAGAGACATGCGCAACCATCGCAAGCTGTTCTCGATTGACGGCAAAGTCGCCTATGCAGGATCGCAGAACATTGTTGCGAAGGACTTTCGGCCGGGCGTGACAAATCGCGAACTGGTTGCGCGCGTCACCGGTCCGGTCGTCGCGGCCATCGATGCCTTGTTTCTCGCGGACTGGTACATGGAAACCGAGGAACTGCTCGATGCGGCGCCTCTGCCATCACCCATCTCCGGGACATCGCAAGTGCAGGTTCTGCCAAGCGGTGCGGACTACAGGCACGAAGGGTTCCTGACGCTTTTGACGTGGCAGGTGCATCAGGCCACCGGCCAAGTGGTGATCGTGACGCCGTATCTGATCCCTGATGAAGGCTTGCTGGCCGCGATGGCGACCGCCGTGCTCAGGGGCGTCGAGGTTCACATCGTGGTGTCCCGCATCGCCGATCAAAAGCTCGTGAGCCTTGCTCAGGCGTCTTACTATGAAGAGCTATTGTCACAGGGCGTCCATATCCATCGCTACCCGCACTATCTTCTCCACGCCAAAAGCATTCGGATCGATGATCGGCTGGGCATCATTGGATCGAGCAATGTCGATATCCGCTCGTTTCAGCTCAATGAGGAAATCAGCCTCTTGCTGCTCGATGGCCCGACGATCGCGTCGCTGAAATCAGTGCAGGATGAATATATTGGCGCCAGCGGCGAGCTTCGTCTTGAAGATTGGCGGCAACGTCATTGGCTGCGAAAATTTGCAGAGAATGGTGCGCGTCTTATCAGCCCGCTTTTGTGATGGCTGGATCGATTGACCGGCGGGTGGACACAGACTTAGCAGAAAAGCTAGCTCGATGAGCGGGGCCTTGTTATCTGGATTGCCGTTGATAGGGCGAAGGGCTCATTGAAGTGGCAGCCATGGAAATTCGGCAGGACGATCCTGCATCGCCTCACGTCGCCGACCTGTTGGCTCATCACCTCCAAGAGTTGCAGGAGGTAATGGCAGAGCACGCTTTCGCGCTCGACGCGACCGGCTTGTCGGCCGCGAGCGTCACGTTCTGGACGGCCTGGCGAGGTCACGAACTGGTCGGGTTCGGAGCGCTGAAGGAGTTGGATCAGACCCACGGGGAGGTGAAGTCGATGCGCGCAGCCCCCGCCGCACGCGGCACGGGCGTTGGACGCGCCATGCTGGACCACATCGTCACAGAAGCCCGGAACCGGGGCTACGCGCGTCTCAGCCTGGAAACGGGGACAGCAACGCTGCACGCCCCTGCCATTGCACTCTATCGTAGCGCGGGTTTCGTCCCTTGCGGCGTATTCGCCAATTATCAGATTAGTCCGCACAACCAATTCTTAAGTCTTGATTTAACGGCTTGAAGCGTCGCGGACGCGGCCTGAGGCAACCGCCGTCTCTACTCGTTCACACATGCGCGCCGCGCTTATCCCACGCGTAGCGAGCATGCTTTGCGGTAAATGATGAATTGACTGCGCCAACCGCCACACAAGCTTCATGTGCAGGCGCTAACCGCCGGGCGGGTCGAAAATAAAGTTCAGGGGAATACCATGAAATTTGGCGCTTTTGCAGCTTCGCTGCTGATGTGCACTGCACTCGCGGGTATGCCTACAGCCGCGTTCGCTGCCGATGACGCCGGTAAGGACGAGAACGCTGGCAGCGACGAGAACGCCAATGCGATCGTTGTCACCGCGCAGAAGGTAGAGCAGCGCGCCGTCGACGTGCCGATCACGCTGTCTGTGGTCACCGGCGAGCGTATGCGCGAGATCGGTGTCACCGATATGGGCGAGCTTTCGGCCTATGTTCCGGGACTCAACATCCAAGTGCAGAGCGCCAATAACCCCGGCTTCGTCATTCGCGGCATTACGTCGGACAGCGGTTCTGCGCAGGAATCGCCCCGCGTCACGCTGTACTATAACGGTGTCGATATCTCGCGTTCGCGCGGGGCCTATCAGGGGCTCTACGATCTCGACCGCGTCGAGGTGGTGAAGGGCCCGCAAGCGACGCTGTTCGGCACTGCCGCCACGATCGGGGCGATCAGTCTCGTCTCCGCCAAGCCGGAGGAAGGCGTCTCTTCTCAGATGACGGCGGGTTATGGCAACTACAACGCCTATCGCGCGGAAGGCTACGTCAACGTCGGCAACGACGTGATCGCCGCACGGATCGCCGGGCAGTGGAAGAAGCGCGACGGGTATGTCGAAAACCTCGCGCCGGGAGAGGACGACCTTTACGCGCAGAACCAGCTCGGCCTGCGTGGATCGCTTCGTTACACGCCGACCAGCGATTTTACTGCCGATCTCGTCCTGACGTACGATCGCCAGCGCAATTCGGGCACGCCGTTCTTGTCCAAGGACTTGGGCTCAACCTCGGTCGATGGTCTTTACGACGCTGCCTACCTTGGCGGTTCGCCGCAGTCCGGTTCGGTCCTGGGCAAGGACAAGCTGGGCCTCGACCGTGATGTCTATGACGCGAACTTGACCCTGAGCTGGAATTTTGCGGACGGCTGGAATTTCACCACCGTCAACGGCTTCCGCAAGTTCGATGCGCTCGAAGTGTTCGATGCCGACGGCTCCGCCGCGTGGTATCTCGAATTCGCCGAGCATGCCAAGGGATGGCAGGCCAACCACGAAGGCCGCTTCACGTATACCGATCCACACTGGCGTGCTTCGTTTGGATGGAACTATTTCATCGAGGATACGTCACAGTATGTGCCGTTCTCGAGCGAAGTCGGCACGTATTTACAGTGTACTGCCAATGTAATCCCGGGCCTGGGTTGCGTCGATGGCGAGAACAATGACACTGCGGCGAAGGCAACCTCGCTGCTGACAGGCGGCGCCTACAGCCAGTTGCCCTATTCGAGCTGGTACAAGAACACGGGTCGCAATCAGACCTGGTCGATGTTCGGCGACGTGGCGTGGAAGCCGACCGACAAGCTGGAAATCACCGGCGGCGCCCGCGTGCTGATCGAAAAGCGCCGTTCTGGCTATGCCACTTACCAGCCAGCCGCCGCAGTCTACGGAAAATCGCTGTTGCCGATCGTCAACACCAACGGCGCCTATACGTACGCAGAAGATACCTTCGCGGCGGTGCTACCGCGCTTCAACGTGCTGTATCGCCTCACCCCCCAGATCAACCTCTACGCGACCATTTCCGAAGGCCGCCGCTCGCCGGTGGTACAAGTGGGCACTGCCACTGACAGTTCGGGCGCATACTACGTCAAGACCAGCAAGGTGGCTGCTGAGACAGTGTGGAATTACGAGGTCGGCATCAAGGGCCAGGTTGGTCCTGTCTCGGGCTCGCTGGGCGTCTATTACGACGATTACAAAAACTTCCAGGTCAACCAGCTCACTACCGCGGGCACCTACCAGACCGTGAACGCCGGCTCTGCGGCGAACCTGGGCGTAGAGGCCGAGTTGGAAGTGCGCATGACGGACTGGCTGCGCGCGTTCGGCAACGTCGGTTTCATCAGCGGCGGGATCGATGACAAGCCAGAGAACGGGCAGTACGCTGGCGACAAGTTCCGCCTCCAGCCCAAGTGGCAGGCAGCGGCGGGCTTCATGTTGAACGTGCCGCTCAACCAGACCACGAGCGTGTTCCTGACGCCCACCGTCACCTACCGCAGCAAGATCTACTTCGAGGTGCCGAACAGCGAGGCGACCAGCCAGGCGCCGGTCACGTTGTTCAACCTGAGGGGCGGCGTATCCTTCCGGGATGGGCGCTTGCAGATTGCGGGCTGGGTCAAGAACGTGACCGACAAAAGGTATCTCCTAGACGCAGGCAATACCGGCGGCTCGTTCGGCCATGCCACCTACATCCCGGCCGAGCCGCGTACTTACGGCATTGAACTGACCGCGCGCTACTGACACTCCAGTCGAGGCACGAAACATGACACTTCAGATCGATCGGCGCGTGCTCATCAAGGCAGGCGCCCTGGGCCTTGCTGCGCTTTCGACGCCCGGCGTGGCGCAGATTCTCACCGCGCGCGGCTTTACCCATGGCGTCGCCAGCGGCGAGCCTGCCGCCCACTCCGTCCTGTTGTGGACCCGCTACGTCGGCAGCGCCGACACCAAGCTGCGCTGTGAAGTCGCGCACGATGAAGCCTTCCGCAACGTGGCCGGGGGCGGTGAGATCGTAGCGTCGCCCGCGCGCGACAATTGCGCCAAGCTGGTCGTCACCGGCCTTCAGCCTGGCAAATGGTACTTCTATCGCTTCATCGCGCCGGACGGCACCATGAGCGAAGTCGGCCGCACGCGAACTCTGCCGGTGGGCGAAGTGCCGCGCTTCGGCATTGGCTTGTTTTCGTGTTCGAACATGCCGTTCGGCTGGTTCAACGCCTATGCCCATGCTGCCGCGCGTGACGACCTGGATGTGGTGATCCACTGCGGCGACTATTTCTACGAGTACGAACGCGGCCATTATCCCGAGCACCCAATGGCCGGTCGTCCGATCGAGCCCGCGCACGAGACGGTGAGCCTTGCCGACTACCGCCTGCGCTTCGCCAGCTATCGCCTCGATCCGGACTTGCGCGCCATCCACCGTCGATTTCCGATGATCGCGCAGTGGGACGACCACGAATCCGCGAACGATTCCTACAAGGACGGCGCGGAAAACCATCAGAGCGAAACCGAGGGCCCCTGGTCTGTCCGCAAGGCCGCCGCGCAGCGCGCCTATCGCGAATGGATGCCGGTCTCCGACACGCTCTACGACAGCTTCGAGATCGGATCGCTGGCAACGATCTTCCGCCCCGAAACCCGTCTCACCGCGCGCGACAAGCAACTGAACTTGGGTTCGGCGATGAAGGGACAGGCGGACATCGCCAAAGCCCTGGCCGAGTTTCGTGACGGCCCATGGATGGATCCCGCGCGCACGCTGATGGGCCCAACCCAAGAAGCGTGGCTTTACAAAGGCCTCGCACGTTCGGCCAAGGGCGGCACCCGCTGGCAGGTGCTGGCGCAGCAGATCGTCATGGGTTCGCTGAAAGCCCCGACGCAGATCGCAGGCCTTGCGACCGACGGTGGCGACCCCAAGATCCGTCAGACGCTGATGGCCATTGCCGCCGCCTCCAAGGTGGGCCTGCCGTTCAACATGGACGCATGGGACGGCTACCCCGCCGCCCGCAACCGTCTGCTGCGTGCTGCGCAGGAGGCGGATTGCAACCTGATCGTTCTTTCGGGTGACAGCCACAACGCCTGGGGCAACGATCTCAGCGTGGATGGCGCTGCGGCGGGCGTCGAGTACGCCGGCCATTCGGTGACGTCGCCCGGCTATGAGGATTTCCTGCCCAAGCTGGCGCCTGCCGATTTCGCCCGCGCGATGCGAAGCGCCAACCCCGGCCTCTCCTTCGCGGACACCAGCCGCCGGGGCTATGTTTCGCTGCAATTGACGCCCGAGGCGGTACGGGGGGAGTGGCACTTCCTGCGCACCATTACCGACCACACGATCGAAGGCACCAAGAGCGAAAGCCGCACCGTCCGCTGGAACGAACGCCGCTTTGCGCGCAGTGAGGTGGCGTAATCAGTCCCATAGCACGCGCTTCGGTCTGTTCGTGGGCGGGTCGCCGGGCTATGTGCACCGGGGCAGGTCCGGGCGTAGGTTTAACCAAACCTACGCCTTGGGCATGACACCATTGAGCTTCCCGTCCTTGAGGGAAACCCACATACAAGTGACAACGCAAGCTCGATTCGAGGAGGCTCTACGTTGGTCGCAAGGCGCATCGCATTAATGGCAATCATGGTAGCTGCCTCTGCCGCCAACGCAGCTCCACCGGCGCAGGGCGCCCTGCCGTTGAGGCCCGACCAGCAAGCCTTTCGTGCCCTCTATCAAGACTTGGTGGAGACCGACACGAGCATCACGACCGGCAGTTGCACGGCCCTTGCGTCCAAAATTGCCAGCCGTTTCAAGGCCGCCGGCTTTGCAGATGCACAGATTACGCCGTTTTCGGTATCGGATCATCCTAAAGAGGGTGGGCTCGTTGTTGTTTACCCGGGAAGTTCGAGCGCCCTCAAGCCCATGCTGCTGCTCGGGCATATCGACGTGGTGGTTGCCAAGCGAGAGGATTGGACCCGCGACCCTTACAAACTCGTCGAGGAAAAGGGCTATTTCTGGGGGCGAGGCGTCCAGGACATGAAAGCCATGGACGCCATCTGGATCGACAGCCTTCTGCGCATGAAACAGCAGGGATATAAGCCCAAGCGGACGATCAAACTGGCGCTGACGTGTGGCGAGGAGACAAGTTGGGCGTTTAACGGCGCCGCTTGGCTGGCCCAGAACAAGCCAGATCTCATCTCAGCCGAATTCGCTCTCAACGAAGGTGGCGGGGGGCGCACAGATGGTAACGGGAAGCTCCTGGTTTCGACCCTTCATGTAGGCGAAAAGACAGCGATCAACTACAGCATCGAGGCTACGAATCCCGGTGGGCACAGCTCGGCACCCGTGAAAGACAATGCCATCTACGAAGTGGCCGATGCGCTTGGCAAAATTCGCGATTACGACTTTCCGGTGATGATGACCGATACGACCCGCGCCTATTTTCGCGTTGCCGGAAAAGCGCGCGGCGATGACATGGGGCACGCCATGATGGCGCTCGCCGCCAACTCCAGCGACAAGGTTGCGCTCGCCAAGGTCGATACGGACAAAAGTTACCATTCGATGTTGCGCACGACTTGTGTCGCTACGCTCCTTGATGGAGGCCACGCCAACAACGCTTTGCCGCAGCGGGCCAACGCTAACATCAACTGCCGGATTTTTCCCGGCGTATCGCCCGATGCCGTTCGCGAGCAGCTCTCGCAGGTAATCGCCGATCCGCACATGACGGTGAAGCAGGTGGATAGTCGCGGTCCTGTTGCCAAGCCGGTCGCTCTTGATCCGAAAATTGTGGGTCCCGCCGAGAAGTTACTGGCGAAGTACTACCCCGGCGTTCCTCTCGCTCCCATGATGTCGACCGGCGCGACCGATGGCATCTTCTTCGAAGCGATTGGCATTCCGGTCTATGGGCCACCGGGGCTATATGGCGATCCCGATGGCAACGGCACGCACGGCCTGAACGAACGTTCGATCGTGAAAGCGGTTTATTCAGGCCGAGATTATCTCTTCGATCTTATCAAGGTTTATGCAGATAGTTGAGGCTAGACCGACTTCGATAGTGGTGACCTCAAGTCGGCGATAGGAACGGTAATTTGAAGGAAGCGCCGTCCCTACGTGACGGCGCTTCTATTCCAGCTCGCCTTAGAACCTTACCCCCACCATCACGCCGTACGTGCGCGGATCGGAGATCGTGCCGCTGACGAAAGTGCCGGTCGGAGCCGTGGTAACGATGCCGATGGTCTTGTAGCGGTTGTTTGTCACGTTGCGCATATAGGCCGACAACATATACTTACCGTCTTCCGAGTTCCACGAGGCCGACAGGTTGCCCAGCACATCGCCGTTGTTGTGGATTTGCGCGTAGGCATTCGTCGTCGTGTCCTGCACCTGGTTGATTGGTGCCACGGCATAAGGCGACAAGTAGCGGATATCGCCGCGCACGGTTAGCCGCGATCCGCCGGACAAATCGAAGGTGTGGTCGTAGGCGAACTGCGCGTTGAACGGTACGACACCCGGGATCTTCTTGCGATGATAGTAATAATCGAAGGTCTTCCCGCCGCTGCCCGGGACGATCTGATCTTCGCGGTCCACGAAATAGGCGTTCGTGTAAGATACGTTGATCGAGAAGCGATCGTTCGAGGTCGGACGATACAGCACTTCCAACTCGCCGCCGTAGGCGCGCGCTGGGGATGAGAGGGTGGTGTACGAGCGGATCGAAGCGATCGGGCTGATGTTGATGTTGGCGACCTGGTAACCGCCATACACATAGTAGAATACCGAGCCGTTGACCTGCAGCTTGTTGTTCAGGAAACGGTTCTTCGATCCGATCTCATAGGACGTGAGAGTCTCCGAGCCGATCGTCACCACCGTCGGGCTGTTGTCCACCCCAGTAGCCAGCGTGACATCGCCCGGCGCGACGCCGGTGGAGGTGAGGGCATAGACCATGTTGCTGGGCGACAGGTCGTGCTCGATCCGCGCTTTGTACGTCAGATTCGTGAACGTCCGGCGTCCGTCTGCGCCCGAAAGTGTGCGCGAGCTGAGGATTTCGGGAAGGCCGTATGTCAGCGATCCCTGCGCTCCGCCAAGCGTCAGGCCGCTGTTGACGGTGTAGACCTGGCTGACCTGAACTTTGGTGTAGTCATACCGCAACCCGCCGGTGAAGCGGGTGTCCGGACTGAACGAGTATGTCGCTTCACCAAATCCGCCGATAGCATCGGTGGTGCGATGGGTGTCCGAACTGCTGGTAAGCGCGTTCGAAACGCTGTCGCGGCTGATCTGCTCGTTGTGCAAAACGTTGCGATAGTACAGCGCGCCTACCTGCCATTTCAAGGGACCGTCGCCGTTGGACGCCAGCCGCAGTTCATGCGTCATGAAATCGTCTTTGGGCGTGTTGAGCGCCTGATTTCCGCCCGATGGCAAGGCCGGATTACGCGCGTAGTTCATCGAATACGATGTCCAGGTGCGGAAGGCGGGAATGTAGGATAGCGTCGCGCTGCCCAGGTCCAGGTTCGCTTCAGCCCAGTATTGGCGCGTCTTGTTGACGCCGGCGCCGATCGGGTTCGAGGCAACGATGTAATCGCCTGTCGCGGGGAACTGCACCGTCGTGCCGGAGCTATACAAGTCCGAGTTTTCGCCCGCCACGCCCAGCAGCAGCGAGAAATTGTCGGTCGGCTTGTAAAGCAGCTTCGCGCGCAAGTTCTTGTTCGTCAGCGAACCACCTTGGCCATTGAGGACATAGCCGTTGCGCGTGTAATAATTGCCCGAAACCCGCAGCGCGAGCTGGTCGTCGATGAGCGGAATATTGATCGCCCCGCCGACGCGGCGCGTGTCGTAATTGGCAACTTCGACGCTGCCGTCCGCGCCGAACTTGTCCAGTTCAGGGTCGCGGGTGTGAATGGCGACCAGGCCGGTGGTGGCGCTGCGACCGTAGAGCGTGCCTTGGGGGCCGCGCAACACTTCGATCCGGCTGATGTCATAGTTGCCGCCGTTGCCGTTATAAACGCCATCGACATAGATCGCCGCAGAACTGGCGACCGACGTGGTCGTTCCCGCAACGCCGGTGTTCGATGGAATGCCACGGATGATGAGCGAGGCCGAAGGCGAATCTGTCCCGGTGGCTGAGCCGGTAGAAAGAGTAGACGCGCCCCCGCTAACGCCCGGAACGTCGGTCAGGATGCTTTCGAGCGAATAGCGTCCTTGCGCCAGCATTTCCTCGCCAGTGCGAACCGTGACGGACAAGGCTGCCTGCTGCAAATCCTCGCTGCGGCGCTGCGCGGTGACGACGATCTCTTCCAGCCCTTGCGTAGAGGTGGGGGCAGCTTGGTCGTCCGAAGTTGCGGCGGACTGCTCGGCAGTGGCAACGGTCGCCGCCGAGTTCGCAGGTGCCATATATGCCACCGGAGAGGTCGCACGAGCCGGACGCGAAGGTGCGGCGAGGGTGATCGTATTGCCGTCGTTCGATGACACGATGAGGCCGGCGGCGCTGGCGAGCCGGTTCAGTACGTAAGCATCTTCATACTTACCGCTGATGACCGGCGCGACGCGGCCGCGCGTGGCATCGTAGGGGAACAGCACATGCTTGCCGCTCTGGCGCGCAAAAGTCTGCAGGCTGGACGAAACGGCTTGTGCGGGAATGTCGAAACGATGTTCGCCGGTTTCCGCTTGTGCAGGCTGCGCGAACGTAGCGGCAGCAGCGCTTGCCAGCAGTGCCATGCGCAATTTCGATGCGCGTGGGTTCGTGATGTGATCCATACTAAAAGGCCCCCCCTTCTGAATTTTCTCTTTGAAGCTCGTCTCAGGAGCCTCTGCCGTGATGATGATCGTGAAGAGGATTCCCGCCATGTGGGATGAAATTTATTTTGCTTCGCTAAAGTAAATTCGGGTTGGCGCCGTCAGGACGAAGACTTGTTGGCCGGCGCGGAACGGCCCGCCACCAGTACGAAGTCGCCATCCGGCTGGCGCAAGACCTTCAATCCGAACGCTTGGGAGAGTGCCGTCGCAAATTCGTCTGCACTGAGCGTCTTGAAATAGCCGCCAACCCGCAGGCCGCCGATGGTCTGGTCGTTCACGATGATCTGCGCGCTGTTGTAGCGGTTGATTTCGGCGATGGCTTCGTAGATCGTCTGCCCATCCAAGGAGATCGCGCCATCGCGCCAGGCGAGTTGCCGGGTAAGGTCGCCATCCTCGATCATTCGCACTCGGGTTCCCGTCATCCCCACCAGTGCTTCCGAACCCGGGGTCAGGATTTCGGGTTCGGATTGGGCGGGGCGCAGACTTTCGACCGCCCCTTGCTGGACGGTAACCTTGGCGGCACCGCCGTACATTCGCACATCAAGCTTTGCCGACCGCGACATCCGCAGTTGCCCGGCCTGGGTTTGTAGGACGAAAGGCTGACGCCCCCCCGCGACGTGAAGCATTGCCTCGCCGCGCACCAGTTCGACCTCGCGGTGATCGCGCACATATCGAACCACGATCTTGCTATCGGTGTTAAGCTCGACCCGGGTGCCGTCATCCAGCACGATCAGCCGGCGCTCGCCAATGCCGGTCGCATAGGCAGGCGCAATCAGGGGCGAGCCGAGCAGAAGGCCGCCCAGTGCGACAGTAAGCAGCAGACACGCCGCGATGGCCAGCCATCGCTGCATGGGGCGTTTTGGGGCTGGCTCCAGGGTCGGCGGTAGCGGCTGACGATCCATTGCGACGAGCAAGTCCGCATCCGGCACTATCTTTGGTGCCCGCAGGGAGGCCAGGCGATCCAGCCGTTCCCAACTGGCAAGGGCTTGCTCGTAGGCTATTTCGTGATCGATCGACGTCGCGCGCCATGCCTCGAAGCGCGCGCGATCTTCATCGGACGGCGCTTGCGACAAGCGAACGACCCACAGGGCCGCTGCCGTCTTAAGCTGTTCGCGTTGTTGTTTGATCGACAAGTTCAAGCTTCGATCCCGCAGTGGCTCGTACTGGTTCGCGGCCAAGAGCCTCGGAGCAGATGCGCAGCCCTTTCACCAGATGCTTCTCTACCGTAGAGATGCTCAGGCCAAGCTGCTCCGCTATCTCGGCATGGGATAGACCGTAGATTTTTCTCAACGTGAACACCCGGCGGCATTGCGGCGGCAGGTCGGCGACCAGCTTTATCAACATATCCATCTCGTCGCGCCCTTGGGCGATACGGTCTGGCCCCGGCAGATCATCGGCAAACGCGTCGAGTACGACAGTATCGGTAGCTACGATCGAGACTATCTTGCTACGGCGGATCGCTTGCAGTGCCTGGTTGCGCAAGATGCTCAGACAATAAGCCGGGACATTATCGATCGTGCGCCACCCGGTATGGACGATCAATTTTGCTAGAGTGTCATGGACAAGGTCTTGCGCATCGTGCGTCTGGCCCCGCGCCAACCGCAAGGCGGCAATCCGCAGCTTGGGTTCCAGCGGCAACACTTGCTCGCGAAACCATTGCCTCCGCTGCTCGTCCTCCGAGTTTGCCTGCATGGCCTGAATTTTCCCCTGCCCGATCAGGCCCCTCGTGGGATACCTGTTGGCGCCAGTGCTATCCGCTCACTCAGAAATTCTCAATCCTTGTTCGCGTTAATCAGCACTACTTTGGCAGTAGGATCGACTTTTTGGGATTCCCTCGCGTTGGGTGCGTGATTGATTAGTAGCCAGTTTTGATGGTTGCAGGCGCTGAAAATGGAATGGCAAGCAGATCGGGAGCTGTGCCTGACGGAGCATCTGAAAGTCGGGCCAAAAAACGCGGCGGCGACATGTGTGCAAAACTGCTTTGGGAGCCGCACATTGGTGCTGGAAGTTAAATGTGGCAACGCTTTACCAAGGCAGAGCGGAGACATGAATTGTCCCGGTCGGCGTCCGATTTGAGCCATGACCGGGAGAGAATAATGCGTAAATCGTTGGGGCTCATGATAGCCGCACTGGCACTGGCGGGAGCAGCGACGCCGGCATTTGCGGCAGGTGGGCGCGACGGTAAGTGGGTCGAGGCGAACGGCATCATGCAGCGCTACGAACTTACCGGCACCGGCAACCAGACCGTGGTTTTCCTCCACGACATGGGCATGAACCTGGAGATGTGGGACGAATTGATGCCCCAGCTTCAGCCCGGTCGTCAAATTCTGCGCTACGACTTGCGCGGATTCGGGCTTTCAGAAAAAATCCGCACGCCGCCCACCTCAGCCGATTACGTCGCTGATCTGCTGGCGCTGTTGGACAAGCTCAACATCAAGAAGCCCGTGGTTCTGGTCGGCGAGTCGATCGGAGGTGGCTTGGTGCTGGAATTCGCGGCAGCGCACCCTGACCGCGTGAAGGCCGTCGTATCGATCAATGGAGTTATTCGCAGCAGCACCATGCCACCGCCAGGCGGTCCGGGCAGCAATCCTGCGCTCAAGAGCGGTCGCGATACGCCAAAGCTGTTCGAAGAGCAGGGGGTCCGTGCTTACCTCGCTTCGGATGCCGAGTATCTCTACCCGGCCTCGCTGCGCACGCCGGAACGCTGGAACCGCTTTCTCGGCATCGAGATCGCGCAAGATCCGCACAGCCGCGCTGCGGTGATGCGTGGGTCGCTTGGGGCGCGAGAAGAAGTTCTGCCTAACGTGAAAGCGCCAACGCTGATCGTGGCCGGCATGATCAATCAAGGCATGCGCGAAGAGATGTGGACTAGGTTCGCCAGCAAGTTGCCCAATGGCAAGGCGATATTTTTGCAGACTGCGCATCACGCCGCTTATGAAAGCCCCGAACTGGTCACGCCGCCGCTCAAGGCATTTTTGAACGCAAATCGCTGAAGCTGCGTCGTGCGAGGCCAGGCGCCATCCGCAGACACTGCAAAGATGCACCGGAGATAGAAAATGAAGGTTTTGGGCGGGGCAGCGGCGGCAATCGGGCTGCTCATCATCAACCCGGCGAATGCGGCCACCCCCAATCTTGAGGGGGTTTGGGTCATTTCCCAGCCGATCACCGATCTGGTCCCAGTGGGTGAGAAGGCGGCGCCCCTGACCGAACAGGGGAAAGCCAGGTATCGTGAGAACAAGGCGTTTGCCGCCAAGCGCAAGTACGATGACTATGACTACACCAAGTCGCGTTGCTCCGCGCCCGGTATGCCACGGATGATGATGACGCCCCGGCCGTTCAAGATCTTCCAGCGGCCTGAAATGGTGACGTTGGCGTTCCAGTGGAACCAGCTCGTGCGCCAAATCGATCTGCGGACCAATCCACCCAAGAAGAAGGCGGCTGAGGAAGCATTTCCGGTGCCAACGATGAAGGGGGATACGACTGGACGCTGGGACGGCAATACCCTGGTGGCGCATACGACGGGTCTGTCGCCGGACAAGCTGCTCGACAACATGCTGCCCAACGGCGACCAGCTCGACCTGGTGGAACGGCTGACCCTGGTGGATGAGAACACCTTGGAAGAGCGCATCACGATCACCGATCCCGAGATGTACACCAAGCCGTGGGACGCAGTGATAACGTACAAGCGTTTGCCCGACAGCACTTACCCATTCCCCGAAGACATCTGCCTCGACCGGAAGCAGGATCGCAAGGGCACCTGGCCATAAGAACTTCACGCTATCTGGCCGTCGGGCTCGTCTAGGAACGGATGACTGTGAAACATCGATCTATCAAATTCGGCTTTTCGTTTTTCGCGGTGGCTTTTGCCATGACGGCGTCGGGCGCTGTCGTCGCTAATGCGCAGGTGCCGCCCCCTGGCTGCCCCACCATGCCCATGGGTCCGGGCGGCCCCGGCGGTGCTCCTGCTGGCATGCCGCCGCAAAACCCACTGATGGACAACAAGGTCGCCAACGCGAAACCCGGCGAGATCCGCCTGATGGTGACGGCGGCGTTCATGGACCCCATCGAGGCGGTAAAAGCTCAGGCCGAAAAAGCGATCGGTCGGCCGATCTTTGTTGAATACGGTTCGGCACGCGGCGGCCTGAAAGACGAAATTCTCGCTGGCCAGGATTTCGAGGTGGCAGTGCTGCTGCCCGATGTGAACGCGCAATTGTTCCAGCAAGGCAAGCTTGCCCCAGGGGAACACGAACTGGCCAAGGTGGATGTGGCCATCGCGCTTCGCGGCGATGTGAACGTCGATGTCAGCACGCCGGAGGCGTTGAAAAAGACCCTGCTGGGCGCGTCCGTCGTGCGCTATTCGCCAACTGGCGTTGCGCTGCCCACAGTTACCAAATTGCTGAACGACCTGGGAATCGCAGACTCGATCAAAGACGCCAACAAGCGCTGCGCGCCTCCAGGGCCACCCAGCTTCGCACCGCCGGCGCCCGGAGAGTACGAGATCAATCTATTTCCGCTGAGCGAGGTCGTTCGCATGAAGGGGATGAAAAACCTCGGGCGGGTCATCGCGCCCTTTCAGGTGCCTGAACAGATCAACGCCGTGATCGGCGCCCATGCCAAAGATCGGGCCGCCGCCGAAGCGCTGGTCAAGTTCCTGCAAAGTGCCGCGCTCGATACGCCAATCAAGAATGTCGGCATGTACCGGGATTGATGGTTTTGGAATGCCATAGATTGCAGATGCGCACCGCGCAGATTGCAAATAATAATTAGGAGGTAAGCGATGACCAAGCCAGTAATGCCTAAAGGGCTATTTCAATCCGTGATCCTCGCCAGCGTACTTGCGCTGAGTACACAGGCGTCGGCACATCATTCGACTGCGGCCTTCGACATGAGCAAGACGGTCAATCTTGAAGGCACCATCAAGTCCTATCAATGGTCCAACCCCCACAGCTACCTGCAAGTGGTGGTCTCGGACGGGAAGGGCGGACATAGCGAATGGGCCATCGAATCCGGCGCGCCGGAACTGGGCTTGCGCATGGGCTGGACCAAGAACAGCGTAAAGGCCGGCGACAAAGTAAAGCTGCAGATCATCCCGCTCAAGACCGGCGCGCGCGGCCAAGGCATTCTCAAGTCCTGCACGTTGCCATCGGGCAAGACGCTTTATGGTCCTGGCTATCGTCCCACTCCCAGCGGCGGGCCGCCTCCGGGCAAGTCGGTTCTGCCTGACGTGCAGCGCGCAACGCCCAAGCAGGATCAGTAAGCATGTTCAAGCGCACGATGTCGCACCGGCTGTGGGGCGTACTGGCGGCCATTATGGTTGCCGGTCCGGCGCTTGCCCAAGGCGGGCCGCCTCCGGGTGCGCCACGCCCCGGCGGACCGCCGCCGGCTGGCAAGGACGACTCCAACGCGGGTGCGTTGCCCTTCTCAGACGAGGAGGTGATACGCACCATCCTTCCGCCGCTGCCGGCCGACGCGCCCAAACCAGCCGCTGATCTGCGCAACTTCGAAGGCACCTGGGTGCATAACCAAGTGACGGTGCGCAGGGCGGAGAAGGGGCTTTACGCTGAACGCGTGCCGTTCACGGCGTTGGCCAAAAACGTTCGCGACAATCGTGCTGCTGGCGTACGCGGTGAAACTGCGCCGTTCACCAACGCTTCGGCGGAATGCCGTCCGCCGGGCCAAACGTGGCTGATGGAGCTGTATTATCCGTTTCAGATCTACCAATCGGCTGACACGGTCACGTTCCTGTTCGCGTACGTCCACTCACGCTGGGACATCCGAATGGACAAGCAGCCAACCGGCAAGAAGCAATATCTGGGTGATTCCGTCGGCCATTGGGACGGCAATACTCTGGTCGTGGAATCAACCAATTATAAGCAGGGAATGTGGCTCGATTCGAATGGCACGCCGACGTCTTCGAACGCCCACCTGACCCATCGTATCCGGCGGGTGAACCAAGGAGAGCCGATGCTCGAGGTCGTCACCACAGTGGACGATCCAACCATGTATACCAAGCCCTGGTCGTTCATCCGCACTTATGCGTTCCGCCCGGACAAGACGATCCTTGAGGAATACGACTGCGAGTACCAGCTAGGCGCATCTGACAACACCTTGGATACGACCAGCTACGGACTCCAGCCCGAACCGCCCGAAAGCAGTTGGGCGACCTGGAAAATCCAGCCGAAGAAGTAATCGCCAACTTTGCGCTGTGAACATCGTTGAAGTCTAAGGGACACGGCGTTCGTCTCGGTGACATGTCCCGGCAGCATCGGAAAAATGCAAATGACCAATGTTTTCTCCATCGGGCTTACAGCTTTGGTCTGTCTGGCGACGGCGAGCGCAGCTGCCGCGCAAACGCCGGCTCCCCAAGTCCAGACGTCAACGGGCAAGGGGCCCAAGATGCCCGATTTTGAACACCCGGTGGGTAAGCAATTCACGTTCCCCGATTTCGTCAGCCCACAATTGAAGGCGCAGTATCCCGGCAATGTGGAGGCCACCTTCGGCTTGACATATGCCACCATCACCGGGGTCCGGCCGCTCAAGCTGGACGTTTACCGGGTTCCGAATATGGGGCCGAAGCCAGCAATCATTTTCGTTCATGGCGGCAGTTATGTGAACGGTGATCCTAAGAACGATCGAAACCCGATCTTCGGCGAGAACGACGGCTTTATGGCGTACGTCGCTTCGCGCGGATACGTCGTCATCCCTGTGACGTACCGACTAGCCGATGAGGGCAAATGGCCGTCGCAGTTGGAGGACGTCAAGGCCGCGATCCGATGGGTGCGCGGCAATGCTGCCAAATACGGCGTCGATCCGCAACGCATCGGCGTTTGGGGCGAATCCGCAGGCGGACATATCGCAGCCATGATCGGCGCGACTTGTGGGATCAAGGAATTCGACGAGCAGAAAGACCAAGGGATTTACGGCAATCCAGCGCGCGGAGTGCAGGCGAAGTTCGCCGATCAGTCGAGCTGCGTCCAGGCAGCCGTGGCATGGTCTGCGACAACCGATTTCGCGCAACTCGATCCGCAGAGCGCGTCTTTCGCACGGCTGGTCCACAACACACCCGCATCCTCCCAGTCACGCGTGCTGGGTTGCGCGCTTGGCACCACCTGCAGTTCGGCGACGGTCGAGCGCGCCAATGTGCTGCACTATGTGAACCAGGGCGGGGCCAGCAAGACCGCGTTCCTCTTGGCCGCAGGCACGCGAGACGAAGCAACACCCTGGCAGCAGAGTCAGGAACTTTACGATGGCTTGCGCAAGCGAGGGGTGCCAGCTCAGTTGGAGCTGGTCAGAGATGCCGATCACTATTTTATTGGCGCAAGCAAAGAGCAATCGAAAGAAATATTAGATACATTTTTTGAATTTATTCAAAGGTATTTGGGTTAAACCACCCGACAAAATATATTTTAGCATATTTATAATACGAACATTAAATCATAATTTCTCTTAATTTTGATCGACTTAGAGATTTGCATTTAATTATAATTTCATAAATTCCATTCCATATTTTTCAATCGCAATTATGGAAATCAGCACTTCAAAAGTGCTGCCGTTTGATTTCCTGATCTAATTCAGCCCCCCGCAGACGGCAAGGCGGACATCGCCATCCCGAGCTTCGGCTACAAGAACAGCGTGTCCATCCGCTGGACCTTCGGCTTCATCCGCAAAGGCAAGGTCCCGACGTAGCGCGCTTCGACGCAGGGATGCTGCGCGATGTCGCCGTCAGCGACAACACCGCGTTCCGATGTCTGGACCGACGCGGCATATGGAGCCAGGCCAACGAGGCATGGCTCGCGCGGCAGAACCGGGGCAGCCGCATCCACCGCCAGAAGTCGCTCGGAAGGCTGTTGGTCGCCAGAATGCTCATATTACCAGGCTATTAGAGGTGCCCAAATTCCTGCAAGGCTGAATTGAAGGCTTAATGACTAGATTAAGCGCGCCCTATGGCACAATAAAATACAATATCGTTAGCCGTCGCGAACCCTGTGAACAGTGGTCATAGACGAGATGCACGACTTAGGGAGGGATTGGCAGATTATTCCATATATCTGTGGGCGCGGTGGGCGCGCATGACGAACCGTTGACTTCGATCTTGATTTTGGCGCGGGAGGCTTTGCTCATCTCCGTAGCTTACCCCGCTGCCCTCATCCCGGATCTGCCGAACAAAGTAGAATGACCATGACACGCACACCTTATCTTAAACCCGAAGAAATGGACGTCGAGCAACGACGGATTTACGACGATATCGTCGCCAGTCGCGGCGTATGGTTGAACGGTCCTTATGCGCCGTTGCTGCTCCAGCCCAAAATAGCTGAGCCCGCGCAATTGCTTGGCGAGTTCGTGCGCTATAACACGTCCTTGGAGCCGCGCTTCAGCGAACTCGCCATCATTATCGGCGCGCGTCACTGGGACTGCGACTTTGAATGGGTCCAGCACGGGGCAATCGCGTTGCGCAGCAATGTGCCCGCCGAAGCGGTCGACGCGATCCGCAATGGTCAAGTTCCCCAGACGCTCGATGAAGACGAGCGCGCAGTCTACGATTTCACTCGAGAGTTGCTGGAACGGCACCGGGTCAGCGATGCTGTTTACGAACGAGTAAAAGCGCGTTTCGGCGCCATTGGTGCCGTCGAGCTCACATCGGTGATTGGTTATTACACCTTCATCGCGTTCACGCTCAACGCCCACGAAGTTCCGCTGCCTGCCGGCGTCACGCCTCCGCTACCACCGCGTGAAATCCTGGAAACCCCGCTAGCCAAATAAGGCGGTCGATCCCGGCACAGTGCAGTTCAAGACATAAAAGTCAAAATTTAATGGGAGGGTAAAATGTTCAATAATGACTGTAGAACGACGCTGTCGTATTTGCTGGCAGGCGCGTTGAGTGCCGGCCTGGCGCTAACCGCTTCAGGGGCAGCGGCACAGGATGCCTCGGCCTCGACGGACGGAGCATCGTCCATCAACCCCAGCGCGCTGGAAGAGATCATCGTCACAGCCGAACGCCGCTCGGAAAACGTGCAGAACGTTGCCACGTCGATTACGGTTCGTGATGGTGAAAAGCTGGCGCAGTCCGGCAAGTTCACGCTCGATCAGATCCTGGAAGGCATCCCCGGCGTCAGCGGCGGCGCGGCACGCGGTTCCGGCGGCGCGGGCAGCGACACGCCGGGCACGGGTGTGGTTATCCGTGGCATCGCGTCCAACACCGCTCTTGCCGGCACCGTTATCTCTACGGTTCCGGCGACCGCGACCTATGTGGATGACGTTTATGGCGGCATCGGCGGCGATTACGACATCGCCCGCGTCGAAGTGCTGCGCGGCCCCCAAGGTACGCTTTACGGTCGCAGCGCCACGGCCGGTGTCGTTGCCACCAAGACGAAAGACCCCGAACTGGGCGCCTTTGGAGGCATGGCTGCCGGGGAAGTAGGTAACTACAATCTCCAGCGCCTGGCTGCAGCCATCAACGTGCCGATCGGCGAAAATTTGGCCGTTCGTGCGGCGGGCCTTCGTTATTCACGCGACGGCTACTACGCTGAACAAGGCGACGCGCGCAGCGAGACTGCCGGCAAGATCAAGGTGCTGTTCAAGCCCAGCGAGACCTTCTCGGCCCTGGTCGGCGTAGCGTTCCAGAACGACACCAGCCATACCGGCGAACTGGGTGGCTATAGCCCTATTGGCCAGCCTCACACCGTCCTTTACCAGGACGTGCCGCTGGGCACTGGCCATAGTAAATTCCGGCAGTATTGGGGGCAGTTCAACCTCGATATCGCTGGCGCGACGCTAACTTACGTTCCGGCGTTCCGAACCTGGAAGCAGGATGCCATCGTCTACAACAAAACTGGCTCCACGACCTTCCAACAAGCTGTCAAAACACCCAAGGACCACTTCCACACTCAAGAGCTGCGCCTGGCCTCACAGCCTGGCAGGCTTACCTGGCAAGTGGGCGGTTTCTATTATGACAACGATATCTCCGCCAGTAACCTCAATCTTAACTATCCGGCGCTGACTTTGAACTCGAACCGCGTCACGTCCAAGGAAACGCAGGACTACGGGGTGTTTGGTGAAGGTACGTTCCGGTTCAACGATGCCCTCCGGTTCACCGGCGGTATCCGGTACGATCTGACCAAGCTGACGATCGACGAGACGTACACGCGCACGGCGGGTTCGCTGACGATCACGGACGCCAAGCGCAAGTACAAGAATACGACATACAAGGCGCGCCTGGAAGGTAATGTAACCCCGGATAACTTGCTCTACGCGTCGATATCGACTGGATTTCTCCCCGGCGACGTCTCGATCGCTTTGCAAGGCATGGGAGCACAGGCGAGGCTCGTAGTACAAGATCTTACCACCGAGACACTAACGTCGTACGAAATCGGCACCAAGAACCGGTTTTTTGGCGGAAAGCTGCAAGTCAATGCGGGCGCTTACTACTATAAATACGGCGGATATCAGCTGGGTGGTGTCAATGTGGGCACTACGAGCGATCCAAACCTCGTTACGCTGTCATCTCCGGCTGAGGTGAAGGGCGCCGAATTGGAAGTGACATATCAACTCAGCCCGAGTGATCGTTTCGGTTTCAGTGGCCAGTTCAGCGATGCCAAGTTCGTCGACAGCTCCGACGACTTCAAAAAGCAGGCGGCGCTTTTGCAGATTCCCAATGTCTCCAAGTGGGCAGCCGAGGTGTACTACGGCCACCGTTTCGATCTTGCCAATGGGCAGAATGTTTCCGTCAACCTGAACGGTCGTTATCGCAGCTCAGTGCTCCTCAACACGATTACGCCCTCACTCTACAACGACGGTTATCTGCCGTACCTCAAGGAGGGCGATCAGTACGTGGCTGATGCCAACGTGATCTGGGCTTTCTCCGACAAAGGCTCGGTCAGCGTCTACATTCGCAACATCACGGATAACCGCTACAAGAACAGCTCCCAGGTCATCGCGGCACCGGCACCTCCGGGTGGCGTCGCGCCACCGGCTTCCAACATTGCGCGTCAGTCCGATCCGCGCACGTTCGGCGCAACGTTCAACCTCGCATTCTGATCCAGATACTGCAGTAGCCCTTAGGGCTGCGGTAAACAAAAGGGCGTGGTGCCAAGCACCACGCCCTTTTTCATTTCTGGGTTCGCTGGTATCGATTATCCAGGCCGTTCGACGTGGCCATAAAGAAATGCCCGGTCCTGGCCTTAACCCGCGATAGCTACGGGCGAAGGTCGGGACCGGGCATCAATTTAGAGTTCGCGAGCTGCCGTAACGCTACGGAAGCAGCACAGATTCTGATCGCGCGCGTTTACTTTGCGGGCGGTGGGGGCAAGTCGGCCGGCACGTCGGGTGGGCCTTGAACATCGCGTCCAGGCAGACGTCCTGCAGCGGTTTCCTTGTCCAGCATAGCCCGCGCTTGCTTCTGGGTCACTTTCGGACCAGACGCCATGTAGGTTACCCCGATCAGGCTGCGATAATCCAGCGATTTACTGCTGATGTTACGCGGCATGTGCATGCGCTGTTCGGCATCGGCGACGACCTTTTCGATATTGTCGGTCTCGACAGCGAAGATGACGACGTACTGGCGTTTGGGGAACTGCGGATTGATACCGCCACCAAACTGTACCGGACTAATCTCAAACCGCTGAGACCACACGAAATCGCTCGATTCGATCATGACTGGCGCGTGGATATCGTCGTACCAGCGCTTGAATTCTTCCTCGGCGCCAGGCTGTGCGTTGCTGAATACCATGAAGTAATAAAGCTGCTTGCCCTTAGCGGTCGGCGCCGAGCGTGAACTATTTTTCGCGTGCTCTGCGGAGATGGCAGAAGTGGGAAGGACAGCACATGTCATGGCACCTAAAGCCATCAACGATACAGATAGAAGGCGCATAATTTATACCTGTTTATAAACCGGATGGCCAGCAACATGCCGACTGCATGGAGAAGCCTATCCGCAATATCTGATGAATGGCGATTGGAACTCAAAAGTCGCCGAATGATCGGATCACATCCATTGTCGTCTCTCCCCGCACGTTATCGCGCTTGTTTCGCTTGCGTATATGAGAGGACTTGCGGTGGACAAAGGCATAGCTGCTTTGCCCCTGTTCCAATGGACAGGTAGAGATAAGACTTTTAGGCTTGGGCCATAACAAATGGAGAGACTGAAAGGGATCACAAGGCGTTTGCCGTCAGCCGGGCATTCCGGGCGGTCGCGCCCTACGCGCTCAGGCCAATTGAACCTTAGAAGCTCGTCGAGAAATCCCAGTCGCGCAGAAGGACAATGACCATGAATACCAGGATGCGAGCCTTGATCGGCCGTGCGTTGACAACCGGATTGCTATTGTCCTTATCGACGGCCTACACCCCGGCAAACGGACAACCCGTCGTCGGGCGCCCACCCCTCGCCAGCGATTCGCCGGCCGGAACGGCGCAGCACGTCGGAACAGACCATTTCGATGGGATCTGGCGTATTGAAAAGCCGGTATTCGCCTTGTTGACCAGCGATGGGCACAAGCCGCCGTTGAAACCCGACGCGCAAAAGGTCTATCTCAAGCATCAGGCTGATCGCAAAAAGGGCAAGAAATCCTTCGACGGCGCGACCTGGTGCGCGTCGCTTGGCTATCCGCGCGCGTTGTTGATTGACGATCCTTTCGAAATCATCGTGCGTTCGCAACACGTCATCTTTCTTCATCAGTGGAACTGGTGGCACAACATCGTCTATTTCGATGGGTCCCTGTCGAAGGACGACGTCAGCGTCGGTCCGGCAGGCGTCAATATCGACGTCCCCGGGGCGGTGAAGGTGCGGCCTGAAGATATTCCCGGCAGCATGGGCTATTCGGTCGGTGGCTGGAAGGGCGACCGGCTGGTCGTGGAAACCAACAATACGGTCGATACCACGCTGCTGGACAGCGCCGGGTTGCCGCATAGCGACGGTCTCAAAATCGTCACGACGTGGCGCCTGCTTAGCCCCAACGTCCTCGAGGCGCGTTTCCTGTTCGACGACGCAGCAACCTATACCAAGCCGTGGGAAGCTACTGCCACGTTCAAGCGCCAGTCCAGCGGCTGGGAACAAGAAGATGTCTGTCTTGACCGCATCAAAACCGGTCAGCCGGCAGTAAAGGAAGCACTGTGATGACGAGCGCCCGTTTTTTGAAGCCGTTTCGCGCTACCATCCTGACGGCGGTCGCCGCGCTTTCCCTAGGGGCATCCGTTGCCTACGCTCAGGCCGATCCAGTCGATTTTGAAGGCACATGGCGGGATCTGCCAACCAACTCCCCGTTCCTGATCGGTCGGGATTTGCCCTACAAGCCGGAAGCGCAGAACATTGCGGCCGATCGCATGGCCGCATTCAAGAAAGGCGCGACGGTCGCCAACGCGCACCTGACCTGCCGTCCCACCGGCGTTCAGGGTTTCACTGCGCCAAAGGGGCCGGTGCTGATTGCGCGCTCCAAGGATGAGCTTGTGTTCATTTCGCAAGAAGACCGCGAGGTGCGCCGGATTTTCATGAACGAAAAGGAACATCCATCTGGTCTGCGCCCGACCTACTCGGGCCATTCGATCGGGCACTGGGAAGGCAAGACGCTGGTGGTCGATACCGTCGGTTTCAACAAATACGGCCAGCTCGATGAAGCTGGCGATCCGCATAGCGACCAGATGCATATGGTCGAACGCTATACCATGAGCGATGACGGCAATATGCTTACCAACGAGCTCACGATCACCGATCCGGTGTATTATACGGCGCCGTTCACGCGTACCCGTGTATGGGCCAAGAACGCGGGCGTTAAGTTGCTCGACTACGACTGCGCCGAGAACCCGCGCGCCGATTTGTTCGAGGTGATGACGTTCGATAAGGAATGGTTCAAGCCAACATGCGTCCGCCCAGTGGCAGATGGCATTGCCGGCGAAACCGTGGTTTGCACCCCTCGCAAACCGGAAGACAAATAGTAGCCGGTGCGATCGAGATGATTAGGGGTTCGAGGACAATGCAGTGAATGTAAGGAAATTCCTGTTTCAGGTGCATTGCTACATCGGAATCACGGCTGGAACGCTGTTGGCGTTCAATGGTGTGACCGGTGCGCTGTTGGCATTCGAACCCCAGTTCCTTTCCCATTTCGGCCCTGAAGCCCAGCGTGTCGTACAGCCGCCAGCGGGCAGACATCTGCCTGCGGGAATCTTGCTCAAACAGGCATTGGCAAAAAATCCCGGCCGTTATCCGACGCAACTGATTATCAGTTCTGACCCGACCGCACCGGCCAAAGTGAAGCTGGCCGTGCAGCCGCCCTCCATGCCCGGCATGAAACCGGGAGCAGGTGGGCCTAAGCCGGGCTTTGGGCCTGGACCCGCGCCGGAGGGCGGGCCGCTTCCAAAGTTCGGGCCAGGTGGTCCCGGAGGAATCGGTGGTCCCCCACCAGGCTTCAAGCCGCCAAGCGTTGCCCCGGTCGCTTTTGCGCTTATCAATCCTTACACCGGCGCCTTGCTGCCATCGACGACGCCGGTCTCGCGCTTCTTTGAGACGCTGGAGCATTTGCATCGCGGCATGTGGGCAGGGCAGGGGCCGTTGGGCAAGGCGATGCGCGTGACGCTTGCCTATTGCGTGCTGATGCTGCTCGTCATGGTCATTACTGGGCTCTACTTGCGTTGGCCCAAGGCCCGTAAGCTCAAGTGGCAGACGTGGTTCAAGATCCATTTCAAGCTCAAAGGACGCCCGTTCCTGTTCTCGTTGCACACGGTCGTGGGGACGTGTGTTCTCGTCATCTACCTGATGACGGCGCATACCGGCCTTATGATTAGCCGCCAGATTTCATGGTATCATGATGGCGCTGTCGGCGTTCGCAAGGCGCTGGGAATTGCCGGACTGCCGCGAGATCCGTTTCGAACGGAGGCGATTGCACCCCAATCGGTCGATGTGGCCTGGAACGCATTCGAACGAGCGGAGCCTGCGTTCGGTGTCGCGCGGATAGATTTTCCGGTCGATGTGAAGGCGCCTATCACCATCCGCAGCGGGGCGAGCGCGATCAAAATTGATAGCACCTCTGGCAAGCTGCTGGGCACTAGCGCCATACCGGATGAAGATTCCCGCGCCCTCGACCCCGAGGTTGCCGGTGGCGAGGCTAACCTCACCGAACCGTTCTTTAAGGCGCTGCTCAACGGCAACCCATTGATGCACACCGGGCGACGCTGGGGCATCATCGGCCAGCTCGTGATGATGTGTGCTGCACTGTGTATGCCGCTTTTGTACGTGACTGGCTGGATGATGTATCTCAAACGGCGCAAACCAAAGAAGAAGCGCGCTGTCGCCTGACGTTATTCGTCGAGCGCGCTGAACACTAGGATACTGGCCTTCGGTTCAGTGCCGCGCGTTTCGTTTACATCCGCTGACGTCTGCGTAAATCTGCCGTCTGCAAAGCAGGTTTGCGGCCCGCTTGATTTCGATGTTCGTGCCAGTGGCCTAGATACTGTTTCGAACAACTATCCAGGCAACAGGAAAGGCGCGGCATTTGAACATAGTTTCGCGCGACCGATGTGTATCGGTTCGCATAGACCGGCAAGTTGCCGTCATCACGATAGACAATCCTCCTATCAACGCAGGTTCGCATTCTGTCCGCGCCGGATTGCTCGATGCCGTTCGTGAGGCGCAGGCTGCTCCCGATGTGGTGGCAGCCGTGCTGATCGGGGCAGGAAAGACCTTCATGGCGGGCTCGGATATCAGTGAGTTCGACAAACCGATCGCATCGCCCGAATTGCCAGAGGTCATCGCCGCCATAACTGCCAGCCGTCTCTCCTTCGTGGCGGCAATTCATGGGTCTGCGCTGGGAGGCGGTTTCGAACTGGCGCTGGGATGCGATGCCCGTGTCGCGACAATGGATGCCAAGCTGGGTTTGCCCGAAGTTACCTTGGGTATCATCCCAGGGGCTGGCGGGACGCAGCATTTGCCCCGCCTGATCCCGGTTGCCCAGGCAATCGAGATCGCGGCGACCGGTCGGCGCTTGTCGGCGGCGGAAGCGCTCGACCTTGGTATTGTGGACGCGGTCTTTGCCGACAATCTGCAGGACAATGCAGTCACCTTCGCCGTCAACCTGGCAGGGCGAAAGCGTGTCCTGCGAGACGGTGATGCCATCGCATCGAGCGATGACGAGATCGCAGCCGCCTCTGCCGCAGCCCTGCGCCGCCGAAACCGGCCCAACGTCGAGCAGGCCATCGCCATGGTGAAACACGCGCTCGACATGGATGTCGGCTCCGCCCTCAAAATGGAGCGCGAGATATTCCAGTCATTGCGCACATCGAGCGAAGCGGCGGCGTTGCGCCATCTGTTTTTTGCCGAACGGCAAGCACCGCGCGTGGAGGGGCTAAAGGGTGTATCACGGCTTCCCTTGCACACCGTTGGTGTCGTTGGAGCAGGAACGATGGGCAGTTCGATCGCCATCGCGATCGCCGACGCGGGGCTGAGCGTCGTGACATTCGACCAATCGCCGGCAGCTTTGCAAAAGGCGAACGATCGCATCGCCGCCCATTATTCGGCCCTGGTCGATAAAGGGCACCTCGACGAAGCGAGCGCCGGCTCCCGTCGTGCACGCATCCGCCCGGCAAGTACGCTGGCCGAGGTCGCCCAGACGGATCTGGTTCTCGAAGCGATTATCGAGGATATCGACGCCAAAGCCGAACTTCTGGCACAGCTTGGCGAACTCGCCGACGAAGGTACGATCCTGGCCACCAACACATCCTATCTGGACGTTGATGTCCTCGACGGGGCCAGTGGACGATCCGGCCAAGTGGTGGGCCTGCACTTCTTCAATCCGGCCTATCGGATGAAACTGCTCGAAATTGTGAGGCCTGCGGCCCTTTCTGATCCGGTTCTGGCGACGGCGCTCGAATTTGCAAAAAAGCTTGGCAAGATTCCGATTGTTACTCGGGTCGGAGAAGGGTTCGTCGGCAATCGCATTTATGCCGCTTATCGTCGGCAATGCGAATTCATGCTGGAAGAGGGCGCTCTCCCACAACAAATCGATGAAGCGCTGGAGGCATTCGGTATGGCCATGGGGCCATTCGCGGTTGGCGACATGTCTGGCCTGGACATTGCCATGCACATGCGCAGGCGGACTGCAGCGACGCGTGATACGTCTGCGCGCTACGTCGAAATACCAGACCGCTTGTGCGAAGCTGGACGGTTGGGGAGAAAGACCGGCGCGGGCTACTATCGCTATCCAGCCGGTGCGCGAAAGGGCCTGCCCGATCCGATCGTCGATAGCTTGATTGCGAAGGCTTCTGCCGAGAAGGGCATCGAACGCAGGGCGTTCTCAGCGGAGGAAATCGTCCGACGAGCAATGGCCGCGATCGTTGGAGAGGCTGATGCGATTCTCGAGGAAGGAATTGCACAACGCCCGTCGGACATCGATATCGCCTTGGTGAACGGCTTCGGTTTTCCCGCCCACTTAGGCGGCCCGCTATTCTGGGCCGCCCGTCAGGACGCCGTCGCCCTGGCTGCGGCCAGCCAGGAAATGATCGCAATGTCGGGGCCGGGCTTGAAACATGGTGACGTAGGCCGGCTTCTCTCTCGCTTGCAGCAGCACTATCCGCTTGGGTGAGGTTTGATCAGGATGAGGTTCCCCCGATGGCTGGGCGACTCACGCGAAAGCCTCGGCGCTGCCGTCCGGGATCGGCAGAGCGTGTGCCCGAAGGGTCATCGCGACGTTGGTGAAGTGGCCGATCACCACCGTTAAGGTGACCAACTCCGCGTCACCAAGCAGCTTTCGCGCTTCAGAGTAGATTTCATCGGGAACGCTGTGTTGGCGTTGCAGCGTATCGACGTAGCGATAGACCGCCGTGTCATTCTCGTCTGTAAATGAGGGATGGTCGCCCAACCGGATGGCCTCCACGGCGGCGGGACTGATGCCTTGTTCGACCGCTTCTGCCGCGTGCATCAACCATTCCATCTCCGCGTGCCAGAAGGCGGCGACGACGATGATTGCCAGTTCGCGATACCGAGCCGGCAGTGATGAGGTCATGATCGCCTGATTGACCCGTCCCCATGCATCCGCGACCTCGGGCGTGTGAAGCAGCGGCATACGCGGGCCGCCTTCGCCGCCGAACAATGCGAGAGAGCGGTCATACATTGTGCGTGCGACCGGTCCCATCGTCTCGGGCGATGGCGCCGAGACGCGGCCTGACGGCTTGTAACGAGAGGGGGGCAAGGGCTTCATTCAGGTTCTCCGTGACGGGGGATCGTGCGCCAACGGTCTGCCATTGTCGCGCACGCACCCCTAGGCCGAACATGGCAAACCAGCCGTGATGCAACCTGCTATACGAAGCGATCATGGCCCGGGGTTGCAAAACCGTCGTCGTTGTCTATCGCGTGACCGACCTTTTTCGGCGGGATGTAAGCGTGGATCTCAACCAAATACGACTGACGCTTTACATCGCCGATCACGGTAGCTTGACCCAGGCGGCGATCGCCTTGGGCGTCGAGCAATCGGTCATCAGCCGACAATTGAGCGCGCTAGAAAAGGAGTATGGTGAGCGGCTATTCCACCGGACCGGGCGCGGGATGGTCCCGACCGAGTTTGGAGCAGCAGTGTTCCCACGGTTGCAGTGGCTCCTCGATCAAGCCGATCGCATCGAAAACGAAATCAAGGAAGAAGCTGGCATCGTTTCCGGGGACGTCCGCATCGGCTTTCTCCCGGCTTTGTCGAGCCCACTGATCTGTCGCCTGGTTCCGCTGGTCGAGGAGCGGTACGAACGTATCAAGCTCCATTTCTTCGAAGGTTCGAACGGACAGCTTCAGGAGTGGCTCGCCAACGGCACGATCGACGTGGCGATGCTCTACCGGTATGGCGATAGCAGTCAGACGGCCGAGCGCGTGCTGGGCACCAACGATGCTCACCTCATCGGCCTGGCGGACTCGCCGCTGCTGCAAAGCGGCACGGTAACCTTGAGCCAATTGGACGGCATACCTCTGGTTCTGCCCAACACCCCCAATTCGCTGCGGAACGTCCTGGCCGAAGAGGCGCGCAAGCAAGGCATTACGCTCAACGTGCTGGCCGAAGCGGACTCGATCCTCATCCAGAAAAGCCTCGTGCGGGCAGGGCAGGCCTTTGCAATTCTGGGCGCCATTGCGATCGACGCGGACGAGGCAGGGGTGCTTCGCTCGGCCAAGATCGTAGACCCCGTCATCCATCGCTCGGCGGTCTTGGCGACGACTACCCGCAGGCCATTGACCGGGGCGATGAAGGCAATGGTTAAGGAGGTCGAAGAACTAGCCTTGCTCCTGTTCGGCAACTGACCGCGCATCTTCCGGCTGGTTATAGGGCCGACACTGGTTACCCACTGACATTTGCGGAATAGCCGACTTTGCCCAAGGGCGAGACTGCCTTGGCGTCGGCTGATACGAAGCTCCCCCCAAAACTGCTTTGCGGGCGTGAGCCCTCCCATTCCCGTTGAATCGCGTACACATGCCCCATGTCATCCGATCGGCATTCGAAGGCCGATCGACGGGTGGCCGCGGTAGTTCGACCATCGCGCGGCACCTGATTTGAAGGGGGAACATCACCGTGGACCATACGCGACGCGATCTGCTGGGGCTTTTGACCGTAGCCGGCCTCGCCACTGGACAAAGCCGTCCCGCCGTTGCCCGTAAAGCTGCAATGCGGGTGGGATCCGCAGGCGGAGAATTGCCGTCTATCGAAACACGGCCCGAACCTGCAGTGCCGCCCGTGCGCGAGGGGCACGCGGTTTCGGGTACGGCGCGTTTGTGGTGGTGGGACACCGGTGGAACCAGGCCGGCGATCGTCCTGCTGCACCCGGCAACGGGCAGCGGCCTAATTTGGCGCTATCAACAGCAAGCGTTCGTCAATGCCGGCTTTCGGGTGATTGGGTATTCCAGACGTGGAGCGGCTGGCTCGACCAAGGGTGAGCCTGGCGACCGGACTAGCGCCTTGGACGACCTGAATGCCGTAGTTGCGGCAATCGGCCTGAGCCGGTTCCACCTGCTCGGCACTGCTGGCGGAGCGTTCACGGCGATGGCGTTCGCACGCGCAATGCCGGAACGGCTGCTCAGTCTGGTGATTGCCAACAGCCTGTTGTCCGTGACTGGCGGGGAGATTAACCCCATGCTGCAGAATATTCAGCTCTCCGCCTTGCAGACATTACCAGATGAAGTGCGCGAACTGGGGCCGGCTTATCGGGTTTCGAATCCCGCAGGGACCGCTCGCTGGGTAGAGCTCACGCACGGGAGCGAAGTGGCGCGAAGTAGCCCAGCAGGCAAAAAAATGCCGCCGGGCGGAGATGGTAAAGCCGGTGCGTCTCGCCCGCCACCACCTGGAGGGATGACGCTGGAAGATCTGCGCGCCGTTCGACTTCCGGTGCTTTTGATAGCAGGCGACGCTGATTTGCTGGCGCCACCGCCCCTGATGAACGTGTTTACCCGATATCTGCCTAATTGCCGCATGGTGCGACTGCCGGCCTGCGGACATTCCGGTTACTGGGAAATGCCAGCGCTGTTCAACGAAACAGTGGTCGGCTTCATCCGTATGCAAGGAGCAAAACGTTGAAGGGCCTTGACGATCTAACCTTGCTGCGTGTGCGATCCGCCGATCACGTCGCCACCGTGACTATGGCCGCGCCGCCGGTCAACGCGCAGAACCGCGTCTTTCGCGAAGAGATGATCCGCGTGTTCGACGTGCTGGGTGCCGATGCGGACACCCGCGTCATCGTCCTGACCGGCGAAGGGCGCGCCTTTTCGGCGGGCGCCGACTTGACCGAACGCACCGCGATTGCCGGCGAGGCGGGCGGGTACAGCCGCCATAACCGGCTGGTCCGCGCGGCCTTCGACGTCATCATGGAGTGTCCCAAGCCGGTGATCGCTGCAGTCAACGGAGCGGCGATCGGCGCGGGATGCGTGATGGCGCTCGTCTGCGACATTCTGGTGGTTGCCGAAGAAGCGTTTTTGTCGATGACCGAGGTGGATTACGGCATGGCGGGTGGCGTCCGGCATGTGCTGCGCGCGTTCAGCCCGTCTGATGCCCGCTTGATGATCTACACTGCGCGGCGGATTTCAGGGCCGGAATTGTACCGCATGAACGTCGCGTCCGCCTGCGTCCCGCGCGAACGCTTGCTGGACGAGGCCACTGCCATCGCCAGCAAGATCGCCCGCAAGGTGCCGCTGGCCGTGGTGGCGGCGAAACGATCGTTCGGGCTTACCGAAGAAATGCCGCTGCGCGATGGTTATCGCTACGAGCAGACACAGACAGCCCTGTTGGCTGAGACCGAGGACAC
The DNA here is from genome assembly GCF_000272475.1 of Novosphingobium sp. Rr 2-17. Lineage (GTDB taxonomy): Bacteria > Pseudomonadota > Alphaproteobacteria > Sphingomonadales > Sphingomonadaceae > Novosphingobium. The sequence goes on from NZ_AKFJ01000017.1 coordinate 156,298, forward strand.
GAAGGAAGCGCTCGCCGCTTTCCGGGAAAAACGCACTCCCGTTTTCAAGGGCCGCTGATCCATCGAATAAAGCAGGCCGCCCGGGTCGAAAAACCCGGGCGGCCTGCTACCGATCATCCTTGTAACTAAGTAGCAGGGGAGCCCTAAACGATCGCCCGCGTTCCTGCGGTCGCTCCAGCAGTCTTGTGCGAAAGCCCGAGGAGCTCACGCGCTTCGGCCGGGGTCGCGACGGACGAACCGATCGATTCGACGATCTGCGCCGCGCGCTCGACCAATTGCGCGTTGCCTTTGGCCAGTTCGCCGTGACGGATGTAGATATTGTCTTCCAGGCCAACGCGCACATGTCCACCCAGGACCACGGCTTGGGCGACCATCGGGAATTGCTGCGCCGAAATACCGAAGGCGCCCCACAGCGCGCCGTCGGGAAGATCGTTGGTCATCGAAAGCATCGCAGCAGTGGTCGCCGGCGCCGTCCAGGGAATGCCGAGGCAGAGCTGAAACAGTGCTGGCCCCTTGATGACGCCGCGCTTCAGGAAATCTTTTGCCAGGCGAATATGGCCGAGGTCGAAGACTTCCATCTCCGGTAGCACGCCGGCGTCCTGGATCATCGCCGCCATCTGTTCCAGATGCGAAGGGATGTTCACGAAGGCGTAGCCCGGGAATGTCATTGTCGCGACGTCGAGACTGCACAAGTCCGGTTTCAGCGCCAGGATATGTTCGACGCGCTTGGCGGGCGAGGCCATGACGCTGCCGGGACCAGCCACCATCGGATCGGCGTCGCTCGGTGCGAACCGCGCGCCCGGCCCCGTGGTCAGGTTAATCAGAATGTCAGAGCCACTCTCACGGATGCGGTCCACCACCTCGCGGTAGAGGTCGAGTTCCATGCTGGGTTGGCCGGTTTCGGGATCGCGCACATGGATATGAGCCACACAAGCCCCTGCAGCCCGGGCGGCCACCGCATCGTCTGCGATCTGCTTGGGCGTTACCGGCACCGATGGATTAAGGCGCAGCGCATCCATGGTAGAGCCCGTGATCGCACAAGTGATGATCGTTTTTTTCGTCATAGAAGATGCCATTCTGTTGGAATGCATGACTATATGAACGATGCTGAGACGGCTCCAATCGGCCATTAGGCAAAGCAGTTATGCATCTGCATTTCCTCCAACGCCTTGGTGCAAATGGCAAAAGATCGCATAACTGCTTTGCCTGGACGCATCGGCGGATTGGTTTCTACGATAATGCGACAAGGGCTGCGCCTATGGTGCGGTTACAACAACCTAAGGGGCGGATCGATAAATGGCACAATTCAAGGCCGATGAAGCCCCGGTTGTCGCCAAATCCGCCGACCCTGCAGTGCGCGCACCGCTATTTTACGGCTGGGTCATCGCCGCCGTCGCCGGGCTGGGCATGGCCGCCGGCGTTTCCGTGTTCCTCCCCACCACCATCGGCCTGCTCATCGCCCCCCTAGGCAGAGAGTTCGGTTGGACCGCCCCGCAAGTGCTCGCAGCCTTGACCTTCAACACGGTCGCAACCCTTGTTGCAGCGCCGTTGACGGGCAAGCTCGTAGATCGCCTGGGCGCGCGTCGAGTGACAAGCGCCGCGCTGCTCTGCCAGGCCCTGCTGATCGCCTCGTTTTACGTCATGAACGACAACGTCATCGCGTTCTACTTGCGTTATGTGCTGTTTGCCCTGCTTGCGACCGGAACGACCGCCATCTCCTATTCGGCGCTAATTTCGCGCTGGTTCGACCGTCGCCGGGGTTTAGCGCTTGGCGTTGCCCTTGCCGGAGTCGGCCTGGGCGGCGTGATCTGGTCGGTGCTGGCGCAATATCTTTTTGATCTCATTGGCTGGCGTCTGACCATGCTGGGATTCGCGGCTGGTTTGGTCCTGGTGATACTGCCGATCCAGTTGCTGGCCCTTCGCGACCGTCCGGAACTGATGGGCTTGACGGTCGATGGCAAGGTTGCCGAAGCAAAAGCCCAAACCGGGGACAGCGGTGAGATGGCGATGAGCGTGACTTTGGCCACAGCAATCAAGACCGGTCGGTTCTGGCTGGTTTTGGTAACCTTCTTCCTGGCGACCGCCAGCGCCTATGGCGTGATGCTCAACCTCGTGACCATTCTGGTCCGGCAAGGCGTTGCTCCGCAAACGGCGGCGAACACGCAAGCGACGATCTGGCTGGCGATCTTACTGGGACGAGTGGGCACGGGCTGGCTGCTCGACCGATTCTTCGCACCGCGTGTTGCCTTCGCCTTTCTGATGCCCGGCGTGATCGGGATCGGGATGCTGGCTGCCGGAACGACCGGGGCAGGATCGTTCGCTGCGGCCATGCTCGTAGGCCTGGCGGCTGGCGCAGAGGTAGATGTGCTGGCGTATGTCGTGGGTCGGTATTTCGGCCTACGCCACTTCGGCGTCATTTACGCCGTGAATTTCGGGGCAGTGGCGATTGCGACCAGCGTCGGCCCGGTTACGACGGCGCTCGTGGCAGCAGCCAATGGTGGAAGCTACGGACTGGCGCTGCTGATGCTGATGGCGACGCTGACCTTGGCGGGATTGCTGCTGTTAAGCTTCCCGCGTTTCCCGGAACGCTTTTCGGCATCGTCGCACGCGGCCTGACAAACCCGTAGCGATCCTATCAATCAACGTCCCAAAGCAGGTTTGTCCGCTCTTGCGTTCCACTTGTGCGGACAAACCGGTTAGACGACAAGCATGGCACAACAGACTTTCCAGACATCAGGCGCGGCGGCATTCGGTCCCGCATGCGATTGTCACGCCCACGTCATCGGCCCGTTCGAGCGCTATCCGTTGTCGGAAGAGCGCGTCTATACGCCCGGTGAAGCGCCCTTGGCCGATTACCTCTCGATGCTGGATGCGAACGGTTTTGCGCGCGGCGTTCTGGTCCATGCCGGAGCGCACGGGTGGGACAACCAGGCGATGCTGGATGCGCTATCCTTCGCGCCCGACCGGCTGCGCGGCATCGCCGTGGTCCCGCCCGAAGCCAGCGATGAGGCACTGAGCGATCTGGACTCAGCCGGCATTCGGGGCATTCGCTTCACGCATGTTACGGGCCAGCAGCCTGAGAAGGCCATGGCCGGGCGGCTCAACCTTGGCGACCTTCCGGCATTCGCCCCCCGCCTGCGCGAGTTGGGCTGGACAGCCAATGTCTGGGCCAATGCCGATACGATCGCAGAGAACGCCGACGCCTTGCAGGCGCTCGGCGTGCCGGTAGTGATCGATCACATGGGCTTCTTCGATGTCGCGCGCGGAACGGATGACGCTGGCTTTCAGGCGCTGCTCCGTCTCGTCGCCGAGGGCGTGGCCTGGATCAAACTGACCACGTTTCGCAACTCCAAGGCTGCACCCGATTTCGAAGACGTGCGCCCGTTTCATGATGCCTTGGTGCGTGCCAATCCCGAGCGGCTGTTATGGGGAAGCGACTGGCCGTTTCTCGGCATGAAGGGCGACCCCGCCTATGCCACCGATCGGCTGCTGGCCAAAGCGCTCGACTGGTGGGGCAACGATACGCTTGCGCGTCGCATCTTGGTCGAAAACCCAGCCCGGCTCTACGGCTTTGGAGACAAGGATGGCTTTGCGGACAAGGACGGGGGAGCGACAGCGTGACGCGTTTGCGACTGCTCGGCGGTCCCAATTCGCCGTTCGTGCGCAAGGTTCTGATCGCCCTGATCGAAAAGGGCCTGCTCGACCAAGTGGACCTGGTGCGCCTTTCGCCACCGGCAACTTCGATAACCGTCCACGATATGCTGCTGACCCACAATCCCTTGGGAAAGATTCCGGTGCTGACGGTGGGAGATGGTCCCGACCTCTACGAATCCGATCTCATTTGCGAGTATCTCGAAGCGACTTTCCCGGATCCAGCCTTGCTGGCCGTGGGGCAGGAGCGCTGGCAGACGCTGCGCTGGAACGCGCTCGGCACAGGCGCACTCGAAATGCTGATCTTGTGGCGAGGCGAGCGACTGCGACCGGCAGAGCAGCGGTCGGACGCCACCATAATCGCGTTCGCGGCGAAGCTGAAGGCTGTGCTCGCCGCGATGGAGCGCGATCTTCCCGCTCTGGCCGCGTCACCGTTCGGACTGGGGCACATCGCATGGGGCTGCTTCCTGGGCTATCTGGACTTTCGCTTCAACGACCTCGATTGGCGTGGGCAGTGGCCCGATGGTGCCGCCTGGTATGACGCCTTCCTCGAACGACCCAGCGCGGCGGCGACGCTTCCTGATCCCGATCCGGCGGCCAGGCCCCATCCTCTAAGGCTTGCCAGACAGCGCCTGACCTGGGGATGATGGCCGCGCGCTTTCCGGCTTTTGCCACGAACAGCTCCGAAACGATGAGATCACGCATAAGGTACCAGAGGTGGGCTGACAAAACTGCAAATCGGGATACGTGAATTTTCCGCCTGACGGAGGTCATGTTCACGTCCAGACAGGAGCAGAGATGAGCAGACGCCCCCCGCCGGAACCACGGCCCAGCGTTCAAAGCGATGGCGGCCTTGACCGCCATCACGGCGAGAAAACGCTGGCGAAGCTAGCGCAGCAGTTTGACGTTCACGCGAACCAGATCACGACTTGGCGAGTCCAGTTGCTGGAGGGCGCAGCGGGCGTGTTTGGTGGTGACAGCGCCGCCGAGGTTGCCGAACCAGTGGTGGCAGCCAAAACCCTGCATACCAAAATAGGGGAACTGACGCTGGCGAATGATTTTTTAGCCGGCGCGCTCGGTAAAGCGGGTCTTCTTGGCCATAGACATCGGCGCAGTCGACCCAACGGCCACCACAACGAAGGGCGTTGACGATCCCGCTCAGCGCACGACGATCATCCACGTGCCGCCTGCCGCGCACGTCGGTTGGAAGCCGCGGCTCGATCCGGGCCCACTGCGCATCGGAAAACCAAAAGAATCAGCTATCTCACTGCCTCCTTTATGACCCAGTGAATCGAGATCTGGCGATTATGGAAAGACCGTTATTGGGTCCGAACCCTAAAAATAATCACTCAGAACAATGTTGAATCGTCGCCCATCTGAGGTCACCACTGCAATCTGTTGTCCTGCCGGGCCATATCCCATCCGTACTCCCGGCGCTGGATAATTGGGGCTTACTGGAACGCCATTGATGCTGACGATGACATCATTGTCCCGCAATCCGGCAAACCATGCGGGGCTGTTTCGTGCTACATGGAAAATCTGGATAGTATTTCCACGCCTTTGTGCAGCCAAGCCAGAACGGTCTTTCGGGAAGACGGCGCTGAGCGAGGCAGCGTCTGGTTTGAGGCGCAGCGTCTTCTGGCCAAGGCTGACCACCGTGTCGAACGCCCGAAGCATCGTCCAGCCTACATAGATCGGAGCCTCCATTCTCCAGTCCTCGATCACTTGTACGGGAACCCCCCTTAAGGTGAAGGAGCCCAACCGCAGGGTTTCGAGCGTGAAGATGGTTCCCAAGGCGGCGCCTTCGGCACCCATGGTCATTGCGGTGGAGGTCTTTCGCCCTTTGAGAAGGCCAGTGTCACGGGCATAATCGGCGGATATGAGCATGGGCGCGTCGCTACCCGTATCCAGGATAGCGTCTTCGTGGTGCTTGCCTTCGAGGACCACTCGCAGCGACGGAAAGGTCTTTTCGAAGCCATACAAGGACAATACTTCGTGATCAGGCCATGACCGATCGTGCTTACCTGGCAAGCCCCGAATTCGACTGCCTGGCACGTCGATCTGAAAATCAATGTCCTCAAGCACGTCTTGCCCAAGAACAACCGGGATATCGCGATACGTGCGGCGTGCGAGTTCGGCCAATTCGAAGGCGGCTAGGGTCACGCGTCTTACCGGAATCCCGGAAACCGCGAACGTGTCCACCTTGTAGAGCGCGCCGGACATCTGTTGGGTAAATGTGTCGGCGGTCGTCGTACCGAGATAGCGCAAATCCATGTCGAGGGCGAGGTCATGATCTATGCTGCTCTGCGTCGTGCCGCTATCGACCATCGCATGCATCATTTGCCCGTTCACCTGAACCGGTAGCGACAGACAGTGATCGACATAAGGGTGCATGGGCGCCCATTCGGGCCGCACTTCGGGGAAAGCAGCGAAGGCGGCATCACCCCAAGTCACATCAGCCAATGCAAGGGCCGAGGCAGCGAAGCCGAGCGACTTCATCATGGCTCGGCGCGACAAGAAGGGTTCGGTCATGGACTTCATCCTGGTTGCGAAGAGGATGGTTGCAGTCGCGCTGCGTCGCTTGGTGTTACGCTCCATCCACCACCTACGGCTCGGATCAGCCCGATCATCGCCTGAAGGCGGCTGGTATGGAGGCGAATGGACGCTCGCTCGGTGCGCAGTGCCGCCGCTTGTGCCGTCACGACGTCGAGATAATCGGCCGCGCCCTTGCGATAGCGATTGAAGGACAAGCGCTCGACTTGCGCGGCCTGCTGTGCGGCGTGATTCTCGGCGGCGGCCTCGTCGGCAAGGTAATGAACGCTGGCGAGTTGGTCTTCGACCTCTTGGATGGCACCGAGCACGGTGCCACGATAATTCGCGGTTGCCTTGGTCCAGTTCGCTTTCGCTTCGGCAAGCCGAGCGCGGTTGCGCCCCCCGTCGAACAAGGAGAGCACCGCGCTCGGGCCGAGCGACCAGAACACGTTGGGCGCGGAAGCCAGTCCGGCGATCGCCGTGCTCTGCCAGCCGCCCGTCGCACTAAGTGACAGGGCGGGGTAGAACGCGGCCTTGGCAACGCCGATGCGCCGATTGGCGGCAAACATACGCCGCTCCGCCGCCGCCACATCAGGACGGCGCTGAAGCAAGGTGGAAGGCAGCCCGGCAGGTACCGATGCCACGGCCAGTTCCATCGTGGAGGGGGCGATCGTAAAGTCCGAAGCGGCGACACCTACGAAGCCGGCGATGGCATGCTCGGTCAGGGCACGGGCCTTGTGCAAGTCCGCAAGTTGCGCCTGGGCTTCGGCAAGCTGGGTGGCTGACTGGCCGGTTTCCACGCCATCGGCGATCCCGTCGGAGAAACGGCGCTGCGTCATCGCGTCGGCCTTGGCGTATGCCTGGACGGTGGTTTCCAGCAGTCCGATCTCGCGGTCGTATCCGCGCAGAGCCACATAGGCCGACGCCAACTGGCTTTGCAGGCTGATGCGCAGAGCGGCGAGGTCGTCGGCGCTGGCCTGGACTTCCGCCCGGCGCGCCGCCACGCCGTCGCGAACCCGGCCCCACAAATCCGCATCGTAGGACACTTGCCCGCCGAGCGTATAAGCGCCGTAGAGGTCCGGCTGGTTGGAACCGCGAAGCGGGCGATCGTCGGACTGACGGTTGCGCGTCAGGTCCGTGGTAAGGCCTAGATGCGGCAGGGCATCGGACCGGGCTTCTCGCAAGTAAGCGCGCGCGGCGTCATAATGCCCGAGCGCTGCGGCAACGGTGGGGCTGCCGGTCTCTACCTGCCCTTCCAGCCCATCAAGCACAGGGTCGCCGAACACGGTCCACCACTGTTGCACGGGGCCGCTGGCCTGTCCGGGGGCGGCAGGAACCCACGGACCCTGCTCTTTGTAGGTTGCCGGCGTGGCCAGCGCCGGCGGCTGGTATGCCGGGGCCATCGAACACGCGCCCAGCACCGAAAGACACAATGCTGTTGCGGGCAGGCGCCAGTCAGGCATGATGTTCGTCCTGGACGTGGACCTGCTCACCGTTGGCGATGGAATCGGGAGGATTGTCCACAATCCGCGCCCCGGCGGCGATGCCCGCCGTCACTTCCACCGTGCCGCCATGATCCTGACCGATCGAAACGGCATGGAGCATGATTTTTGAATCCGGGCCTACCGTGGCCACCTGCATTCCCGCTGCACGGAACAACAAGGCGCTGGAGGGAACGACGACAGCGCTGCGCTGGCCCGGAACATCGAAGGTGATCTGCGCATAGCCGCCGGGCTTGAGGACCTGCCCGGCGTTGTCGGCGACGAGTTGGACCTGCAGGGTGCCGGTCTTGGGGTCGATCGAATCCGACGTGCCCACGACACGCGCCACGAAGGTGCGGCCCGGATAGTCCGGCGCTGCCACGCTCGCGGTGATCCCCGGCCGCATCGCAGCAGAATACGTCTGCGGGACACTGGCGTAGATGCGGATACGGCGCACATCGGCAACGGTGAACATCGGTTCCTGATTGCTCGCGCCCGGCCCCACGAGATCGCCGATGTCGGCGTTGCGCCCCGTCACCACCCCGGAAAACGGCGCCCGCACGGTTGCGTATGCCTTGGTCGCGAGAAGACGGTTCAGTTCCGCTTGGGCACCCTCGACGATGGCATGCTGAACCGCAAGATTGCCGTTCTTCTCATCCGCTTCCTGCTGCGAAACCGAATGATCGGTTACCAGATCGTTCCAGCGCTGCGCGGTGCTGGCGGCAAGCCCGGCGCCCGCCCTGGCGCGGGCCAGCGCGGCGCGGGCCTGGACGATCTGCTGGTCCAGCTCCGGCGTATCGACAAGGCCAAGTGGCGTGCCCGCCGCCACTTGCGCACCAATATCCTGTGACCAGGAACGGACATAGCCGTTGACCCGCGCGAACAGCCGCGCCGAGTTCCACGCCGCCATCGTGCCGGGCAGCGTCAGATTGTCCGAGCCGCCCGACGCCTTGACGGTGACGAGGTGGACGGTCGGGACCATGCGCGCCTGCGTCCAGTTTCCCGCACTGGCTGTCTCGCTCGATCGGACGACCGCACCTGCGGCAATGATCCCGATGGCGGCTACGACGGCCACGATCCCGGCGACTTTGAGGCCGCGAGGCGGCGCGGATGGGGGCAAGTCTTCACTTTGCATATGCAAGCTCTTGGCTGGATTGGGATAGGGAAGTGGCCGGAGACCGGCGCTTGCGGTGAGCGATCGAGAAGACCACCGGCACGAAGACCAGCGTCGCGACGGTCGCGAAAATGAGGCCGCCGATCACGGCACGACCCAGCGGGGCGTTCTGCTCGCCGCCCTCTCCCAGACCCAGCGCCATGGGTGCCATGCCGATGATCATGGCGAACGCTGTCATCAGCACCGGTCGGAAACGAGTGGAGCCAGCCTCGATCGCGGCTTGGACCGCGTCGCCCAGATCGGCCAGTCGTTCGCGAGCGAAGCTGACCACCAGCACCGAGTTCGCGGTCGCGACGCCCATGCACATGATCGCGCCGGTAAGCGCCGGAACCGAGAGCGGCGTGTGCGTGGCGAAGAGCATCCAGGCGATGCCGGCAAGCGCAGCGGGCAAAGCCGAGATGATCACTGTGGGATCGGTCCAGCTTTGGAAGTTGACAACGATCAGCAGGTAAATAAGCGCCACCGCACCCAGCAGCCCGAGTCCCAGGCCGACGAATGCCGTGTTCATGGTCTCGACCTGACCCCTGAGCTTGACCGTCGAACCCTTAGGCAGGTCGGCATGGGTGTCATCGAGAATCGTCTGGATGTCGGCAGCGACGGCACCGAGGTCGCGCCCTTGCGTGGTGGCATAGACGTCGTAGGCAGGCTGGACCGCATAATGCGACACGACAGCGGCGGACGGCTCGCGATGCATCGTGCTCAGCGCGCCAAGGAGCTGATAGCTGCCCGCGTTCGACCCGGTGACGGGCAGGTTCCCGAGCTGCGTGATGCTGCCCGTCCGGTACTGAGGGGCTTGGACGACGATCGGGTACGAAACGCCGTTCTTCGGGTTGAGCCAGAAGGCTGGTGCCACCTGAAAGCTGCCCGCAAGGTTTACCGCCAGACTGCGCGTCACGTCGTTTTCTGTGATGCCGAGCCGGTTGGCGGCAGTGCGATCGACGTCAAAGCCCAGTTCGGGGTAGTCGCTCGCCTGTTGCAAGCGCACGTCGGCGATGCCGGTCACGTGCCGCATCTTCGCCGACAGTTCGTGGGCATAGGCCTCGTTCGCCTTGACGTCCGGGCCCGTCACCATGACGTCGATCGGAGCCGGTGCGCCGAAGTTCAGGATCTGGCTGATGATATCGGCAGGCAGAAACGAGAAGGTCGAGCCGGGAAAAGCGACGGGCAGCGATTCCCGCAACGCTCTCACATAGCCGGCGGTCGGGTGGTGACCTTCGGCAAGGGTGATAAGGATGTCGCCGTCCTGCGGGCCGATGCCGCCGGTGTTGGAATAGGCGCGGTTGATGCCCGAGACCGGCAGACCGATGTTGTCGACCACCGAAACCAGCTCGCCCGGCGGCACGGTCTTGCGGATGCGGTCCTCGATGTGGTCGAACAGGGCTGCCGTCTCTTCCAGTCGGGTGCCGACCGGCGCACGAACATGCAGGCTGATCTGGCCCGCATCGATGCTGGGGAAGAAATTACGACCGAGGAACGGAGCCAGCGCCAGAGACAGTAGCATCACGGCCAGAAAACACGGGACGAAGATCCGCCGATTTGCCAGCGCGAAACGCAACACCGAAACGTAATATCCACGCATCGCCTCGAAGCGGTGCTCGAAACCCCGCTGAAACCTTCGGAATGGATTGCGGCTTTTCGGCCTTCCGGTCATCGCGTCATGGCTGACCATGATGTCTGCAGTGTGCTCTGTCGCATGGTCACGCAGCAGGTAATTGCTCATCGTCGGCACCAAGGTGCGCGACAGGACGAAGGAGGCGAGCATGGCGAAGACCACCGCCTTTGCCATCGGCGCGAACAGGAACCCCGCGATGCCCGGCAGGAAGAACATTGGCACGAAGGCGATGCAGATGCACAGCAACGACACGAACGCAGGCCCCACGATCTGCTCGGCACCGTCGAGGATGGCCTGACGGACCGGCTTGCCTTGTTCCAGATGCCAGTTGATGTTCTCGATCGTGACCGTCGCGTCGTCCACGAGAATGCCTACCGCCAGCGCTAGGCCGCCCAGCGTCATGATGTTGAGCGTTTCCCCCGCTGCCGAAAGCGCGGCGACCGCAGCAAGAATCGCAAGCGGAATGGACGCCGCGATTATGACCGTCGACCGCCAGGACCCCAGAAACAGCAGGATCATCAGCGAGGTCAGCACGGCGGCGAGCAAGCCCTCACGCACGACGCCAGAGACGGCAGCTTTTACGAAGAGAGACTGATCGGAAAGCAATTGTACTTTCAGGCTGGGCGGCAGTGACTGGCGCATCGTGGGGATCAGCGATTTGACCTGATCGACGATGGCGATGGTCGATGCCGAACCGGCCTTGAGCACGGTCATGAGGACTGCGCGCCCACCATCCACACGCACTTCGTTGCGCTGGGGCGGCGAGCCGTCATGGACGTGCGCGACGTCGCCGATAGTGACGGTGGCGCCGTCCTGGGTGCGGATCGGCAGCGCGTTAAGCTGCTGGATCACCTCAGGGCTGTTGTTGAGGCGGATGTTGTATTCGTACTGGCCGATCTTGGCGGTGCCTGCAGGGACGATCTGGTTCTGTGCCGCCAGGGCCGTCCCCACGTCGGAAGCCGACAAGTGGTGGGCCTGCAGTAAGGCGGGGTCCAAATCGATCTGGATTTGCCGCTCCCGGCCGCCGTAGGGCGAGGGGATCGCAGCTCCTTTTACCGCTGCGAGCGCGGGGCGGATGAAGTTCTGGCCGAGGTCGAAGATCTTCTGTTCGGACAAGTCCTTCGCGGACAGCGCCATCTGCAAAATGGGCACCGTCGATGCGTTGTAATTCAGGATCAGCGGCGGCGTCATGCCCGGCGGCATTTGCTTAAGCACCGTCTGCGAAACCGAGGTCACTTGCGCCGTGGCGGTGCGAATATCGACGCCGGGCTGGAAGAAGACCTTCACGATGCCGACGCCATTGAGCGACTGGCTCTCGATATGATCAATGTCGTTGACGGTCGTGGAAAGCTGACGCTCGTAGTAATAGACGACGCGGCCCGACATGTCCTCAGGCGGCAGGCCGCGGTACGTCCAAACGGCAGCGATCACGGGGATGCGGATGTCCGGAAAGATGTCGGTCGGTGTCCGCACCCAAGCGATCGAGCCCGACAGAACGATCAGGATCGCCAGGACGACGAACGTATAGGGTTTACTCAGCGCAAGCTTGACGAGGTGCAGCATGATGATTCCGACGGCAGGGAAGCCGGCTGCCTAAGACTAAGTTTCGGCAGCGCAGCATCGGGTCGGGCGGCGAATGCGCTTCGCCGCGTCAGCTCGCTAGTGAAAAGAAATTCACGTGGTCAGGCGTTGCGTGGCCGGTTTTTCGCCATTATCCTGACGGTCAGGCCAGGGTTTGCGCCGTCCAGTTCCAGCGAGAATTGGTGCACCTGCACAATCGCCATGACGATGCTGAGGCCAAGTCCGGACCCCGTCGTACTAACAGCAGCGGAACCGCGATCGAAGCGACGCAGGATGGCATTTCTTTGGTGGGCAGGAACGCCCGGGCCATTGTCCGACACTGAGATATAGGCGGTGTCTTCCATCATCCCGGCGCCAACGATCACGATACCACCGTCCGGCGTGAATTTGATGGCGTTGTCGATGAGGTTGCTGACCGCTTCGAACAGCAGTTTTTCGTCTCCCTGGGCGATTATTCGCTGCGATACGTTGCATGACAGGACGATGTTTTTGTCTTCAGCAAGCGGGGCATAGAGTTCCGCTACCGATGCCGCCAGTTCATCCAGCCTAACTGCGGCAAAGTTGCTGGTGCGTTTGGTCGCCTCCAGTTCTGAAATGCGTAAAAGCGCCGCGAACCGTTCTATTACGAAGTCAAGTTCGTCGATCGATCGGTCGATCTTTGCTACCTGCTGGGGTGCGAGCCCGGCTTCGCGGCTGGTCCGATAGAGCTGATTGCGAACATGGGTCAACGGCGTGCGCAAGTCGTGCGCAATGGCATCAGTTACCGATTTGACTTGCCCTACGGTGCGTTCGACTGCGGTGATCATCTGGTTGACCGTATCCGCGAAGAGGTCGAGCTCGTCGCGACGACCGGTCACCGGCATCCTCGCGTCGAGATGGCCACTAGCGATCGTGCGCGCGACTTGCTGCAGACGGTTTACCCGCCGCAGGGGACCTATGCTGAGCGCAAGGCTGACCAGCAGGAGCAGCGGCATAATGACAACAGCGCTGACCAGCAGGATTTGCTTCATCCGCGTCCTCAGATAGGCGAGCGGGCCGATATCGCGACCGATCAGAATGAATGCGCCCGATGGTGTTCGCCGGACGATAATGCGCAGCGGGTGATCTATGCCTTGTGCCGAAGCCACCTCTACCGTCCGGTTTTGCATCATGGCGCCGGGCAGGCGCAGGTTCCCGGCAAGAAGCCTGCCGTCGGGTGTGACAAGCCCGAAATAATTGAGCCCGCTAATGCTGTTTCCGATCGAACGTTCGATCTGAGCGGGAAGCCGGTTGGTTGGAACGCTGGCCAGGCGCGAAGCCTCGGTATGCAGCACGCGATCGCTGCGCTGGTTCAATTCGTGGGAGATGAGGCCGTAGATCAGAACCAGCAGGAACAGCAGCCCCGCCATTGCTGCCATTTCCAGCAAAAGGGCAAGGCGAAACGCGCTTGTCTTGCGGATGTCGCTCCACCTCAGGCGATCAGACCGCATCGAGCCGATAGCCTTCCCCTTTAACGGTCACGATTGCACTGGGGCGTCCTGGGCGGTCGAGCTTGCGCCGCAGACGGCCGATATGAACGTTGATGAGGTTGGCGCCCGGGTCGAAGTAATAGCCCCAGACCCGCTCGAAAATGATGCGGCGGCTGACGACCTCGCCGGCATTGCGGGCAAGGAACTCCAGCAGACGAAACTCCATCTGCACCAGGCGGATCGGCTCTCCATCGACAGACACCTGCCGTTTGATGAAATCGATATGAATGGCGCCAACCGTCAGCGAGGCCGCTTCGGATTTACGCTGGCTATGGCGACGTAGCAAAACCTCGATGCGCATGGCCATCTCGTTGGAGGCAAACGGCTTGGTCATGTAGTCGTCGCCCCCGGCACGAAGCCCGGCGATGCGGTCGTCCACATCGCCCAGAGCGCTAATCATGAGCACTGGCATGTCGTTATCGGCGGCGCGCAGCCGTTCGACGAAGCCGAGGCCGTCCAACCCCGGCAACATGCGGTCGAGAGTAACCGCATCAAATGGCTGCCCGATTGCCAGTTCGATACCTGCAAGCCCATCGGCCACGGCCTCAACCGTGTGTCCATGACTCATTAGCTCAGCGACGATTTCTCGGGAGGTCTCCGGATCGTCTTCGACAACGAGGATATTAGCCATCTCGCCCGGTTAATTGGAGATTACGCCGAATGCGACGACGTAGCCAGCACCTAGATCATGTCGAGCATTGCCGGAACGTGAACCTCCTGCCGCGATCTTCCAAGCCATCCGTAGTATCCCACTTAAATGCCACTCTGCCGAGACTGCCAACGCGGTGGCGGCACATCTAGTCACGTCTCGCCGAACAGCTGTCGCTGTGACGCCTCTATCTCCTCGAAATACCTTCGCCGAGCATGGCGCTCCGTCACGACGCCGACGACATGGCCAACCCCGTCTAGGACTGCGAGTTCATCGGCTGCGGCCAGATCGAATGCTTTCAGCATCGCCTGAATGTTGGTCACTGGCGTAAGGGTATGATCCACGAAGGTCGCTAGAGTGGCAACCGTGGCGTCCGGGGCGAGCTCATGGTTGTAGGCGGTTGCTGTCGCGACGACCCCGGCATATCGGTCCTGGGCATCGGTTAAGATGACCTTGCTGGTGGATCCCAACGGAACGCGCGTGCGGAATTGGCCGACAGTGAGCGTCGCAGGTATGCTCGTCCAATCCGTGCGCATGATGCGCCCTGCAGTCAGGCTTAGCATCCAACCAATGTCGCGAGGACTGCGGACGATTGAACCTCGGACATGAAGGCGCCAGGTGGAGAACGAATAGCCGAATGTTTCGCGGGTAAAGGCGCTGGAAACCAGCGAGGCTGTCAACACGACCCCCATCAGCCCAAAGTCCTGTGTGGTCTCCAAGATAAGCATCGCTAGCGTCATCGGCCCTCCGACCACCGAGACGGCCAGCGCAGCCATGCCCACGAGCGCGGCATCGTTGGAATTGAGGCCTGCGTCCGGAAACAGAAGGCCAACGATCGAGGCAAAAATAAGCCCAACCAGCGACCCCAGAAATAGCGAGGCGAAGAACAAGCCGCCCCTAAAGCCGAAGCTGATCGATACGGCTGAAGCCACCATTTTCATTACCAGCACCACAGCCAAAACCTGCAGAGGTGGTTGCAGAGCAAGATTGAGGTGCATGGCGCCGTGTCCCGCAGATAGGGTTTGCGGGCTCACTAGAGCGAGCGGGATCAACAGTATGCCGCCGACCACAGGCTTCCAGCGACCGATCCAGGTCAGCTGCTGGACCTGCCGTTCGGCGAAGGTAACAAGCCGCATCAGCGCGATACCGACCAGTGCGCAAATAAGGCCCAAAACCGCATATACGATATAGTCTTCCGTCGTGAGCAATCGCTCGGCAGCTGGAGCAATGAGATACGGCTGCACTCCGAGGGCGCGGCTCACAAACGCAGCAGCAAGTGTTGCGGACAAGACTGGGGCAATGGCGGCGGGAGTGTAGGCTCCAATAACGATCTCGAATGCATAGAAGGCGCCCGCCAAGGGCGCGCCGAAGGCCGCGCCAACTGCCGCGCCAGCTCCGGCTCCGACCAACGTACGCATATCAGCCCGGCGCAGCTTGAACCACTGGCCAAGCACCGATGCGACACCGCCACCCATTTGAGCATAGGCAGCCTCCAGTCCTACCGAGGCACCAGAGCCGTTGGATAGGATTGTCTGAGCGGAGATGATGACGTTATCGATGAAAGGAATTCGGCCACTGTGCAGCGCATTTGCTTCTACGACGTCAACGGGTGCCCGACGGCGCGCCCGCAGGAGGTAATTCAAAGATACGAGGGCAAGCCCCCCCGCGGGTAGCGCTAGCAGCCGCCAAGGGTGATGTATCTCGCCAACAGCACTCAGTCGATTGACGGCCACACCATAAAACAGGCGCTGCAGTCCATGAGCTAGAAATCCTTGAACGTTAGTCAGCCAGCCCGCCGCCAAGCCCGCGACCAGCGCAAGCAGGATGAAGGCCATTTCGCTTTCGCGTAGCCGCTTGCGCTGTCTGATGAGCAGGAGCTTGATTGCAGGTGCCGTTATCCGCCGCATGGTGCGATTGCGCCGACTGCTAAACGTGTTGGGTTGGACGACCCC
>NZ_AKFJ01000018.1 GCF_000272475.1 Novosphingobium sp. Rr 2-17
CTCCGCTCCCTTCGCCTGAGCTAATGTCGACCCGCTCTGTCTTCGGTGCCCGACCTGCCTCAGCAGGCGGGCACCGCGCCATTTCCCACGGTTTGTTTGTTAATGAACGTGGGTAAGAACCGTAACGCGTGAGCGTTTCATCCGGGAATGGCGCAAGGGGCGGAGCAGGAGAGTTTGTCGTCCCGCCTTCAGGAAAGCGCCTCATTTCCATGCCCATTGTGTTGTCCGGCCCGTCTGGTCGCCGGAAGCTGATCTGGATCGGTCTGGCGCTCGCCGCAGCGCTGGTCGTGCTGGTGATGGTCGTCCGTTCGAACCATAGCCAGGCGGCCGTGCTGCGCGCCGATCCCGAATCGATCCTCGATGATCCCGCCTTGCGCAAGACCGCGCTGGATGGCGGCAAGCCGGTGTTCGAGCAGCACTGCGCCGCGTGTCATGGCGCCAACGGCAAGGGCAACCAGGCCGAAGGCATCCCCAACCTGACCGACGACGACCACCTCTACGGCGTCGGCACCGTCGCCCAGATCGAGGACATCGTGCGCTACGGCATCCGTGCCCACAACAAGCGCGGCTGGAACCTGGCGGTCATGCCCGCTTACGCCACCGCGGTGCCGGACAAGGCCGAACCGCTGCCAACGCTAAAGCCGGCGCAGATCGAAGACCTGACCCAGTTCCTCTTGTCCTTCACGGGCCGCGCGACCGACAAGGACGCGATCACGCGCGGGCACGCCACTTACGAGACTGCGGGCTGCTGGGACTGCCACGGCCAGGACGTGGGCGGAGACGGCGCCATCGGCGCGCCTTCGCTGACCGATGACGTCTGGCTGTTCGGCGGCAGCCACGACCAGATCTATCGCACGATCGCCTATGGCCGCGCCGGGATGAGCCCCGCCTTCAATCGCACACTGACGCCGGCCCAGATCCGCAACGTCGCCGCCTACACCGCCTCGCTGGCGCCCAAACCCGTGGAACAGCAATGACCGACACTGCCCCCCTGCCAGCTTCCGCCCCTGCGACAATGCCGTCCGAGGCCGCGCTCTGGGACATCCACCAGCCGGTCGCGCGACGCTCGCTGATCCTGTGCGGCATCGGCGCCGTGATCGGGCTCGCCATCGCCGGCGTGGGCCTGTTCACCGCGCAAGGCACCCGCACTTCGTCGATCCCGCCAGAGGATGCGGCGATGGTCAACAACATCCCGGTGCTGCGCGCAGACCTGATCCAGCAAGTCGGCGCGCTCTATTCGATCGACTATGCCAAGGCGACGCCGGCGCAGCGCCGCAAGGTGCTGGACGACATGATCCGTGAGGAATTGTACATCCAGCGCGGCATCGAGATCGGCCTGGCCAACGACGATATCGACGTTCGCACCGCGCTGGTTTCCGCCACCGAAGGCCAAGTGGCGCAGGACGCGCTGACCGCCAAACCAGCCGAGCAGGAACTGCGCGACTGGTACGCCAAGCACGCGGCGGACTATGCCAGCGAAGGCCTGATGACGGTCCACGAATACGTGCTGCCCAAAGGCGCGACCAACGCCCAGTCAGCCGTGGCTGGGTTGCGGAGCGGCGCCAGCCCGGCCTCGCTCGGCCTCAAATCCTCGGGCCGGGTCGATGATGGCGAGGAATACTACTTCGCCGCCGAAGCGCATCTGGGCAAAACCGTCTACAACGCCGCACGCAAGCTGAGGGACGGGCAAGTTTCCGATCCGATCGTCCAGCCCGACGGCATACACATCGTCCAGATGGAAAAGAACACCCTGCCCGTGCCCGCCCCGTACGAGCAGGTTATCGACCGGGTGACGCAGGACTTCCTCAACGCCAAGGTCGCGCGCCTGCAGGACGGCAACGGTCGGTTCCTGCGCAAGCGCGCCGACATCAAGATCGCATCGGACTTCCAGTGAGCCTGGCCATGAAGCTCGACCGGCTGATCCTCGCCCTCGTCGCGCTGCTGGCGGCGCTGGTCGGCGGGGCATTGCCTGCCTCGGCGCACACCCGCTCGGAATCGCATTCGAACTGGCTGGTCGATGGCAGCGCCATCCACCTGACGTTTTCGGTGGCAGACCTGGAAGCGCGGCGGCTGACGACCGACGGGCGACCGCCCAACAATCCGCAATTGATCGCCTACCTCAAGCCTCGGGTCGGCGCGACCTCCAAGGGCGGCGCCTGCAAACTGGACATCGCGCCCAGGGCCGTAGCGGCGACCAGCGGCTATCGCCGCGTCGAATTCCTCTACAGTTGCCCCTCGCCCGACGAGATCAAGCTGCGCGACAATGCGTTCTTCGAACTGGTCCCTACCCACGTCAACATGGCGCAGATCCAGACGCCCAAGGGTGACTTCGTCGAGGACGTGCTGAGCGCGGACAACCAGACGATCGACATGACCGAAGCCGCTGGCGGCGAGATCGAGGGCGCGGGCTTCCTCACCTTCGTGCGGATGGGCATCATGCACATCTTCACCGGCGTCGATCACATGAGCTTCCTGCTGGGCCTCGTGCTGATTTCGCGCCGGTTCAAGGATCTGGCCTTCGTCATCACCGGCTTCACCCTGGGCCACAGCCTGACGCTGGGCCTGGCGGTAACCGGCATCATCCGCCCCCACGCCGAGTTCATCGACGCGCTGGTTGCTCTGACCATCGCCCTGATCGGTATCGAGAACCTGGCAGTGCAAGTCAGGCGCCCCGGAACGCTGGCGCTATGGACCGGCGGCGTGCTGTTCGCGATGGCCGCGCTCAAGCTGATGGGCATCGGCCTGCTGCCCTTCGCCCTACTGTTCGGCGCCGGCCTGTTCGCGGCGAACTACCTGATGGTATCGGGGCACGTCCAGAATGCGGGACGGTTGCGCCTGGTGGTGACGCTGATCTTCGGCCTGATCCACGGCTTTGGCTTCGCCGCCGACCTGCTCAACGAAGCGATCCCCCCCGCCAAGCTCGCCGAACTGCTGGTCGGCTTCAACCTGGGGGTCGAGGTGGGCCAGCTCACCGTCGTCTCGGTGCTGACCGGCGCGGTGATCCTGCTGCGCAAGGTCCACTGGACCCTGCCACGCCCGATCGTGGTGGACGTGTGCGCATCATGGCTGGTGCTGATCGGCATGTACTGGTTCATCAGCCGCAGCTTCAACTTCGCGTGAGGCGGCGACTCGCACGGTGATCTGGATGGCGGAAATTGGCGGGGGCTAATCCCTTTCAAGAAAGCGATTAATTAAGCGGCCCCTATCGCTCGCAAGCGCTGTCATCCAAGGTCAGAGCCAAGCCATGTGCTGAGCCATGTACCGTGTCACCCACGCGACAGTTCAGGCGTGCGATCAAAACTGATTTTGAACCAAAGGCTCTTCCATCATTACTTCGCGCCGACACTTGAACTTCGTCGGCATCCCATTTGGGGTTTGGCTGGGCAGCGATACTGGTCACTACCGCCCACGTGTCGCGCTTGGGTTGCTCTGAACAAGCTGAGAGCACGCAAAGTGAAAGCAAGATTGGACAGAGCCTCATGCCTCAAGTTGCCATAGGCATCTAGAGTCCGCAATATGGCGAGCTCGAGCGTTGCGTGCCCCGTCCAGCCTTTGGGTTCATTACCTAATACAGAACCGGCATTGTCCCACGCAGGATGACAACTTGTCCGGGCTGCGCGAAGCTAGTTTGTTCGACGGGCAGCGAGGTCTCTTCACCACCACGCAGCAGTCCGAACGCAATCGCCAAGCTTACCGCGATTACCACGACCGCCGCAATCACCCCACCTCGTCTGCGCGGCTGCGGGCCTGTCACCATCATTCCCCCCTCTGGAAGATGTCTTCGATCGCCATGCCAAAGACGTCGGCGATGCGGAAGGCGAGCGGGAGCGAGGGGTCGTACTTGCCGGTCTCGATCGCATTGACGCTCTGGCGCGAGACTTCCAGCCGCTCGGCCAGTTCCTGCTGGCTCCAGCCGCGCTCGGCGCGCAGCACTTTGAGGCGGTTCTTCACTGGTCTTTCCGGCGGTTGTAGACGTTGGCCAGACCCATGCCGATGGCCCAGATCGGCACCGCTGCCCAGCCGGGTGCCTGCGGAACCAGCCGGAACGTGCCGAGAAAACCCCAGATCGTCGCGATCGCCAGCAGCAGTCCGGTGGCGAACAGCGCGGAATTGACCGCCCTCATCCGTAAGTATTCGTCCTGCTCCTCCGCCAGATAGCGGCCCATGGCCCAAAGCAAGTACAGCAGCGGCAGTGCTGGAAGGACGGCCAATACCCATAGGACCGGACTGTCTGCCATGCCGTGGGACACCAGCGCCTTGCGTCCGCCGATCGCCGCGAACAACAACAGCGCGTAGGCGAAAGACCAGATCATGCTGCGGCGGTTGTAGCGCCGCACTGCGCGCGACAACGCGCCGTCTTGCGCCTGCGCCCGTTCGGTCGAACGTACGAGCGGGATCAGCAGGAGCATCGGTGGCAGCATCACCACCATGCTGACGATCGTGCCGAACTGGAAATACCGCGCCAGCAAGCCCGTGCCGATCATGCCCACGCAAAAAGCCACAGCCCACAGCCGTGGCTGGGGTGCTTGCAAGGTTTCGCTGGTCATCGAATCGAACTCCCTCGTTGATTGGTAAAGGGTGCTTGACACGTCAGCCGCTGTTTAGTCAAGCTTCATTGACATTCTGTCACCTAAACTTGTCTTCTCCATCACCCGGGTGACAAACCTGACCATTATCGCTATCTGCCATCCCATGACGTGCCTGCGCACCCTTGCGACCACACCCCTCACTACCCGGCCCGCCCGGGCACGGTCGGTCGCGCGCTGAACGCGAGGCCGCCGTTGCCCGGGCTTCGGGCGAGGTGGCGTCCCTCACTCGAAACAGCCTGATCCCAAGACGCGCAAAGCTTCACCCGCGTGCGCGCTTGTGCCATGGCGCCGCGCAGGCAATGGAAAGACGGCTCGATGTCCCAAATGTTCAAGATCAGCCTCCCCGATGGTTCGGTGCGCGAGATGCCAGAGGGTTCGACCCCCGCTGACGTCGCCGCCGCGATCGGGCCTGGGCTCGCCAAGGCAGCGCTGGCGGCGAAAGTCGATGGCGAGCTGGTCGACCTTTCGCGCCCGTTTACCGGCGACGCGCAATTGGCGCTGGTGACCTCGCGCGACGAGGCCGAGGCGCTTGAACTGGCGCGGCATGACTTCGCGCATATCCTGGCCGAAGCAGTGCAGGCGCTGTTCCCCGGCACCCAGATCACCTTCGGCCCTTCGACCGACGATGGTTTCTACTACGACTTCGCGCCCAAGGACCGCCCGTTCACGGATGAGGACTTGCCCGCGATCGAGGCCGAGATGCGCCGCCTGATCGCTGCCGACAAGCCGCTGCGCCGCGAGGAGTGGAGCCGCGAGCAATTGGTCAGCCGCTGGAAGCAGCAGGGCGAAAGCTTCAAGGCCGAATGGGCCGCCGAGCTTCCCGGCGACGAGCCGTTGACGGTCTACTGGTCGGGCGAAGACTGGCTCGACATGTGCCGCGGCCCGCACTTGCCCTCTACCGGTAAGCTCGATCCGGCGGCGTTCAAGCTGACTCGCGTGTCGGGCGCCTACTGGCGCGGCGACCAGAAGAACGCGATGCTCAGCCGCATCTACGGCACCGGCTGGCTCAACAAGAAGCAGCTCAACGAGCACCTGACCCGCCTGGAGGAAGCCGCCAAGCGCGACCACCGCCGCTTGGGCAACGAGATGGACTTGTTCCACCTCCAGGCCGAAGCGCACGGATCGGTGTTCTGGCACCCCAAGGGCTACCTTATCTGGCGCGAGCTGGAAGCGTACATGCGCCGCGCCATCGACGGCGCCGGCTATCGCGAGGTGAAGACCCCGCAAGTGATGGACGCGCGCCAGTGGGAGCAGTCCGGCCACTGGGGCAAGTACCGCGAGAACATGTTCGTCATCCCAGACGAAGTGCCCAACGTGGACGACGAAGGCCCGATCGTTTCGGACGATGCCGAGTGGATGGCGCTCAAGCCGATGAACTGCCCCGCGCACGTCTTGATCTTTCGCCAGGGGATCAAGTCCTACCGCGATTTGCCGCTGCGCTTGTACGAGAACGGCTGCTGCCACCGCAACGAGCCGCACGGCGCGCTGCACGGGCTGATGCGGGTGCGGCAGTTTACCCAGGACGACGCGCATATCTTCTGCCGCGAAGACCAGATCGTGGCCGAAGTGCAGGACTTCTGCGAGTTGGCGGACCGGGTCTACAAGCACTTCGGGTTCACTTATTCGATCAAGCTGGCGCTGCGCCCCGAAAAGCGCTTCGGCACCGAAGAGATGTGGGACAAGGCGGAAGCTGAACTGCGCGCCGCCGTCGAGCGCGCCGGCCTCGCAACGCCGGAATACGGCTGGGAAGAGCTGCCCGGCGAAGGCGCGTTCTATGCGCCCAAGCTGGAATGGCACCTGACCGATGCGATCGGTCGCACCTGGCAGGTCGGCACGATCCAGTCCGACCGCGTCCTGCCCGAGCGCCTGGACGCCAGCTACATCGGCGAGGACGGCGGCAGGCATCGACCGGTCATGCTGCACCGCGCGATCTTCGGCTCCTACGAACGCTTCATCGGCATCCTGATCGAGCATTTCGCCGGCAAGCTGCCGGTGTGGCTCGCCCCGGTCCAGGCGGTGGTGGCAACGATCGTGTCCGATGCGGATGGCTATGCCGCAGAGGTTGCGGCGAAGCTGAAGGCAGCCGGGGTGCGCGTCGAAACGGACGTGCGCAACGAGAAGATCAACTACAAGGTGCGCGAGCATTCGTTGAAAAAAGTGCCGCACTTGCTGGTCGTCGGCAAGCGCGAGGCGGAGGAAGGCACCGTCGCGCTCCGCACGCTGGGTGCCGAGCACCAGAAGGTCATGTCGCTGGACGAGGCCATCGCCCTGCTCAAGGCCGAAGCGACCGCGCCGGACTTACGGTGATGGGCGTGCCTTCGGTCGCCTTTGATACTGAGGCCCTGACCCCATACCCCACCCTCGTCATTGCGAGCCCCGCAGGGGCGCGGCAATCCAGGGCGTCGTTGAACCGCCCTGGATTGCTTCGCTACGCTCGCAATGACGAGGGTCGTGGGGACGACGACATTTGTGGGCATGATGACGGTTGGAGTCTGACGGACGCCCGGTTCGGCCAAAACACGCACATCCCCATGGAGCTAACCCGATGATCCAGCGCGAACTCCTCGACACTGCCTGGATTCCGGACGGCGAAAGGCTGGAGCTGTACCGCCACGATCAGGACTTCATGATCGTGATCGGCCACAACGAGCTGATGAGCACGCGCAAGTGGGGCTCGGAAGAAGCCCTGGCGACGATGGCGTTCGAGCGTATCGGCAACGTGACGCGGCCGCACTTCCTGATCGGCGGCTACGGCATGGGCTTCACCTTGCGCGCCGCGCTCAAGGTGCTGCCGGCCCATGCCAAGATCACCGTCGTCGAACTGGTGCCCGAGATCATTCAATGGGCGCGTGGGCCGATGGCGCACCTGACGCAGCAATGCCTGGAAGATCCGCGCGTGACGCTGGTGATGGGCGATGTCGCCCACGCGATCCTAGACGGTCATGGCGATTACGATGCGATCCTGCTCGATGTCGACAATGGCCCCGATGGCCTCGTGCGCGAGGACAACAACGTCATCTATTCCAAGGTGGGCCTGCGCGCCGCCAAGCGCGCGCTGACCCCCGACGGGGTGCTGGCGATCTGGTCCGCCGGCGCCGATCCTGCGTTCACCCGGCGGCTGGAGCGCGCCGACATGGTGGTCAGCGAAGTGAAGGTCCATGCCCGCAGCAACGGCAAAGGGCCCAAGCACGTCATCTGGTTCGCCAAGAAAATCTGAGCGGTCGGCAACGTCGCTACGGCGCTGACGGCTACTATCCGATCGGCTATCCGATCCGCTTGCGCGACGTGGCAACGATAACACTGGTGCCCAGCAGAATGCCGGACACGAGCACGCCGACGGCCAAAAGCCCGAGCGGACTGAAATCGGCGCGGGCTTTGAGCTTGAATGCCTTGCCGATCCGCAAGGATGCAGTGGCGATTTGGCGATCTTGGGTGAGGCGCATGGCCGGTGCTACCACAGCACCCCATGCTTGTCAGGCCCGAACGGCTCGGGCGCAGGCTCGCCGATAGACTGCAGCAAATCGATTTCGATCGTGCGGCACATCGCGTTGAGCGGCAGGTCGTGAACGTCGTTGGCGAAGGGATCGACCAGATCGTCACCGATCGCCAGCACCGAAAGGAACATGAACCCCGCCAGCGACGAGCCCAGCGGCGTCGCAAATTGCAGGGTCTCGACCAGCCCGATCGGTAGCAGCACGCAGAACAAATGGGTGAAGACCACCGGCAGGAAGCGATACTGGAACGGTAGCGGCGTGTTTTTGAGCCGCTCCATCCCGCCTTGCGAATTGGCGATATCAACCAGTACCGCTTCGAGTTGGGCCTGCTGGATGGTATCGATCCACCCTGCCCGGCGCGCTTCGTCGATGCGGCGACCGGTGCCGTCGAGGATGCCGTTCGCCACGTTGACGCGGCTGAGCGCCAGGTCAGCCTCGTGCTGGGGCAATAGGCGGATCACCTCCTCGTCAGGCGGCAGGCGGCGCAATTGGCAGCGCAGCGCGTTGACGTAGGCGATCTGGCGCAGGACGATCCGCCGCTTATGGTCCGACGCCTCCGGGTCCGGCAGGAAATTGCGCGTCGCACGGGCCAGGTTGCGGCTGGCATTGATCATCAGCCCCCACAGCCCCCTGCCTTCCCACCAACGCTGGTAGGCCGAGTTGCTACGGAAACCGAGGAACAACGCCAGCGCCGTACCGAACAGCGTCACCGGCAGCGCAGGCGCGGTGAACGGCAGCACGTAGTAGACGACGGTGACGATCACGTCCCACACGAACAGGATGGTCAGTGGCTTCCAGACCTCATGGACGATCCGGCTGACGCTGGGGACGCGAGCGACGATCATTTGTTAGCCGTCGCCCCGGTGATGAGGCCGACCGAGCGACCCGCCGTGCCGTTGGCGCCGGACTGATCGGGCGCGCTGGCGGATTTCGCCATTGCGATCGAGGTGCCGGTGGCGGGCCGGATGGAGAACCAGTTGGGATGATCGATGGCGACCAGGAAGGCCAGCACACTGCATCCGAACAACAGCAGGAGGGCCGTGCCCAGCAAGGATTCTCGGAGGCGTTCGCGATCGACTGGGTTG
This sequence comes from Novosphingobium sp. Rr 2-17, assembly GCF_000272475.1. Lineage (GTDB taxonomy): Bacteria > Pseudomonadota > Alphaproteobacteria > Sphingomonadales > Sphingomonadaceae > Novosphingobium. The sequence continues at coordinate 9,169 of NZ_AKFJ01000018.1, forward strand.
GACTTGCTCATAGTGAATCTCCGCAGGGATACTCGTTCGCAACCAAACCTGGGGCTTGCAGTTATCGTTTTCATTATCCGAATGCGACAAAGTTTTGCTGCAGCGCGGTATGTCGGTGTGCGGTGCAGCAAAAGCGCCGATCGGCCACAATGAGCCTCCGCCGGGTTTCCGATTTCTCACGAAATTTTGCTGCGCGCCCCATCATCACACCTAGCCTTGCGATTTCCCAAACAGCGGGCTGCTCCCCATGATTCTCAAACCTGCGCCGGCATCTGCTGGCTCGAACAATGGAACGAGCCGCCCCCTGCCAGCACAGCGTCGGCCATCACTCCTACCGTCTCGCGATCGGGGAACAGCGCGGCGATGGCGGCGACGCCTTCGGTATCGTGGGCGGTGCCATAGATCGGCACGACCACCAGCTTCGACGTGATCGCAAAGTTCATGTAGCTGGCCGGCTCGATCCGCCCGTCCGTCTCCACTCGTCCGGGCGAGGGGACTTCGCGAACGATGACGCCGGCTGCCTCGGCGCGTGCCTTGGCATCGGCGTAGATCGCCGCGTTGGGATCGTCCGCCCCGGTCGCGCGCGGCAAGGCCAGTTGATTGGGGGCCACGAAGCGCGCGAGATTGTCGACATGGCCATCGGTGTGATCGTTGATCAGGCCATCGCCCAGCCACAGCACCCGGTCATAGCCCAGGTCGCGCTGAAGCCGCATCTCCAGATCGGCGCGCGACAAGTGCGGGTTGCGGTTGGGATTGAGCAGGCACTGCTCGGTCGTCACGACCAAGCCGGTGCCGTCGCCATCCAGCGCCCCGCCTTCGAGGATCCAGTCGCCGGTCTCGACCTCCAGCCCGGCTTCGCGCGCCAGTTCCTCGCCGATCTCCTGGTCGCCGTCCATCAGGTACTTGCCGCCCCAGCCGTTAAAGCCAAAGCGCATCGCCTTGCGGCCATGTTTGCCGTCAGTGACCACCAGCGGCCCGGTGTCGCGCAGCCACACGTCGCCATAGCGCCGGGTTTCCAGCTTGACCTTGCTGGATACAAGCGCTGCCGCCCGCGCGCGGTTTAGTTCGTCGCGCACCAGCAAGCGCACTTCCTGCCCGCTTTCGGCAACGGCGCTGGCGAACGCGGCCATCTGTTCCTGCGCGGCTTCCAGAAAGCCCGGCCACTCGACCGGATCGTGCGGAAAGCCGATCCAGATCCAGTCCTGCGGATGCCATTCGGGCGGCAGCGCCCAAGTATCGAGCAACGTCACTTGTGGCATCCTCCCGTGGCGGCGGCGCAGGATTTGTCGCGGATGGCGCGAAATTCGTCGCCCGCGCGCCAGTTCGGCCACGTCGAGCCATCGGCCAGGGTCCGGCCCAGCGCATAGTACAAGTCCAGATCCTGCAGGATGCCCGACCAGTCCCAGCTTTCGGAATATTCGTCCTTGGGGCCGTGATAGCGGTTTTCGGTGTAGTCCTCGCCCGCCTTGGCGCCGGCTGCTTCGCCGCCCACCACCAGATCGTCGCTACGGCCGATGTCGAACATCGGCACCCCGCGCTTGGCGAAGCTGAAATGGTCGGAACGGTAGTATCCGCCCTTCTCCGAATGCTCCTCGGGCACTTCGGTCAGCTTGCGCTCGGCCAGAGCGCTGTGCAGCAGATCGGCGAGTTCGGACTTGTCGCCGCCGGTCATCGTGTACGACTTGGCTGCGCCCGCCGGCAGCAGCGCATCCATGTTCACGCCGCCCACGGTATGGTCGAGCGGATAGATCGGGTTGGCGCCATAGAACTCGGAGCCGAGCAAGCCCGATTCCTCCAGCGTCAATGCGATGAACACCTGGCTGCGCGCGGCAGGCCCTTCGGCCACGTTGGCTTTCGCCAGCGTCGTCAGTGCGGCAACACCGGTGGCATTGTCGACCGCGCCGTTGCAGATATCGTCGCCGGTCTTGTCCGGCGTGCAATGGCCCAAGTGGTCCCAGTGCGCCGAATAGAGCACGTATTCGTCAGGCCGGGTCTTGCCCGGCAGCACGCCCACCACGTTGTTCGAGGTGGATTTGCGGATCGCGTTGTCGAACCCGAAGCTGACCTTGAGGCCCAGCGGCACGGCCTTGAAGCCCTTGGTCTGCGCCGCCTTGGTCAGGCTCGCCAAATCCTTGCCCGCCGCCTTGAGGATGGCTTCGGCCACCGGCTTTTGCACCCAGCCGTTGGCCATGGTCTGGTCCATCGCGTCGTTGGGCTTCTGGACGTAGTATTGCGCCCCGGTCCAGCTAGAGTTCACCACGTTCCAGCCATAGGCGGCGGGGAACGTGTCATGGACGATGATCGCGGCAGTCGCACCCTGGCGAGCAGCTTCCTCGAACTTGTAGGTCCAGCGGCCGTAATAGGTCATCCGCCGGCCCTTGAACGGGCCGTCCTCGGTCTTGCTGGCATAGTCGGGATCGTTGACGAGGATGACCGCCGTCTTCCCCTTCATGTCGATCCCGGCATAGTCGTTCCAGCCCAGTTCGGGCGCATTGATGCCATAGCCGACGAACACCAGATCGCTGTCCTTGACCTGGGTTTTCGGCGCAACCCGGTAGCTGGCGGCGACGTAATCGTTGCCAAACGCGAACGACAACTTGGTGCCGCCGCCCGTAACGGTCAGCGGGGTCTGGTGCTCGCCGGTGATCTCCACCGTCGGCACCGGCTGCAGCCATTGCCCGTGGTTGCCCGGCTGCAAGCCTGCTGCCTTGAACTGGGCGACGATATAGTCGAGCACTTTGGGCTCGATCGGCGTGCTGGGCGCGCGGCCTTCGAAATCGTCAGCGGACAAGCGCTTGGTCATCGCCTTCATCAGGTCGAGCGAGAGGTCCGGCCCTGCGCCTGCCATCGCTGGCGGCGGCAGCGCGGTGCCCTTGGGAAACTCGCCATCCTTGGCGATCGCGGCGGTTGAGGCGCCGGCCAGCGCGAGCGCGGCGAAAAGGGCAAAGCGATAGTTCATGGGGCAACCTGTCGGCGTTGTGGCGGGGGACGGCAAGCTTGGTGCCAGAGGCCGCCCCGGCGCACAAGCCGGGGGCTTGCTCGCGACCGCTTGCCGGGGCAAGTGAGGTCGCGATGGATGCTGACTGGACAGGAGCGATCGCCCGCGCCCGCGCTTACGCGCCGTATCTGGCGGGCGCGCTGGACCGATTGCCCGAACTGACCGCGCTGCTTGCAGGCGGAGACGGGGCACAAGCGCTGGCCTATGCCCGCGCGGCGGGAAGCGGGATCGACGATGTCGGCAGCGCCTTGCGCCGCGAAAAGCAGGCGCTGGCGCTGGCGCTGGGCATCGGCGACCTGGCCGGGGCGATACCCCTGCTCGAAGTCACCGGTGCGCTCAGCGCCTTTGCCGACCGGGCGCTGGACGCCGCGATCGTCTCAGGCATTCGCCGCCGCGCACCGGACTTCGATCCCGCCAGCCAGCGCGCCGGCTTCTTCGCGCTGGCGCTAGGCAAGCACGGCGCGGGCGAACTCAACTACAGTTCGGACATCGATCCGATCCTGCTGTTCGATCCGCTCGTACTGCCCCGGCGCGAACGCGACGATCCGGCCGAAGCCGCACAGCGGGTGGCGCGCAACGTGGTCGAGACGCTCTCGCGCGTGACGCATGAAGGCTACGTGTTCCGCATCGATCTGCGGCTGCGCCCGGCGTCCGAAGTCAGCCCGCTAGCGATTTCGGTCAATGGCGCGCTGACCCATTACGAATCCTCGGCGCTGACGTGGGAGCGCGCGGCCTTCCTGCGCGCGCGTGCTTGTGCGGGGGACGTGGCGGCAGGCCTCGATTTCCTCGCCGCGATCCGCCCCTTCGTGTGGCGCCGCAGCCTGGACTTCGGGGCGGTGGCAGAGATTGGCCGGCTGACCGCGCAGATCCGCGCCAGCACGCGCGGCAGCCCCAGCGTCGGCCCGGGCTTCGACGTCAAGAAAGGTCGCGGTGGCATTCGTGAGGTGGAATTCTACGCACAGACCCACCAGTTGATCCACGGCGGCCGCAACCCGGCACTGCGCCTGCGCGGCACGCGGGCCACGCTCGATGCGCTCGCGACGGCAGGGCTGATCCCCCCAGAGGAAGCGCAATTGCTGGGTGAAAGCTACGACCGCCTGCGCGCGATCGAGCATCGCCTGCAGATGGTGCAGGACCAGCAGACCCACACCCTCCCTCGCACTGTTGAGGGGATCGACGCGGTCGCCCGCCTCGATGGCTTGGCCGATGGCGCCGCCCTGCTCGACGAGCTTCGCGACATCACCGAGGCGGTGGGCACACGCTATGACTGCCTCATCATGGCGCAATTGCCCAGCGGCGGCGTGCCGGTGGCGATGCCCGAGCAGACCTCGCTGACCGAGGAACTGGAAGCCTTGGGGTACGACGATCCCGCCGCGCTGGCTGAGCGGATCGAGGGCTGGCTTTCGGGCCGCGTCCGGGCCTTGCGATCGGACACCGCGCGCGATGCCTTCGCCGCGATCCGCCACGATCTGCTAGCCGCTTTCGCCGCCGCGCCCGAGCCTGCCCGCGCGCTCGCCCGGTGGGAGCAATTGCTCAACAACCTACCCAGCGCCATCAACTTGTTCCGTCTGCTGCAGGCGCGGCCCGCACTGCTGGATCTGCTCGCGCGCATCCTGGGCCTCGCCCCGCCGCTGGCCGATGCGCTGGCGCGCCGGGCCGACTTGCTCGACCCGCTGATCGACGCCAGCGCCTTTGCCTTGCCGGGTTCTGTCGCCGACTTAGTGGCCCAGTTCTCCCGCTTCGAACCCGGCGACGACTATCAGCGCAAGCTGGACTTCGTGCGCCGCAAGGTGGGCGAGCGCCGGTTCGAGCTGGGCGTCCAGTTGATCGACGGCAGCCACGATCCGCTCGACATCGGGCGCGCCCTCGCCCGGATCGCCGAAGCCGCGCTGGTGGTACTGACCGATGCGACCGTCGAAGAATTCCGCCAGGCGCACGGCGTGGTGCCAAACAGTGATATGCTCGTCCTGGGCCTGGGCCGAATGGGCGGCGGGGTGCTGACCCATGCATCCGACCTCGACCTGATCTTCCTGTTCACCGGCGATTTCGCGCGCGAATCCGATGGGCGGCGCCCCCTCGGTGGCACTCACTACTACAACCGCTTGTCCCAGCGCGTGATCTCGGCGCTGTCGGTGCCGACTGCCGAGGGCGCGTTGTACGAAGTCGATACCCGCCTGCGGCCTTCGGGCGAGCAAGGCCCCCCGGCGGCCAGCATGGATAGCTTCGAACGCTACCAACGCGAGCAGGCCTGGACGTGGGAGCACATGGCGCTTTGCCGCGCGCGGCCCATGTATGGCTCCCCCGAGGCTCGCGAAGCAGCAACGGTGGCGATCCAGGCGGTGCTGACCGCCCCGCGCGATAACGAAACGCTGCGCACCGACGTGCTGGAAATGCGAGAGCGCATGGCCACGCACAAACCGCCCGCCGGGCCGTTCGACATGAAGCTGGCGCGCGGCGGCCTCGTCGATCTGGAATTCATCGTCCACTTCACCCAGTTGCGCGAGGGTAAGGGCCTTTTGCCTGACTTGGGCGGTGCCATCCGCGCGCTTGCCGGTGAGGGCCTGCTCCCGCCAAACCTTGCGCAAGCGCACGACGTGCTGACCCGCTTCCTCGTCTCGGCGCGGCTGCTTGCCCCTGATTCGCAACGCCCCGGCGATGCCGCCCGCATGGCGTTGGTGCGTGCCTGCGGCTATGCGACGCAGGAAGAACTGGAGGCTACCCTGACCTTGGCGCGTGAGCATGTCGCCACCGCATGGGAAGCCGCCTTCTCTCAAAAGCTGGAGATCTAGACCATGACCACCTCGCCCGCCGTCGGCACCCCATTCCCCGACATCGCGCTGGAAACGCCCGAAGGCGGCTCGGTCCGCGCCTCCGATTTCGCCGGGCGCAAGCTGGTCGTGTTCTTTTACCCCAAGGACGATACGCCGGGCTGTACCACCGAAAACCTCGATTTCACGGCGCTCAAGCCCGAGTTCGAGGCCGCCGGCGTAGCACTGCTGGGCGTCAGCAAGGACCCAGCCAAGAAGCACCTCAAGTTCATCGAGAAGCACGCGCTGACCGTCCCGCTCGCGACTGACGCCGAGGAAAATGGGTTGTCCGACGCGCTTGGCATCTGGACCGAAAAGCAGAACTACGGTCGCACCTATATGGGCATGGTCCGCACCACCTACCTGATCGGACCGGACGGCACGATCGCGCAAGTCTGGGACAAGGTGAAAGTCAAAGGCCATGCGCTAGCCGTACTGGAAGCCGCCAAGGCCCTGTGACCATGCAAACGGTCTCGGTCGCGATTCGGGCAGCCCTGCTCGAACGCGCCCCCTATGCCAAGGCAATGGCCGCTCGCAAAGCCGCGCGCGACTGGCGGCTAGGGCGGTTGCGTTTCGCGTTCGACACCCCGATGCCCGACGTTCCAGGCCGCCCTGACGCCCCGGAACTGCTCCCGCCCAGCCAGATGCCCAGACGCGGCAAGGCAGGCTCCGAACGCGGCCGCATCGCGCTGTGGCATGCGCTAGCGCACATTGAATTTGTCGCCATCGACCTTGCGCTCGACATGGCAGGGCGCTTTGGCGAAGAGATGGGACCGACATTCGTCGGCGATTTCCTGCAGGTCGCTGCGGACGAGGCAATGCATTTCGCGCTGCTCGACCGGCACTTGCGCACCCTGGGCAGTCACTATGGCGCGCACCCGGCCCACGACGGGTTGTGGTCGTCCGCGCTCGCGACGAAGGACGATGTCGCCGCTCGGCTCGCGATCGTACCGATGGTCCTGGAAGCGCGCGGGCTGGACGTTACCCCGACCACCCTTTCACGTGTGCGAAATGCGGGCGACGAAGGTGGTGCCCGCATCCTCGAACGAATCCTTGACGACGAGATTCGCCACGTGGGAATCGGCACCAAACACTTCGTCGCCCACGCTGAACGGTTGAACAAAGAGCCAGTCGATCTGTGGAAACACTTGGTTTTTCGTCACTTTAACGGAGAGCTTAAACCACCGTTCAACGACTCAGCGCGCCTCGCTGCCGGTTTGTCGCGGGATTATTACGCGGGGGTTGCTTGATTCAAACCGGCCAGCGTAAGCCGGTTTCAGAGAAGGCGGGGGGTTCCGACCATCTCCAATCGTTTGTCCTGCAGCGCAGCTCGCTGCAATGCGGGGCCTGAAAAACACGTCGCGTCCTTTGCGGATGACGGCGGAAAGCAAGGTATTGCGAGTGGTCGTAACGAAGTTTTTCGCCAAGTTCCGCGCAGTGACCAGTATCGTCGTTGCCGCGGGTTTCACCATCGCCGCTCATCCGGCAATGGCAAATAGCAGTGCTGCAGCGGCCGATATTTCCGCCCCCCTGCGCACCGCACAATCTGCCAATCAATCGGCAACCGGCAGCGAAGACGAACAGTTCCGACAACTCTTCAGTTCCTGGCAAAACTTCGAAGAAACCGGCCTCGCCGCCGCCAAACCCAAAGCCGCCGTCGGTGGCTTCATCCTCACCCCCTCCATTCCATCGCGCAACCCGCTAGCGCGCGAAACGATGACCAGCAGCTTCGGCATGCGCGAACACCCCATCCTCGGTGGCCGCCGCCAGCACAAAGGCATCGACCTGGCCGCCCCCGTCGGCACCCCCATCTACGCAACGGCAGACGGCACCATCAGCCGCGCTTCGTGGTTCTCGGGTTACGGACTTTACGTCTCGATCGAACACGGCGGCAATATGGAAACCCGTTACGGCCATATGTCGCGGCTCAACGTCGCCGAAGGCCAGATGGTTCATAAGGGCGACGTGATCGGCTTCGTGGGCAGCACCGGCAACTCGACCGGCCCGCACCTCCACTACGAAGTCCGCGTCGCGGGCGAAGCGGTCAACCCCATCCCCTACCTGCAGACCAGCATTGCGTCCGCTTCTGTCGAAGAGGGCAAGGGCGGCTGATAAAGCCCCCAACCGAATTCAAAGTTTCAAACCCGCAAGGATCGTGACGACAACGATCCAGCACCACAGGTTTGGAGAGGGAGGGAAGAGGCGGCTTAGGCCGCCTTTTCTTGTTTTGGGACCGGCCCAAGCAAAAGCTGCCCGCAACTTTTCATCGGCAATGAAATCTGCCGGCTCGCAGCATTCCGTGTCCAAGCCGTTCACCGCAACTTAACCGCGACTTGTGCTTTTGAGCGGCAGCGGGTGCGACGCTATACTTGGAAGGACCAATACCCGTGAAATTCACCAGCATTGCCGTCATGGCCGCCTTGGCGCTTGGTACTATCGCACCGTCGATAGCCTTTGCCCAGGCAGATCAGTCGCCTTCACGCAGCGAAAAGCAGGGCAATCGCAATGCCACATCGGCCAAGGGGAACGGCGACAGCCGCAGGTCGTCCAAGGCCGGCCCCAAAAAGGCAGCCCCCAGGAAGGCAACTCCGTGCCGTTACGAAGTTCGTCACGGCAAGAAGATGAAGGTCTGCAGATAATCCCTAAACGGCGCTAGAGCGTTTTCGAAGCAGGTGGAAACACCTGCTGACTCGGAAAACGCGGCGAAACAAAAGGCTAGAGCAAACGAGCCGATGCAATCGGATCGGTTGCTCTAACTCCGGATCGGGCCGCCTATTGCTGGGGCGGCTCGATCCGAGCCAGCCGGCGCACCGATCGGGCGGTCTGGATCACGAACAGCGAAATGAATATCGTGCCGACCACACCGACGAACCAGTCGAACCCGGTCACCGTCGTCATGTCTCGCTGGCGATCGCCCAGCAACAGCATCGAGAACGTAAGCCCGATCAGAATGAGGCGAAGTTCGGTCGGCCCGCCGTTCAGATACGACAGCCGCATCTCACCCAGGACACGCACTGCCAGAAAGGCGTGGACCGACAGCAGCAAGTAGCCGACCATCGCGATCAGGGCCACGTCCAGCCGGACGTAAGGGCTAAGGCCGATCCCCAACAGGATCAGGAACGTAGCGATCCCATCGCAGCTATGGTCAAGGAAATAGCCATAGCGCGGTCGCTCGATATGGCGAAAGCGCGCGAGGCTGCCGTCCATCGAATCACCGAACCAATGCAGCAAGTAGCCAGGCATGCACAGCCACAGCCAATTCTCGTCGAGCAAGCTGGTGACGTAGCCGGCGAAGATCAGCGTCGCGCCCACAAGACCCAAGGCCGTCAGCAAGTCAGGCTTGACCCAGGCCGGCATGCGTGAGCACAACCACGTGAGGAGCCGTCGTTCGGCTGTCGCCAGAAAATTCTCCTGGATACGCGCGACGGGTTGAATTCGATTCTCCTGCATCGCGCCTTATTGTGTCAACTTGATGAATTGGCAAGGTGTACCCGTGCCGTTTCACCGCGTTCTCGCGCTAGCCCACCGCCCTGCGCGGTTTCTTGCAACCCCGAGGCGTGAAGCCGGGCCCTATTCCCCGATCAGGTGAACCGCGATCTGCCGGTGGTGCGGAGCACGGCGGTGTTCAGCCAGATAGATCGCCTGCCAAGTGCCCAACGCCATGCGCCCGCCGATCACCGGCACTTGCAGGGTAACCCCCGTCAGAATCGCGCGCAGATGCGCTGGCATGTCGTCCGGCCCTTCGTCATCGTGCGCGTAATGGTTGCCCTCGGGCGCTAGCCGATCCAGCCACGCCGCCAGATCCTGCCGAACCTCGCGCGCCGCATTCTCCTGGATCAGCAGCGAGGCTGACGTGTGTCGGCACAGCAACGTCAGCAGCCCTTCGCCGATCCCACTCTGTCGCAGCCATCCCGCTATCGACCCGGTAATGTCGATAAAGCCGCGCCCCGGCGTATCGAACGAAAGGATCGAGGTCGCTTGTCGCATGGTCGCCTAACCTGAGCCCTTGCGCCGCCAATTTCAACCACGCGCGACGAGCCACCAGCTGCGACACAGGCCAAGCACCTTGACGCCCCCCGCCCGCCCATGCCATTCGACCCGCCGACGCGGGTGTAGCTCAATGGCAGAGCAGCAGCTTCCCAAGCTGAATACGAGGGTTCGATTCCCTTCACCCGCTCCAATTCTCGATCT
>NZ_AKFJ01000019.1 GCF_000272475.1 Novosphingobium sp. Rr 2-17
CGTGGGATCAAACACCTAGGAACTTTATCTTTCCCTTCGATATGATCCGTCAAAGCTGACGTTTGCACCGTAGGTTCCTGTAGGCGATTTGTCCCGCACAATTGCCTCATTTATGTCTGCGAAATCTAGAATAATGCGGCAATTGTCTTCCCCGTAGGCCCATGATTTACTTGGATAGATACGCTCTTCGCCTTCAGCTTTGATTCCCACATAGCCCAAAAAGCCCATATTTGGTCCGTATTCACGATGCGCACCCCAGAGCGCTTGGCCTGAGACATAATATTGGACTAAGCCGTCTATCGTATCGGGTAGGGGCGTAAGAGTTATTTCTGCGCTATTGTTTATGGAGCCTATACGTATCCAAGAGCCAGCATAAGGATCGCTAGGCGGTGTGGTAATTTCACCAAAATGAACTTGCTGCGTGAAAGCTTTATTGATCGTTGTATAAAGCTCATCGCGAAATTTTTTAACCTCTCCGATTGTAAGATTTTTTCGCTGAGATGAAATGCTGTCGTATTCATCGTGATGGTCAAAGCAAAGAAAGGCCAAATTAGAAATTGCATGGTTTGAATTGTTTTTATCCAAATGAGCAATTTGGCCGCCTTTGATTCCGGTGTCGCGATTTAGGCCAAAGCAAATGCAACACCGTCGCCTTGACGTCACAATGACATCAGTTTCAGCGTTTTTAGGGAGCGGTTTTCGAGCCATACTCTATGCTAATAGCCTGTCTGGTGCGGGGAAAGGCCCAAATAAACTTATTCACAGCGGGCATGTGATTTATACCGCCTCCACGGTGTGTGACACGAATTTGCCTTGATGCGGTCGCGGGCTAAGATTGAACGACAAACGGGGCCAATGGCCCCGTTTTCATATCCTACAATCCATATCCCGCCGCTAACCGGCCAGCATCAAGACCCGATTAGCTTCGCCTTTTCAGTCTCATACTCTGAATCCGAAATCGCCCCGGTATTCTTGAGGTGCGCCAGCTTTTCGATTTTTTCCAAGGATTTCAGCGACATTTTTTTGCGTTCGCGAGACAGCGCTGCAGCGATTTTTCTGAAAAGAAACACTGCGATGAGGATCAAGATGATCCACACAAGTATTGCTCCGATTACTTCGCCCAGATCATACATACTGCGCTTGCTCCCCTGTTGCGGTCATTGGCATAGAGGCAATGAGTTAACGACAGCCTAGGCTGGTTACCAGCCCCCGGCGTTCGATTACCGTCCTGTAGAACGGATCGTCCGGGCACCCACGCGCCACCCAGTCGGCTAACTGGCGGGCATACTCGGAAGGCTGTTCGGAGAGGGTCGGGCGGGCGCTGGTGATCATCCCATATTTAGGGCGACGATAGTAATCCTGTCGCCTCAGTGCTCATAAAAGGTGGTAGTAGTATAAAAGCATCTACCACTTTCCATTGTCCCAACTAACCCTGCCAGTCTTCAGGCAAGGGTATTGGCCGCATTCCTAGAACTGGGATTGTTTCGGGCAAGGGGGCGCTGCACCATGTCGGCTATCGCTACCCACTTTTCCATAAGCGGTCCATCCGCCTTCCACCACTTTTCGCCATTGACGCCACGCCTAGACGCCGATTTCTAAATCTTGAAGCGATCGTTCTTGTTTCGTACCAATAGCGGACATTGCATGAACCTATTAAGAGGGGTGCATGACAGCGCGCCTATTCACATTCGTGTGCGAGTTTAGAGGCGCAACGAATGTTTCGCAGGTCAGCGCACCTGACGAACAGGGTGCAGTTCGCGAGTGGGCCCGGAGGCTGCGAACAGAGCGTCCGTTTGGGCGTGCCTCCTCGTATATCGGAAAAACGGCTGAAGCTGACTTAAAGGATAAGTTGCCACCGATCGCGATCAGGGGCGTTTCGAATGTGTGGTGCATCACAGGGATATGCGGCGGAGACTTGATGCTGGCCAACATTGTCGAAACGGTCTCGCCCGCGAACGGCAGCTAACCACCATTCTGGGAATGAGCTCGCACGGACCATTCGGCAAAGCAGTCGGTCGGCTTACGGGAACGCTGAATTGCCCCATAAAGGGAGACAATTGGCGCAGGGCTGCCGGGCAGATTTCGGCGAAAATGGCCGATTTCGGAATGTCGCGTTACCGGCGGGTAAGAGGGGATAGCCGCCGGTCCTCTTTAGGGCACGCGACACGATCGTGGGCGGAAATAGCTGCCTGCCGCCCATCGACCAGTCTCACTCACTCTGTCAGATCACCCGTTTTGCTGATACCGGCCATTCATTCAGATGACAGGTTGAAGGCTGAATGACCAAATCTGGGGGATATATGTCATTGAGGGACAGCAGTAGCCGGGCGCTACTTGCCCTGCTTACATGCAAGATCGGCGGCAAATACCTTCCAGCCAGCAACCACTGCGTCGCGTTGACGAGTCGAACCGCCGTTCACAATTGATCCGAAGCTCTCGCCGGTTACTTGGTTGAGAACCGCGTCAAGCCCATCCACGACCTGCTCTGGCCCGTAGTGCCGCATCCCCTCGAACGCGTCTTGGGCATGGTTCACAAGGGAAATTGCCTGCGTGCGCAGGGGGCGTCGATCATCCATCTGTGCAATGATGGCAGGCACGGCTACTTCACCGAGCGCTTCAAGCCGGTCGAACACACGCTGTTGCTGATCGCCATTGACTTGACCGAGACTGGCGATGAGCGCGCGCACCTCCGCGAAGTGCGGAAGCGTGGTGTCGGCCCGCCACGACGCGACGATCTGCGCCTGCCGTGCAGCCTCGGCGCGTGCAGCGGCGACCGTTAGGTCAGTTGCACGCTTCAAGGCGTCTGGCGTATAGCCTGCGAAGTATAGGCCGACCGGACCATCATCTACTCGGGTGAGAAATAAGATCGCCGGTTCGCCCGCCAAACCAAGCATCGCACCATTAGATGGCTTGTATGTAGCGTCCTGCGGATAGAAGCGGAGCAGTCGCACTGCTCACGCCTTCGCCCTTCATGACGCTCTCGACTTGGATAGGGATGTCCAGATACTCTGGTAACGATTTCGCCGCTTCGTCGGCAAGGCGTTGCTTCGGCACATCCATCTTGCCGATCAACACAATATCGGAACCAGCGACCAGCGTGGCTAGCTTGAAGTCCGATGGACAGAGCCGCGATGGGACAGGCGCGGAGATGGAGGTGGTTGGGGCGACGCCCAAGCCAAAAACAACCGCAAGCAGTGTAATCCGCATGATCATGATAATGACGATGCCACTTCCGGCGCACGTCCGCTATTGGCGATCGTTGCCGCATGATTTTTTACCGCGCAACGTCAGCTATCGCGGGTCATCTCCAAAACCCGCCAGTCCGCAATCCACCCGCCAGCGCCTTTCTCGCGTTCGATTTCATGCGGATATAGACCGGACCGGCAGAACCGGCGCGACTCGCCACGCCTTTGACCCGGTCAAATCGCCGGGATGGGTGGATAGCGGACTGTCAGCTTACCGGGTCAGAAATGCGAGATCAGAGGTTCAATGATCAGCCCTTTGCCGATCCCAACCGCGCTGCTGAGCAGCCTTTACCTCTGGCAATTCCATGTCGAGATTTTCGACAGCAGTGATCCGCTTCACCTGATACCGAAAGCTACCTTGAAGGGCATTCCCGGCATTGCCTTCGATCGTATAAAGTTCGCCAGCTTTGAGCGGTTTAGCTGGCGTTACGGTAACTGCACCCTTTGGTGCCTGACCGTATCGAAGGGGGAAGTTCGGGCCGCATTTGGTAGCGTTTTTATAGAGATCGTATGCGTCGAATTCCCAGACTGCCGAGCCAGAAGCGTCGCTCACTTTGAACGAGATTAGGCAATATGGCGAACCTGTTTCATTAACCTCGTCGCTGACAAAAGATAGCTTACCGTCGATGAACAGGGCCTCAACTGTGTAAACATATGAACACGCCGCCAGTAGCGCGGTGGCAGTGACAACCACCCAGCCGCCTAGGCGTCCTGAGATCGAATGTGCCGCAGCGCTGGATAAGGCATCTAAGAAACGGATCATGTTCGTTATCTAGCATGATTTAGGATGTCCGCTATGGAGACCAAACGAGAGGCCCAAGAATGGCAACCATTGGTCGACATCGGTAGACCGGAAGTGGGACATTCGAGACGGTCGGCTTCGGCGCAATGATCATTGGATAGCCGACATTCCCGGTTCAGCGATGCTCGCGGCAGTCGCCGCCGCCATAGCCGACACTCATGGCGCTGAGGCACGTCCTCAAGACTTGCCTTCTGTTTATTGCTCGAGCTGAAGGCGGCGACAGGCGTCCGGGTTCGCCGTGAAATTTAGCTCTTGAAAACTGTGGCTTCTGCGCCCCAGACATCCTTCCTCAATTTGCGAACTACCCCCGGCATGGAGGCGCCTACCATCCAGTATAACGTTGCGATTATAGAGGTAGTCAGAGGCCATTCCGACCCGAGAGCCCTAGCAATTTATGCTATCAATTGAGCTCGCCGGGCAATTCAACATGTCACGAGGCGTTGTAGGACGCTTCCAGCAAAGCTTTGGCCTTCTCGAAGTCGGCCAGGTTCGTGATGGTGATCTCGAGGTCGCCCGTGCCGAAATGACCGATCGCCTTGACGTTGCGGGTGAAGCCTTCTTCCAGCTGAATCGAGGTCGGGTCGACCTTGACGAAGACGAGCAGCTTGCGCGCTTGATTGCGCAGTTCGACGCTGGCGAAGTTCTTGATGCGGCGAAAGGCGACATAATAGGCGGTCGTCTTCGCTTCGACGTCGTCGCCCAGTGCCAGCATGAAATCGGACAGCAGGTGGTAGAGGTCCAACAGTTCCTGCGGCGCTTCTGCCAGATGCTCGGTGACCGTCTTGTAATTGGGCTTGGCAGCGATGCCCGCTGACGGCGCGATTGGTGCATTCGTCTGCTTGGCGCTGGCTGACGTTAGCTGCTCCAGCAGCAACAGATCGCCTTCAAAGCGCCGATAGCGAATGAGGGCAATGTTGCGGTTCATCTGCTTGACCGCGTGTTCGTCGTACTTGCCGAAATCTCCGGCGATGCAGATCAGCCGTGGCCCAGACCAGTCGACCGCCTTGGCCACCTCGGCGCCGAGCCGTTCCAGCACCAGCCATTCGAAATCCTTGCGGTGCCCCATCAGCCAGTCGAGATAGTAGAGGCCTTGATTGATCACATTTTCGTTCGAGGACCGCTTGTACTCGATCACCACCGGGCTGTTGTTCTCGTCGATGCCGAGCGTGTCCATGCGGCCACCCTCGTTGGTCGAGAACTCGCTGGCGAGGAAGCGGACGCCGATCAGGGCATCAAGGTTCTTCTCGAACACCGTCTGGAGCGACTTTTCGAGTGCCATGGCGCCGCCTGCAAGCTCGGAAACCTGCGCTGTGCCTATCCGATAAAGCTTGATGTCGCTCATGCTGCATATTTCCCGTTCTCAAGCCTTCGCGCCATGCCGATGCCGGCGAGTGCTTCCAGCACCGGGCGCACGGTTGCCGCGCGCTTGCCCTTGAAGGCGCGGGCGACGTCCTGCGGGGCGAGCGGGCCTTGCGAGGCGGCGAGCACCTGCTGGACGGCGCTGACCTGCTCGGGGAGGTCCTTTGGCCAGGCGATGACGTTGTCGGGCAGCACCGCCGCCGCCTCGCCGAAATCGAGCGACTGGGTGACCGGGGCCTTGTATTCAGGCGCCTGGTATTCGGGACGCAGCCAGCGGATCAGGCCCTTGGCCTCCTCGGCCGCGCGCTGCTTGTTGAGCGCGACGAGGCGGGTGAGGATTTCCTCGTCCGACAGATCGGCGGGCCAGCCATAGGCCTCGGCGACAAGCGCATCGATCACATCATGGTGTTGGCGGATCAGCGTGACCAGGCCGTGATCGTGGATTTCGCGCTCGGCCTCGGTCAGTGCGCGGCCGGAGCGCAGGGTTTCGAGCACGTTGTACAGTTTGGTGAGAGTCAGGTCCTCGTGTTCGGCGAGCACGCGCTTGCGCAATGCGTCGAGCGCCTCGGCCTCGGCCCGGATGCGGCCCTTGAGCGGTTCGGGGACGTCGGCGGGGAAGGGAAAAGGATCGAAGCAGCGGGACTTGCTGTAGCGCGGATCGTCGCCCATTCCCAAACGCCCTCCGCTGGCGATAGCCCAAGGAACGTGAAAGCGGCTCGAAAGCACGCCGAGGGCGAAAGCATCGTCCAATGCGGTGCAGACCAGCATGTTATCCGGCAGGATCGACATCGGCAGGAACTGGAAGACACGGTGCTTGGCGGTCTCGATAGTGGCGATGTAGCGCGTTATGCCGTGCAAGGCCTTGCGAATTTCCGGCCGCGTTTTGCCGAAGAGCCACCATTCCTCGGCGTATTTTTTGGCATCAGCGGTCTTGCTCTTCGCAGCCTGCCCCACGCGTTGTGGACGTACAGCATTGGACAGGTGCTGATAGACTGCGGGATAGCAATCTCGCACGTCCGCTTCACTCAATCCGTAGAGATCGATCACCTTTACCCCCCGCGGTCGCGAAGCGAGGTCGCGGCCATTGCGGTAGTCAAAGATCACGGCGCCGCCATCGCTGAAGCCGGTGCGGATGCGGGGCACAAACGCGTTAGGGCAAAGACGTTCAGCCTCCTCCGATGTGACAATGAATCCATCGCCGTGGAGCTTGACGCCGGGCGAGCACACCCCATCGTTCGCCTTCAGCGCGATCGTTGCCGTCACATCCGCTCCCACCCGCAAGTCGCTGCTGATTGTACCCATGGAGGTTGAGAACTCTATGCGCTCCGGCGCGCCGCGTTCGTCGGTCACGGTCTGTAACAGGCCATCCACCTTGCTCTTCATGGCGACCGTCATGGCAATGCGCACAGCTGCCCCATCCTTCTCATCTACCCAGGGGTGGTTGGGGAGAGCGAACAGCAGGCTGACACGGTCCTTGGCATCGAAGTGCTTTGCGATCACCCTCCGGCTGAACACCTGCGTGATCGAATTGGTCGTGACGAAGCCGAAGCGCCGCGTGGCCTGTTTGCGCACGGCAAGCGCCGCTTTGTCCCACCAATGCATGACGAAGTCGGCGCTTTCGGGCACATCGGTGGTCGCGAACAGCGCTTCGAAATACCCATCGCCCAGCCGGTCACGCACGTCCTTGCCGCCAATGAACGGCGGATTGCCGACGATGAAATCTGCCTTCGGCCATGGCGCCGCGCGCGGTTTCACGTAACGGTAGACTTCGGCGAGCGCATCCTCGTCGGGAACTTTCTTGCCGGTAACGGGATGAGCTTTCATCGTCTCTCCGTCCCATCGAGTGACCGGCTTGCCGTCTTCGTCGCGCTCCAGCACCCTATCGTCGTAATCAATCAACGCATCGCGGTTCTCGATGGTGCGTACATCGCGCAGGATCGGCTCAGGCGGAGCGCGATCCGCGCCATTCACGCGGAAATGCCATTGCAGATAACCGATCCACAGCACCAGTTGCGCGATCGCGGCGGCGCGCGGATTGATTTCGATGCCGAGGAAATTCTCGGGCGTGATGGTGTGCCCGGTGATCTCGGCCACGTACTGGTCGTCGCCTAGCTCGACCAACAGGTCCAGCACTTCGCCTTCCAGTTCCTTCATGCGCGCCATCGCGACATAGAGAAAGTTGCCGGTGCCGCAGGCGGGATCGAGCACTTTGGTTTGCGCCAGCCGCGCGTGGAACGCCTCGACATGGGCGCGGGCCTCGGCGGCCTTGCCCTCGTCGATTAGCGTCGCGGTGGCGCCGCGCACCCCGTCCCAGTCGGCGCGCAGCGGCTCCATGATGGTCGGGCCGACTAGCCGTTCGACATAGGCGCGCGGCGTGTAATGTGCGCCCAGCTTGGCACGTTCCTTCGGATTGAGCGCGCGTTCAAGCAGGGTGCCGAAGATCGCCGGCTCCACTTCGGTCCAGACGTGTTCGGCTGCCTGGATCAGCACATCCAGTTCCTCGGCATCGAGCGGGATCGCACTACGGTCCTTGAACAAGTAGCCGTTGAACTGCCTGAGCGGCACCCCCAACGCGGGCGAGAAATCGCCCTTGTCCATCGCCGCCCACAGCGCCGAAAGTTGGTGCTCTAGGTGTTCGGGATGCTCGCGCTGCCCTTTGAGCAGCGTAGTGAAGCTCTTGTTCGGGATCAGCCCGGTATCCTCGGCGAACATCGTGAACAACACGCGCATCAGGAAACCGCTGGTCGCCTCGGCATTATAGCCGCGCTTCTCGATCCGGCGGGCAACGGTGGCGAGCAGTTCGGCGATGTCGCGTGTGACCCGCGCGGCCTTGGCGGTGGAATCGAGGCTTTTGGGTTCGGTCCAGATCGCATGCAGCCGCTCGCGCACCTGTGGGTCGCGCAAGCCCTCCAGCATGATGCGGTAGCGCGCCCGGTCGGGGAACTGGGCATAGGCCTTCCCGGTGCCGGTGAAATCCGCATAGACCTCGATGCAATAGCCGATGTCCGCCACCAGCAGGAACGGCGGCCAGCCGTGTTCCACCGGCAGCGCTTTGGCATAGCGCTCGGCTTGCCCTTTGGCCTGGACCATCGCCCGCGCCCAGCCAGGCGTGCCGCGCCGGGCGGTGCCGCGCTTCATGCGGGTGCTGGCGGTCTGCCCGAAGAAGTCGAGGTCATCCTCGCCGCGATCGGCCGCCGCGCGATCGGCATCGCTACCTTGCTTCGCCTCGAGGATAAAGCTGTCGCGCTTGTAGCAATCGATCCGGCCGAAACTCTGCGAGCCGTCGCCGTTGTCCTGAAACACGCGGCGTTCGAAGACGTAGTCGTTGTGGACATCGTCGGCGCGGCTGCCGGCCGGCACATTCACGCCGATCAGGGCGCACAGGCCGTTGATGAAGCTTTGCGTGTTTGCGAGTTCGGAACCGCCGGTCTGCCGCCAGTGGGCGATAAACCCTTCGATCCGCTGCTGTTCGTCTTCATCCCCCTGCATGGTTTCCGTTTAAGCGGCTCGATCGTCGCAGGGCAATCGCAAAGCATGAGCCTGTGCATAGGTAAATTTCCGCTTATAGTCATTGTGCGCGGAGGGGGGCCCCGTTGGCGGAAGTTTCGAGCTATGCCGAAATCGACCTGATCGTCGCAGATTAGTTCGCGGTGCTTCAGGACGAACCTGCGGGCCGTATATTCGTGAAGGCAGAGCGACACCGAGCACTTTAAGTTCGCACCTGCCTGAAACCGGACTGTCCGCAGATCGACACGGAAAATCTGCGTCTGGATGTCGTATAAGGGTCGATACCTGCCCAGGCGCTGAACGCTTTGCTTTCGGAGGAAAACGTCGATCGTTTGGCACCGAGAGTCGACCGTGGGACGACCAATTCTGGCCGATTGCGGAAAGTCCGGTCTGGAGAGCGAGCGCGACTATAGTTGCCGTTCTCACGCTGACAGTAGCCGACCAAAGTCGACCGATAAAATCCACATCGATGAACGCCTGTTCCCGACAGAGCCTACCGTTGGTCTCTCACGAGAGCACATCAACGCGATGAAGCTGCCATCAAAGGCCCCGCTCGGAAGGTTTTGGGGGCGGACCTGCACTTCTCTTTCCTGGACCGGCGCGCCAGCGCGGCAAGACAGGAACGCCGCACCCGTTCCTGCTGCGGACGCAATCAAGCCGTGCGCGTCGCGTCATCCCCGCCTATGACTGAGCGCGATCCTGAGCGGCCAACCCCACTAGCGGGGTCGGTCACCCGCCGTCTGGCAACGACTTAGAGTTAGGCGCGGCGCCCGGCTCCACTTCGTCCTTCACTGCCGATGGCTCCGGCCACCGCGTGGCGATCCGGCGCCGGGTGGCATCGGTGAACTCTTGTAAGACACGTCTTCCTATTTGGGCGATGGCCGCGTCATCGCGGATGGCCACGCCAGCGTTGGACCACTGCAACACCGTTGCGTTAGGCACTGCGGTCTCCCAGTCGGAGTAGTGGAAATTGCGCAGTGCCCAAAAGAGCTGGATCTCGCTGCGTGACGCCACGATTAAGACGAGGCATTCCTCGGGCGTCAGTGCCAGCGACTTGGGCTCTAGGCGGATAGTGACTGCGTGGAAGGGCACGGCAGCTGTGACGCGGTAGCCGGAAACGACCTGCCTTGTAGCGTCGATAACTTCAGTCTCTTCGTCCGGCAACAAAGCGGCGCCTAGACTGTTTTGCCACGACGAGAATATCGAATTTCTCGAGCGCTTCTTCGGGACACGTTTCTTGTATTTCTCTATCCGATAGGTCGGCACAGCGAAGAATTCATTTGAATTAAGCTTCTCTAGCCAAGTTCCCACGGTCTCCGTGCCGTCCGGCAATTCATCCGACCGCGTGGCAGTAATCGAGTAAAGTTCGATCAATTCTTGGTCCAGGGAGCCGCTCTCAAAAATTTTCGCAAGAATTTCGAAGGCTTCGATCGCTTGTTGGCGCGTGCTGTAGCCTTTCTCGACCTGCTTTACCCGCTCCGTTAACGATAGCGGCTTGCTCAGGTGCCTTTTTGATGGATTTGCCGGTGGCGTGAGTTCCGGGGTTGGCGCAGGTGCGGGGACGAAATTCTCGACCAGTGCCTTCATCTGCGGAGATGACTCGCAAAAAATTGCGGTGAAGTCTGCCTGCGTAACGAAGTGCGGCGTCTGCCCGCCCTGCGCCTCGAAAAAGTCGGAGGCGGCGCTGATTAGGTCGCGATACCTTATCGATCCGTCGACGTCGCGACCGATCGCGATCAGCAAGCTTTTGGTGAAGGCGCTCAGCTCGCCGGTAGTCCACGATTGTTCGTCTCTTTGCGAAGAATAAAGGAAGTAAACTTCCTTAAATCCGAATTGAGAAGACTTAAGGTATTCACCAAGATCATCATCACTCTTGATGTAGTTGGAGCCAGAGTAGCATGCGTCTACAATTTTCACGAACAGTGTGGGGGCGAGACCCCTGATCAGTCCGTCGAGCTCTGAGTTCGTCAGCCCCGTCTGGTTGCGGGAGGAGGCCTCGTAGTCCGACAGAATATGGTAGAACTCGTTGCCAACGAACTCCCCGTGGCCGCTGTAGTAGAATACGATCTCGTCGACCGCCTGTCCCTTGTAGCGGTTCACCAAATCCGTGATTGCGGACTTGACGGCCCGGCTCGCGGTCTTCTCGCGCGTCGACAGGGTAAGGATCTCGTCGAAGCGGCTGGTTTGCCGCAGTACCGCCTCGAAAGCCTCGCCGTCCTTGGAGCAGGCCTTCAGGCTCGCGAAGGGCGGAAGGTTGTCGCTGACTGCGATGATGATACCAAGACGAGCCAAGTTTAAACTCCGAAGATTCGGAATGGGCGGTATGGTCTCGGTAGTGATAACACAACACCTTATCCCGAGGTTTCGCGTATGATTGCCAACATAACTTGCGGCGTATCCCCGGTCTTGGTCAATTCTCGTACTAGTTTCGCGCCGATTGGATGTACGGCAGCTTTGTTTCAGGCCGGATCATAGCTGAAGGTCGGCTTCCTAGCGCTGGAAAGTGGGAGCCGAACGGCGACAGTGGGCGCGTTGCCGACGGGCTGCTTAATTCTGTTCGAGCATTTTGTGTGGCGGCAAAATCTGACTAGGCTTGATTGCAGCCGAATCACTGCGTTTCCCTGTCCGTGGCAGACCAACTACAGCCAAAGATTCCCGGGCGCCGGCTGGGGGCCTAAAATTTGCTGATCTTAAGCAAGCGCCTGATTTAACAATATAAATATCGCTCAGTTAAATTCCCGCTACCCTCACGAAGCGCTGTGGCCGAAACGAGGTCTTATGATTTTGGCTCCGCTGCGCAATTGGTCGATGTGATCCGACCAGTGCTGCATCATCCTCGCCCGCTCGGCCCAATACTGCCCGCGGGCATATGCCCGCCGGATGGAGTTGCCGTCTGCATGAGCCAACTGGCGCTCGATCGCATCCGGATTCCAGATCCCCATTTCGTTGAGCAGGGTTGCCGCCAAGGCTCGAAAGCCGTGTGCGGTCATCTGATCCTTCGCGTACCCGAGCCTTCGGAGCGCGGCGTTGAGGGTATTGTCGGACATTGGTCGAGACAGGGACCTCAATGACGGGAATAAGAATTGGCTGTAATTCGCGTCATGCTCGATTTCGCCGAGAATCTCGATCGCTTGAGCGGTCAAGGGCACGGAATGCGCGACGCCCATCTTCATCTTGTGGCCGGGAATGGTCCATACCTTCTTATCCAGATCGAATTCCTTCCATTCGGCCCAGCGAAGCTCACCAGGGCGGACGAAGACGTGCGCGATCAGCCGGAGCGCTGTTCGGGTAAGGGGCATTCCATCATAATCGTCGATGGCCCGCAGCAGGGCCCCTGCTTCATCAGAGGTGGTGATGGCTGCCCGGTGTTTTGTCTTCGGCGTGATTAGGGCCCCGCGTAGGTCAGCCGCGACGTCTCGCCCCGCCCGGGCACTAACAATAGCGTAGCGAAATACCTGACTGCATGCGGTTCGGATGCGGTTTGCGGTATCGTACCGTTTCGTCGCCTCGACTTTCTTGAGGGCAAGTAGCAGTTCCGGCGCTGATATCTCGCCTATCGGACGCCTGCCGATCGATGGATAAATCTTGCCTAAAAGCCAGCGCGCCTTCTTGACGGTCATGGGGGCGGCGCCTTCGGTTTCGATCTTGGCGATCCACTCATCCCCAATGGACTGGAAGGTGCTGCCTGCGGCTAGCGATTTCGCGATCTTTTCGAGCCTCGCCTGTTCAAGCGGATCGATGCCTCTGACTAGCAGGCGCCGCGCCTCTAATAGCATGTCGCGTGCTTCACTTAGCATGACTTCTGGCCAGCGACCGAAGCACAAGGTACGCTGTTGGCCTTCGAAGCGGTAATTCATCCGCCAGTAGCGGACCCCGCTTGGCTTGACCAAAAGGTAGAGCCCATCTCGGTCGGCCAGCTTGAATGCCTTGTCCTTGGGCCTGGCGTTCTTGACCGCGATTGCGCTAAGCCCTTTTGTTCCTGTCGTCTCTGCCATTGATGGACCTCCGAGAATCACCGGAAAGGAGTCCATCATCCGGACCATCAGGGGGTACGGATGCGGCCAAATCTGTCCGGATCGTTGCGGAGATTATAACACCAAAAACGGCGGAAAACAGCCATTCTCCGGACGTGCACGGACGCCTCTGGAGAGGGAAATGGAGGCCCGAGCCGGAATCGAACCGGCGTGCGAGGATTTGCAGTCCTCTACGTAACCACTCCGCCATCGGGCCTTCCGTGTGGTGGAATGGGCGCCTAGCAACGGATGGTGCTGCGCGCAACCGCCTTCTCTACTTGGTGCGCGCCAAGCCAGGATCTTGGCGCATCGGCAACCTGGGATGATCTGGGCCATTCCTCTGCGACAGATACAGTCTAGAGCAAGTTCCGATCCGATCGCATCGGCTCGGTTGCTCTAGCCTTTTGTTTCTCCGCGTTTTCCGAGTCAGCAGGTGATTCCACCTGCTTCGAAAACGCTCTATGTTCGTGGTCCTGCCTCTTTCGGCTTATGGAGACGTGCCTGATGATTTTGGGAGCAGTGCTAGCCGGTGGGACCTCAAGCCGTTTCGGCAGCGACAAGGCGATGGCCGAGATCGACGGGCATACTTTGCTGGCGCTGGCGGTCGATGCGTTGTCGGGGTGGTGCGAGCATGTCGTGGTCGTGGGCAGGCCGACCGCGCCGGCGCCGACGCTGCCCGACTGGCCGCGCGAAGGGATGGGGCCACTCGGGGGACTGGCGGCGGCCCTGCATCATGCGGTGGACGAGGGCTATGAGGCCGTCTTGAGCTGTGGCGTCGATTCGGCGCAACTACCTGAGGAACTGCTGCGGGTGCTGGGGCCGGCTCCTGCTTGCCTGGCGGCACAGCCGGTCATCGGGTTGTGGCCGGCGTCGAGCCTACCGGCGATCGAGGCGCTGTTGCATAGCCAGGATCGCCATTCCATGTATCGCTTCGCCGAACTGATCGGTGCGCGGCGGATCGAGACCGAGCAACCGGTTGGCAATATCAATACGCCAGGTGATCTGGAGGCTATCGCGAAAGGGCGCAGTTGACGCGCAACGCCTGCCGCCTCGTTAGCGGGCGGTTAGAGCGTTTTCGAACCATATGGAATCATCTGGGCCTTGGAAAAACGCGGTAAAACAGGAATCTTGAGCGATCGGTCTGATGCAATCGGAACGGATTTCGCTCTAGAACAGGTTCCGATCCGGTTGCATAGGTTCGGTTGCGCTAGTCTTTTGTTGCACCGCGGTTTCCGAGACAGCAGGTGATTCCACGTGCTTCGAAAGCGCTCTAGTGTTTCCAGAGCTGGAGGGCTGCGGGCGTCGGCATTTCCGGGAGCATTTCCAAGGCGGGTGAGAGCACGGGATCGTAGTTTTCGGAAATATCGGCGAATACCTCCTTGGGAGCGACCAAGCGGTAGCCTCCGAGGCTGACCGTCTCGATGATCCCGTCCAAACCTACGAAGCTCAGTTTGCGGCGCAGGCGAGACATGTGGACGGCGATGCTGTTGGTTTCGGGCACGAAGCCCATTTGCCAAACGTCGCGGATCAGGGCTTGTTTATTGACCGCTTCGTTCGGCGTATCGGACAAGCGCCAGGTTAGCGCGAATTCGCGCGGATTGAGATTGAGGGGCGTGCCCCGGAAATACGCCTCGCGCGCCATAAGATCGAGTTGGAGATCGCCCAGTTTACGTCGACGCGGGAGCCAGCGGACCAGTTGCGCGACGCGGTCGGCCCGTGCGTCCAGTTCGACCATGTCGATATCGTGACCGATCACGTCGCCAAACCCCATCCTGAGCAGCGAGGCGCGCTGATCCGGGTCTTCGATGCCCAAAATCAGGACAAGCCGGCGGCTCTCTGAGCTTAGGGAACTGACGATCTGCATCCAGCCTGTGCTATCTCCGCTAGCCAGGACAAGACCGATGCCGGCCGCCGGCGGTGCGCCGGCTTCCAACTGAATCCAATTGCACCGCCTGAGGTCGAACTCATGGGGAATTCGCTGGTGCGCAAGCCACCGAAAGCCCAACTGCGCCCCTGTAGCGAAGTCGCGTTGTGCTGTGTTTGTCCCGCCATTCTGATCCGCATCCATGCCGTGAGGGTGACGCGGATCAGATAGGCGGTGCAACTGGCATATTCTTACAGGGATCCCTGTATTTGTCCTTACAAGGGCTGTATTTATACTAAATATCTCAAATGGCGGGAGTATTGACACCCATTGAGATGAGGTAGCGCTTCACGTTGCGGGCGGCCTGGCGCAGGCGCTGTTCGTTCTCAACCATGGCGATGCGGACGAAACCTTCGCCGTCCTCGCCATAGCCAACGCCTGGCGCGACTGCGACTTCGGCATGGGTGAGCAGCTGCTTGGAGAATTCCAGGCTGCCCATCTCCTTGAGCGCGGGGGGCAGGGGAGCCCAGGCGAACATCGAGGCCTTGGGGCTGGGGATTTCCCATCCCGCGCGACCGAAAGCTTCGACCAACACGTCGCGGCGCTTCTGGTAGAGTTTGCGGTTCGCCTCGACGATGTCCTGCGGCCCGTTGAGTGCGGCACAAGCAGCGGCTTGGATCGGCGTGAAGGCGCCATAATCGAGGTAGGACTTCACCCGCTTGAGCGCGGCGATCAAGTGGGCGTTGCCGACCGCAAAGCCGACGCGCCAGCCGGCCATCGAGAAGGTCTTGCTCATTGAGGTGAATTCGACCGCCACGTCCTTGGCGCCCGGCACTTCCAGGATTGAGCGCGTCGGGTTGCCGTCGAAATACAGCTCCGAATAGGCAAGGTCGGACAAGATCCAGACCTTGTTCTCCTTCGCCCAGGCGACGAGGCGTTCATAGAAGGCCAGATCCACCGTCTCTGCTGTGGGGTTGGACGGATAATTGACGATCAGGATCGACGGGCGCGGCACGGTAAAGACCATCGCCCGGTCGAGCGAGCGCCAGTAATCCTCGTCCGGCGTGGTCGGCACGGAACGGATCGTGGCGCCGGCGATGATGAAGCCGAACGTGTGGATCGGGTAGCTGGGGTTGGGCGCGAGCACCACGTCGCCCGGGGCGGTGATCGCGGTGGCAAGGCTGGCGAGCCCCTCTTTCGAGCCCATCGTCATGACCACTTCGGTCTCGGGATCGAGATCGACGTTGAAGCGGCGGCCGTAGTAGTTGGCTTGCGCGCGGCGGATGCCGGGGATGCCGGAACTGGCGGAATAACCGTGGGCGTCGGGCTTTTGGGCCACTTCGCACAGCTTTTCGATGACGTGCGCCGGCGGCGGCAAGTCAGGGTTGCCCATGCCCAGGTCGATGATGTCCTTACCGGCCTGACGCGCCGCGTGCCGCATCGCGTTGACTTCGGCGATGACATAGGGCGGCAGTCGCTTCATGCGGTAGAACTCTTCGGACATTGGACCTTTCCACTTACTTTTGTGCGCGAAACGTATGCGCAGGAGTAATCAAAGCCCCTTATCAGGCTTTGCCGTGCCGGGAAGCCCGTGTTTCAAACAGGGGCGGTGTTTCGATCAGGCGTTTCAGCGAGCGGCTGGGCTATATTCGCTCGACAGCGCGGGCCGGGGGCGGCAAACCGGGCGCGACCCAAGGAGAGAGCGCCGACGCATGGCGACCGATACCAGCGATCTGATGAGCGATGTTTTGAGGACCCAGGCGAACGGCGTGGCCGCGCTGTTCGGCAGTTTAGTCCCAGCCGAAGGAACCCCCGAAGCCAAGTCCGCCGTGCAGTGGGCCGATGTCGCCGCGCGGATGCACGCCACCTGGACGGACTATCAGGTAGAGCAGCTTGGAAAGATCACGGGCGGGTCTGGCGGCGGGGCTTCGCACTTTGCCGACCCGCTGAAATGGATCGCCACGGCGCAAGACACGTTCCGCCAGCTTCCGTTGTCCAACCCGCACGTTCAGCAAAAGCTGTGGGACGATGGCCTCGCGCTCGCCAATGCAGTGCTGGGGCAATACGGGATCGGCGATACCGCCGGCACAGCCGTTGCCGAATCGGGCGAAGACCCGGTGCTGCCGCGCCAGGACCGTCGCTTTGCCGGCCCGGAATGGCGGCGCCAGCCGTTCTTCGCGCTGCTCCATCAATTGTACCTGATGGCGAGCGAGCAGGTGGTCGGCCTGGCCGAAGCGGTCGAGGGGCTGGAGCCGGCGCGCAAGGCGCAGCTCTTGTTCGCGACTCGCACCATCGTCGATGCGCTGTCGCCGTCCAACTTCCCGCTGACCAACCCGGTCGCGCTGGACCGGGCAGTGCAGACCAATGGCGAGAGCCTGGTCCGCGGGTTCGAAAACCTGCTCGAAGATATGCGCAAGGGTCAGCTCACCCATACTCGCCCAGGCGCCTTCGTGCTGGGCGAAAACATCGCGGTGACGCCGGGCAAGGTCGTGTTCGAAACGCCGCTGTACCAGTTGATCCAATATACGCCCACGACGCCAAAGGTACTCAAGACACCGCTCCTGATTTTCCCGCCGTGGATCAATCGGTTCTACATCCTCGACCTCAACGCCAAGAAAAGCTTCGTGCGCTGGGCAGTGGAGCAGGGGATCAGCGTCTTCATGGTCTCGTGGAAGTCGGCGGATGCGTCGATGGCGGAGCTTGCGTGGGACGATTACATCGCAGCCCAGATCGAGGCGATCGACCACGTGCGCGCACGGCTGGGCGTTCCGTCGGTCCACACCATCGGTTATTGCGTGGCCGGCACGACCCTGGCGGCGACGTTGGCGGTCCTGGCGAAAAAGGCCGAGGCCGACAAAGTCGCCAGCGCCACGTTCTTTACCGCCCAGGTCGATTTCGAGGACGCGGGCGATCTTAAGCACTTCATCGACGATCAACAGATCGAAACCGTGGGCAAGCTTTCGCCCGAGGGCTATCTTGATGGGCGGTATCTTGCTGCCGCCTTCAACATCCTGCGCGGCAACGATTTGATCTGGAACTACGTCGAAAAAAACTACCTCAAAGGTGAGGAGTATCCCTCGTTCGATCTGCTGCACTGGAACGCCGACGTTACCAACCTGCCGGCCAAGTGGCATCGCTCCTACTTGCGCGATCTTTACCGCGATAACCGCCTGGTCGTACCTGAATCGCTGACCGCTTGCGGCGTTCCGGTCGATCTGAGGCGGATAGCGACGCCGATCTTCATGCAGGCCGGGCGCGAAGACCATATCGCGCCGCCGGGCAGCGTGTGGAAGCTGACCAGGCACCTGGCAGGCCCCTGGAAATTCCTGCTGGCAGGTTCGGGGCACATTGCCGGGGTCGTCAATCCGCCGTCTGCGGGCAAGTATCAATACTGGATCAATGATGGCGCGCCCGAAACGCTGGAGCAGTTCGTAGAGGGTGCCGTCGAACATCCCGGAAGCTGGTGGCCGTACTGGGCCGGTTGGCTGCGTGAACTGGACGGGCAAGAAGTGCCGACCAGGGGCAAGCGTCGGCCCGGCGGGCGCGGCGATGCGGTGATCGAGGATGCGCCGGGACGCTACGTTACAATGCGTTAATCGGCTGTTTGGCGCCCGACTTTTCTAATGTAAGCCTTTGATCTTCTGGTTTTGTTGCGTTGCAGCATCAATTGTGCAACGCAACAAAACCTTGTTGACTTCGCAACTGCAAAAACATACCTTGCTTGTCAGCGGAGAAGGAACGACTCGCGAATGCGGCGCTTGATGGCCCCGCATTGGGAAAGTCCACCGCTTGTGTTGTCGTAAGACGCAAAGCGAGTTTGCCATGGCTGATGACGTTATTAAAAACGCTGCAAAAGTCGGGGGCGCCAAAAGGGGCCGGCCATTGAAGGCCGCGCCGGTTCAAAGCGCACCCACAAAGCCAGCGCCGGCGAAACCCGCAGCGTCGAAGGCGGGCCCGTTACCCAAGTCTGCCATTGCAAAGCCCGCTGTAACCAAGCCGGAAATCAAAAAGCCGGCGGTGGTGAAAGTGCCTGCCGTGAAGGTGGATAAACCTGTGCTCCCTGTTGCTGCGGAGGCTAAGGCTTCTTCGGCAATTCCCATCCCGCCTTCGGTTACGGCTGCAGTCGATCCGGCGCCTCTCGCGCCGCCCGCTGCTGCTCCCGAGGCCAGCGCGCCGGTCGTGCCGCCCGTAGAGGCAAGCGCACCGGCAGCAAAACCGATCCCGGCCAAGCCAGTCATGGCTAAGCCGGCTCTCAAGGTCACCGCCATCGCGGACACGCCGGTTCCACCGGCCGCGCTGATGGAGACAGCCAAAGGGGCGGCCATCAAGACCGGCTCCGCGATAGAAAAGACGTTTGCAGGATTTTTCCCTTCCTTCACGCTCGAGGATAAGACGATGGAAATGAACACCAATTTTTCGGGTTTCCAGGACGCAGTTTCTGAAGCTCAGGCCAAAGCCAAGGCAGCCTTCGAAAAGGGCACTTCGACGCTTGGCGAAGTCACCGAATTTGCCAAGGGCAATGTCGAAGCCATGGTCGAATCGGGCAAGATCTTTGCCGAAGGCGTTCAGGGCATGGGTTCGGAAATCGTCGCCGAGAGCCGCAGCGCTTTCGAAACGATGACTGCCGACATCAAGGAACTGGCTGCCGTGAAGTCGCCGACCGACTTCTTCAAGATCCAGGGCGAACTGATGCGCAAGAATTTCGACAGCGCCGTCGCCTATAGCTCGAAGAACAGCGAAGCCATGCTCAAGCTGGTCAGCGATGCCGTTGCCCCGATCTCGGGCCGCGTCAGCATCGCGATGGAAAAGGCTCGCTCGACCTCGCTCTGATGCGGTCGGCGACCTAATCCCGAATAAGACTTAAAATACCGCTCTGTGCTGGCGGATGGGAGCATCCTGTCCGACTGCACGAGCGGTATGACTGCATTTCTTACCTTATGTCTCTTGTCGTTGGCGTATCACGTACGATATTCTGAGCGACATGATCTCCGCCTTTTTTGAGTCCGATCCGCGTTTGCGCGACCATGTGCCTGCTCTATCGGAGTCTGCGCCACGGGCTTGCGTGCCGCGCGAAGGCGTTCTGAGCCACATCTTTGCCGGTCCCGATGGTGGCCCGGATGGCGATGGCTCTGATGGCGGTGGCTCGGATGGCGATAACGGCGATCAAGAAATCGGGATTGCCACCAAGACTCGCGCAAAGCCAAAAAAGCCTAGCCAGTTCAAGGTCTTGCTTCTCAATGATGACTATACCCCGATGGAATTCGTGGTGATGGTCCTCAAGCGCTTCTTCCATATGGATATGGAACAAGCCACGCGCGTCATGCTCCACGTCCACCAGAAGGGTGTTGGCGTCTGCGGCATCTTCCCATACGAAATCGCCGAGACCAAAGTGAACCAGGTGATGGACTTCGCCCGCGAGAATCAGCATCCGCTTCAGTGCACCTTGGAAAAGGCCTGAGATATCCGGTTGGCGTGAGGCTCTTGCTTGGCGCGCGTTTTTCCTAAGTTCTGGTCGCGTCAGCTCGTCCACATCGCTCTGTTCCAGGCGGCGGGTGCCTCGTTCATGAGCGATAATGCGGCGCTGGTGGGAGATCGCCGGACGTATTCCATGTGACAAATCGCTTTGCCCCCATACGGCGTGCCGCTAAGGCGCATGTACGTAACGGGCCAAGGCTGGCCTTTCTGGCCCGACCCCGCCCCAACCTCGATGATGCAGCGGTGACCTTGCTAGCGTGAAATTCCTGACCGCCATCGACCGTTACATCCTGCGCCTCGTAGTGGTGCCGATGCTGGGCATCTTCCTCCTCGCCGCCTCGCTGCTGGTGATGGACAAGATGCTGCGCCTGTTCGATTTCGTCGCGACCGAGGGCGGGCCGGTCGGCGTCGTGTTCAAGATGCTGGCGAATATGCTGCCCGAGTACGCCAGCTTGGCGATTCCGCTCGGCCTGATGCTCGGCATCCTGCTCGCCTTCCGCAAGTTGGCGACCAGCAGCGAGCTGGACGTGATGCGCGCGGTGGGGCTGAGCTACACCCGGATGTTGCGCGTGCCCTATATCATCACGTTCGTGATGGTGTTGTGCAACTTCGCCATCGTCGGCTACCTCCAGCCGCTCTCGCGCTACTACTACGAAGAGCTGAACTACGAGTTGAAATCGGGTGCGCTGGGCGCCTCGATCAAAGTGGGCGAGTTCACCGCGCTCAAGGACCGTATCGCGCTGCGCGTGGATGAGAGCAAGGACGATGGTCGCCAGCTCATCGGCATCTTCGCGCGAGTCGCCAATCAGAAGGGCCAGATCCTGTCGATTTCGGCCCGCCAAGGCCAATTCCTCTCGCTCAAGGGCCAGCGCAACACCATCATCCTGCGATTGGAGCAGGGCCAGATCATCCAGGATGTGCCTGGCAAGCCATCGCGCGTGTTGACATTCACGCGCCATGATCTGCCGATCGACCTGCCGCAAATCGAAAAATTCCGCCAGCGTGGGGGCCAGGATCGCGAATACCTGCTGCCCGAATTGATGAAGATGGGCTGGAATAACACCACCTCGAAGGAAGAGCGTACTTCCAGCCTCGCCAACCTGAACTATCGCTTGGTCGAAGTAGTGATGATGTCTCTGCTGCCGCTGCTGGCCGTGGCCCTGGCGATCCCGCCCAAGCGATCGACCTCGGCGCTGGGCCTGTTCGTCTCGATCGTGCTGGTGGTCGCTTATCACAAGATCAACCAGTACGCGAACGACGTCGCCTCGCTGGGGCGGATCAATCCGATCCTGGGCTTGTGGGGGCCGTTCGCGTTCTTTGCGCTGCTGATCCTGTGGATGTACTGGCGCGTGGCCTATGTGCCGGGCGGCCAGGCGATCGGTTGGCTGGAAACCGCGTCGGCCAAAGTCGCCAAGCGCCTGAAATCTCTGCTGCGCCGCAACCGGCGCGGCCCCATGCTGCCGGTGCCGGCGGACCAGGACGCCGTCTGACATGCTGGATTTCTTCCCCTCGCGTTCGCTGACGTTCTATCTCGCGCGGCTGTTCACCACGCGCATCATCGCGGTTCTGCTGATGTTGGTGCTGGTGCTGCAAGTGTTGGACTTGCTGGGCGAGAGCGGCGATATCCTGGCCTATAAGGGCAATGGCCAATCGCAGTTGATGTACTATGTCAGCTTGCGCGCGCCGCAGCTGGTGGCGCGGTTCCTGCCCTATTCGGTGCTGTTGGCCACCATCATCACCTTGGCGACTCTCAACCAGAACAGCGAAGTCATCTCGATGAAGGCGGCGGGGATGTCGGCGCACCAGGTGCTGGCGCCGCTGATCCTGACCGCGCTGGTGATCGCCGGCCTCAGCTTTGCCTTCAACGAACGCGTGGTGACCCGGGCGACCGCCAGACTGAGCGCGTGGTCGGCGGTGGACTATGGCCCAATCCCCAAGGATTCGGGTGCCCGGACCAATTTGTACCTGGCGGACGGAAAGGACCTGCTGCTCGCCCAGACGTTGGAGAGCACCCCGCAGGGCCCGGCGCTGGGCAGCGTCACCTTCTACAGGCGCGATGCCAACGACATGATCGTCGAGAAGTTGTACGCGGACCAGGCGATCTTTGCACGGCCCGGCTGGCGGATGGTGAACGCGACACGCTTTGTCGTCGCCGGAACCCAAACGAGCCAGGTGCCTGCGGTGACCGTGGCGCCCGGCATCACCCTGGCCAAGCTCAACCTCATCCAAGTGGACGCGGATTCGCAGGACATCGTCACCCTCGCCAAGTCTATCGACGATCTGCGCGCCGCCGGTCGGCGCACCAGCGAGTATGAGGCGGGCTGGTGGCACAAGTTTTCCGGTCCGTTGTCCTCAGCGCTGATGCCGCTGCTGGGGGCGGTGGCGGCCTTTGGGTTGGCGCGTTCGGGCCAGCTTTTGATCCGTGCGATGATCGGCATGGCGCTGGGCTTTGCGTACTTCGTGTTTGACAATGCCGCGCTGGCGGTAGGAAACTTCGGCGGCTACCCGCCACTGGTCGCGGCCTGGGCGCCGTTCGTGCTGTTCGCGCTGATCGGCGAGACGGTGCTGATACGGACCGAGGAATAGCGGCGGGGGAGCGCTTGCCGCGCTGCCCCCGCCTGCCTCATTTCGCGGGTCGTTAGCCGATCCATCCTGCGGTCGAGGCCAGCAGCCACAGCCCGATCGCCAGGAACAGCAGCGCAGCGACCGTCCGCACGACGCCCAACGGCACTTTCTTGATGAGCGCGTTGCCCAGGAACACTGCGGGCACGTTGGCGATCATCATGCCCAGCGTCGTCCCCAGCATGACCGGCACCACGGCATGGAAACGCGCGCCCAGTGCGATCGTGGCGATCTGGGTCTTGTCGCCCATCTCGACCAGGAAGAAGGCGATGGCGGTCGCCAGGAACGGGCCAAAGCGGCTGGGCTTTGCTTCTTCGTCTTCGTCGAATTTGTCGGGGATCAGGGTCCAGGCGGCCATGACGATGAAGCCGGCTGCAACGAGATAGCGGAACCACAAGCCATCGAGGAAACTGGCGGCCTGCTCGCCCACTAGGGCGGCGAGGAAGTGGTTGGCGAGCGTTGCCACCAAGATGCCGCCGACGATCGGCCAGGGCTTCTTGAAGCGCGTGGCCAGGACGATGGCGAGCAACTGGGTCTTGTCGCCGATCTCGGCAAGCGCGACCACGGCGGTGGAGGTAAGCAAGGCTTCCAAGGTATGTTCTCCGGGGCCGGGCGGGACAAGAACGCAACGACGCTACGCAGCACCCGCCCGGCCAGGACGGAACCGCAAAGCGTCATTGGTCTCGCCCGGACTTTTTAAAAGTCCTCCCGTGCGCCACGGCCTCTCGACCGAGTATGTTGACGACGGGTCCCGCAAATCGATGCGGGCGGCTACTCCCCAGATGACTGCGCGCTCCTACCGCGTGCCGCAGTTATCGCCAAGGCAAAAAAGCGGCCCGGAAGCGCATGTCGCGCGTCCGGGCCGGTCAGTTGCCGTCGAGAAGGGCAGGTTACCTTCCCGGTGAGAAAAGGATCAGAACGTCATCGCCGCCGAGAGCGAGAAGACCCGGCCGACGTCGTAGGTGTTGTAGTTCACCTTGCCGTCTGCGAACTTCTGGTACTCGTAGTGGCCACGGCCCGTCAGGTTGCGGCCCTCGAACTTGAGTTCCACCTGCTTGCCGTTGACCTTGACGCCCTGGCGGACGACGAAGTCGATGGTGAGGCCGGGGTACTCGTAGATGTCCGGCTGGCCGGAATTGGCCAGGCCACGGCTGACCACGCGCTTGCTGGCGTAGTTGATGAGCAGCGTCTGTTGCGACAGGCTGCCGATCTTCTCCAGGCCGATCTGGACGTTCGCCAGATGCTTGCTCTGGCCGGTCATCGGCGAGCCATCGCGGAAGTAGTCGGTGGCAAGCGAAGTGCCGGTGCCCGCGCCATAGACGCGCACGGTGTCGTCGGCAGAGACGTTGATCTCGGATTTGGTGAAGGTGTAGTTGCCGATCAGCACCAGACGACGGGTGGAGAACGCCTCTCCCAGTCCATCGAGGTTCACGTACTTCTGCACTTCGGCTTCGGCGCCCATCAGCCGGGCGCTGGGCGCGTTGGCGTAGGAGGTGACAAAGCTTTCGTTGCCGGTCAGGAAGCTTTCGATCGGCTTGTCGATGTACTTGTAGAACGCGCCGAACGACAAACGCTGGTCCCGTGCGAAGTACCATTCGAAGCGGGCTTCGGCGTTGGTCAGCTTGCTGTCCTGCAGGTACGGGTTACCCTGGTAGGTGCGGTTGGTGTCCGGATCGTAGAACGGTTGATACAGCAGCTCGCGGAACTGCGGGCGTGCGATCGTCTTCGAACCGTTGAGGCGCACCTGCATGCCCGGCTGGATTTCGTAGGTAACGGTCAGGGCCGGCAGGAAGTATTCGTTCTTCAGATCGGTCGGCTGGGTCGCCGTGCCGCCGATCGGGCGCAGGACCGTCGATTCTTCGGCATATTCCCAGCGCACGCCGACGTCGAAGGTGAGGGTATCGGTGACCGAGCCTTCGAGCTTGCCGTAGAAGGCGTGGTTGAGCAGCTTGGATTCGAAGATCGCGGTGCTGGCGTCCGGCTCACGCAGTTCGAGGTTATAGTTGACCCCTTCGTCAGAGAGATACCACACGCCTGACTGCAGCAGCGTATCGAGACGCAGCAGGCCCAGGTTCGAGATCGTGGTGGCATCGCCGTTGGCGTAGATCGAGAACGAGCGGCGCGAGTTGTAACGCTCGTTGATCTGGAAGGCATAACCCACCGTGCCCGTCCAGCCCGGCGCGAAGCGATGGGCCAGATCGGCGCCAGCCGACCACACGTTTTCGTTCAGCTTCGAGAAGGTGACGGTCGTCGGGTCCTGGTTGCTGTTGCCCAGGCGGTTGACGAAGTCGTTTCCGTACGCGTCGGTAGAGACGTTGGTGCGCAAGTATTCCGCGTCGATTTCGTAAGGCGCGTCACGCTTGGAATTGGCGTAACCCGCGCGCACGTCGATCGTGGTGTCGTCGGCGACCTTGAATGCACCAGTCAACTGCGTGTCGATGAGCTGGCGCTCATACCACGCGGTGTTCTGCTCCATGTAGTCCGCTTGGCTGTTGTTTTCGCGCTTACCGATGGCGAGGCTGGTGTGCTTGACGGTGTCGTGAATGTACACGTTCGTCCAGCGGATCTGGTTGTCGTCCCACTGCAGACCGACGCCGAGCAAGCCGTTGGCGACGATGCGCTGGTCGGTGTTGACCGACTGGAAGTTCTCGTAGAGCTGGTCCTCGTCAGCCGTCAGACCTTGCGCGCGCTGACGCGTGACGTCGCGGGTCTGGGTGGTGTTGGAATAGCCGGCGGTGGCGATGAAGCCCAGCGTGGCGCCGCGCACTTCCACCGAAGTACCGCCCGAAAGGCTGGCCGAGAAGTTGGGCTGGGTGTGGTCGTCCTTCTGGACCACCGAATTGCGCCCGTTGACCAACTGGCCGCCCAGTTCCTTGGCCTGGTCGCTGTTGGGATCGATTACGGTGTTCGAATCGAAGTAATCCTGCAGCGACGAGGGGATCGAGCGGTTGCCGTTATCGTAGCCGGTCCAGTCGGTCTTCGAGCCGTAGTAGGAATAGCTCAGCTTGTTGGTGGTCTCGGTGTCCCAGCCGCCGCCGACGCCGATCGTCAGGAAGCTTTCGGTCGGGATCGCCTTGGTCGTCAGGTTGATGACGCCGCCGCCGAACTCGCCGGGGTAGTTCACCGAGTAGCTCTTCTGCACCAGCGAGGATGCGACGATGCTGGTCGGGAACAAATCGAGCGGAACCACGCGCTTGAGCGGCTCGGGGCTGGGCAGGGGCGAGCCGTTGAGCAGCGCGAGCGAATAACGGTCGCCCAGGCCACGCACGTAGACATAGCCGTTGCCGACTACCGAAAGGCCGGTGACGCGGCTGAGCGCGCCGGCAATATCGCCTTCGCCGGTGCGCGCGATCTGCTCGCTCGACAGCACGGAGAGGACTTGCGGTGCGGTGCGCTCGATATTGCGGCTGCGCTGGCCGGTGACGACGATGGCGCCGCCCGGGATTGAGACGTCCGGAGCCGGTGCCTCTTGCGCACCGGCATCGCCAGGTTGCTCGGCATCGGCCGGCGGCTCCGCATCGGTCTGGGCCGCCACGGGGGCTGGCGCGTTGCTGGCCGGTGCTGGGGCGGGGGTCGGGGTGGGCGTGCTGTCCTGCGCAAAGGCTACCGCGGGTGCGAGCAGCGAGCTGGAGAGCAGCAGCAGCGAGATCAGCCGCGGCTTGGTCATGAAAAATCCCCCTGGATCAAAAGCGTTTATGTGAAGAAGGGGGCGGCCAATGTGGACCGCCCCCTGTTCAAGTCAGGTGTCGAGCGGCCTTGTTAGGCGGTCGGCAGGGTGGTGCAGGTCTTGCCGCTGCCAAGGCTGGCGGTGGCGTTGTCGCAAGTCCACGTCTTGTACCAGGTGTCCGACGAGCCGCTGACCGCGCCGATGTAAGTCACCGTGTCGAAGTACGACGAAAGCGACTTGATGCTGGCGTAGGCGGTGACGGCGCTTTCGTTGGCGCCGTTGACGAACGTGCTCGTCAGCGTCGAGGTGTAGCTGTCGTTGTTGGCATTGGTGCCGGTGGCGAACTGGCTCTGCGTGTCGCTGGCGGTGTAGCTGCCGCTACCCAGGTACTTGGTCGAGTTGCACGACATGACCGTGGCATAAGCCTTCAGCGTTGCCGGCGTGGTGCCCGTACCGTTGAGGCGGAGGCATTCGTTGTTCGGCGTGACGATCACGCTGTTGACGAGGGTGACGTCGGCGTTGCCGCGGATCAGGATCGAGGCAAGGTCGTTGGAGTCGTTGTTCGAGCTCGCAGCAGGCTGCAACGCGGTCATGTTGGCGATGACCGTTTTCTGGCGCGGGGTGTCGGTCTCGGCGCCGTTCGAGTCGGCCTCGATCAGAGCATCGCCGCTACCGCTGCGCTGAAGCAGCAGCAGGTACTGGAAATTGCCCTGGATGCCGGTGTCGATATCGAGGCTGTCATCGTCGGCGTTGACCGCGATGTAGTGCTTCATGTTGACAGCGCCGCCAAAGAATTCAGCGCCATCGTCCGAGCTGTTGACCGACTGGATGTAGTCCAGCGTGGTGCCGCTGCCAATGCCTTCGGTGGTGAGCGACTGCAGTTCCTTGCCGTTGCTGAGCACGTAACCCGAATAGCGGATCTGCACGTACTTCATGGTGCCGGCGTTGTAGGTGTTGTCGGTGCCGCCGAAGACGGCCTTGTTCACGGCGCCTTCGGTATCGCGCTCGCAGGTGCTGGCCGACGTCGAACCGTAGTTGCAGTCCGTCACCGTGCCACGGCCCAGCAGCACCACGCCGCCCCACTGGCCTTGCGAAGTGTCGTCGTTGGTGCCGACCACGTTCTGACGGCTGGTAAAGATGATCGGCGACGAAGCCGTGCCCACAGCGCTGATCTTGTTGCCGCGGTTGACTGCGAGCCAGGCCGCTTCCGAACCGTTTTCACCGTAGATGATGACGCCCGGATCGATCGTCAGGGTGACGTCGGTATCTGCGCTCAGCACCTTGCTGGAGCAGCTTGCCGTGGTGGTGGTGAAGGTAGCCGAAGCCGTCGGCGCCTTGAAGCCGCCATCGCAGCCCACATCGACGCGACCGTTGATGCGGTAAATAACGCCCGAGGTCTTGGGCAGGCTGGAGCTGACGTTGACCAACGAGGGCAGGGTGCACACGCGCCATGAACCTTCGGGGCCGCTGATCGTGCCGCTGTCGGTCAGGCCGCCGGTAGCGTTGAACGAAGGGCAACTGGATGCGGCGACGACGGTGGTCGAAGTGGGCGTCGGCGTCGGCGAAGGCGTTGGCGTCGGGTTGTTGATGGTGATGCTGTCTGCGCCGGGCGAGGCGACATCATCGGCACCGCAACCAGCAAGGGCGAGAGCGCTGCACCCAACGAGCAGCAGACCGGAAAACTTGTTCACGTCGAATCCCCCTGAATTCAGGAACGGGGTGGGAGACTCCACCCTCGCTGAGGCCGCCGTCTAATGGTTGGGAGTGAAGGTTTGGCGTCAGTACGATGACAGTAATCTGCAGTTACGTGACGGTGAAATGACGAACCTGTCACCAAACCCTCATCTGCGTACGAATCAAAGGGTTTGGGCCGATACACCGTTTGATTGCATATTTATGACAGTTCTGACATTTTCTTGCGGGTCGGGATTTTCGGGCAGAAGCTGCCTTCATCGAACCAGGTTTGGGAGAACCGCCATGTCACTTTCTGTCTTCGTCGCTGCCACGATGCTTGGCCAATCCGCGTTTTCGCTCGGTGTCGCCCAGCCAGTAGCCAACGCGCCTGACGTCGCTTATGCCGAACTGTCCGCCGGCGAAGCGCACGCCGCCGTCACTAAACTGGAAGCGAACGGCGCCGCGCGTTCGGACGATCCGGCAACGCTTATTAATCTGGGCGCTGCCTATGCGCGCGCCGGTCAGCCGGACAAGGCCATAGCCGTCACCCGCGCGGCGGTGCAGACGCCCATCCGCTACGATCTGGAACTGGCCGACGGCAGTTGGACCGATTCGCGCGATGCGGCACGCCGCGCGCTGCAAAGCATGAAGTCGGCGCGGGCGCTGGCGGCACGCTAACCGCGCGCTAACCGCACCTTATCGACACCTAAAAGCGTTTCCGGTTTCCAAAGGGCAAGGCGCCAAGCGTCTTGCCCTTTGTCGATTTCGTCACAAACCTGTCATCACACTAGCGCACTTGGCCTCATACGGAGGGCAATGTGATTCGAAACATCCACTTCGCCGCCCGCGCCCTGCGCCGGCCGGCAACCAAGTTTTCCGCGGCTTTTGCCGCACTCGCTCCCACCCTTGGCCACGCGCAGGCCGTCGCGCGCGATCCCGCCGGTTCCGGCCCGATCGTCGCCGCGCTTGGGTGGTTGCAAGGCACGTTGCTGGGCAATGTCGCCACCGCCGTCGCCGTCATGGCGGTCGCTGCCGTGGGCTTCATGATGCTGTCGGGCCGGCTCAACTGGCGTTTCGGGGCGACCGTCATCATCGGCGTGTTCATCCTGTTCGGCGCCGGGGCGATCGTCTCAGGCATCCAGTCGGCAGCGGTAGGTTAAGCCGTGGGTCTCGCCCGGTTCCCGGTACACCGCGCGCTGACGCGGCCGCAGATGTTCGCGGGCGTGACCTACAGCTTCTTCATCATCAACGCGGCAGTGACGACGGAAGTGTTCCTCATCACCAAGAGCTTCTGGGCGCTGCCCGCTGCGCTCGCCATTCACGGGGTGGGCTACCTGGCCTGTCTGCGCGAGCCGCGCGTGTTCGACTTGTGGATCGCCAAGGTCAGCAAAGCTCCGCGCGTCGCCAATTGGCAGCGCTGGGGCTGCAACAGCTACGCGCCGTAGAGACGGACGCGGGGGGACGACATCGATGGCCAAAAGCTTCAAATCGCCGCTGAAGGGCTGGGCAACGCGCGAAACGTTGGCCGGAGACCGCCTGCCGTACGCCGCTTTCGTCGATGAAAACGTGGTGCGCCTGCGCGACGGATCAGTGATGCTGTCGCTGATGGTGCCCGGCCTCGCGTTCGAAACCGCCGACGCCGACGAGCTGAACGCCCACGTCGCTACCCGCGAAGTGTTGCTGCGCTCCAGCCTGGATGCGCGCTTCGTACTCTATCACCACGTTATCCGCCGCCGGGTGGAAGTGGAACTGGGCGGCCAGTTCGACGATCCGCTGGCCGCGCACATCGACGCACGCTGGAAAGAGCGCACCGTTTCTGGAGCGCTGTTCGTAAACGACCAGTTCGTAACGCTGGTACGTCGCCCCGCGCGCGGCAAGGCCGGCTGGGCCGACAAGCTGTCGCGCCTGATGAAGACCAAGAGCGCCGAGGCCACCGAAGTCGATCCCGGCGACGTGCGCTCTCTGCGTGCCGCCGCCTCGGCGATGGTCGCCTCGCTTGGCGTCTACGGCGCGCGGCTTTTGGGCGATTACGAAGGCGCGGCTGGGCAGTGCTCCGAAGTGCTTGAACTGCTCAGCGCACTTTATAACGGCGAAATGCGCCCGGTGCGCCGCCCTTCGGACGAGACCGACCTTGGTCACATGCTCCCCTATCGCCGCGCCAGTTTCGGTATGGACGCGATGGAACTGCGCGGCGCGAACGGCGGCCAGTTCGGCGCGATCGTATCGCTAAAGGACTATCCTGATTCGACCAGTCCCGGCCTGACCGATGCGCTTCTGCGCCTGCCTGCCGAACTGGTGCTGACCGAAACCTATGCCCCGTCCGATCGCCAGATCGCGCGTGAGAAGATCGACTTGTCGATCCGCCGCCTGCGCAGCGCCGACGAGGAAGCCGTGGCCGAACGGCGCGAAATGAGCGCGGCGCGCGATGCGCTAGGCACCGGCTCGGTCGGTTTCGGCGACCATCACTTGTCGGTCCTGGTGCGCGCCGATACCCTGACCGCGCTGGACGACGTGACCGCGCACTGCGCCGCCGCGCTATCCGATGCCGGCGCCATCGCCGTGCGCGAAGACGTGAACCTGGAGCCGGCGTTCTGGGGCCAGATGCCGGGCAACGAGAGTTTCATCGTGCGCCGGGCGATGATTTCCAGCGCCAACATGGCCTGCTTCGGCAGCCTGCACGGCTTCGCGATGGGCCAGGCGAGCGGCAATCACTGGGGCGAGGCGGTCACATTGCTGGCCACCACCAGCGCAACGCCGTTTTTCTTCAACTTCCACCAGGGCGACCTTGGTAACTTCACCGTCATCGGTCCGTCGGGTTCGGGCAAGACCGTGGTCATGAACTTCCTGGCGGCCCAGGCGCAGAAGTTCGCGCCGCGCACGATCCTGTTCGACAAGGATCGCGGCGCCGAGGTGTTCCTGCGCGGCATCGGCGGCACCTACAGCCGCGTCGCTGCCGGCCATCCGACCGGGTTTAATCCGCTGTCGCTGCCTGATACCGCCACTAACCGCGCCTTCCTGCGCGATTGGCTGGGGGTACTGCTGGCCGCCAAGGGGCCTGAGGAACTTGCGACGATCGCCAGCGCGGTGGACGCGGCCTACCACAACGATCCGGCGCTACGCCGCCTCTCGCACTTCCGCGAATTGCTTGCCGGATCGCGCCGTCCGCAGCCGGGCGATCTGGGCAGTAGGCTCGATGCGTGGCTGCAGGGCGGCGAGAACGGCTGGCTGTTCGACAACCAGCATGATCGGCTCGATTTGTCGCAGCGGGTGCTGGGTTTTGACATGACCGCGCTGTTGGAAAGCCCACGCTTGCGCACGCCGGTTATGATGTACTTGTTCCATCGCATCGAGGAACGCCTGGACGGCGAGCCGACGATGATCCTGATCGACGAGGGCTGGAAGGCGCTCGACGACGAGGTGTTCGCCGCGCGCATCCGCGATTGGCTCAAGACCTTGCGCAAGCGCAACGCGCTGGTCGGCTTTGCGACCCAGTCCGCCCGCGATGCCCTGGACAGCAAGATCGCGACCGCGCTGGTCGAGCAGACCGCGACGATGATCTTCATGCCCAATTCGCGTGCGCGGCCCGAGGATTATTGCGAAGGCTTCGGCTTGTCGCAGCATGAACTCGACGTGATCCGCACTCTGCCGGCACACTCGCGCTGCTTCCTGATCCGCCAGTCCGACGCCTCGGTCGTTGTCCGGCTCGACTTGTCGGGGATGCCCGAAGTGCTGACGGTGCTGTCGGGCCGCGAAAGCACAGTGCGCAAGCTGGACCAGTTGCGCGAGCGTTATGGCGACGATCCTTCTGCGTGGTTCCCGATGCTGACCGGCATGGCTTGGCCAGGTGAGCTGGGCGAGGACGATCCGCTGTGGATCGAGGCGGCCGAGTAAGATCATGAGCGTGGCCTGCGATCAACTCACCGAAGCCGCTTCCGCTGGGGTCGCCCCGGCGCTGCGTGCGGTCGATTGCGTGGCCAACGAGATGGCTGCGGGCGCTTTCGGGCGGCTGTTCGGCGCGGGCGGGGCGATGGCGCCGGTGCTGACGATCCTGCTCACGCTTTACATCATCTTTTTCGCCTATTCGCTGCTGACCGGCCGTTCTGGTCTGGGCATTTCGGCGCTGACGCCGCGCATGCTGCGTCTGGGCGTCGTGCTCACTTTTGCCACGAGTTGGATCGCCTACCAAAGCGTGGTGTGGAACCTCGCCGTCGGTGCGCCGGACTGGATCGCCGGGGTGCTGATTGGCGCCAAGGGTTCGGCGACGCAGATTTTCGGAGAGCGGATCGACATCGTCTTTTCCGCTATCAACGATATTTCCGAGGCTACCAAGCCGGTCGCCGCGGCCACCCAGGAAGGCGGCGCGCCTGCCGCTGGCGGTGCGGCTGCAGCCGGCGGCGCGGTCGCGGCCAAGGGCGCAGAGGGGCTGTTTACGCCGGGAAGCGTCATGTGGATGGGTGCGCTGTTGCTGCTGCTGGGCACCGTCGGCGTGCTGCTGACCGCGCGTATCGCGCTGGCGGTGCTGCTGGCGCTGGGGCCGATCTTCGTCGTCATGGGCTTGTTCGGTGCGACGCGCGGCCTCACCGCCGGATGGTTGCGCGGGGTCGTCTTGACCGCCGTGACCCCGCTGTTCGTGGTGCTGGGCGGTGGGATCACCCTGGAACTGCTGGTGCCGATCATCAACGGCCTGGTCGAAGGTTCGCAGACGGGCGAGATCGACGGGCGCGGCGCTATGGCGCTGTTTCTGGTCGCTGCGGTCCACGTCGCACTGATGGTCATGATCGTCAAAGTCGCGGGCACGATGGTGGCCGGATGGCAGGTGTTCGGGCTGGGGGCGAGCGACAAGCGCGCGAACGCAGGCTCAACTTCGTCCTCTACCGTTGTCGAAGCATCGTCCACATCATCGGCCGCCGCCCCTACGTCCGCCGGGCGGACCCAGGCCGCCGTGCTCGCCGCGCAGGCCGCTG
Organism: Novosphingobium sp. Rr 2-17; assembly: GCF_000272475.1. GTDB lineage: Bacteria > Pseudomonadota > Alphaproteobacteria > Sphingomonadales > Sphingomonadaceae > Novosphingobium. Next base: position 33,193 of record NZ_AKFJ01000019.1, read on the forward strand.
CGCCCGTGGCCGCCGCGACTGGACCGGACGCTGCGGCGTCATCGCGATCGATCACCCAACGCAGCGTGACCACACAAGTCGTCGGCGGCGGGCTCGAACCGATCCGCGCGGGCGGCGGTGAGGCGCGCGCCAAGGGCGTCGGCAGCCGCTTCCGCAGCGCCTCAAACGATACCGGTCGTCTTGCGACCAAGGAGAAGACACGATGATCGCAACCCCGGCCCGCGCCTTGCTGTGCGCGGCAGCCCTGCTGGCGCTGCCTTCGATGGTCCATGCGGCGGACGAACGCCTGGTGGTCCATCCCTTTAGCGACAACGAAGTCGTCCGCATCGATGGCAGAACCGGAGTGCAGGCAACGATCGCTTTCGGCGCCAACGAAGCGATCGAGAACGTTGCGGTGGGCGATTCGCAGACCTGGCAGATCACGCCGAACAAGCGCGCTGACTTGCTGTTCGTAAAGCCGCTGGAAGCCGGCGCGCGCACCAACATGACGGTGGTTACCAACCGCCACACCTATTTCTTCGACCTCGTCGCCTCGTCTAAGGCGCGTCCGCTCTACATGCTGCGCTTCACCTACAAGGATGTGCCGGCCAAGCCCGTTCCGGGGCAAATTCCGGGCGCTGCGGCTCCTGCCCTGGCCGCCCTCGATCCGGCGGAGGCTGCCCTGGCCGCTGGTGAACCGCTGGCAAAGCCGGTCGATCCCGCCGCGCTCAACTATGGCTGGAAGCGCAGCGGCTCGCCCAAGCTGTTGCCCGCGCGCGTTTATGACGACGGCAGTTCCACGTACCTGACCTGGCCGACCAAGGGCGAAGTCCCTGCGATCCTGATCCAGAACGAGAAGGGCGAGGAAGGCCCGGTGAACTACGCGGTCAACGGCGACACCATCATGCTGTCGGACGTGCCCGCCAAGATCATCCTGCGCTCAGGCAAGGCCAGTGCAATGCTGGAATACACCCGTCCCGTCGCGGCGGTCGCCGCCAACACGCCTGTCCCGGCTGCAAAGGTAAACTGATCCATGGCGCCCAATTCCACCTTGCGTGAACGCCTGACCGACAAAGCCGCCACCGATCCGCGCGACGGCGCCGGTGCCGAAGTCATCGACCTCGCCACCCGCAGCGTCCTGCCGCAAGTCAGCCAGCGCAAAAAGGGCGACAGCTTGGGCCTGGCTGCCGGTGTCCTGATCGTCGCGGCGCTGGGCGGCTTGACGCTGTGGTCGATGGATGACGCGCGCAACGGCCCGGTGGTGACGCCCAGCCCGGCGCCACTGCCGCAACCCAGCGCTGCTCCGGCGCCGGCAACCGCGGCTTCTTCCAGCGCCGCGCAGCCCGCTGTGACGCCCGCGCCGTTGCCCGCGCCCGCACCAGCTCCAGTTCTGGCCGCCATGCCCGGCGCCAACCCCGCCGCTGCGCCCCAGGCCAACCGCTACGCCAACCCCACCGTCGTCTACGACATCGGCACTGGCGCCGCCGTCGCGCTGGCTGGCCCTGCGGGCGACATCAAGGGCGGCTCGCCCAACGACGAGTTTGCCGCACGCGTGGGTGGCACAGGCTCGACTGCTTCGGCGGCGCGCTCGTTCGATCCCGCCACCACCGTCACCCAGGGCACGCTTATCCCTGCAGTGTTGGAAACCGCGATCGACACCGACGTGCCCGGCTACGTGCGCGCGATCGTCTCCACCGACGTGCGCAGCTTTGACGGCAAGACCGTGCTCATCCCGCGTTCCTCGCGCCTGATCGGCCAGTACAAGAGCGGCATGACATCGGGCCAGAAGCGCGCCTACGTGATCTGGTCGCGCCTGATCCGGCCCGATGGCGTGTCGGTGAACCTGGGTTCGCCCGCCATCGCCTTCGGTGGCGAGACGGGTCTTGCCGGCAAGGTCAACAACCACTTCTTCGAACGCTTCGGCTCGGCCCTGTTGATGTCAGTGGTAAGCACGCTGTCGACGCTTGCGTCGAGCGGGTCCAACGTGATCGTCAATTCCGGCTCGTCGTCGATGTCCTCCAGCTCGCAAGTCGGCCCCACCATCCGCGTGCGCCAGGGCGAGCCGATCCGCGTGTTCACGGCCAAGGACCTCGATTTCGGCAAGGTCCAGTGACGTGGCTGGGGTACTCAGTCTTGCCAGCGTGATCGACGCGCTGCCTCCTGTCGTGACGATGCCACGCAGCGTCTATCTCGACGCTTACCTTGCGCCTTTACGCCCTTGGCTGGACCGTGAGACGGTGACCGAAATCCTCGTCAACCGTCCCGGTGAGATCTGGGTGGAGGATGCCGAGCAAGGCGGGATGAGCCGGGTGCCGCTGCCGGCGATGGACGACAAGCTGCTCCAGCGCTTGGCCGAACAAGTCGCGCGGATCAGCCACCAGGGTATCAACCGTGAACATCCGATCCTCTCGGCGACGCTTCCAGGCGATGCCGGACCGAACGGGCAGGAACGCACCGGCGCGCGCATCCAGCTCGTAGGCCCGCCCGCGACGCGCAGCCATTGGGCGATGGCGATCCGTCGCCATCGCCTGCTGGACCTGCCGCTCGACGCTTACGATCGCGGCCCGATCAAGGCCCCGGTCGAAACGCCTAGCCCCGATCCGATGGCGCAGCCGATCGCCTATCTGCGCGATGCGATCCACCGCCGCCGCACGATCCTGATCTCGGGCGGCACCTCGACCGGCAAGACCACCTTTCTCAACGCGATGCTGTCGGAAATCCCGCCGCACGAACGCGTAGTGACGGTGGAAGATACTGCGGAACTCAAGCTGCCGGGCGATAACGGCGTCGGCCTGATCGCGGTGAAGGGCGAGTTGGGCGAGGCGAAAGTCACTGCCAACGACTTGCTCCAGGCGGCGCTGCGTCTGCGCCCCGACCGCATCGTCCTGGGTGAGTTGCGCGGCACCGAGACGGTGAGCTTCCTGCGCGCGATCAACACTGGCCACCCCGGCTCGTTTTCCACCGTCCACGCCAACTCGCCGCGCGGCGCGCTCGACCAGATTGCGCTCATGGCGATGCAGACCGGTATCGGCCTGACCCGCGCCGAAACTCTGGAATATGCCGCCTCGGTCATCGACGTAGTGGTCCAGCTCGACCGCGTCGACGGCAAGCGCGGCATCTCCGCCATTGCGCGGAGTGTCGAGCTGGTTTGATCCTCGGCCCCGCTGCTGGATACGCATACCCCACTCGTCATCAACTCAGTTGATTGAGCGCGTCGCGGACCTAGGCATTTGCGGTTGTGATGAGTCTTCGCATGGTCGCGGTGATGGCGGCGATGGGGATTAGTTCGCGAGCTCCGCTATAATCGAACCGGCCAGCTTGGAACGTGGGCACAAAAAAAGGGGGGATCGGACAGGCGCCGATCCCCCCTTTTTTGCTTAGCTCAGGTCACTCTTTCTCTTCAGGAAAGCGACCGATGCCCATGCGGGCGAACTGCGGTTCGCGGTCAATGATCTGGTGCTTGAGCGCGCCGGCGATGTGCAGGACGAGGACCAACACGGTCAGCCAGGCACCGACGCCATGCCATTCGGCGATTTCGTCGTGCAGCGTTTCCAGCGGTTCTACGCCACCGGGCTCCTTGCCGATGTTCGCGAGCGGCATGATCTGCGGCATCGGGATGATCCACCAGATCTTCGGCGCGGGCGGACCCTTGGCGCCCGGACCCATCGGCGGCGGACCGCCAGCACCAGCAGCAGCGGGGGCTCCACCAGGAGCAGCTCCTGGAGGCGGGCCGGCCTTGGCCATCGCTTCGGCACGCGCCTTGGCTCCGGCGGAGCCTTCCGGCGGGTGAGCCGAAAGGATTGCCCAGCCGGTCAGCGGCATCAGCAGCATCGCGGCGTAGAGGAGGAAGTGCGCGAAGTGGGCCGTGTGCCGCTCCCACGATTTCATGTGCGCGGGGTAGGCCGGCGGCTCGTGCAGGAGGCGCCAGACGATGCGCAGGACGGTCAACGCCAGCACCGTGATGCCCGCCGACATGTGCGAGACCAGGATCAGGCCGTAGATCCAGCGGTTCTGCGGCTTGTGCGTGAACTCGGCGCCGAAGTCCCAGTTGAAGAAGCCCAGGACCAGGTTGTAGAGGATGAAGAATGCGATCGCCCAGTGCAGCCATATGGCGACGCGGGTGTAACGCGCATTGCGGGGTAGCGGGAAACTCCCCCGCGTTTCCCGCGTGGATACCGGTATGGTGTCTGTCACGTTTCGTTGCTCCGAAATTTTGTCATGGTGATGGCCGCAGTGGCGCATTTCTATGCGTATCGGCCCCGTCCCGACATCTGCTTGCTGCGGCAGTTCTGCCGACAAGTCCAGCCCGAGCGAGGCAAATCTAGTTTGAAGACCTTGCGAACGCGGCTGCCTTGTACCCAGCCATCGTCGCTATGAGCGAAGCCCCTTCCTCCCTTAACGTCTTTGTACTAGACAGTCATCATTGTACGAAATAGTCAATAGAAAACCAGGTGTGGGGGTAGGGCCGCGAATCGGAAGTGTCGGATGAGGTTCGTGTTGTGCAAAGGCCTTTGGTCGGCTGCCGCGGCTTATCTCACAACCACCCCCTCCTGAAATAGCTGTCATTTTATAATAAGGATCGAGATCGATGAAACTTGCCCGATTTACCCGCAATGGCCAGACCAGCCTTGGCAAGGTGGTTGGCGATCGCGTCGTCGATCTCAGCGCCGTCGCCCCAGACTGCGGCCATTCAATGCGCCGTTTTCTAGAGCAGTTCGACACTCTGCGCCCTGCCGCCGAGGCCGCCAGCGAGCCCTCCTACGCGCTGGACGAAGTGACGCTCGAGGCACCCGTTGGCGATGCCAGCAAGTACCTGGCGATTGGCATGAACTACCAGTCGCACGCTGACGAGGCAGCAGCGGCAGGCGTGACCATGCCCAAGACCCAGATCTGGTTCAACAAACAGGTCAGCTCGATCACCGGTCCCTACCACGATGTCGAGGTGCCCAAGGCCGGCCCCGACATGGTGGATTACGAAGCGGAAATGGGCGTCGTCATCGGCAAGCGCTGCCGCCACGTCGCGCGCGAAGACGTGCGCTCGGTGATCGCGGGCTACCTGGTCTGCAACGACGTTACCGCGCGTGACTGGCAGTTCCGTTCACCCACCTACACGCTGGGCAAGTCGTTCGACACCCACGGCCCGATCGGCCCCTGGATCACCACTGACGACGAAATCGCCGATCCGCACGCGCTGATGCTCAAGCTCGAACTCAACGGCGAAGTGCGCCAGGAAGAATCGACCGGCGGCATGCTCTACAACATCTTCGACCAGATCGAGTACATCTCGAAGGTCATGACCCTGGAGCCTGGCGACGTGATCGCCACCGGCACTCCGGCCGGCGTCGGTATCGCCGCCAGCCGCTTCATGAAGGAAGGCGACGTCGTGCGCGTCTCGGTTGAAGGCTTGGGCTACATTGAGAACCGCTTCGTCAACGAAGTCTAATACGGCGGGCTGAAAGGCTCAGTCTAATACAATTGAATACCACAGGCCGGGTTGCCAAGCCCGGCCTGTTGGCAAATGGAGTTTTAGAGTTCGTCGCTCGAACGTTGCCAACCCCTCAAGCCAAGTTACGTGCCCATGGCTCCACGTCACCGATTTGTTTGCGTCTTGCCGAAAAGTTATTGGTTCATGGCGGGGAAACGGACTTTGCTACAAATCGAAACTATCGACGTCCGATGTCGGCTCCGTCATCCTGGGAGAATACAAATGACCAAGTCTCGCAATCGCATCCTGATGCTAGGCGGCATGGTGGCCGGTCTTGGTCTGATGGCCGCCCCAGTTCTTGCCCACCACTCGTTCGCCGCTTACGATATGAAGACGCTGAAAACCGCGTCAGGCACGCTCAAGGAATTCCGCTGGGGCGCCCCGCATTCCTCGATGGTCCTGATCTACAAGGACAAAGGCAAGGACGCACAGATGTCGATCGTCAGCGGCAGCCCGCTGATGTTCTCCAAGAAGGGCTTTGCCCCGCGCGACTTTAAGCGCGGCGATAAGGTGAAGGTGGTGTATCACCCCAATGCCAACGGCGCGCCGGGTGGCGCCCTTGCCGGGCTGACCTTGTCTGATGGCCGCACCTTCTCGGACGACGAGGCCGAGCGCGCCGCACCGCCGAAGTAAGCGGGCATACAGGGGGAGCGCGATGGACGCACTGCACACAGTTCGGCGCACCGGGAGCCGCCTGGCAGTTCCAGGTGCGCCGTCTGGGCCGGCGACGCGCCACGCGCGGCATCGGGCAGATCCCATGCTTTTCCTGCATACCTGTCATAACTGGCGAGCCGCGTATCGTAGTGTAAGCTTTGCCGGTGGGCCGCTCGAGCGAGCCTGCAGCGCCGGCCTGAAATTTTTACGGGAGAGTAAGGACATGCGTTTTCAAGGTTCCAGCATTCGATGGGGCGTAATCGGCGCCTTGGCGACGACGATCGCCATCGCCAGCCCCGCCGCGGCCCACAACACCCCGCAGGAAGAGGCCAACAAGAAGGTCGTGCTCGACTTCTATTCGGCCCTTAACGACGCCGACGCAGCCGGCACCACGGCTCAGCAGGCCGCCAGCATCATCACCAAGTACATCGCTCCCAACTACATGCAGCACTCCGAGGCGTTCAACGCGATGCCCGGCACCGGTACAGCGCGCGACAAGCTGATCGCCCGCTTCCAGGGGATGCCGGCGATGAAGGGCCCGCCGATGCCGCGGCCCAAGACCGAACAAGTCATGGCGCAGGGCGATCGGGTCATGCTGCTGACCAGCCGTCAGTTGCCCAGTCCGTCGGGTGCACCCAAGACGGCGTTTATCTTCAACATGTTCCGCGTTGAGGGCGGGCAGTTGGTCGAGCATTGGGACGTGATGCCCGCCGAAATGACGGGTCCGCCTCCGGGTGGTGCCGGCGCGCCGCCGCAGGGTCCGGGCGGTCCGCCTCCTGGCGCCCCACCAGCCGGCATGCCCGCAGGCGCACCCCCTGCCGGGTTCACGCCTCCAGGAGCCAATTGATCCGGCGCGCGCCGCGTGTCGGGGTCGCTATGATCCAGGCGGGCGGCGCCGCGCTCCTCCTACCCTTTTCAAGTTGAGGATACTG
>NZ_AKFJ01000020.1 GCF_000272475.1 Novosphingobium sp. Rr 2-17
GGCGCGCCTGGGGGGGGGGAGACAGGGTGGGGAGGGGATGGGTCATGCTTCCGGTTCCTCCATCAACCGCACGCCTTGAGCCAAGCGTAGCGAAACGGTGTCGGGACGGGCGCCGCCGTCGTTGATCGAGATGCGCAGGCCGCCCGCCGCGCGGCGCTCGACGAAGTCTGCGGTCACGGCAGCCCACAAGTCCGCAAAGCCGCGCGCGGTGGTGGCGATTTCGATCACGCAGCGGTCGGGTGGGCCGGCCCGCTCCAGCAGCACTTCCAGGTTGCCCGAGGCAACGACGCCCACTAGCGCGCTGGCCTTGGTGCCGGACGCGTTATGCGGCGCGGCCAGATCATAGCGAAGATTTTCCAAGCGCCGCGCTCCTTACCAGTAACGGAATCGGCTGGGCGGGCGATAGAGCCCTCCCGATGCCAGCATCAGGTCTTTGATCGAATGGGCTGCCAGCAGCCGCCGGTCGGCGTCAAGCGGGTCGATGCCCAAGTCCTCGGGCCGCTGGATGACTTTGCGTTCGCGCAGGCGTTCGACCATCTTGCGGTCCCGCCCGCGACCGACTTCAGTGTAGCCGGCGACCCCGCGAATGGCCTGTTCGCGCTCGTCTTTGTCGCGGCATAGCAGCAGGTTGGCGATGCCTTCCTCGGTGACGATGTGGGTGACGTCATCGGAATAGACCATTACCGGCGCCAGATCGAGATCGAGCTTTTCGGCCAGATCGAGGGCGGACAAGCGCTCGACGAAAGTGGGCGTGTTGCCATCTCCAAAAGTCTCGCCGATCTGCACCACCAGCTTGCGGCCACGGCGTAGCGGGGCGGGGCCGTCCGGGTCGGCCTCGGCACCGGCACGTAGCCACGGCTCGCTGGGGTGGCGGCGTCCGCGCGCGTCGGAACCCATGTTGGGGGCGCCACCGAAACCGGCGATGCGGCTGGCCGTGACGGTTGAGCTATGCCCCGCCAAGTCGATCTGCAGCGTCGATCCGATGAACATGTCGCAGGCGTAGAGCCCGGCGGTCTGACAGAACGCGCGGTTGGAACGCAGCGATCCGTCGGCGCCGGTAAAGAAGATGTCGGGGCGCGCCCGCAGATAGTCTTCCATGCCGACTTCGGAGCCGAAGCAGTGGACTTGCTCTACCCAGCCCGCTTCGATGGCGGGGATCAGCGTCGGGTGGGGATTGAGGGCCCAGTGCGTGCAGATTTTGCCCTTGAGGCCGAGCTTTTCGCCATAGGTCGGCAGCAGCAGTTCGATCGCGGCAGTGTTGAAACCGATGCCATGGTTGAGGCGGCGGATGCCATAAGGTGCGTATAAGCCGCGGATAGCGAGCATCGCGGTGAGAATCTGCGTCTCGGTGATCGCAGCCGGATCGCGGGTGAACAGCGGTTCGACGTAGAACGGCTTGGCCGCATCGAGCACGAAATGGACCTGGTCCGCCGGTATATCGACGCGCGGCACCTTGTCGACGATCTCTCCCACCTGGGCCACGACCAAGCCGTTGCCGAACGAGGTCGCCTCCACCACCGTCGGCGTGTCCTCGGTGTTAGGCCCGGTATAGAGGTTGCCCTCTCGATCCGCGCTGACCGCCGCGATCAGGGCCACCTGAGGTGTGAGGTCGATGAAATAGCGGGCGAACAGTTCGAGGTAGGTGTGAACCGCGCCCAGTTCGATCTGACCGCCGAAGAGCATCTTGGCGATCCGGGCCGACTGCGGGCCGGAATAGGAAAAATCGAGTCGCTTGGCGATACCGCTTTCGAAGATATCGAGATGCTCGGGCAGAACGACTCCGGACTGCACCATGTGCAAGTCATGGACTTGCGTAGGATCGACCTCCGCCAGTGCCTTGGCCAGCACGTCCGCTTGTTTCTGGTTGTCGCCTTCCAGGCACACCCGGTCGCCCGGCTTGAGAACTGCCTCGAGAAATTGCGTTACCTGATTCGGATCGATCAGCTTGCCGTTGGCGAACTTCGACCCCGCCTCGATCCGGGCATGGCGGGCTTCGCGTTTGCTGTTCCACTGTCGCATTTGATTGCTCTCGTATGCCTGAGGGCTTCGTTATCGCCATCTTGTATTCGCTATTGCGATTAAATCAAGTCTGTGCATATATAAAGCACTGACCGATCACAATCGGCGTACAAGGAGAGATGCAGATGACGGATCGGCATACACACCATTCAGGAGCGGCGGCATGACCATCTCGGGCGTCGCGCTCCTTGCGCTTTGCACCCTCATCGGGGTGTTCCTGGGTGACGCGCTGGGCGTGGCCTTGGGCGTGAAGGCCAATGTCGGCGGGGTCGGCATCGCCATGATCCTGCTGATTGCGGCTCGCCTCTGGCTGGGGTCGCGCGGGCTGCTTAGCCATGGGCTGAAGCTGGGCGTCGAATTCTGGGGCGCGCTGTACATCCCGATCGTCGTTGCCATGGCGGCGCAGCAGAACGTGGTTGCCGCTGTAGAGGGCGGCCCAGTGGTGGTGATCGCCGGCGTCGGTGCCTTGGTGGTATGCTTCACCGCCGTTGCGATCATCAGCCGCCTGGGCGGGCAGACCGAGACCATGGACGAACTTGAGGCGCGCAGCGCTGCGGCGCGCGAAGCGGCGCAAGTCGCCGCCGGAGATCCACGGTGATGGAGGCGACCATGGAAATGCTCAAGCATGTCTTCATCGGCAATGCCTTGTTGACCGCCTTCGCCGTGGTGGGGCTCGTCATGTGGCTGTCCAACGCGATTTCGAAATATCTGACGGCTGGAAGGGTCCACGGCTCGGCCATCGCCATCGTCCTGGGGCTGGCGGCTGCGTTCTTCTGCGGCTTGTCTACCGGCGGCGAAAAGGGCGTGGTCGATGTTCCGGCGCTGGCCGGGATCGGGCTGATGGGCGGCGCGATGCTGCGCGATTTCGCGATCACTGCCACCGCGTTCGAAGTGGACGTGGCGCAAGCCAAGAAGGCTGGCCTGGTTGGCGTGATCGCCCTGGGGCTGGGAACGGTCCTTCCGTTCATCGTCGGGGTGAGCGTCGCGGCGGCGTTCGGGTACACCGATGCGATTTCTATGACGACGATCGGCGCGGGCGCCATCACTTACATCGTTGGCCCCGTCACGGGCGCGGCGCTGGGGGCCAGTTCTGCCGTGATCGCCTTGTCGATCGCCACTGGCGTTCTCAAAGCAGTTTTGGTGATGGTCGGAACCCCGCTCGTCGCCAAGATGATCGGGCTGAACAACCCCCGTAGCGCGATGGTGTTCGGCGGTCTGATGGGTACCGTAAGCGGGGTTTCCGGCGGGCTTGCGGCCACCGACCGACGCCTGGTGCCCTACGGCGCGCTCACAGCCACTTTCCACACCGGATTAGGGTGCCTTGTCGCGCCTTCTGTGCTTTATCTCGCCGTTCGCGCGATCGTGGGAGGATAACGGATGGCCGGCGGCGACACGGCAGAGGACTTGACCGAGGAAAAGATCCTGCTGTCCGACCGCATCCGCAATGCGCTGACCGACGAGATCGCCGGTGGAGACTTGGTCGCCGGCACGCAACTGGATGAGCAGGACTTGGCCTCCCGCTTTGGCGCTTCGCGCACTCCGGTTCGCGAGGCGCTTCGCCAATTGGCGGTGAGCGGCCTCGTTGAAATGCGGCCCCGTCGCGGCGTGATCGTCACGCGCATGACGCCTGAGCGCATCATGGATATGTTCGAGGCGATGGCGGAGATCGAGGCAGTGTGCGTCCGGCTGGCGACGTATCGGATGACTCCGCTGGAGCGCAGCCACATCTTGCGCTTGCACCAGCAATCGGCCAGCTTGGTCGCGGTCGGCGACGTCGATGGCTACGATGCCTTCAATCGCGAACTGCACGAAGCGCTGTATCGCGCCACCCACAACAGCTTTCTGGTCGAGCAAGCGATCGCCACGCGCACCCGGCTCAATGCCTTTCGGCGCACGCAGCTTCGCCAAGGGAACCGGATCGTGCATTCAAGGGAAGAGCATGACGGGGTGATGGTTGCCATCGCACAAGGCGATGGAGAACTGGCCGCGCGCCGGATGCGAGCCCATATGCTGAACGCCGCGAGCGCGCTGGACCAGTACATCGACGAACACGGCGGCTGATAACCGAACCGAACGAGTTAGAGGAGAGAGTATCCATGACCCAGACCACTGACCTGAAAAACCGGGCGGTAGCCTACGACCGCTCGCTGGCCGAGCCAGACGCGTTCTGGCTGGAGCAGGCAGAGCGTCTGGATTGGATGACGCCGCCGACGATCGCCGGCAACTGGTCTTTCCACGAAGGGGATTTTCGCATTCGCTGGTTCGAGGACGGTATCCTCAACGTCTCGGTGAATTGCATCGACCGGCACCTGGCGGAGCGCGGTGACCAGACCGCGATCTTGTGGGAGCCGGACGTTCCATCGGCACCAGTGCGCAGCTTCACTTATCGTGAAGTGCATGAGCACGTCTGCCGGTTCGCCAATGTTCTCAAGGAACTGGGCACGCGCAAGGGTGACCGCGTCACCATCTACATGCCGATGATCCCCGAAGCCGCGTTCGCGCTGCTGGCTTCTGCCCGGATCGGCGCGGTGCATTCGGTGGTGTTCGGCGGCTTTTCGCCAGAGGCGCTGGCGGGCAGGATCGAAGATTGCGCCAGCCACATCGTCGTCACTGCCGACGAAGGCCGTCGCGGCGGCAAGCGCGTGCCACTCAAGGCCTGCGTCGATGAAGCCGCCGAGTTGTGCGGGATCGTGAAGAAGGTGCTGGTGGTCCAGACCAGCGATACCCCGGTGTCGATGCGCGATGGACGCGACTATTTCTACGCGCCGCTTGCACAAAAGGTCTCGGCGGATTGCGAGCCCGAGCCGATGGCGGCGGAAGACCCGCTGTTCATCCTCTACACCTCCGGCTCCACCGGCAAGCCCAAGGGCGTGGTGCATACCACCGGCGGCTACTTGCTGTGGGCCGCGCTGACCCACGCCACGGTGTTCGATTACCAGCCGGGCGAAGTGTACTGGTGCACAGCGGACGTCGGCTGGATCACCGGCCACAGCTACATCGTCTACGGCCCGCTCGCGAATGGCGGCACCACCCTGATGTACGAAGGCGTGCCCAACTGGCCGACGCCCAGCCGGATGTGGGAAATCGTCGATCGTCACCAGGTCGCGACGATCTACACCGCGCCTACCGCGTTGCGGGCGCTGATGAAGGAAGGGGACGACTTCGTTAAGTCCACAAGCCGCCAATCCTTGCGCCTGCTCGGCACCGTCGGCGAGCCGATCAACCCCGAGGCGTGGCGCTGGTATCACGAAGTCGTCGGCGAAAGCCGTTGCCCGGTGATCGATACCTGGTGGCAGACCGAAACCGGCGGGCACATGATTACGCCGCTGCCCGATACCGAGCTGAAACCAGGTTCGGCTACGCTTCCCTTGTTCGGCGTGGAGCTGGCGCTGCTGGATAACGAGGGCCATGTCCTTCCCGGCGTGGCGGAAGGCAACCTTGTCATCACCCGCAGTTGGCCGGGGCAGATGCGCGCGGTGTGGGGCGACGACAAGCGCTTCTTCGAAACCTACTTCAGCGCGTTTCCCGGCGTCTATACGACCGGGGATGGCGCGCGTCGGGACGAGGACGGGTATTACTGGATCACGGGCCGCGTCGATGACGTCATCAACGTATCGGGCCACCGGATGGGCACGGCGGAGGTCGAATCCGCGCTGGTGCTGCACCACGATGTCGCGGAAGCCGCCGTGGTTGGCTTCCCGCACGATGTGAAGGGGCAAGGCATCTACGCCTACGTCACTCTCAACGCCGATGTCGCGCCCAGCGAGGAACTGCGCCGTGGCTTGCGCGATTGGGTACGCCGGGAGATCGGGCCGATCGCCACGCCCGACGCCATCCAGTTCGCGCCGGGCCTGCCCAAGACGCGCTCGGGCAAGATCATGCGCCGCATCCTGCGCAAGATCGCCGAGAACGAGACGGGCGCCCTGGGCGACGTTTCGACGCTGGCCGATCCGGGCGTGGTCACCGACCTGGTCGAAAACCGGATCGTATTCGAACATGCTGCCGCAAAGGCAGGCTGACAGCTTGTGGGATGAGGGGGAGGGCGCTTTGCCTTCCCCACTACCGTCAGGGGCTGAACACCAGCACCAGGAATACCGCGAACAGCGACAAGTGAACCGCGCCTTCGAGCATGGTCGTTCGCGCGTTGGTGAAGGTGATGCCGTTGAGGAACAGCGTGGTCGCCAGCAGCACCATGTTCGCGGTCGAAAGGCCCAACACCACCGGCTGGCCGCTGATCAAGCCGATCAGGAGGATCGCCGGGACCGTCAGCCCCAGCGTCGATGTCGCCGCCCCCAGGCACAAGTTGATGGCGCGGGTAAGCTGGTTGCTGGCGACGGCGCGCAGCGCGGAAATTCCCTCGGGCGTGAACACGATCATGGCGATGACGATGCCGCCCAACGCGGTCGGCGCGCCCAGGCTTTCGATGCCGGCGTCCAGCAGCTTGCCCAGGCTCTTGGACAGAATAACGATCGGCAGAATGTTGGCGAGCAGCAGAACGACATGCCGCCCGCGCGAGATCGAACTTGCCGGGTGGGGCAGCGGGCTGGCGTCTTGCGGCTCGGCATTGGCAAGCCCCACCGGCTGGAAGAAGCCCTTGTAACGGCCCGTCTGCAGCCAAAGGAACAAACCATACAGCGCGATCGTAAGGAGAGAGAACAGCACCGATTGCGTGGTGGAAAGCGTGCCGCTGGCGCTGGATGTGGTGAAATTGGGAAGGATGAGCGCGATCACCGCCAGGGGAATGGTGACGGCCAGGTACGCGCTGGCGCCCTGCAGGTTGAAGCTTTGCTGGTGATGGCGCAGTCCGCCCAGTAGCAGCCCGAGGCCGACCACCCCGTTCAGCACGATCATCAGGACCGCGAACATGGTGTCGCGGCCCAGTGTCGGCACGTCCTTGGAACCCAACATCACTGCAGAGATCAGTGCGACCTCGATGATGACGATCGACAAGGTCAGGATCAGGGTGCCGTAAGGCTCGCCCAGCGATTCCGCCAATTCCTCGGCTTCATGGACGACGCCGAATGCGGCCCACAGGATGATCCCGAGCAGCCAGGCGAACAGCAGTCCGGCCATGATCGGGGACATGGCGGCAGGTACGAGGGCAGGAGCGATGGTTACGGCGGCTACGGTCAGCCAAGCGAAGGATAGACGCAGATACGAAGGATTCATGCGGCCCAGTCTAACAGTTATGGGGCCGTTGTCACTTGGCCGCCGGGTGACGTTTTGTGTGCCGGGGCGCGATGTGGCAGCGGAGGGCAGCCGTTCAGCGCTCTCCGCTGCTACGAGTATTTAGTCTTCCGGGTCGTTTTCGTCCCGGTCTTCACCCATTTCCAGTTCCTCGTCGTCCGCTTCGCCGTCGATATATTCAAGGGGATTGAGGCCAAGCTCGGCGGCCACTTCCAGTTCGGTGGCGATGACGGTTATTTCGTCGCCATCCTCCAGCTCGATCAGGGTCGTTTCCGACTTCCTGCCCGCGGCGAGCCGCACGACATCGTCGCTGTCGATCTCGATCTCTTCACCGTCCGTCGTCTCAAACGTAGCAATCGGCATAGGAAGCCCTCCATGTTTCAGTCCGCCGGTCGAACTCCGGCCAAGCGGACTCGTTCCCCATAGTAATGCCAAGAAAAACGTTTCTTCCGCGATCCCTGGCTAAAAGCTGCTCAGGATACTAGTTCCGGCGCCTCAATATACAAGTAATCCGGGTCGAACTGGGCGCGGGCGGCCAGTTTTTCCAGGTCCGGTATCTCGACCAGCGAGGATCGGAACACGCACAAGCGCTCCTCGCGCAACTGGCGAAGGACGCGGTTCACGTGGACGTTGGTGAGGCCGCAGATCTCGGACAGATCGGTCTGGGTCAGCGGCAGCGAAAAGCTGTGTCCGTCGCTCAGGCCCGCCGCCATCAGACGCGCGTTCGTCTCGCACAGAAAGTGCGCCACGCGCCCCACCGCATCGAGCCGACCGAGCCGGAACAGCCACGCACGGTGGATGGCGGCGTCTATCAGCGTCGCATACCACAGCTTGCGCGCCAGTTCGGGACTTTGCGCGGTGATGCGATCCAGCTCCGCATGTGGGACGATCGCCACTTTGGCCGCCGTCATCGTGCCGACGTCGTGGTCGAGCACCTTGAGCGGATAGCCGTGCAGATCGACGAAATCGCCTGCGACATGGATCGCCACCAGTTGCCGATGGCCGTGCCGATCGTCGATGTAGCGCGAGAGGATACCCTCGGTGAGCAGCAGGCTCTGGCTCAGCGGATCGCCGGCTCGGACTATGATCTTTCGCGGCTCCAGCGCGCGCTCTTCCGCGACGGCGCTTTCCAGCATCGCCCGCTCATCGGTTGTCAGGCTGACGCCCCGTCGTCGTCTTAAAAATCGGTCGGTGAACAGTGAAACCTCCCTATCCGGCAGTCGCGACTTGGCAGCTTAACTTCCCGGACCCGCAAGCGTTGCGCGTAAACTTTCATTCAAAAGGACTGACTCAGGTTAATTCTGCTGTCGACCAGGCAACCTGAGCGGCTCGACCTCGCTTAACTCAGCACTGAACCCAAAGACGTGCCTCGGCTGCTGGACTCGATCCGGCCCACGGGAGCGTGTCTCAATCACACGAGGATGACACCATGGCAAAGACGCCGACCAAAGCGCCTTCCAACCCGGCGAACGGAAGCAAGTCAGTTGCTCCGACCGATATTGTACCAGCGGACATCGGCGGAGAATCGCCCGCCAAGGCGCCGCCCGTACCGGCAGACGCGGCGCTTTCGTTCTCGTTTGCCGAGCCTCAGGCAGCGGGCGGCGATACCCATCAAGTGGCCGGCGGCGATGTCGCCACGCTGACCACCCAGCAGGGCATTCCAGTCGCCGACGACCAGAACAGCCTGAAGCAAGGCGCGCGTGGCCCGGCGTTGCTGGAAGATTTCCATTTCCGCGAGAAGATGTTCCACTTCGACCACGAGCGCATCCCTGAGCGTGTGGTCCACGCGCGCGGCTATGGCGCGCACGGATTTTTCGAGCTGACCGACAGCCTTGCCGATGTCAGCCGCGCCGACGTGTTCCAGCGCGTGGGCGAGCGCACGCCGGCCTTCGTTCGCTTTTCCACGGTCGCCGGTTCCAAGGGGTCATCCGACCTTGCCCGCGACGTGCGCGGCTTTGCGGTGAAGTTGTACACGCAGGAGGGCAACTGGGATCTGGTGGGCAACAATATCCCGGTGTTCTTCATCCAGGATGCGATCAAGTTCCCCGATCTGATCCACTCCGCCAAGCCCGAGCCTGACCGCAATTTCCCGCAAGCGCAGACCGCGCACGACAACTTCTGGGACTTCATCAGCCTGAGCCCGGAAAGCTTCCACATGATCATGTGGACGATGTCCGATCGTGCCATTCCGCGCTCGTTCCGGACGATGGAAGGCTTTGGCGTCCATACTTTCCGGCTGGTCGATGCCGAGGGCAAGTCCACGTTCGTCAAGTTCCACTGGAAGCCCAAGCAGGGCCTGCAGTCGGTCGCGTGGAACGAGGCGGTCAAGATTAACGGTGCCGATCCCGACTTCCATCGCCGTGACTTGTGGGATGCGATCAATTCCGGCGATTTCCCCGAGTGGGAACTGGGCGTGCAGTTGTTCGACGACGAATTCGCCGACAGCTTCGACTTCGACGTGCTTGATGCGACCAAGCTCATTCCCGAAGAACTGGTGCCGATCCGCGTGGTAGGCCGCCTGGTTCTGGACCGGGTGGTCGACAATTTCTTTGCCGAGACCGAGCAAGTCGCGTTCTGCACCCAGAACGTGCCGCCGGGCATCGATTTCTCGAACGATCCGCTGCTGCAGGGCCGCAACTTCTCGTACCTCGACACCCAGATCAAGCGCCTGGGTGGCCCCAACTTCACCCACATCCCGATCAACGCGCCCAAGTGCCCGATGGCCCATTTCCAGCAGGATGGGCACATGGCGATGACCAATCCTAAGGGCCGCGTAAACTACGAGCCCAATAGCTGGGGTCCGATCCAGGGTGGCCCGCGCGAAGATCCAGCGCGCGGTTTCACCAGCTTTGCCGAAGTGGCCGATGGCCCCAAGCAGCGCGTTCGTTCCGAAAGCTTTGCTGACCACTACAGCCAGGCGCGGCAGTTCTTCGTCAGCCAGACCCCGATCGAACAAAAGCACATCGGCGATGCGCTGGTGTTCGAGCTTTCGAAGGTCGAACGCCCGGACATCCGCTCGCGGACGGTATCGCACTTGCTGAATATCGATGCAGGCCTTGCCGCCACGGTGGCGGACGGCTTGGGCATGCCGCTTCCCGATGCGGCCGTCGCGGCGCGCGCACCGATCACCGATCTTCCGGCGTCGGACAAGCTCAGCATCGTCAAGAACGGCCCGGACAGCTTTAAGGGCCGCAAGCTGGGTATCCTGTTGAGCGACGGGGCGGATGCCGCGATCGTGAAGGCATTGCTCAAGGCCGTGGAGGCGGAAGGAGCGGTCTACGAAGTCATCGCGCCCAAGATTGCCGGTGTCACTTTGTCCGATGGCACGACGGTGGCTGCCAAGCAGAAGATCGATGGCGGTCCTTCGGTCTTGTTCGATGCGGTTGCGATCGTGGTTTCGGAAGCAGGCGCGGCGCTGCTCTCAATCGACGCAGCGGCTAAGGACTTTGTGACTGACGCCTTTGCGCACTGCAAGTTCATCGGCCTCACTGCCGAGGCTGAGGTGATATTCGCCAAAGCCGGCATTGCCGGTGACTTGGACGATGCGTGCCTTACGCTCACCGGCGCCAAGGATGCGGACGCTTTCCTCACGGCGTGCCGTGCGCTGCGTTACTGGAATCGCGAGCTGGAGGTCGATCTGGATGCACGGCCCGCAGGCTGATCGCCCGTTCTTTACACAAAGGTATTCCGGGGACGGCATTGCGCCGTCCCCGGCACCTTTGCGCATCGGGATCATCGCGCATCTGAAATACCCCATTGCCGAGCCATTTGCAGGCGGTCTGGAAATGCACACTCATCTGCTGGCGCGGGCGTTGCGCGATCGTGGCCACGCAGTAACGGTGTTCGCGTCATCCCATTCGGAGCGTGAACTTGGCCTGGAGGCGATCTGCGCCGAAACGGCCATCGGCGAGGTCGGTACAGCAGAGGCCCGGGACGTCGCGTTCTTCCGAGAGCACCACGCCTACCTCAGCTTGATGAACGACTTGCGCCACCGCGATTTTGACGTGATCCACAACAATTCGCTGCATTACTTGCCAGTGACGCTGGCGGATCTGCTGCCGATGCCGATGGTCACAACCCTGCACACGCCGCCTTTCTGCTGGCTGGAAAGCGGCATTCGGCTGTGTTCGGGGAAGAACCACGCCTTGGTCGCCGTGTCGCAATCAGTGGCCCGGCAGTGGGAACACGTCTCGAAGCCCGACGAAGTGATCCTCAATGGCATCGATCTGCAAAAATTCGCTTTTCATGCTGAGCCCGATCCGGAGGAGTATCTCGTCTGGTATGGTCGGATCGTTCCAGAAAAGGGGCTTCATTTCGCAATCGAGGCGGCGCGCCTGATCGGAATGCCGCTGCGCATTGCCGGGCCGATCCTGGATCAGGAATACTATCGCACGCATATCGCGCCGCAGCTTGGCGTGGATGCCGTTCACGTCGGTCATCTCGATCATATCGATCTGGCGCGGCTGGTCGGCGGGGCACGGGCGTTCCTGTGTACGCCGATGTGGGATGAGCCGTACGGCCTCGTGGTTGCCGAAGCGCTCGCCTGTGGTGTCCCGGTGGCCGCTTTCGCGCGCGGCGCCATCCCGGAAATTCTCGATTCCACGTGCGGCGTGCTGGCAATCCCGGACGATGCAGTTTCTCTGGCTGAGGCTGGGCGTGCGGCTGTGACGTTGAACCGTAGCGACTGCCGGCACCGCGCGGAATTGGCGTGCGACGCCCGGCGTATGGTGGATGGCTACGAAGCGCTGTATCGGCGCAGGATCGACATGCCGAGGCAGGAAAGCGATCTTCCGTCCGTGTTGGCGATAGCGCGGGCTATGGAAAGCTCGCAATTGCATGCTTGAGCGCGCGATCCGGCCACCAAACCGCGAACGCCTTGATTTGTGCGTCTGCGTGCCGGCTCGGAACGAAGCTGAGAGTTTGCCGATCCTGCTGTCGGCGCTTGCCGCGCAGACTTGGCCTCATGCGATCGCGCTATCGATTGTCGTCAACAATTCCGACGACGATAGCCTTGCGGTGATCGAGAATGCCCGCGTCCGCACCATGGGAAGGCTGTCGATCCATGTCGAGGACGTGAAATTTCCGCTTGAACTGGCGCATGCCGGTTCTGCCCGTCGACGGGCGATGGACAATGGTCTGGCGTTGTTGCCGGAGCAGGCGCGCGGCGTGCTCGTCAGTACCGACGCCGATACGCGACCGCCTCCGGAATGGCTGGAACACATCGCCCGCGCCATCACTGGCGGGGCCGATCTCGTCGGCGGACGGATCGCGTTGGAGGATGCCGAGCCGTTGCCGCACAACGTAGTGGCCTTGCGTGCGGCGTGGGATCGCTACTGGCAGGTGGTTCGTACGATCGAGGACGATCTCGACCCTCTGCCCTGGGACCCGGCGCCGCGCCACGGCGACCATACCGGCGCTTCGCTGGCTATCCGGGCGGAACTTTATGGGGCTTGCGGCGGTGTGCCGGTGCTGCCCACCGGGGAAGACCGCGCGCTGGTGGCGGCGGCGTTGGCGCAGGGCGGGCGACTCACTCATCCGGCAGATGTTTTCACCTACGTCTCGCCTCGCCGCGACGGCAGAGCCGAACGCGGCATGGCTCAAGCCATGCAGGATTTGTTCGACCTGGCTGCAACGGGTGCGCCGCCACGCGCGCCCGGGTTCGAGCACTGGTGCGAACGCGCCCTGTGGCGCCGCAGCTTGCGAGAGCGGCCTGATGGCCACGCGCTGATCGCCCGGGCCGAGCCGCTGCTCGCGCCCATGCCGCATGACATGATCCTGGAGATTGCACGGTGACCCAGCGCCCCATCGGCTACTACGTCCACCATCACGGCGCCGGCCATCGCACCCGTGCCGCCGCGATCGCTGCAGCCTGTGATCGCCCGATTGTCCTGTTGGGCACCGGCATGGGCGAGGCGGGCCTCGACTTGCCCGATGACCGTCCCTTATCGGGGCGCTTCGATGGCCTGGACGAAGCGCCTCACCGGCCTGATGCGCTGCATTACGCCCCAGTGGACCACGAAGGCATCCGCGCCCGTGTCGCCCGGATAGTGGAGTGGATCGCGCGAGAGCGACCGGCGTTGATGGTCGTCGATGTATCTGTGGAAGTCGCGATGCTGGCGCGTCTGGCGTCGGTGCCGACGGTGTGCGTGCGCCTGAACGGTGAACGCGATGACCCGGCGCATCTCGACGCCTTCCGGGGAGCGACAGGGCTGCTAGCGCCGTTTCACGAGGCCCTGGAAGCACCCTCGACACCGGACTGGGTACGGGAAAAGACCCGCTATTTTCCCGGCCTCACGGCTGCGCCTGCCATCGATGCCCCGGTCGATCACCGCATCCTGGTCGTGTTCGGAAAAGGCGGCGCGCCGGGTGATGGAACGCTGCTGGCGGCGGCGGCGAGGGCATGTCCGCAATGGCAGTGGCGCGTTATTGGTCCGGCGTTCGCGTGCGCAGATATCCCGGACAATCTGGTCTTCGCGGGGTGGGTGGATAGCCCAGCGCGCGAGATTGGCCGCGCTACGCTGGTGATTGGCGCAGCGGGCATCGGGCTGGTTAGCGCGGTTCTTGCTGCCGACCGGCCGTTCGTGTGCATACCCGAAAGCCGTCCATTCGCGGAACAAGTCACGACGGCGAGTGGCCTGAAGGTCTACGGTGCCGCGATCGTCGAACACGCATGGCCTGATGCCGAGGCGTGGCCTGCGATCATCCAGGAAGCGCTGGCCTTGCCGGTGGCAGCGCGGCGCGCTTTGCATGACCCGCAAGGCGCGCGCAAAGCAGCGGCGTGGATTGCGTCGCTCGCCGATGCTGCTTCGATATCGTGGGAGGATGCGGCGTGACCCCGTCCATCGCCAATAGCGATACCGACGCGCCGGTCTCGCGCGCAGCAGCGGTGGCGTCCCGGCTCGTGGAACTGGGTGCGCGCTACGATGCCGCCCCGGTCTTCCCGATCGAAAGCATGCGCTGTCTCGCGTCCGCCGGCTTGCACCGCGACTTCGCATCGCCCGCCAGCGGCGGCATCGCCTTCGCCGATACCTCTACCAAGTATCGCACGCTGATGGACGTGCTGCGGATCGTTGGCCGCGCGGACCTGAGCCTGGGGCGGCTTTACGAGGGCCACGTCAACGCGCTTGCGCTGTTCGAATGGTTCGCCTCGCCCGAGCAGGCGGCGCGGCTTCAGCGCGATCTGGAGGCTGGCGCTTTCTACGGCGTGTGGGCCACCGAACCGCTGCCCGGTGTCCGTATCGAGGCCCGCGACGGTGGCGAAAGAGTGCTTAAGGGCAGCAAGTCTTTCGCCAGTGGTGCAGGCGGGCTGGCCTGGGCGATCGTGACGGCGCAACCGGCGCAAGGGCCTCGGCAGCTCGTTATCGCGCCAGCCGACGACGCGGAGCGCGCCGACGTTTCGCAGTGGCGAGTTCGGGGCATGCGGGCGACCAGCAGCGGGCTCTACGACCTTACCGGCTTGCGCATCGACGACATCGATCTGCTCGGCCTGCCGGGCGACTATGACCGCGACCCGCGCTTCACCACCGGCGCGTGGCGGTTCGTGGCGGTGCAACTGGGCGGCATCGAAGCGCTGCTGATCGAAACCCGGCTCGCCATGTCCGAGGTGGCGCGTGGCGATCCTTTGCAGCGCGCCAAATTTGCCGAATGCGTGGCGGCCACGCGCACAGCCTATTTGTGGGTCCGCGAATGCGCCGCCCGCGCGGCGCGCGACGATGCCGATGGACCCGCCTTCGCCCGCATGACACGCGGCATTGTCGAGCGTGCCGGGCTGGACGTGATGGAACTGGCCGCTCGGATCGTCGGCACCCGCAGTGCCATGGACGGTCAGCGCATAGACAAGATCACGCGCGACTTGTCGCTGTACTTACGGCAAGCCGGTCCCGATTACGCGCGCGATCAGGCCGCACTCGCCTGGCTCGATCACGATGCCTGGGGCGACGAGGATCGCTTGTGGTGATCCACTGCCTGACCGAACGCCCGTGGAACAAACTGCGCTGGCTGGTGCTGGCGCCCCATGCCGATGACGAGACCCTGGGCGCAGGCGCGCTGATCTCGCAGACAGCGGCAGGGGGGCGCTTAGCCGCTGTCGTTTATCTGACCGACGGTTCCGGCTCGCATGGGCCCGTCGATGGACGCACCGGCCACCTCATCGCCACCCGCCGACGCGAAGCTGCGAATGCCTTGTTTCGACTGACTGGCAACCGCGCGCTGGGCCCGATTCATCTGGGTTGGAAAGATGCCGCGCCGGCAAATTGCGAAAGCCGCGCCTTTATCCGTACCACTTCGATGATGACGGCGCTGTGCCGCCGTCTCCAGGTTGATGCGATCGCAGTGACTGCTGCGAACGAGCCGCATTGCGATCATGCCGCCGCTGCCCAACTGGCCTACGCCATCCGCGCCCAGGCAAAGCGGTCGCTTCTGGTGGCAGAATACTGCGTATGGGCCGATGGACCCGGCGATGGCGCCGATCGGGCCTTGCGCACCGCGCCGATGTTGCCCGGCCACCGCCGCCACGCCCTGCGCGCCCACCGCAGCCAGCTTACCGCCGCGTATGGCCCCGGGTTTCGTCTGCCCCCTCAGCGCCAGCGGATGCCGTCGTCCGACATCCTGTTTCTGCGGAGATTACCCTAAGATGCGCCGCACCAGCCTTGAGCCTGAATACTTCGAAAGCATGTTCCGCGAGACATCCGATCCCTGGAATCTCGAAACCAGCGCGTACGAGCGTGACAAGTACCTCCAGAGCATCCGGGCGCTGGGTCGCCGGGTGTATGATCGCGCTTTTGAAGTCGGCTGCGCGAAGGGCGTTTTCACCCAGATGCTGGTGTCTCATTGCCGCAGCTTGCTATCCATTGACGTCAGTGAAACGGCGCTGAAGGCGGCGCGGCAGCGCAATGTCGCGGCTCGGCAGGTGGCGTTCGACGTGATGCGTTTTCCCGGCATCGCGCCATCGGGCACGTTCGATCTCGTCGTCTTGTCCGAGGTTGCCTATTACTGGGACGATGCCGACATCGCGCGTGCTGCCGATTGGGTCGCCGCGCACCTTGTGCCAGGGGGCGATGTGCTGCTGGTCCATTGGACCGGCGAGACCGACTATCCCCAGAGCGGTGATGATGCGGTCTTGAAGATGCAATCGGCGCTTGGGGATGCCGTCGCCGTCATGGCTTCGACCCGCACGGATGATTACCGGCTCGATCTGTGGCGCAAACTGTGAGCCTCAGCGTCCTCACCATCGTCAAGGACAGGCCGGGCCATCTCGCCCAACTCGTCGAAGGATTGCGACGCAGCGACGTGGCGCCGGACGAACTCGTTGTTGTGGACATGGGTAGCGAGCCGCCGGTTGTCATTGCACAAATGCCGTTCCCGGTTCGCGTCGTACGCCTGGAGCGTGATGGACTTCCGCTCGCGGCTGCCCGCAACATCGCGGCGCAGACGGCGAGCGGCGAGGCGCTGCTGTTTCTCGACGTCGATTGCATCCCCATGCGCGGGCTCGTCGATGCCGTGGCGCGGGTGCTGGATGGGAATGATGCCCTGATCTGCGCGCAAGTGCGCTATTTGGGGCGCGATGACGCTCGTTCGGATTGGCACGAGGCCGACCTTCTGGGCCGATCCTCCGGGCATCCGGTGCGGCGGTTTCCTGCCAACGGCCTGCGCCAGGTGGACGATGCGGGGCTGTTCTGGTCGCTCGTGTTCGGCATTCGCCGTCAACGCTTCCTGGACCTGCGCGGCTTCGATGAAGCGTTCACCGGCTACGGCGCGGAAGATACCGACTTCGGCTTTCGTGCGCGCGAGGCCGGACTGCCCTTGTTATTCATGGGCGGGCCGGGCGCGTTCCATCAGCATCACGACACGTTCGATCCGCCATTGCAGCATTTCGAAGACGTGGTCCGCAATGCCCGCATCTTTTTCGAACGATGGCAGCGCTGGCCGATGGAAGGCTGGCTGCACGCCTTCGAACGCGCAGGGCTGATCGCTTGGGACCAAGGCGAGATAACCGTGCTGCGTCAGCCCAGTCCCCGGGAAATCCAACGGGCGCGTGTGGATAGTCTGCTGAGCGCAGCGTGATGGAACGGGCCGATCGCTGGGTTGTTCAAGGATAGCCGAGGCAGGTGGCCTGGCGTTGCGGGCTGCATTGAACTTCGTGCGCAAAAAGCGCGGCAAGCTGCCCGACGAAAAGGATTGACGATGACCGACGTGTCCGACGCGCATACCGAGCGGCCCCCGCTCAAGGGTCGCAAGGCGATCATCACCGGCGGCACCACCGGCATTGGCCGAGCCATCGCGGTGCTGCTGGCGAGCGAAGGCGTTGAGGTGTTCATTTGCGGGCGCAGTCTGGAGCATCTGGAGGATGCGCTTGCGCGCATTCGCGAAGTGGGCAGCGGGGATGGTATTTCGGTCGATCTTGCCGATCCGACTGAACTGGATCGCTTTTTCCAGGTTGCCAAGGATAAGCTGGGGCAACCGGATATCGTCGTCATCAATGCCGCGGTGCCGGCTGAGGCGCTGTCGGACATGACTGCGGACGAAGTGCGCTATGCGATCGCGGTCGATTTCACCGCCTATCTGCTCGCCGCCCACGCCGCGCAGGACATGCTGGCCGATCGCGGGGATATCGTCCTGATCGGATCAATGTCGGCTCACGTCCTTGGCCCAGGGTCGACTGTTTATGCCGGTATGAAAGCCGGTATCGCCGGTTTTTCAGAAGCGCTGCGTCGCGAACTTGGCCCCAAGGGTATCAAGGTGAGCCTCGTCGAGCCGGGCAAGACCGGCGCTGATTTCCAGTACCCGGACATCCCTGCCGAAAAGCAGCGTGAGATGATCCGCGAGGAGACCATGCTGCGGGCCGAGGACATCGCCGTGGGCGTCCATTACTTGCTGACCCAACCCCGCCGCGCGGTGGTCCAGCAATTGACCATCGTTCCGCGCGCGCAGGCCGGGGAATGACGTACGCCGTAGATAAGCTCGTCCTGGTTCCGGACGATATCGACCTGGCGCGCTCTCCACTGGCGGGGCAACTGGGTGCGGAAACCTATGTGCTGGGCGCTTTCAATCCCGGACTTACCCGGCTGGCCAATGGCAATTTGCTGATGATGGTGCGGATCGCCGAGGCGCTGCGCCAGCCGGTGTTCGACGCCCACGTCCATGCGATCCGCTGGGAGGATGTCGAGGGTGGACGTTATGTGTTGGACGCATGGCCGCTGGAACATGCTGATACCGCCGATCCACGCAAGTTCATGCTGCCCGGCGGCGGGTGGAAGATCATGGCGCTGACCTCGCTATCCTGGTTGCTGCCGGTCGAACTGACGCCCGATGGCCTGGAAGTCGTCGCGATCCATTATGACAAGGCGATCGCCCCTAGCAGCAGCTTGCAATGCTATGGCATCGAAGACCCTCGGATCAGCAAAGTGGGCGACCGCTGGCTGATGACGACCTGCTCGGTCAGTCCCGAACGTCATTCGACCACGCTCTACACCTCGGACAACGGCCTCGATTGGACATTTGCCGACATTGTCTTGGATCACCAGAACAAGGACATGTTGATCTTCGAAGGTTTAATCGACGGTCAGTTCTGGGCGCAGACGCGGCCCTTGGGCGATCTTTATTTCGCCTATCCGCCCGGCAGCGAATGGCGTGCTGGGCCTTCGATCAACCTGGCCCATTCGCCAGACGCGCTGTTCTGGAAGCCGTGCGCCAAGCCCGGCATCCGCGCCCATGCCGCAACGCTGGCGACCGCGCGCATGGGGGGCGGCAGTCCCCCGCTTCTGACGCAGGGGATCGAAGGTGGCGGTTGGCTAACCTTGTGGCACGGGGTGGAGCCCAAGGAAGTCGTCGGCATCTATCGCACGTATTGGTCGATCCTCGATGCGCACGATCCCAGTGTGGTGCTGCGCACGCAGCACAAGCCGTTGCTGGAAGCCAATCCGGATCTCACCCGTCCGATCGAGCACCAGATGTACATCCGCGACGTCGTGTTCACTACCGGCATAGCCGACGCTGGAGACTTTTACGTCGTGGCATCGGGCGAGGCGGACCTGGCATGTCGGATCACCCACATTCCCAAAGCCGTTTTCGCTGCCTGACGGAGGCGACGGTGGCGGCCAAACTGAAGGTGTTCAAAGCGCCGGTCGGCTTTCACGATGCCTACGTGGCCGTACCGAGCCGCAAGGCCGCTCTTGAAGCGTGGGGTGCACAGAGCAACCTCTTCGCGTCGGGCGCAGCCGAGCAAGTGACCGAGCCAAAGCTGATGGAAGCGCCGCTGGCGCAGCCGGGCAAGGTTATCAAAGTGCCGCGCGGTACGGTCGAGCAGCACCTGGCAGCGCTGCCAAAAGACACCTCCAGAACCGCAAAGCGTGCGCGGCCGACCGGGCACGATAGCAGCAAGGCGGCCAAGTCGCCTCAGGTCGCAAAGCCTAGACCCGGCCGCGCAGGCCTGGACGAGGCCGAGGGCAAACTCGATCGCCAAAGCCGCACACTGAGCGACGAGATTGCCAGCCTGGAAGCCGAACGAAAGCGGCTGGCCGACCAGATCGTCGATGCACGCAAGGCCGGGGAGAAGAGGCGGGACGAGCTGGAAAGCCAGGTCGATCAGGCGCGCGCGAAGTATGAAAAAGCAATGGCCCTTTGGCGCAAGAGTGAGTGATCGCAGCCGCTCTGACGGCGGGTAAACACGATCAGATTGCTTTGGATCAACCTAATAATTTTTGAAATTTCGGGACCATAACGCGGGACCGGGCATTCTCTCAGCAAGGAGAGATGCTTGAAATGAGCGCAATAGGCGGGAGCAGCACTGCTCAGCCCGTGCCTCTATTCAAAAAATCTCAGATTTAAAGGGGCCATTTATGCTCGAAACGAAAATCGCCGCTATAATGGATACGAGGCCCGCGTCTCGCGGAGTCTACTTGTCCGATGCCTTTCAGCAGGCACTGGCGCACTGGAACCGGCAACGGCTGGAGCCCAGTTTTCCCGAAAACGACTGGCAGGATACGATCGCCAGCGACGCGCAGATCGCGGTGCTGGAGGGAGAGTTCCTGGAAGCGCTGCGGGCCGAAGTGCGCGATGCCGCGGCTGCCGCGCCGCAGGATGCGGATGCGTTCGTGGAATGGTTCGAAGATCTGATCGATACCGGCCCTGGTCAGCATGACCCGCTGTTCCCCTGGTTGGCCGAGCATGCCACGCTTGATCAGATCCGCTGGTTCTTCGAACAGGAAGCAGCCGGAGAGGCAGGGTTCGACGACCTTGTCGCGCTTACCCAGATCAAGCTGCCCGATCAGCCAAAGCTGGAACTGGCGCGCAACTATTGGGATGAGATGGGCCGGGGCAACGCCAAAGGCATGCACGGGCCGATGCTGCATGCCACGGCTGTGGCGCTGCGGGTCCATCCTGCAATCGAGACAACGGTGCCCGAAAGCTTGGCGCTTGCCAACGCCATGACCGGCATGGCCACCTCGCGGCGCTATGCCTGGCACTCGGTCGGTGCGCTGGGCGTGATCGAACTGACCGCTCCGGCCCGCTCCGCGCAAGTCGCCAAGGGCCTGCGCCGCCTGGGCTTGTCCGGCAGCGAACGGCGCTATTTCGATCTGCACGCTGTGCTCGACATCAAGCATTCCGAAGACTGGAACCGCGAGGCACTGCGCCCCTTGGTCAAGGAAGATCCCCGCCGCGCGCGCGCCATCGCCGAGGGTGCGCTGATGCGCCTGACATGCGGCCAGCGCTGCTTCGAGCGCTACCGCGCCGAGCTTTTCAAGGGAATGTCACGATGAAGGACGAAGACGAGCGCTTGAACCCTGGTGCCGACACCCAAGGGACCGGCGGTGCCGGTGCCAACCCGAAGCAGCACGGCAAAGGCACGGAAGACCTGACGCACGAACGCGACAAGGCCGTCTACGCGGGCACCGCGCGCGATGGCGTGCATCGCGAAGAAGACCCGAAAAAGCAGACTTGATTGTAGCAAGCGTTCGGGTCGTCTCTCGTTAACGCGCGACCCGTCGCACTCTGCGGAACTCAGATGCCGCCATCCGCTTCCGTAGAGCCATTAGGCAGGAGAAAGCACTATGGCGACCGACCTTGATCTCGAAGCATCAGGACATGACGACGCTCCGGTCACGACTTCGAAAAAGAACCATCCCGATGGGGCTCTTCTAGCGGAAGCAGTGACGATCAATCGTTCGGCTGAAGAGCTGTTCGCTTTCTGGCGTGACCCTACAAACCTGGTCGGCGTGCTGGATAACGTGAACGCCATCGAACCGATCGATGCCAATCGCTCGCGCTGGACGGTCAAGGCTCCTGCGGGTCGTGAGGTCGGCTGGGAATCGATCATAACTAACGAGGTTCCCAATCAGGAAATCTCCTGGCAATCCGCACCCGGCGCTGACGTATCCAACAGCGGTCGCATCGAATTTCGCGAAGTCGCCGGTCGCGGCACCGTTGTGCGCGCGGTCATGTCCTATGACCCGCCTGCCGGCGTGGTCGGCCAATTGATCGCCAAGCTCTTTCAACGAGAGCCGCGCATTCAGACCCGGCGCGATCTGCGCCGCTTCAAGCAACTTATGGAAACCGGTGAAATCGCCACTTCTGCCCGTACTTTGGCGCAGTTACAGAAGGAGGACGGCTGATGCGCGCACTCACCTGGCATGGTAAGCATGACGTCCGCGTCGATACTGTCGATGATCCCGAGATCATCAACCCGCGCGACGCGATCATCAAGATCACCGCCACGGCCATATGTGGTTCGGATCTGCACCTTTACGACGGCTATATTCCGACGATGCAGGCCGGCGACATCCTGGGCCATGAGTTCATGGGCGAAGTGGTGGAGACCGGCCCTGGCAGCACGCTGAAGCGCGGGCAGCGGGTGGTGGTGCCATTCACCATCTCGTGCGGCAGTTGTTATCATTGTGGCAAGCACCAGTATTCCGCCTGTGACAATGGCAACCCCGCAGACAACCAGGATATTGGTCGAGAGATGTACGGCCAGCCGATGTCGGGCTTGTTCGGCTACAGCCATTTGACGGGCGGCTATGCCGGCGGTCAGGCGGAATATGTGCGGGTGCCGTTCAGCGATGTCGGGCCCATCGTCGTCCCGGACGGGGTGGCGGATGAAAAGGTGCTGTTCCTGTCCGACATTCTGCCGACAGGGTGGATGGCTGCCGAAAACGCGGACATCGAACCGGGCGACACCGTTGCCGTCTGGGGCTGCGGTCCGGTGGGGCTATTCGCGGTGCAATCCGCGTTCCTGATGGGCGCGGCACGCGTTATCGCGATCGATCACTTCCCGCGCCGTCTGGAACTGGCCAAGCGCTTCGGTGCCGAGACGATCAACTTCGAAGAGAGCAAGACTTACGAAGCGCTGATGGAAATGACGGGCGGCATCGGCCCCGATGCTGTGATCGACGCGGTCGGTTTAGAGGCGCACGGCTTCTTCGTCGATAACGTGGTCGATCAGATCAAGGCCTCGACGTTCCTGGGCACCGATCGCATCCACTCCATCCGGCAGGCGATCATGGCCTGCCGCAAGGGGGGACGCGTTTCGATGCCGGCGGTCTATGGCGGTTTCGTCGATAAGTTCCCGTTGGGCGCCTTTATGGAAAAGGGCCTGACCCTCAAAACCGGGCAGACCCACGTCCAGCATTATATGCCTGGTCTGCTGGCGGCGATCATGGAAGGCAAGATCGACACCACCTTCCTCATCTCGCACACGCTGCCGTTGGAACAGGCCCCCGAAGGCTACAAGATGTTCCACGACAACCAGAACGAAGTCACCAAAGTCGTGCTTCGGCCCGGCATGTCGATTGCGGCTGAGTGAGGGCGGGCCGATAAATCTGCGGTGTGAATAGGTATATAGCGCCATCGGTCTGTGATCGATGGCGCTATAGTAATGGCTTAGCCGGAGCGTGGATGCCCGGCGTGTGCAAGGCGTTCGCGAACACCCTGCACACGCTATGGCTGGCTCAGCGCGTGAGATCGCCGTCGCTGCGTTCTTTTTCGGGATAGTCCTCGGGTTTCACTTTACTGACCATTGGTCGGTCCTCGACCTTCTCCGGCTCCTGGCCACCACGGGTGCGGGCATCGTGGTTGTCATCGGGCCGCGATTCTCCGAATGGCCCGCGCGGCGTCTTCGAGGAATCGTCGGCAGGGGTGCCGGTATCGGTCTTGTCTGGGGCGCTGGTCATGCTGTTCCTTCCAGTTTCCTGTCCATCACCAGATAGACGAGCAGGATCATGGAAAGCCAACTTATGCCAGCGTCGCAAAGTTCCTGGGCGTAAACGCCGCTAAGCTGAGCGGAGCAAAGCATCCGATCGAACCAGCGTTCTGAGCGCCAAGTTCGCTTGCGCCGCACGAGTTACGGCTAAGGTCGTGGGCGCCGATATGGTGGCAAGCATGGGGCAGCCGGCCACAACCGCTTTTTCCACCAGCTCGTACGAACAGCGCGAGGTCAGCAGCGCGAAGCCGCCGTTCCAGGCGATCCCTGCGCGCAGCATCGCCCCGATCAGCTTGTCGAACGCGTTGTGGCGGCCCACGTCCTCGCGCAGCAGGATGATCTCGCCTTCGATATCGCAGGCCGCAGCGCCGTGGACGGCACGGGTTTCCTGGCCGAGCGTCTGCCGGGTATCGATCTGGCCCAGCGCGTGGAACACGGCAGCATCCTCGCCGCGCCAGGTTTTAGCGAGCACGGGCAGGGGGCGCATGGCTTGTTCGAGGTTTTCCACCCCGCACAAACCGCACGCGGAATCGGTCGTGCGATGGCGTACGCGCTCGATGATCCGCAGCGCGGCGGGTTCCGCCACCTGGATACGGATGATCCGCCCGCTCGGTGTCTCGTGAACCACGCTGTCCAGCACGTCCGCCGCGCTTTCGATGATCCGTTCGGTCAGCGCAAAGCCCCAACCCAGGTCAAGCAGGTCGATCGGGGTGGCCATCAGCACGGCATAGCCGATGCCGTTGATCTCGATCGCGACCGGTTCCTCCTCGGCCAGCGACCGCTCGACTGCGTGGCTTGCGCCATCGCCGCCGATGCGATCGAAGCGGACCGCGAGAGCTCCGTTCATGCGACGATCCGCACCGGGACCGATTTTGCCGCCGGAACATGGCTTTCCTCGGCATGGTGTTCCAGCGGCATCAGCACGTTCGCCTCGGGGTAATAGGCGCCCAGGCACCCGCGGGGGATCTGGTACGGCGTGACGATCAATCCTTCGCGCTTGCGGGCCACGCCGTCGCCGGCGTCGCTTTCCAGGGCTACGATCTGTCCATCCACAAGCCCATGCTCAGCCATGTCCTGGGCGTTGATGAACAGGACGTCGCGCGTGCCTTTCACCCCGCGAAAGCGATCGTGGTAGCCGTAGACGGTGGTGTTGAACTGATCGTTGGAGCGCAGCGTCATCAGCCGGAAACGACCGGGCGCATTGTCGAAGCCGGTGGCGGACAAGCCGCTGGGTGCTAGGAATTCCGCCTTGCCGCTGGGGGTGAGCCAGATGCGCTCGCTTGCCTTGTTGCCCTTCCAGAAGCCGCCCGGCGTAAACAAGCGCTTGTTGAAGTCTTTGAACACCGCCGGATATGTTGCCTCGATGGCGTCGCGGATCAACGCATAGTCGGCCACCCAGGCGTCCCAGTCGATCGTGGGATTCGGCGGCGTGATCCGCTTGGCGATCTCGGCGACGATGCGCGGTTCAGACAGCAAGTGCTCGCTCGCCGGGGTTGCCTTCCCGCGCGAGCCGTGGATGCAACTGCTCGAATCTTCGACCGTGACGGCCTGCGGCCCACTGGCCTGCAAGTCGGTCTCGATACGGCCCAGGCAAGGCAGGAGGTATGTCTGCTTGCCCGCGAACAAGTGGTTGCGGTTGAGCTTGGTGGCGATCTGCACCGATAGATCGAGGTTGGGCCACGCCGCTTCCATCGCCGCGGTTTCGGGCACCGCGCGCAGGAAGTTACCGCCAAGGCCCACCACCGCGCGAACCGAACCGTCGATCACGCCCCGGCAGGTCTCGACCGTGTCGAGGCCCTTTTCGGTCGGGGGATCGAAGTGGTAGAGTTCCTTCAGCTTGTCGACGGGGACCAGCTCGGTCTTCTCGGTGATGCCGACGGTGCGCTGGCCTTGCACGTTGGAGTGGCCACGCACCGGCGTTGGGCCGGAACCTGGCTTGCCGATATTGCCGCGTAGCAGCAGCAGGTTCACCGCCATCCGCACGTTCTCTACGCCCTTGACGTGCTGGGTGAGGCCCATTCCGTAGATGAGCATGACGGCCTTGGCGTTGGCATAGACTTGCGCGGCTTGTTCCAGCGCGGCGCGATCCAGGCCGCACTCCGCCTCGATCGCGAACCAGTCTGCGGCCCGCACGGTATCGGCGAATTCGTCGAAGTCCTTGGTATGCTCGGTGATGAACGCGTGATCCAGCACCGGCGGATCGCCTGCCAGTTTCGCCGCATCGTCCCATTCGATCAGGTACTTGGCAATGCCGGTTATCGCCGCGATGTCACCGCCGGCGCGCACCTGGTGGTACTGCGTCGAAATTCCGGTTTCGCGCAAGGTCGCCATTTCGAAGGGGTTCTGCGGATCGGTGAAGCGCTCCAGCCCGCGCTCTTTGAGTGGATTGAAGGTTACGATCTCCACCCCGCGCTTGCGGCAAGCGCGCAAGTCGTGGAGCATGCGCGGCGCGTTGGAGCCGACGTTCTGCCCGAAGAAGAAAATGGCGTCGCAGTGCTCGAAATCTTCCAGCCGCGTGGTTCCAACCGGGACACCGATTGCCGACTTGAGGCCCACCGAAGTGGACTCGTGGCACATGTTGGAGCTGTCCGGCAGGTTCTGGTTGCCGTAGAGCCGCGCCATCAGCCCATACATGTACGACGCTTCAAGGCTGGTGCGGCCCGAGGAATAGAACGCCACCGACTTGGGATCGAGCGGTCGCAACGCGGCGCCGATCGCGTCGAACGCCTCTTGCCAACTGCAAGCGACGTACTTGTCCGTCGCCGCGTCGTAGCGGAGCGGATGGGTGAGGCGCCCGTGCTGTTCCAGGTCATAGTCGGTCCACCCACGCAGCTCGGTCAGGGTATGCGCCTCGAAGAACTCCGGCGTGGTGCGCAGCGTGGTCAATTCCCACGCGGTGGCCTTGGCGCCTTCCTCGCAGAACTCGGCGGGATGGACGTGCGCGGGCTTGGGCCAGGCGCAACTGACGCATTGAAAGCCGTCAGGCTTGTTCTGGCGCACCAGTTCGACCAGCGCCTTGGGATTTACGCGTTCACGGGGAAGTATCTCGGCCAGCGAGCGGACGGAACCCCATCCGCCAGCGGGGCCCTCGAAAGGCTTGATCTCAGGCTTATCGCCGCGCTGCTTGGTCATGTCTGCTCCGTGTGGGCCAGAGCTACGATGCCGCCAGCCGGTACTTGCAACGTGTTTACAAGAGGAATGTTCGCGAAGGTAGGCGCGAGTTTTCTGACCCCGCGCCTACCTTGGTGTCAGTTACGCAGGCTGTCGGGGATGATGCCTCCGTTGGCCGCCAGCTTGTCCATCACCGCGCGATGCAGGGCGATGTTCTGTTCGGCCGATCCATCGGCGCCGGCATGCACGCCCAGTTCCTCGCCCAGTTCCTTGCGGGCCGAGAGGCTGGAATCGAGGTCGAGCAGCTTGAGCAGATCGACGATCGAAGTCTGGTAGTTGCCGCCGTGGTCCGGCTTCATGCCTGCCATCGCTTCCAGCACCGCGCCGACATCGACGCTGGCTGCAGGTGCCGCTGGAGCAGGTGCTGGGGCGGCAGGAGCTGGCTGGCTCGGCGCCGTCGCAGCACCAGGGGTAGGAGCCGGGGCAGGCGCGGCCTTCGTGGCCGGCTTAGCGCTGTCGTGGTGGAAAATCTTGCCCAGGATATTGCCGAAGATGCTCATAAATCGCTCCCACTTGGATCAGGGTATCGTCGCGCTGGTCGAACGGCGCGGCTGTGTACGGGAACGCACATCGAGCCAGATGGTTGATCCAGCAGCCAGCAATTCCAGAGGATATTCAAAATGAAGCACCGCCTGCTATTCGCCGCCTCGATCGCTGCCCTTGGCCTCGCCGCCTGCAGCAAACAGCCTGAAACCACCGCCACCGAGACAGTTGCCGTTCCTAGCGAAAGCACAGATGTGGCCGCCACGCCCACCGTCAGCGCTGGACAGGTTTTCGCGGATACTGCCGCCGCCAGCGATGCTTTCGAAATCGAAACCTCACGCCTGGCCGCGACCAAGGCCAGCTCGGCCAAAGTGAAGCAGTATGCGCAGGAAATGATAAAGGCCCACACGGAGTCCACCGCCAAGCTGAAGGATGCGGCGGCGCAGGCCAGCCCGGCGATCACGCCTGAGCCGGCGTTGAACGCAGCTCAGCAGCAGACGCTGACGGACCTGGGCGGCAAGACCGGCGCAGGCTTCGACAAAGCCTATGCCGCAGCCCAGGTTACCGCTCACCAGATGACCCTTGATGCACTCAAGGGCTATTCGGCAGGCGGCGACGTGGCCTCGCTAAAGACTTTCGCGACCAGCTTGGTGCCGATCGTCACCGCGCACCTCAACATGGCCAAGATGCTTTAACCGCCGCGAATTGAATGACCGGTTCCGCGCATGCGCTCTGCCCGCGCGGAGCCGGTCAGCGTTACAGATTTCAGAGCTGTAACAAGGCACGTTACAATCCGAATGGTTACCGTTCACAACTTTTCTGCCGGACATTCCAGCCGCTAGGCGCCGCCCAACCGAAATTGGGGGATGTCTACGTTGACCATGAATTCTCACGCCGCAAAGTCTCGCGCCTTGGCGGCTCTGCTTGTCACTGCAAGCATGATGCCGATGACGGCGGCTCATGCCCAGACTGCTGCTCAGTCCGCCGCTCAGCCAGATGCGGAAGAGCCGACGCAGGAAATCCTCGTCACTGGTCGCAGCATGCTCGACCTCAAAGTCGCGACGCACACCGGATCGCGCCTGAACCTGACGCCGCTGGAAACCCCGGCTAGCGTCTA
This sequence comes from Novosphingobium sp. Rr 2-17, assembly GCF_000272475.1. Lineage (GTDB taxonomy): Bacteria > Pseudomonadota > Alphaproteobacteria > Sphingomonadales > Sphingomonadaceae > Novosphingobium. The sequence continues at coordinate 28,173 of NZ_AKFJ01000020.1, forward strand.
TGCCGTGGACGGCGATGCCATCCGGGCACGCGGTGACTTGAGCATCAACGATGCCGTCACTCGCGCACCTGGGATCACCTCGGTCGCCAGCATTGGCGACGGCGGCACGGGCCTCGCCTCGCGCGGGTTCAGTGGGCAGGGCTCGGTATTGCAACTGGTGGACGGCGTTCGCCAGTTCCCCGTTCAAGGCACGATCACGTTCCCATCCGACCCATGGAACGTGGATCGGATCGAAGTGCTGACCGGTCCGGCCTCTGTGTTGTACGGGCAGGGCGCCTTGGGCGGCGCCATTAACGTCATCACCAAGAAGCCGAGCGAGCAGCGCTCTCTCAACATGGAGGCGAGCTATGGCTCGCAGGACACCGTGCATCTGGCAGCGGGTGCTGGCGGCGCGATCGCGCAAGGTTGGTCATATCGCCTGGACGGCAGCTATCGCCGGTCTGACGGCTATGTCGATCGCGGTGAAAACCACTCGCTCGCCCTCAGCGGAGCATTGCGCTTCGCGCCGACCGACGATTTTTCGCTGACGTTGCAAGTGGATTATGCTGCGGTCCACCCGATGGAATACACCGGCACCCCGCTTATCGACGGCAAGATCGACAAGCGCACCCGGCACCGCAACTACAACGTGGGCGATGCCGATATCGACTATAAGGACGATCGCCAGACGCTGACCCTGCAATGGGCACCCAGTGAGACGTTGACGATCATGAACACCGCCTATCGCATCGGCTCCAAGCGCAGTTGGTACGATCTGGAATATTACTGCTACGTTCAGGCCAGCGGTTCGTGCTCCAACGGCTATGTCACCGGCACACCCGGCAAGATCGCGCGCAGCGGCAATTACGGCATCCGCCAGGATATCGAGCAGTACGGCAATCAGGGCAGCGCCACGCTGACGACCCCGCTGGGTGGATCGATGACCAACGCCTTGGTCGTGGGGTTCGACGTGAACTCCATCGACGTCAAGTATGCCAACAACTTCGACTATTCCGATCAGGCCGACGAGGTTGATCCGTACAACTTCGATCCCGGCGTGATGCAGAACCGCGCCGAAACGGTCCTCGATTGGCGCGCAAAAACGCTGGAATGGAGCGTGTTTGCCGAGGACCGGCTGAAGTTCAACGACCAGCTCTCGATCGTCGGCGGCTTCCGCTATGAGGAAGATCGTTTGCGTCGCCGCAACTACGATTACACCGATGGCGTCATTACGGGCACAAGCAACGCGTTTGACGTGCGGCAAAAGACATTCCGCAACTTCACCTGGCGGGTCGGCGCGGTATATCAGCCAACACCGGACGTTTCCGTGTATGGACAGTATTCAACCGGCGTCGATCCGATCGGATCGCTGGCAAGCACCAGTGCCAGCCAGATCGCCTATTCCAATGCCAAGGGCGATCAAGTCGAAGTGGGCGTGAAGGCAAGCTTCCTGGGTGGGCGCGGCTCGGCGACGTTGTCGGCCTATCGCATCGTGAAGAAAGATCTGCTGGTTCAGCGTACTACCGACAGTCCGATCGAACAGGTGGGCCAGCGCTCTTCGAAGGGTATCGAAGCCGCCGTGTCGCTGGCGCTGGCCGCCGGGTTCGGGATCGAGGCCAATGGCACCGTTCTGGATGCCAAGTATGACGACTATGTCAGCGGCGGCGCCGACTACACCGGCAACACGCCCTATAACGTGCCCAAAGAGGCAGCCAACCTATGGCTGACCTGGCAGGGGCTGGAAAAGGTCCGCGCCCAGGTCGGCCTGCGCTACGTCGGCAAGCGCTACGCCGATGATGCTAACACTTCTCGAATTCCGGCTTATACCGTCGTCGATGCCGGCCTATCCTATGCCTTCACTGAGAACCTGGCCGTCGATCTGCGGGTCTACAACGTGTTCGACAAGGTCTACGCCATATCGGCCTACGACTATGACCAATGGGTGCTGGGCCGCCCGCAGTCGTTCGATGTCGCGGTGAGGGCGCGGTTCTGAAATGGTGGGAGCCAGCCTGGCACATCGCGGCAAGCGCTGGCTCTACCTCGTCCATCGCTGGGTGGGGATCGCCAGTTGCCTGCTGTTCCTGGCCTGGTTCCTCTCAGGGCTGGTGATGATCTATGTGCCTTATCCTTCGCTCAGCCGGGGGGAGGCGCTGGACGGGCTGCCCGCGATCAACTGGAGCGAGGTCCGCGTAGGCCCCGCCGAGGTGGAGCGGATCGCAGGCGTCGGCAGGCCCGGTACGATCGCGCTGGAAATGGCGGGCGCCGACCCGGTGTGGCGGGTTACGAACGCCGCCGCGCCGCAAGCGACGCTGTCTGCGACGACAGGCGGGGTGCTCGGGCCGGTCTCCGCCGCTCAGGCCGCGCGCATCGCTGCGGCCTTCGCGCGCGTGCCGGTGCTCGGCGTGGAGAAGCTGGAGCGTGACCAATGGACCGTCAACGACCGCTTCGATCCGCAGCGCCCCTTGTACAAGGTGCGGTTGCAAGGGCCGGATAAGCGCGATCTCTACGTATCGAGCGCGAGTGGCGCCGTAATCCAGGAAACGCGTGCGACCGAGCGGTTTTGGAACTGGTTGGGTTCGGTGCCGCACTGGATCTACCCCACGGTCCTGCGCCAGAACCAGCCGGCGTGGCGGCAAACGGTCATCTGGGTCGCTGGCCCTTGCGTGCTCGTAGCGATCACCGGGATGTGGATCGGTATCCTGCGCACCCGGATGGGAAAGCGGCGGTTCAAGGGTGGCCGGATGACGCCCTATCACGGCTGGATGCTATGGCATCACATCGCCGGCTTGACCGGAGGCGTGCTGCTCACGCTGTGGATATTCAGCGGCTGGCTCTCCGTCGATCCGGGGCGAATCTTCGCCAGCCCCGGCCTGTCGGACAGTGCCGTGCGCACGTACGCCGGCGCGCAGGCTTTTCCGCCGATCGATATCGCCCGACTGGCAGCCGCTGCCGGTCCGGCCAAGCGGGTGGAGTTCGCGTGGGCCGCCAGTCGCCCCTGGGCCTTGGTCGAACGTCCCGACCAAACCGAAACTCTGGACGCGCGAACGCTGCGCCACGCCCATGCCGACCGCTCCGCGCTCGTCGCCCAAGCCCGCAAACTTTTGCCCGGAGCGGCCATCGCCTCAGTCCAAGTATTGCAGGCGCCAGACCTCTACTGGTACGAAGCCGGCGCTTTGCCGCGCCTTCCCGTGCTGCGGATCACGTTCGCCGACCCTGGCGAAACCTGGGTCCACATCGATCCCGCGACCGGCGAATTACTCGGCAGCATCGACCGCACAGGGCGGGTGTATCGCTGGGTCTACCAGTTGTTTCATACCTGGGACTTGAACGTACTCACCCTCAACCGCCCGGTCTGGGACATCTTCCTGTGGACGTTCTCACTGATAGGGATCGTCACGTCGGTGTCCGGCATCTGGATAGGCTGGCGCCGCCTGCGCGGGCCAGTGCGTCCGAAAAGGCCTGGGCGATGCGACAAACCTTTGTCCAGCACCAGCTTCCAGCCTAGCGATAAGCTAATATAGGTGATCACCTGGAGGCTGCCGGCCAGCAAAAAGCATCCAGAAACCAGCCCGCAATATGGCGGTCAATCTGGGCTTCCGGCAGTTTAGGCATTTAATCTAATGTCTTGCGAAGCTGCTCGTGAAACGTGGGATGCCATCCGCAAAATGGCCCGGGAAGGGGCAGTTGCCTTACCACCCCTGATTTGGGTAGCCCATCCCGGACGTGCCATGCCGGTGGCGTCCTCGGCAAATGTACTCCAAAGCTCGACGTACCATGTCAACGACCGCTCTATCCTTATTCGATGCACTTCCTCTCCTGAACGCCGGACTGCGAGGGGGGGCGGCTGCTCTGCTGGTCCTGGCGAGCACCGTCTTCCTGCGTGCGCCCTCAAGCCTGCCAAGCCGCTTCGGCGCGGCGCTTGCGCTCTGCGGGATCATCGCGTCGCTTGCTGGTCTGCCGCCCATTACCGCGCTCGATCCATTCGATCCGTTGGTCGCCCTATGCACCAATGCCTGCGTGCCGCTGTTCTGGATTTTTACACGCGCTTGGTTCGATGACGCTTTCCGGCCGAGGTGGATCGATGCGGCATTGGGCGTCGGCTACACGGTACTCGGCCTTATCTTGTGGCTCCAACATGAGGCTCCGATTGCACCGATCAATAGTCTCGACCTGCTGTCATATCTCGGCGGAACAGCATTCGCGTTGCATGCGCTGTGGCTCGCCTGGCGAAGCCGTGCCGTCGATTTGGTCGAGCCGCGACGCCACGCCCGGATCGGCTTTATCCTGATTCTGGCAGGCATTATCCTATGGCTAACCTGGAGCGAAGTGGCCGGGCGTATTAGCGGAGCGGTCTTCACATCGACGATAACGGGTGCGATCGTCCTTTTCGTCGGCGCGCTGGGTTTGCTTATCATCCTGGTCGGGTTGCGGCACGCGGATATGTTTCCCATCCCGGCCGATACACACTCCGCAACACCGGACCAGACTGCGGAAGCGCTTGATTCCACGCTGGCACGGGCGCTCGACCGGCTGATGACCGAGGATCGCTTGTATCGCGATCCGGATCTGACGATCGGCAGGATCGCCGCACGGTTGGATTCACCCGAATATCGGTTGCGTCGGCTCATCAACGCCGGTCTCGGCTATCGTAACGTGAACGAATATCTCAATGGCTTTCGCCTGCACGAAGTGTCCGAGGCCTTGTCGGACAGGTCGCAAGCCCAGGTACCGATCACGACGATCGCGATGGATGCCGGTTTCGGCAGTCTCAGCGTGTTCAATCGCTGCTTCAAGGTGCAGTTCGGTGAAACCCCGAGTGTGTACCGCAAAAGACTTTCGACCATCCCCGGCGGCACATCGCAGCACTGATCGATTTCGAAAACGACCGGTCGTTTTCGAGGATTGGCGCGTAATCGCCGGCTACGACTGCCAGGAGCGGCCTCGTCACGTTACGAAGGCCCGTTCATGCTCCACCCCAGTCCGTTCTACGCTGCAGTCTGCCGCAGCGCTGCGCTCATCGCCGCTGTGGCCATCGCAGGCTGCTCCTCCCCCGAAGTGCCCGCACCATCGCGTGCGACGCTCGTCGATCTGGTCGTTGTACATCGCAGCGGTGGGCAGGCATCCACGCTGGAAGGTGTTTTGCGGCCGCGCCGTGACATTGGGCTCGGCTTCAAGGTTGGCGGGCGCATCGCGATCCTGACCGTGCAGGTCGGCGATCATGTCCGAAAGGGACAAGTGTTGGCGCGACTGGCCCAGGGCGAGCTCGACGCCGCGACGCGCCAAGCGCGAGCCGATCTGGCTGCAGCCGCCGCTGAGGCCGCGCAAGCGCAAGATTCAGCGAAGCGGGCCCAAGGGCTCGACGCGACCGGAGCGCTGTCGAGCGCAGACGTCAAGGCGCGCGCGTTGGCTGCCACAGTTGCCGCAGCCAGGCGTGACGCGGCGCATTCGGCGCTCGATCGCAGCCGGACAATGGTCGCGGACACGGTGCTGGTCGCCCCCGAAGATGGTATCGTGACCGATCGCCTCGCCGAGCCGGGCATGGTCGTCGACGCCGGCAGCGTGGTCGTTCGTCTCGCCGCAGGCGACGCGGAAATCGAGGTCAAGGTTCCCGAAACGATGCGACTGTCGGCGAACGCAACAGCCGACATATCCTTCCCATCGCGACCGGGCGGCGTCGTCCAGGCCCGCCTGCGCCGCCTCGATCCGGCGGCGGACAGTGTATCTCGGCTTCGTACGGCACGATTCGTACTGCTCGCGCGGCCTGCGGATTTGCCATTCAACAGCTCGGCCTCGGTGGCGATCCTTAGCGACCGGGTCAACCCGCACGCCCGCATCCCGATGGCGGCCGTCAGCGGGCGTGGCGGGCGGGGCCATGTTTGGTTGGTGACCGGTCATACGGTGCATCGCAAGTCGATCGATATTCTCGAGTTACGCGCCGACGACGCAATCGTTGCGGGGCTGGAGGACGGGCAACGCATCGTCGCCAGCGGCGGAGACACGCTAAGTGAGGGACAGACGATCGTGCCAGCGGGCTACGTCCAGGGCAGCCTGTAACGATGGATCGCTTCAATCTATCGCGCTGGGCCATCCGCCATCCCGCATTGGTGGGCTTTCTGATCGCCATCCTGTTCGCGGCCGGTGCCGCGCAGTTCATGACGCTTGGGCGCGACGAGGACCCCGGTTTCACCCTGAAGGAGATGATCGTCGCCGGCACCTGGCCGGGGGCATCGCCCGCACAGATGCAGGCGCAGGTGGCCAATCCTATCGAGCGCACCTTGCGCGCGATCGATCATCTCGATTTCCTTGAGACCTATTGTGTCGAGGGCGGCTGCGTCACGCGCGTGTCGTTGCAGGACAGCGCACCCAAAGACCGTGTCGCAGGCATCTGGCAGCAGGTGCGCAAGCGGCTCAAGGATATTGAGCCGACCCTCCCTCAAGGCGCGGCGGTGAGCGCCGACGAAGACAATGCATATGTATATGGCTATGTCTTCACCCTGACAGGGGCCGATAACGCCCGGCTCGTCCGACTCGCCGAGCAGGCCCGCGACACCATGCTGCGACTGCCCGGTGTCGCCAAGGCGCAGATCACCGGCGAGATTCCGCGCAAGCTGTTCGTGGACATCGACCCGCGACGCCTCGCGGCGATGGGGATCACGCCGGATCAGCTCGCCCGTGTGCTCGGCCAGCGCACGCTGATTGCGCCGGCTGGAATCAGTGAGCGATCGGTGCGGGTGCCCGTGCGTGTGGGCGATACGCTCGACGGGGTCTCCGCGGTCGAGGAAACACGGCTGGCGAGCGCCAGCGGCGCAGTCCGCGTCGCGGACATCGCGACGGTGAGTCGCGGCTATGCCGATCCGCCCGACGGGTTGGTGCGCCACGCCGGCAGGCCCGCAGTCACGCTGGCCCTCGCGATGGCGCCAGGTGCCGATGGCCTCGCGCTCGGCAAACAGTTGCGCGACGCGGCGGCGGACATCCGCCAGCAGCTTCCCGCCGGCGTGACGCTGACCCAGGTCGAGGATCAGAGCCAGAATATCCGCGAGGCGGTCAATACCTTCCTCATCAAGTTCTTCTGTGCATTGGCGGTGGTGCTGATCGTTGCCTTCGTAACGCTCGGCTGGCGCACGGGAATCGTCGTGGCACTGTCGGTGCCGTTGACGCTTGCAATCGTCGCCCTGTTCATGGGCGCAAGCGGGATCGGGCTTGAGCGGATCTCGCTCGGCGCGCTCATCCTGTCGCTCGGGCTACTGGTCGACGATGCGATCATCAGCGTCGAGGCGATGGTCGTTCAGTTGGAAAAGGGCGCGAGCCGCGCGGACGCGGCCGCCTTCGCCTGGACGCATACCGCCTTCCCGATGCTGACGGGCACATTGCTTACCGTGATCGGGTTCCTGCCGGTCGGGTTCGCCGAATCGACGACCAGCGAATATGCCGGCGGGATATTCTGGGTGACGGGCTCGGCGTTGATCGTCAGTTGGTTCGTCGCGGTGGTGTTCACGCCGTATCTCGGCGTGCGGCTGTTGCCCGAGGTCGCGTCGGGACACGCCGGCAACGCGATGTACGACACCCCGATATACCGTCGGCTCGCAGCTATTATCGCCTGGTGCATCGAACATGGCCGGCTGGTGATATGGGTTACGCTCGGATTGCTGCTGGCGAGTGGCGCTGGCATGCTGCTGGTCCGCCAGCAATTTTTCCCGCTGTCCGATCGCCCCGAGGTGATCGTCGATCTTAGCCTGAAGCCTGGCACGTCGATCACGGCGACGAGCGCGGCGGTTTCGCGGATGGAACATGCGCTGGCAGGCAATCCCGACATTCGTCATCTCGACAGCTATGTCGGCCAGGGCGCGCCACGCTTCTATCTGCCCTATGGGCCGCTGCTACCGAACTCGGCCACCGCGACATTGGTGCTGGTCGCCACCGATCTCGACGCCCGCGAGCGGTTGATCACGCGGCTCACCAATCCGGCCATTTTGCCCGAGGCGAAGATCCATGTTCACCGCCTGTCGCTGGGCCCCAGTGCCGGCTTTCCGATCCAGTATCGCGTGATCGGCCCGGATCCGTCCCGCCTGCGCATGATCGCCGACCGACTTACGGGAATCCTGCGTGCGACCCGCGGCACGACTGCGGTGCAGGTCAATTGGGGCGCCCAGACGCCAGTCGCGCGGTTCGATCTGGACGCCGATCGCGTCGCCCGGCTCGGTCTCGATCGCGGCCAGATCGCCGATGCGATGAACACGGTGCTGTCGGGTCAGTCGGCGGGCGAGGTTCTGCAAGACACCAAGCGCATTGGCATCGTGGTGCGCGGACAGGCAGCTGACCGCAGCGATCTTGGGCGGCTGCCCGACATGGCCGTCCCCACCCCGAACGGGCCGGTTCCGCTCAGCCAGATAGGGCACATGACCATCGCCACCGAGGATCCGATCGTGTGGACGCGCAACGGCGAACGCGTCGTCACGGTCGAGGCGGACACGTTTGGTGATATCCAGCCCGCCGACATCCTGACCGACGCGTCCCCGCGTGTTGCCGCGCTCGTCGCCGCGCTGCCCGCGGGATACCGGATCGAGGTCGGCGGTGACGAGGAACTATCCGCCAAGGCCAATAATGCGATCTACAAATTGCTGCCGATTACGCTGGCGGCGATGCTGCTCCTGCTGATGGTGCAGCTTCAGAGCCTGGGGCGGACTCTGCTGGTGCTGGCGACCGCTCCGCTCGGGCTGATCGGCGCGGTGGCGGCATTGCTCGTCACCGGCCAGCCGTTCGGGTTCGTCGCCCTGCTCGGGCTGATCGCACTGGCAGGGATGATCATGCGCAACGCAATCATCCTCGTCGATCAGGTCCAGAGCGATTTCGGTGACGGGGCGGAAGGCGACCTGCGCGGGGCGATCATCACCGCAACGGTCGCTCGGTCGCGCCCCGTGGTGCTCACCGCGCTTGCCGCCGTGCTCGCGTTCATCCCGCTATGTTTCAACATCTTCTGGGGGCCGATGGCGATCGTGATGATCGGCGGGCTGATCGGCGCGACGCTGCTCACGCTGCTCGCGCTGCCGGCCCTGTATGCGCTCGCGTTCGATCGCGGCCGGAAACCGGAGCCATCTCATGCGTAATCCTTGTGTCGTCTCAGCCCTGCTTGGCCTCACGGCAATGACAGGGTGTACTGTCGGACCCGATTTCGTGCGCCCGACTCCGGCCTTGCCGGTGACATGGCAGGGGAGCACCGTCACAGCGTTGGCCGCGCCGTCGGATGCGCGGTGGTGGCGGGTGTTCGGCGATCCGGTGCTGGACGCGATCGAGGACAAGGCCGGCACCGCCAACCTCGACATACAGATGGCGCTCGAGCGGATTGCGGCGGCGCGCGCCACGCAGGGGTTGGCGAAGGCGGAAGCGTTGCCGACCGTATCCGGGCAGGCCAGCTATAGCCGCGAACGGATCGGCACCGAGGGCGTAGCCGCGATCGCGGCGCCCTTGCTCGGCCTCACGAGCGTACCGCAGTCGCCCAAGAGCGTCGATTTCAACCTTTACAGCTTCGGCGCCGGCGCAAGTTGGGAGCTCGATCTGTGGGGCAAGCACCGGCGCCAGATCGAAGGTGCGCAGGCCAAGCTCACAGCGACCGACGCGGAGGCACGTGGCGTCCGGCTATCGGTTCAGGCCGAGGTGGCGCGCAGCTATTTCCAACTGCGGGGTTTGTGGGCTGAACGGCGGTTCGCGGAGCAGCGTCAGGCATTGGCCAGACAAACCATCGCCATCGCCGCCACGCTGACCGACCGGGGGCTGGCGACACCGATGGACCTCGCCGAGGTGCAATCGCGCGACCGGCAGATTCGCGACGAATGCCTCGATCTCGACGATCAGATCGCCCGCGCCAGCCGCGCGCTGGCGGTGCTGATCGGCACCGGGCCCGATGAGCAGCCAATCGATCCGAGCGACGCCTACGTGCTGCCGGTGCCGGGGGCGCCTGCGCTACGGATGCCCTCGGAGCTTGCGCAAAATCGTCCCGACATCGTGGCGGCCGAAGCGCAGCTCCACACCGCGACTGCGGCGATTGGGGTTGCCCAAGCGGAGTTCTACCCGAGCATAAGTCTGACCGGGCTGTTCAGCCTCGACGTGCTCAACCTCGATGATCTGGGCTGGAACGCGCGCAGCACCAGCATCGGGCCGAGCCTGTCGTTGCCGATCTTCGATGGCGGACGAATCCGCAGGCAGGTCGAACTGCGCCGTTCGGAACAGCGCAGTGCGGCCTTGTACTATCAGCAGACGGTGCGTTCGGCGTGGCGCGAGATCGACGACGCGCTCGGCGTCTTGCGCACCCTGCAAGCCCGCGGCGAGCTCGCCGATGCCGAAGTGCAAGCGCGACAACGAACCATGGCCGCGCTCGATGCGCGCTATCGCCGCGGCGACATCGCCGCGACGCCCGTGCTCGAGGCGCGCGCGGCGACGGTCGTGGCCGAGACCACGCGCTTGCGGCAGCGCATCGCCACGCTGCTCGCCCAGATCCAGCTCCAGCGCGGACTGGGCGGCTGACGCTTCCGCCCCATGCAATGAAGGAACGTGCTGTGATCCGTATCCTGAACCGCCCCGATCCGTGGTTGAAGCCGGCAGCTACGACAAGGTCGTTGACAGCATCCATCGAAGCTCATCAGACCAGTGGTTCGAATGGTCGTGATGATGGGTGTAAGCAGAGCGGCGCTTTGGGACCGCAGACGTGGATAGCTGCCGTCCTGCAAACGGTGGTATGACGGTACGGTCAGTCTGGGATGAGCGCCCACCCGCGTAACTGCAACGATGCCATCGTCGTCAGTGCCGATACGTCGACATGGACTACCTTATCGACCGTAGCGGGGGCGATCTTATTTCCGACCAGCGCCTGGCTGCACACCCGCACCGAGACACCCGCTCGCGTCAGCGCACCGATCAAGGCAAGATTCGGATTCATGGAGTTTCCGGTTGTTTTCGCATAAGCCGCGTCGTCGACGACGATCGGCGTAGCGGGGCCATGCACAATTACGACCACGTCGCCCGGTGCGGGCCTCACTCCGTCTGCTCCAAGCAGGTTCAGGAACCGTGCTACTTTCTCTAGCGAAGGGTTGATCTTGTCCGGCGTTGCCGCAGCTTTCGTCACGCTGAAGAGCACGCGATATCGCAGTGAGCGGTCGGGCCGCTCTCCGGCACCTTCTACGGACGTAATCGCCCCGAAGTCCGAAATCACAGATTGCTTCGCTCCGGCGGGCATAGCGCCAGTTCCGCTCGCCATTGCAATCAATCCAGCCACGGCGAATGTCCGGAAGCGCATCGGTACTTACCTCTCATGGTCAGGATCGTCAGCCGATCCTCGCAAATACAGCAGCGCCGACGTTCGGGGGGCGGGTAGCAGCCGCGGGCTCGCGTGGTTGCATCGGGCGGCGGGGGGGCTCAGTCGGGGCTGAGGGCGCGTCATCCGCGCCAAACATCGCCTCGAGGGTGCGCACGCACAGCGCCGACGCATCGTCGGCAAGGCGGTAATGGACCTGCTTGGCCTCGCGCCTGGTCTTCACGAGGTCGGCCCGCCGCAGCTCGGCAAGCTGCTGGCTGAGCGCGGGCTGGGTCACACCAGTGGCCGCTTCGATGTCCGCCACCTGCCGCTCACCGCCGAGCAGATAGGACAGGATCATCAGACGCTGCGGCTGAGCGAACACGCGCAGCTTTTCGACCGCGACGTTGGCAAGGGCACGGGATTGATAAATAGCCGTCATCGGTCAGCCTTTGTCTGGTGGAACCAATCACCCCCTGGACCAACCGGTAAAGCCGGAGGGACAAGCACGTCATCGCCCGGCTGCCAGTCGGCAGGGGTATACACCTCGCCATCTGCTGAACGCTGCAATGCCCTTACCATGCGAAGCATCTCGTCGATCGATCGCCCGACATTCATCGGATACCAAGTGAGCGCGCGGATGATCCCTTCGGGATCGATAAAGTAGGTTGCCCGCACGGTGGACGCGTCACTGGCCTGCTCGTCGAGCATTCCGTAAGCATATCCTACCGCCAGCGAGGGATCCTCGATCACAGGAAACGGCACCTCGACCCCGAAGAGATCCCTGATCGCGCGCATCCAGGCGACGTGCGAATAGAGGCTGTCCACCGACAGCCCGAGCAGCGCGCAGTCGAGTTCTTCAAAGCAGGGTGCCGCTTTGGCGAGGGCGACGAATTCGCTCGTGCAGACCGGCGTGAAGTCGGCAGGATGCGAGAAAAACACGAGCCAGCGACCACGAAACTGATCGAGCGCGATTTCGCCCTGGGTCGTGCGGGCGATGAAGTTCGGGGCGATGTCGCCGATGCGCAACGAGCGCGGCATGTTCGCATCTATCGTTTCCATGATTCTCAGATGACACGAGTGCCCCATTGACGCAAGTCGATTACACACCTACTTAAATCGTGAGATTGATAAATGGAGATAGTGATGGACCTGGTCCTGAACGAAGCCGCCGCACAGACTGCCCGAAGCAGGGGGGCAGGATCGCCAGTTGTCCGTTCGTTCTTTGATGAAGCGACGCACACCGCAACGTATGTCGTCTCGGACCCGACCACGAAGAAGGCTGCGATCATCGACAGCGTCCTGGATTTCGACGCGGCTGCCGGTCGCACGAACACGGCCTCGGCAGATGCTGTTATTGCCTATGTCCACAGCGAAGGGCTGACCATCGACTGGCTGCTAGAAACGCATGCCCATGCCGATCACTTGTCGGCAGCGCCCTATCTGAAGCAGATCCTAGGCGGGCAGCTTGCGATCGGCCGCGAGATTATCCGTGTGCAGGCCGTGTTTGGAACGATATTCAACGCTGGCACTGATTTCGAGCGGGACGGCTCGCAATTTGACCGGCTGTTCGAGGACGGTCACCGTTTCAGCATCGGCAACATCGAAGCCATAGCGCTGCATGTGCCCGGACACACGCCGGCAGACATGGCTTATGTGATCGGCGACGCCGTCTTCACCGGCGACACACTGTTCATGCCCGATTACGGCACTGCCCGGGCAGACTTTCCGGGCGGCGACGCCCGGCAGCTTTACCGTTCGATCCGCCGACTGATGCAACTGCCGGACGAAACGCGCCTGTTCCTCTGCCATGATTACAAAGCAGTCGGTCGCGACCAGTACGTCTGGGAGACGACCGTCGGCGCCCAGCGGGTCGGAAACGTCCATGTTCATGAGGGGGTGGAGGAGGACGACTTTGTCGCGATGCGAACCAGCAGGGACGCCACCTTGTCGATGCCCAAGCTCATCCTGCCATCGATCCAGGTGAACATGCGCGGTGGTCATCTGCCCGAGCCGGAAGCCAACGGCACCCGCTACCTCAAGATCCCACTGGACGTGCTGTGATGCCCGGCTTTGCGCACGCGATGCCGATCGAGGGCTTCGTCGGCGGGCTGATGATCGGTATTGCCGCGGCCATCATGCTGCTGGGTAACGGCCGCATTGCCGGTGTCAGCGGGATCTTCGCGCGGGTGCTGGGGCTGTCCGAAGGAGGGCCGCCGTGGACGATGGCGCTGCTGTTTACTGTCGGGTTGCCTTTGGGGGCTGCTCTGGTCGCCGCCAACTTCGAAGTGGCGGCGCGGTTTCCGACATCGTTAGGGCTGATCGCCATCGCCGGCCTCATCGTCGGTTTGGGAACTCGGTTAGGGGCCGGATGCACCAGCGGTCATGGCGTGTGCGGACTTTCACGCCTGTCGCCGAGGTCTATCGTCGCGACCGTCACGTTCATGGCGAGCGGCATCGCTACGGTCACGATCATGCGGCTGGCGGGGGTGGCTCTGTGATGCGCCAGAATCTGATTTCGCTCATCAGTGGGATGCTGTTCGGCGCCGGTCTTGCCGTATCGGGCATGATGGATCCGGCGCGTGTACGCGCGTTCCTCGATGTAGCCGGAGCATGGGATCCTACGCTCGCGTTCGTAATGGCAGGTGCGATCCTGCCGATGTCCATCGCCTGGTTCGTGGTACGGCGTCGCTCCGCGCCGATCGCGGCCGAGCAGTTCCATACGCCGACGACCTCGCCGATCGATCGGCGCCTTATCGCAGGCGCCGCCTTGTTCGGGATCGGCTGGGGCCTCGTAGGGCTGTGCCCAGGGCCCGCCATTGCCGCGCTGGCGATCCAACCCGTGCCGGCGCTGACCTTCGTCGCGGCGATGGCCCTTGGCGCGGCCATTCACCGCTTTGCGCTTTCGCCCAGCCGTTCGGCTTGAACTGACAGGAGAGGTCACATGGCCTTCAAGCAAATCACATCGTCCTTTTCCGTCGCGCCGCAGCTGACCCGGGACGACCTCGCCGCTGCCGCGCAGGCGGGATACCGCTCGATCATTTCCAGCCGTCCTGACGGCGAGGAGCCGGGTCAGACGACCGCAGACGAGATGGCTGAACTGGCGCGCGAGCACGGGCTGGCATTCGCCCATATCCCGATCGCGCCCGGCAAGGCGACCGACGCCGATGCAGACCGGATGAAGGAGGTGCTCAGCGCGCTCCCGCAGCCGACGCTCGGCTTCTGCCGAAGCGGCATGCGGGCGGCCACTTTGTGGGCCTTGGCCGAGGCCGATCGCGCCGATCCGGCGACGATCATCGCCCAGGCAAAGGCGGCGGGGTACGATCTTGCGGAGTTGAAGTCGGCTTTGAAGCGCCGTTCCAAAGGGTCGGGCAAATGAGCTACGACGTCGTCATCATCGGGGGTGGAGCCGCCGGCATCGCGACCGCAGCCAGCATTCTCAAGCGTAACCCCAAGGTGACGATCGCGATCGTCGACCCGGCGACGGACCACTACTATCAGCCCGGCTGGACGATGGTCGGGGCCGGCATCTTCACTCCCGAACAAACTCGCAAGGCCCAGGCCGACGTGATGCCCAAGGGCGTTGCGTGGATACAGTGGCCCGCGACCACCATCGATCCCGACAGCAACGCAATCGTGTTGGGAGACGGTAGCACGCTGACTTATCGCGTCCTGGTCGTTGCGCCCGGGCTGCGCCTGGCATGGGAGAAGATCGACGGGCTGCCTGAGGCCCTTGGCCGCAATGGCGTCACCTCCAACTATCGGTACGATCTGGCACCCTACACCTATCAACTCGTCAAAGCCTTGCGGCAGGGAAGGGCGCTGTTCTCGCAGCCGCCCATACCGATCAAATGCGCAGGCGCGCCGCAGAAGGCGATGTACCTCTCCTGCGATATCTGGCGCGACAGCGGCGTTCTTCCGGCGATGGACGTTGAGTTCCATAATGCCGGTAACGCCCTGTTCGGGGTCGCCACGTACGTTCCGGCCCTGATGGAATATGTCGAGAAGTATGGGATAGATCTCAGGTTCGAATCCAATCTGGTCGCAGTCGATGGCGATCGGCGGATCGCCACGTTCGAGCACAAGCCGGACGGCGCGTGCGAGCGGATCGAACGTGAGTTCGACATGCTTCACGTCGTGCCGCCTCAGGTATCGCACGACGTCGTTGCCAACAGCATGCTCGCGGCTGCAAGTGGTTTCGTCGATGTCGATGAGGCCACGCTGCGCCATAAGCGATACGAAAACGTCTTCGGCTTGGGCGACGCCGCAGGCACCAGCAATGCCAAGACAGCAGCGGCAGCGCGCCAGCAGGCGCCCGTCGTCGCGGTCAACGCGCTGGCCGCGCTCGACGGCAAGCCCCCCGTTGCCCACTACAATGGCTACGGCTCATGCCCGCTTACGGTCGAACGCGGCAAGATCGTCCTGGCCGAGTTCGGCTATGGGGGAAAACTGCTACCCACCTTTCCATCCTGGCTGGTGGATGGAACGCGCCCGAGCCGCGCCGCCTGGTTCCTGAAGGAGCGAATGCTGCCTCCGATCTATTGGCACGGTATGCTAAAGGGTCGCGAGTGGATGGCTGCCCCTCAAAAAATCGACACAGCGGCATGACGCTTGAGCCGATACAGTATGTGCTGGGCGCCTTGTCCGGCGGCCTGGTGGGATTCACCCTGGGGTTGGTGGGGGGCGGCGGCTCGATCCTCGCCGTGCCCCTCATGGTCTATCTGGTACGCGTCCCGAACGCCCACCTCGCCATCGGGACGAGCGCGTTCGCCGTGGCGGCCAATGCAGCGACCGGCCTGATCGGTCATGCCAAAGCGCATACCGTCAAATGGCGGTGCGGCGGCATGTATGCGACTGCCGGCGTTATCGGGGCGCTGCTGGGATCCACCGCAGGCAAGGCCGTCGATGGTGGCAAGCTCCTCTTCCTGTTCGCGCTCGTCATGGTCGTCGTCGGCGTACTGATGCTTCGCGGGCGCGGCGATGCCGGAAATCCGGGAGCGGAATGCAATCGGGAGAAAGCGCCCAAAGTCCTGGGCTACGGCCTGGGCACCGGGCTGTTCTCGGGCTTCTTTGGCATTGGCGGTGGTTTCCTGATCGTTCCCGGACTGATCGGATCGACGGGCATGCCGATCCTGAACGCTGTCGGCACGTCGTTGGTCGCCGTCACTGCGTTCGGACTGACGACTGCGGCCAACTATGCCTTCTCCGGGCTCGTCGATTGGCCGCTCGCCTTTGCTTTTATCGGCGGTGGGGTTGCCGGCGGGTTGATGGGCACGCGGATTGCCAGGCGTCTGGGCACAGGCAGCACGCTCACCACGGTCTTCGCGGTGCTGATCTTCGTTGTCGCAGCCTACATGCTCTGGAAAAGCGCGGCCTCCTTCGTCTGATGGACGGTGCGTTTGTCATCGGGCCACTTATGATTGCTGCAGATCGCGGACTGGCGATATTATGCATCGCTGTGTTCCTGGGACTGACAGCGCTTGCGGGACGGTTCCGCTTTCCGCAGCTATCAGCGGTTGCTACCAGTGCGGTCGTTGTTGGCCTGGTTATGGCCCGGATCGGCTATGTCGCGGAGCACTGGGCAAGCTACGCCCATGCTCCGCTGTCCATCTTGGCCGTTTGGCAGGGCGGGTTTTCGGCTTTCGCCGGGCTTGCTGGCGCTGCGGGAACACTGGCCTTCCGGCTCGGCCGAACGCGCGCTTTGGCAATAGGCTGGGCAACACTGGCAGCGGCAGGCGGCCTTTGGTTCACACTGCAGGCGCTGATCCTGCCTGTGAGCTACGGCCCGTTTCCCTATAACCTCGCACTGACAACCCCGGCGGGCGCGCCGCTCCCGCTAGATCGCTTCAGGGGCCGCCCCTTCGTGGTCAATCTTTGGGCGACGTGGTGTGGCCCCTGCCGGCGCGAGTTGCCAATGCTCGATGCCGCCGCGTCTCACCCTGGAGAAGTGCCGATCCTGCTCGCCGATCAAGGCGAGCCGCCGGCGACCGTGACACGGTTCCTCACCGGTGCAGGCATCGGTGCCGATCATGTCGCGCTCGATCCCGCTCGCGGCCTTTCCCGCGCCTTGAAGGTGGCCGGCTACCCCGCAACCGCCTTCGTCGCCGCGGACGGCACGATCGTGCAGCTCCAACTCGGCGAGCTATCGCGCGCCGCGCTCGACGACGGAATTAACATGGCAAGGAAACACCGATGAACCGCCGCAGCCTTCTCTCTCACGGTTTGCTCGCCGCCGTCGCCTGTGCGTTGCCGATCACGTCTGCGGGCGCGCAACAGCGACCGGACCTGTCGCGCAAGGCGGTCGTGGATGATCCCGTCGCGCCCAAGCGCGCCGGCGCCAGCTACGACGTCACTATCGTCGAGTTCTTCGATTACAATTGCCCCTATTGCCGCACCATGGAACCGGTGCTGAACGCGCTGCTTGCCGCCGACCCGAAGGTGCGGATGGTGTACCGCGATTGGCCGATCTTCGGACCAGCCTCCCGAGAGGCGGCACGGGCAGCCGTCGCAAGTAAATGGCAAGGCAGGCATGCCGCCTTCCATGAGGCGCTGATGACCTCACCGGCGCGGCTCGACAGCGCCGGGATCAGGGCAGCTGCTGCCAGAGCCAAGGTCGATTGGCCGCGTCTGCAACGCGACCTGGAGGCCCACGGCGCAGAGATCGATGCCCTGCTTGCCCGCACCGATGCCATTGCCGAATCGTTCAGATTCGCTGGGACGCCAGCGCTGATCGTCGGCCCGCAGGCCATAGCGGGCGCAGTAGACCTGCCGACACTGCGCGGCCTCGTTGCAGCTGCGCGCAGCAAGTCCAAGGAGCGCTAGGTGTTTGATCCCACGG